>JAJFLE010000004.1 GCA_021772835.1 Mariprofundus sp.
ACTTGCATGTGTTAGGCACGCCGCCAGCGTTCGTTCTGAGCCAGGATCAAACTCTCCGAAGAAAGATGATACTTTGTATTACTTGATCCCAGCATTGGTCACATAGACCAAACTCAAATATTAAACGTTAACGTTCAAAATGAACTTGCTTAGTATCAGAGTCTGATCAAACCAATGCTTGGAAAGATCTGACACGTCCACAGTTCAAATAAAAATCACTAATTGTAAAGAACAAAACTATCTTTCCGCGTCCTTCAAGCTTGCGCTGTTTGGCTGCGGGCGGCGAACTATAGGCCCGCCGATCAAGGTGTCAACCTCTATCTGAGTCACTTACAACTTGCGTTATATCTGACTCAAAATACCCTCTTAATTCAGTCACCTGTCTTGCGAGGGCGGCGAACATTAGCGTTACAAAAATGTTCGTCAACTCCTTTCTTTTTACGCCCTGAATTACTTCAGTTTGTAACCAGAAAGACCTCCGTGATCAGCAAAGCTTCTTGCGGAGGGCGGCGAACATTAACGGCAGAATAAACACCGTCAATACCTTTACTGATTACACTGTTTCATCAATAAAAAAAGAGGCGGCAAAATGCCGCCTCCTTCAATTCTCATGTCTTTCCTGAACCGGGATCCAATCAGGATTACTTACTTACAGGTTTACTCCATAATGCTGACTCTGCAGTAGAGCAGGCAATGAAACGGTAAATTCTACCAGCCCGCAAATTGAAGTTCTTCACAGTCAGGGTATTGGACTTCTGATTCACTTCAGTAACCAATGGTCTCCATGCTTCACCAGAGTGCATCCACAGGTTCACCTTATGCTCATCTTTCACACCGCCCAACTCATTCTTGCGTGAATGCTCATCGAAATACTCAAAAGTGACATCTGCTTTAATATTCAGGGATGGAATTCTTGAGAACAGTACCCAGGAACGTTGAATGCATTGCTCCGGATTACCTTCGCTGAATACATACATCGGCGCTTTAAATGCTTCTGCCTCAGCCTGGAAATCAGCAATTCTGAACTGTTCCTTGAAATCAAGCTGTGCCAAGACATAACCAAAACCCGGGTCAGATACGACCAATGACTTGTTCGAATAGCCGGATACTCCCCTGCCAGTAAACGGCTTCTCAAGCAGCTTGGCCATAAACTCATGTTCATCCAGGCCTTTCTTCCGCTCACCAATTGGATTGATGACATTATCAGCTTCAGCTACCAGTGCTGAATGTTCAGCAGCCTGTTCAGCATCAGCTTTGGCAATGGCTTCAGGCGTGAGATCCTTACCCTTGGTATAAGCCACATACTCTCTCATCTGTGGTGTGTTCCTGTAATTCCACTCAAATGTAGAGAACAGATTGGCTTCAAGATAAAACGGCCTTGCTATGCCAAAATGCTTCACTGCATCGTACTGCTCAATAAAAGATACAGGTGAACGTTTACCGTATTTCTGCCTGACCTGACCACCTTCCAGCAGCCTGGCAAGGTGCTCTACACGCGCACTCATCACAGTTGGAGAAAACCAGCCGAACGTTTTTTCAGGGCCATTTTTTTCTTTCCCGATCAAATGCTTGATTCTTGTATAGAGCTTGGCCTTGAGGCTTTCATTTAGTAGTGCTTTAGCCTTCAACGGGCTAAATACACCCAAATCAGGTGTGTAATAATATTGGAAGCGCTCATTAAAAATACTGCCCGGAAACGGTGCAAACATGTCAAAAGAGTGCCCGAACGTTAGATCATAATCCCATGGAATCACTTTCCACTTCTTTGTTTGACCCGACTTCACCATAAAATAGTTCTTGTTATAGGTGTCACCATCACTGGTCAATGTATTGACTGCTATCCAGTTCGTCAGCGAATCATCATCAAAGTTCTCAGCAACAAACTGGTCAAAGGTTTCCATCGGTGCTGATGCTATCTGCTTGGAAAGCGTCTTCAGGCTGGAATAATCCTTACCATCTTGCGTATATTTATTCCAGCAACGCTCAACATCCGAACCATGCCTGAAGTCACCACAGTAAACGGAATCATCCGGCTGATAGAGTTCGGAGGCCGCATCATAACCACGCTTATCGAGAAAATTCCTGCCTAACCATTCAATGTAAAGGAAGTAACCGACAAACTGCCCATTGATATTCAGCCTGACATAGTTGGTTTCCGGAACCATCATGCCCATGTCTTTCATCAGTTCCCAGGCCATCCATTCACGCATCAATGAACCGTCTGAAGACATCGAACGCAGTGCTATGTTTTTATAACCGTTCCACTTCGCACCTTTAATCTTGAGAATAAGTGATTTTTTTCTCAGTGCGCGTGTTGAACTGCCAAAGGATTTGATCCTGCCACTGAACTCCTGTCCTTCGAGTGCAAAGCTCGCCGCAAATGTTGATTTGTCATTCGGATCCTTTAAAAAAAGTACCCTAGCATCAGTTCTGTTCATCGACACATTGATGTCTGTGAACTTGACCTCTTTCTGGGCACTAGCCAGGGCTTCTTTAGAGTATCTGAAATGTCCTTCTTCAAATTTCAGATCAGTTGCCGATATAGCGGCAACAGGTGATGCCATTATAACGAAAACACCTATTGCCAGATGAACAAGTTTATTCTTTAGCATAAACACCTCAGTCGTCCCAGCCGTAAGTGAATGACAAAGTTCCAAATCTGGATGCGCTTATATTGCGTCCCCATACAGTCTCCCCAATAGTCACTGCTCCAGTCCAGTTTTCATTCAACCTGCGTGCATATTTGGCGGAGATGATTCCCGCATCATAGTCACCTGAATATCTTGGGAATCCAGCAAACGCCACAGGAAATTCAGGCTTGCCGTCCTGAAGGGATAGCTTGAGCACACCTTTAAGTACAATGCGGTTAATGCCTTCATCATCAACGCGCCATGACCATTTCAAATAGCTTTTTGACTGCGTGGCCGGAGCACCAAACCAGTAGTTGAAGCCTGTGCCAAATTCCCAGTATGTAGGGATTTTTGCTTCCCAACCGGTACTCTGAGTAGAAAATGCTACGCCGGCCCAAAGTCCAAGCTTGCCGTAACCAAGACGATTGATCTTTTGATTGTCGTAACCCGTAGGGATATTCAGTGCCAATTCCCAGGTCCGTCCATTGCGTGTGTTATCAAGCCTGCCGCGAACACCCACCTGCACATCACCAAAACCAGCTGTTTTCGGACCTACGCCACACGATTGATTGGCCAAAGATGCACTGGCAAAAAAGTTATAATAATAAGAATAACCGTATGTATAAGAGTTGTTCCAACTCAGATCACTTGAGGTACAGCCCTGTGGAACCCGGTCCCTGTTGGCATTAAACCAGTCAGTTCCGCTCGAATATGTGAAACCTGTGGTATACATATTCTGTCCTTCTGAGAGCATAAATGCACTGGCCTGAGCTGATCCAACGGTTACAACCGATAACCCACCTGCAAAAATTATAGATGCTACCATCTGTTTGAGTATATTTTTCATCTTCATATTCCCCGTCCCATATTACTTTAGTTATTCCAATATTGTCTGATCATGATTTCTGCAGGTTTGTTTTGCACTGTATAATCAATGTCACTTTCGCCACCTGCGTATGGATCACTGAACCAGTTCCAGAAGAACACGCCGTTCACATTTTTGGCTCGCTGGATGACATTCAACCACGCCGCCACTGCTCCGGTCTGCATAGTCAGGTCGGGCCTCTGGTTTCTTTTCCCTAAAGATCTCCATTCCCATGGCTGGCTGGATGCGCCTGAAGCTGATGGCACACCGATTTCCAGCAACCAGACAGATTTGTTTCTATGTTCCTTTACTACTCTGTTCAGCTTGTACAGTGCCAGCTCTACATGCGCGAGCATTTCATCATATTCACCCATATCACCAAGCGGCGGATAATAAGACACTCCGGTCACGTCCAGCTTGTACCAGTAGGGGAATTTTTCCACGCCGTCCACATTGTGGGCAGCATAAGTCAGCTTACCCCTGAATTCCCTTCTCAACTGGGCTATCAAAGGTAACCATGGTAAATCCTTGGCGATTTTCTTCAGCTCGGTGCCGATAACAAACGCCTCAACCCCTAACTGCTGGGAAAGCCTTGCATACATGAGCAGATGTTCAGAATAATTCTTAAACCACAAATTCATCTGTGCTTCATTGCTGAATGATATGTCACCAGCCCATCCGCCCGGAATTAATATTTGTGGTTTTACCACCACCTTCAATCCAGCCTGATGCGCAGTTTCAATGGCCGCAGTCAATTGTGGAATCGTAACATTGTTAGCCAACCTGATATCCGTCGAATGAATACCACTCTGTTTCATGAACGGGATTAAAGCGACCGCGTTGGCTCCAATTGCAGACATATTCAACAACGACACTTTGGCTTGAGGTGAGTCCCATGCGACTTTAGATGTCTGCATTGCATTGAACCCTTTCCATTGATTCCCTGCTGATTGGAACACACGCATAGATTCATGTTTTATCCGAACTTTTTTTTCTACCTTCACTTCTGGCTTGGCCACGGTGGCAACAGGTCGGTCAACTTTCGTTGAACAGCCTCCGATCATGACCAGCATGGCAACAAGAAGTGGTAGCCTAAGCATCAAATCTTCCTGTAAACGCGCCAGATCTTGTCCGAATACACCAGCCTGTATCCCTTCATACCCTCAGCGTACAATAGTGGATAACGCGAACTGATTCTGTCCTTTCTTCCGATCGTAGATTCCGGGTCAGGTACTACGACCTGATCTATACCAGGGAAAGCATGATTCAGTGCAAGTTTAAATTTACTTGTATATGAAAGGTTTAATCCAACGGCATCGCCGCGTGCCACTAGTGCTTTATAACCACTTCTTTCATCAATGATCGTGTCATTGCGATTTTCATTGAGCCATCTGCCAAGGCGTAATGAACCATCATCATCCTCAACCAGCACACGTTCTGTCCTGAATGAATCAACCCACTTACTCATATTCGGGTCTGCCGACTCCATGAACAGCCACCAACCCCCGATCAAACTGACAAACAGGAATGAAACAACACTCCAGTAGACGCGCTTGCGGGCCATATCA
>JAJFLE010000031.1 GCA_021772835.1 Mariprofundus sp.
GCGCATGGCAAAACGCCGGCATGTGAATTTGATCTCTTGCAGAAAACCGTGCGTCAGGGTTTTGCCCACCGTAGAAAAACCGTTGCCAATAATTTCAGAGGTTCAATCACGCCAGAACAATTTGAGGCCATTGGCATTGACCCGCGCAAACGCCCGGAACAGCTCGATTATGATAGTTGGGTACTCATCGCCAAACAGCTGTTTAGCTGAGCCGATACGGATTTATTTAGCTGGCCACAGGCCAGGAACTACTCTCACTCGGGGTCACTCTATACATCGGTGCCACATCTTTGGGAGAATTTTTACTTACATTCAAATCGTGCAGCAGACCATCTTTGAGGCGATAAATCCAGCCATGTACGGACAATGCATCGCCGCGCGCCCAGGCATTTTGCACAATGCGGGTATGGCAAAGATTATCCACCTGCCGAATCACATTCAACTCACACAGCCGATCCAGGCGTTTTGATTCATCCAGACTCTCCAATACGTCGTAGTGCAACATATAGGTGTCGCGAATGCTGCGAATCCAATTGTCGACAATGCCGTGATGTTGACCTTCCATGGCTGCGCGTACGCCGCCACAATCATAGTGGCCTGTAATAATAATATGTTTCACCTTCAAAACATCGACAGCGTACTGAGCAGCCGACAGGCAATTCAGGTCTGTATGGTGCACCTGATTGGCGACGTTGCGGTGCACAAATACACGGCCCGGCTCCAGACCAATAATCTCATTGGCTGGCACCCGGCTGTCAGAACAACCAATCCAGAGAAATTCCGCAGCCCGCAGCTCGGAGAGCCGTTTGAAAAAATCCGGATCATCGAGCAGCCGCTGCTGCGACCATTGGCGATTATTCTCTAGCAGCTGATCCGTATTACACATAAATCGTCAGTCCTTTAACCAGTTGTCCAGTTCACCCTTCTTTTCCAACGCATAAAGTTCATCACAACCACCGACATGTCGATCATTGATGAAAATCTGCGGAATGGTGCGGGCACCGCCGGTTCGATCCAGCATCTCTTTCTGCTTTTGAATATCGCGCCGGATATTATACTCGCTGAATGCCACACCCTTCTTTTCCAGCAGCGCTTTAGCGCGTACGCAATAGGGGCAGAAATCGCCTGAATAAAGTTCTACATTTGCCATGATTGAATCCTATGTAAAAAACTGAAAAATGCATCCTGCAATTCAGCTTTCTGTTTTTGTGGGATTGCCGGATGCAATGAACCGGCCTATCTCTTTTTGGTGCGTGCAAGTGATAACACCGAAACCGGAATGTCCAAACACCGGGAGGCTAGTGCGGCAAAATGCAGGGTGGCTCCAGTGGTCATAATATCATCCACGATACAGATTGAGGCATAATCACCTACTCGCTGCACGTAGTCGTCAGATAACACAAAAGCATTACGCAGGTTTTTTCGACGTGCTGCACCGGACAAAACTGATTGCCTTGGCTGTTCACCTTTGCGCCTGAGCAGCTGCCACTGCCAGCCACAGCCAAGCTCACCTGCCATCCAGCGGCAGAGGTTGGCAGCATGATGCTGGCCGCTTTTACGCATGCGTGACAGTGGCATGGGCACAGGTAACAACAGTGTATCCGACGCTATCTCCTGACGCAGGCGTGGGATGGCTGCATCCAGCAGCCAGCGTATGCCGGTGTCACGTCCTTGCAGCTTCCAGCTCAGAACCGCATCGCGAACCGGCCCTGCGTAAACATACAGGTTCATTGTTCTGCTCTGTGCAGGCGGATGTGAAAGACAAGTGCCACATGGCCCCGGAACCATGCTTTCCGGCATGACATTGCCACAACGCTGGCAAACCGCGGTTGGCCAGATGTGGATCTGCTCAAAACAGTGCGCACAACAAACCTGCAGATGATCTCCGGAATCCAGGGGCTGCTGGCAAAACTGGCAGGCAGGTGGAAACAGCAGATCACGCAGCCCGTTAACCATGATGGTAGATTGGGTTGACAGCTTGCTCATGCCATCCAGCATGCCGGATATGCCAGATTCCCGCAATTGGTTTGCACCACCTCCAGCCCACCGGCTTCGCCGCTTTGTCGCCTCAAGGCGCGATGGCCCGTTCATTCACCTCGGTGACAGGAAACTGATCAACTTCGCCAGTAACGATTATCTGGGGCTGAGCTTTCATCCGGCTGTTTGCATGGGTGCACAAGGCGCACTGGCTGAATCGGTCGGCAGCGGCGCATCACGTCTGGTTTCCGGTGATGATCCGATGCTGCATCGCCTGGAACTGAAACTGGCCGCATGGAAGGGTTATCAAGCCTGCCTGATTATCGGTTCCGGTATGCTGGCCAATCTCGGATTGTTGCAGGCACTGGCAGATCGTTTTACCCATACATTCTCCGATAAACTTAATCATGCCTCGTTAGTGGATGGTGTGCGTCTCTCAGGCAGCCAGTCACATCGTTTTGCCCATCTGGACAGTGAGCAACTTGAGCAACAGCTGTTAAAACACCCCGCTAGAAATCGCATCATTGTTTCCGATGGTGTATTTAGCATGGATGGTGACTGCGCTGATGTAACACAGCTACTACAACTGGCCGAAGCACACGATACACTGCTGCTTATTGATGATGCGCATGGCACAGGCGCTGTGGGGAAATCCGGCAAAGGATTGTCCGATATTGCAGGTATTGCAGGGCATGCACGACTGATCGAAGTCGGCACCTTCGGCAAAGCTTTCGGCTCCTACGGTGCTTTTATTCTGGGCACAACGGAGCTGATCGAAGGATTAAAACAGAGGCAGCGAACCATGATCTATTCCACCGCACTGCCTGTTGCCCTCATTGCTGCTGCAGAAACGGCACTGGCCATCATCCAGAAAGGTGAAGTGGTAAACCTACTGCATCACAGACTCGAATATTTTAAACAGGCGGCAGCAGAGCTTGATTTCATGCCATCGAATACGCCCATTCAACCGTTGATCATCGGCAGTGATGAGAAGGCCATGAAGATAGCAAGCACGCTGGCTGATAACGGATTTTTTGTGCCTGCGATCAGGCCACCTACTGTGCCCAAAGGAACCGCCAGACTCCGCTTTACCATCACCGCAGCACATACAGAGGAACAGCTGCATGCACTGATCCAGTGTTTGAGGACAATCTTATGAAACCTCTGCTGTTTCTGCATGGCTGGGCACAATCAAAACAGATCTGGTTTCAGCAAATGGAAACCTTTGCCGATGCGCAGTTCATCAACCTTCCAGGTCATGGCGGTGAAGCAGACCTGAGTTCCGATGTTTGGTTACAAACCATAGCAGAACAGTTGCCGCAAGAGCCGTGCCTGCTGGTTGGCTGGTCATTGGGTGGCATGCTGGCCATGCAACTGGCTCATCGTTACCCCGATCGTGTGGCCGGTCTCGCACTTGTATCAACAACCCCTCGGTTCCGGACTGACAGCAACTGGCCCCACGGCAGCAGTGATGAGGTGTTCAATGGTTTCAATCAAGCCGTCACAGCGGCTTCACCCAAAATACTGAGCCGCTTTTTTGCACTGATGCTGCATGGAGATGGGCTTGGTCGCAGTGATTACAATCAACTGGCCAAGTCGGCAGTGGATCGTGAAAACAGGATGAGTAAGCAGGGTTTAGAAGCAGGCATGGAACTGCTTGAACAACTCGACCTGCGTGAACTGGTCAAAGACATTCAACAGCCAACACTGCTGATTCATGGTGAGTCAGATGCCATCGTACCCTGTGCTGCCAGCCTTTGGCTGGCTCAGAACATCCCCGACAACCAACAGCTGTTTTTACCCGCTTGCGGGCATGCACCATTTTTAACTCAGCCGGAACAGTTTAACTCAACCCTACAAACATGGTGGCACTCACAGTGAAAAGTTCACATATCCATACCCAGCAGGTAAAACGCTCATTCTCATCAGCATCAAACAGTTACGATGAGCATGCTGTATTGCAGCGTGAAATCGGCGACCGCCTTATTGCCCATCTTGATTTCACCAGGCTTGAACCCAAACGCATCCTCGATATCGGTTGCGGCACCGGTTATTTCACACGCCTGTTACGCGGCAAATTCAGAAAAGCTGACATTACCGGACTCGATCTCTCTGAACCTATGGTTGCAACCACCCGTAGAGGCCATGGCCGCCGCTTGCCGTGGCATGGCCGTCACCATCATGCGACCGGTAATGCGGTTTCTTTACCGTTTAAATCGGGATGCTTTGATCTGGTCTGCTCGAACCTGGCCATGCAATGGGTTCCCGATCCGGCACTTATGCTCAGAGAGATGCGCCGCGTGCTGGCACCGGGTGGATTGATACTCTTCTCCACCTTTGGCCGTCGCACCCTGATTGAACTCAGGCAAGCTCTGGCTGAAATTGATAGGGACAATGCCGGACATGTATTACCCTTCCCCGATGTGATGAGTCTGGGTGATGCGGTCACAAAACTTGCGGTTGAAACGCCGGTTACTGATGCTGATCTGTTTACCCTGACCTATCCGGACACCATCAGTCTGGTACGCGAACTCAAAGGGCTTGGTGCATCGGCTGCCGCCATTCGTGGTCGCAAAAATGGTTTATATGGCCGCGCACTGATCAGACAGCTGGATGAAAAATACAGGGAAAAATACGCAGGTGAAGATGGGCGGGTCAGTGCAACTTTCGAAGCGCTGTATGCTCAGGCCTGGTACAAAGAGGAAGGTTTCGAACACCGCGACGGCATGATTCCGATTAAGGTGGAAGGGGATCTGAACATCAATGGCATCTAGAACCTATTTCACCGCAGAGGACGCAAAGTTTCGCAGAGGGACAAACAAAAATGGTACGTCATGCAGAATCAATGCTCATGTCAAAAATCACAAGTCTGCTTACTCCCTGATTTGTCTTTACTCTGCGAAACTCTGCGGTAAAAAACAGGTAATCGCATGCTGATCTTCGTTACCGCCACCGACACCGATGCGGGTAAAACTTGGGTCACTGCTTCGGCTGTGCGATCGCTATTGAATCAAAATGAAATCGTCAGAGCTTTAAAGCCGGTCGCATGTGGTTTGGATGAAAACGGACAGAATGAAGATGTTCAAACCCTGCTTGCCGCACAGAGCCTGCAAAACCGGAATGACATCTGTCTCTACCAGTTCGCTACACCGGCAGCTCCTTCACAAGCCGCAGACGCGGAAGGCAAGTCAATTGACCCGCAACAGTTGCTAGCATGGTGCGAAGAAAAATCATCCGATGTGGAAATCACCCTGATCGAGGGAGTCGGCGGTCTGATGGTGCCGATCACCGACAACTGGTTAGTCAGCGACTGGATACAGGCCATGCCCGATGCCGAAATATGGCTGGTCGTCGGCTGCAAACTCGGAGCTATCAATCAAACTCTTTTGACGTTGGATAAGTTAAAACAGATGGGACGGACACCCTCCCGTATAATTTTCAATGCTACGGATAAAAAACAGGGGGCTTGGATCAAGCCTGCTGTTGAAGCCGTTGCTCCATTCCTGCCACAGGGCTGCAAAGTCTCCCAACTCAAGTATGGTCAACAGCTGGACATCAACCTGAACCCGTAGAAATCAGCCCTCATTATCAGTAACAACACCCTGCCAACCAAAACTGAGCAACAATGCCAGCATCGGGGCACCTGAGGCTATTTTCCCCTCGGCAAGCCAGTCCAGAGCCATTCTGCGACTCACCCAATAGCTTTTGATGTCTTCGTGTTCATGGTCGCAGCCTCCTCCTTCCGACACTGGGCTATGCTTATCAACCAGCCCAAGAAACAGATCGATGCGCTCCGAGCATGCGCCGGGCGTGGTGTAATAACGGCCCAGAAAGCGGGTGTTGTAGGGCACAAAGCCTGCTTCCTCTTGCGATTCACGGACTACCGCCTCTTCTGCCGTTTCTCCATCATCGATAATGCCTGCGACAATTTCGACCAGCCACGGGTTGTCATCACGTGCTGCAGGCCCTATGCGGAACTGCTCAAGCAATAGCACCTCATCAGCCTTTGGGTCATAAAGCAGCAATGCAGCAGCATCCCCACGTTCCATGTTTTCCCGTGTCACCTGAAGTTTTCCACCATCGAAGCGATCATGCTCCACGGTGTATTTATCCATGGCAAAAAATCCCTGATAGACTCTCTCTTTTTGTTTTATCTTGAAATCCATGGCTCGCCTCCGCATTCAGACTTCACGCATCATACAATTTTTACCTGAGAATAACTGCTTCCATGCAGTTATTCTCGATGCAGAAACAAAAGTGCGATTTTACTTTTGCTCAGCAATTGTGGCATACAAATACCACAATTGCTGAGCCATGGATGGCTCACATGAATACTCTGCTTTGTCAGGCTATTCTTAAATGCTACAGTAAGCCGCATGAAGATACTGGTGGTAGAAGACGAAGAACGTGTAGCCCACTTTATTCAGAAAGGTCTGAAGGAAGAGGGGCATGCTGTAGATGTCTCATATGACGGCGAAGACGGCGAATTTCTGGCCGAGGTGAATGATTACGACCTCATCATTCTCGATCTTATGCTGCCGAAAAAAAATGGCATCGTCGTATGCCGTGAACTGCGCGCCAGCGGTGTGGCAACACCTGTATTGATGCTTACCGCGCGAGATTCGGTGGAAGACAAGGTGCGCGGTCTCGATGCCGGTGCCGATGATTATTTGCCCAAACCGTTTGCTTTTGAAGAGCTGCTGGCGCGCGTACGTGCACTGCTGCGCCGTCAGTCCGATAGCAAATCGCCTATACTTTCTATTGCCGATCTGGAACTTGATCCGATCAGCCGTCGTGTCACCCGCAACGGAAAAGCCATTCGTTTGACCACCAAAGAGTATGCATTGCTCGAATACCTGATGCGTAACCCCAACAAAGTATTGTCGCGCACACTGATCGGTGAACATGTCTGGGATATGAATTTCGATCCGGAAAGCAATGTGATTGATGTTTATGTCAGCCACCTGCGTGCCAAAATTGATAAAGGCCACGAAACGGCACTGCTGCATACCCTGCGCGGACAGGGTTACCTGCTCAGCGATGACTCGCCACCGGCCTAACGCGGATGGAATGTTTCCATGTTAAGCGGAGTCTCAACTGACTCTTAACCCTATCAGCATTATCAATTCGATCCGGTCCAACCTGTTTCGTACCTTTCGCGGCAGGCTGGCAATGTTATACATCGGACTGGAGCTGGCTATTTTGCTGTTTGCCGGATTGGTACTCTACACAGCCCTGTCCAATCGTGTGTATTACGAGGTAGATGAACAGATGATTAGCCAATCCACATCACTGGCTAATGAATTGGAAAGCTCACCGTTTTACTTCTGGTCCGGTCACCTCAGCAGTTTTGCCAATCATTACCCCGGTGCAGTGCAACTGATCGGGGCCAATGGCCTGATCCTGTTTCGCTCTGACCGCTCCCTGATCGACAAAGGTGGCAACGATGTAAGCCGCGCACTCGGCCAGGCATTTCGAACTGGTACTCCATCATTCGCATCTACTGAATCACTGCTGAACAAAGACAATGTGCGCGTGATTGCATTTCCGATTCACCGGGCTGATCGCATAGTTGCGACCCTGATCCTCGGCCACAGCACTGGTGATATTCAGGCTGTATTCAATCTGCTGTATATTCTCGGCGGTATTCTGGGGGCTGTTTCCATTGTCATCAGTGCAGCAGCTGGCTATTACATGGCCAAGCGTGCCCTGGAACCTATCCAGGAGATCACTTCTACTGCCCGCGGCGTTGCTGCGGGGGACCTCACCCGACGTCTGCAATCCGAATCGCAGGATAAAGAGATTCGGGTATTGGTTCGGGTATTGAATAAGATGTTTGCCGATCTGGAAGCCAGCTTCCAGGGGCAGAAACGTTTTACTGCCGACGCCTCACATGAATTGCGCCTGCCACTGACCATCCTTAAAGGTGAAATCGAAGTAGCCCTGCGCCACCCACGCACAGAAAGAGAGTACCAACAGATTCTGCGTCAACAGTTGGGAACCATTGATCGTATTCAGCAAATTGTGAACGACCTGCTCACGCTCGCCCGTGCAGATGCAGGACAGCTGGAAATGGTACAATCACCTGTTGATCTCTCCCTGTTGTTGCAGGAAGTGGGGCAACAGCATCTCATCCTGTTTGATAGTCAGAATGTAAACCTGAACATGGAAATTGAAGACGACCTTGAGATCATGGGTGAATCAAGCCAGATCGAACGCACCGTGATGAACTTACTTTCCAATGCCTTTAAGCATGCACCCGAACATTCCACGATCAACTTGTCGGGCCAGGTCATGGATGGCTCAGCCATCATCAGCATTTCCGATGAAGGGGCAGGTATTGCAGAAGAACAGCAGGAGCATCTGTTCGAACGTTTCTTTCGTGCTGACGATGCACGTTGCCGCAAAGAGGGTGAAGGTGCAGGCCTTGGACTTGCCATCTGTAAACGTATTGTAGATGCCCATGGCGGAGATATCTGGGTAGTGAGCAAGCTTGGTGAGGGTGCCACGTTCTTTATTCGCTTACCTCTGTCAGGGGCTGACCCGGCTCTCAAAAAACGTCTGGATAATATTCTACTCGACGAGCCCGAATCAGTGGATGATCTATAGGTCGTCAGCACAATCCTCTCTGAAGATTATTTACCTGCCCAGATAACCCTTCGACCTTCAACACTGAAACCTTCTTCAACCATACGCTTCAGCGTTGCCGGATAGATCTTATGCTCTTCGATCTGGATACGGGCATGCAGTGAATCGCGGGTATCGTCATCGAATACCGGTACAATCGCCTGAGCAAGGATAGCGCCGCCATCGAGTACTTCATCGACAAGGTGAACAGTGCAACCTGAAGCCTTCACTCCGTATTCCAGAGCATCTTCAACCGCCCTGGCGCCGGCAAAGGCTGGCAGAATAGAGGGATGAATATTGATGATGCGGCCACGGAAACGGCGAACGAAAGCAGAGGATAGAATCCGCATATACCCGGCAAGAACGATCCACTGGCAGCCATGTCTGTCCAACAGATCGGCGCATTGAGCATCGAACTGTTCACGGCCTTTATAATCTTTCGGGTTCACGTGTATCACATTCGGCACACCTGCCGCTCGTGCTATATCGAGCGCTTGTGCATCGCCTTTATCAGTAATCACCAGACGAACATCCACCGGGCAAAGACCGGCTTTCACCGCTTCGAGAATTACGTTCAGGTTGGTACCACGGCCTGAGGCCATGATCGCGACTGTTTTGGAGTTCATAAATCACCCGTCTTAGCTATTGATACAATAATCACTGCCAGCAAACCTTTAATCATCATCATCAGAAAGCAAGCAGAGGCTTATGCTAACATATTACAGTGTGTTCGATGGTGTACAGCCGTTTGAATTATTAATCATCCTCACGGCGAACGGATACGTCGATAGCGCCGTCGAATGTAGTGACTTCAATCAGCATACCGCGGCAACAGACCTGGCAGTCCTCGGCATAAGATTGCGCTGAGTCCGTACGTTCAATAGTCAGTTCATTCTTTTCACCACAATAAGGGCAAAACACAGCGACATATTCCAAAATATCCACGCTTCTTAGTTTAGCCAAGCGAGCTTTGTTATGCCACAAACCGTAACCGTCATTTTTCTATGAACGGAGGCACATATCTGGATACAACAAACTTGCCCGTGTTTGAAAATACAATATTTCGAATCTTGTACCAGTATGTGCCAAAGAAAATAATAAAGGCCCCGAATGCAGCAATAATCAAAAGCGTTAGATTTTCAACATCGAAGGCATTCGTTTTCGAAAGCGCGAGAACAGCATAAATCGCATACGACAGACTTGATACCAGAAGTGCCCGGCGATCAACATACAGGGCCAGTAAAAAAAAGATGCTAAAGAATGTAATCATCAGAACTTCTTTAAACGGTAATGAGTCTGTTGCTGCAAGCAAACTCACCATTACCCCATGCACAATGAGCGGCGCCGCAAGCAGATGCAGCCAAAATGCAGAATCACTGAACCTGGTTTTTCTAATAATATCGTGTGAATCAAACCACATCGCCACACAAAATATAATCAGGCCATACAGCGTAAGCACATACTGTGCATTCAACAGGTCTATCTCGATGATCACACTGGTCATAGCTATGAATCCGAGCGCGATAGGTAATAGCGTGAACGGGATCTTATAACGCCAATAAAACAGGCCTGCCAGGCCGGTAAGGAATATCAGGTTTATCAGTCCGTAATTGAGCATGGATAGTTCAACGAGTTGTGAGGCAAAATACAAACTCGAAATAAGCAGTGCGATGCCTGGCAACACGAGGCGACGGCCACGAACCAGCCACTCTGTCGTAGCGATTAATAGCAAAAGGGGAATGATATTAAGCCATGTCATCATATTGATCTGTGCACATGCCACGGCCACAAACACGATGCCCAGTGTGATAAATACATCACCAAAACTGCGTACAAACTTCATATGCTCTTCTGAGTTATTTTGGTCTGAAACACACGTATCTGCCTGAAAGAAAGAGAGCAGCGCCTCGACCTGATCTTTGCTGATGATGCCTTGCTTTGAGGCAGCTTCAAGTTTGTCGCGATTCATTGCTATCCCTGTGTAATCAAAGGGTGGAAGCCCTTTCGCGTGATCTGTTAAACATCTTACATAAAAACTAAGGGCGCCAAAAAGCTGCCCTTTATTCATTCAGATTCAGATGTTGTTAACCGATCAAAGTGACAGGATCAGCATTCCGCTTGTGAACGTGTCCAATTCGATACGTCGTTTCACCAGCTTCTTTCAGTACAGCTTCCACCTTTTCTGCCTCAGACTCAGGCAGAACCACCGCAAAACCGATGCCCATATTAAACGTGCGATAGCGTTCATCGCGTTTTACATCGGCAAAGCCCAGAAGATATTCAAATACAGCTGGCACAGGCCAGGATGCAACATCAACGGTTACAGCCAGATCTTCAGTTAACAGACGCTCAAAGTTATCAAACATGCCGCCACCGGTGATATGTGAGAAACCATGAATGTCCGCACCGGACTTCATCAGTGCATTCACAGCAGGGACGTAGAGGCGCGTTGGGGACAGAACACCGTCCACAGCCTTGCGACCATCGGAAAGCAGATCGTTATTCAAATCGGCTTCACCAAGTTCAAGTAACTTACGCACCATGGAAAAACCATTGGAGTGCGGACCATTGGAAGCCACGCCAATAATGATATCGCCAGCGGTAATTTTGCTGCCATCCACCATCTTCGGCCGATCCACCACACCAACACAGAAGCCACCGATATCGTAGTGACCCGGTGCATACATGCCCGGCATTTCAGCTGTTTCACCACCCACCAGCGAGCATTCACAGGTGCGGCAAGCATCGGCAATACCTTCAACCACACCAGCCAGTGTTTCACCGGCTAGTTTTCCTGTTGCCAGGTAATCCAGGAAAAACAGAGGCGTCGCGCCAAGAGCTGCAAGATCATTCACACACATGGCCACCGCATCAATCCCGGCGACATGCGGCCTATCATATTCCTGCAACAGTAATAATTTGGTGCCCACACCATCGGTTCCGGATACCAGCACAGGTTCTTCCATATCGGAAAAATCCGGTTTAAACAGACCACCAAAACCACCAAGGCCGGAAAGCACCTCCGGGCGCATGGTGCTGTTTACAGCATTTTTAATTCGGCCAACAAAGGCATTTCCGGCATCAATATCCACGCCGCAATCAGCATAACTCAGGGATTGTTTATCGCTCACAGCTCTTTCCTTATACGTCGAGATTTTTCACTTTCAGGGCATTGTCCTGAATAAAACGGCGGCGCGGCTCAACCGCATCACCCATCAGTGTAGAGAATGTTTCATCGGCATTAACCACATCTTCCAGAGTTACCCGCTTGAATATGCGATTGATCGGATCCATCGTGGTTTCCCATAACTGTTCCGGATCCATCTCACCCAGGCCTTTATAGCGCTGAATCGCCAAACCTTTGCGGCCTTCAGACTCAATGGTTGCCGCCAGTTCATCGAAATGGGAAATAGACCAGTTCTTGTCGCCATGGGTGAGATAAGCACCTTCATCCACCAGGTTCTGCAGTGATGCGCACAATTTCTGAGCCTCACTAAATTCAGCGGTACCTATAAGGTCTTTATTCAACCTTGATATCATTACGCGGCCATGGTCGCGACGCTGGAACTGAACCCAGAAGCTTCCATCTTCTTCATCCTCGTGAATTTTGTAGCTTAATGTCTCATCAGCACGTGATGCCTGCTTGAATGCCCGATCCAGAGCATCCATACGCTCGGTCAACTCATCACGGTTACGCATCATCTTGATCGTGGTGTTTCCGCTCTCAACGAGGAACTTGAGCACAGTACCATCAATGCGCTGGGATAATCTGGCCTGCAAATTCTGCAGACGGTTAATACTACGTATGGCTGTCTGCATGCGTTCGCCGGACATAAGCTCGGCTTTACTGCTGCTGAAGTACGCTTTGCCTTCAGAGCCATGCTCAAGCAGGAACTCAAACAGCTCATTATCATTGGCAATATAACGCGCTTTTTTTCCGCGTGTGACACGATACAGTGGCGGCTGGGCAATATAGAGATAACCGCGCTCGATGATTTCCGGCATCTGACGATAGAAGAAGGTCAGCAGCAGCGTAAGGATATGCGCACCATCCACGTCCGCATCGGTCATAATGACAACTTTGTGATAACGCAGCTTGGAGATATCGAAATCGTCCTTACCTATACCGGTACCAAGCGCGGTAATCATGGTACCAATTTCCTGGCTGGAGAGCATCTTGTCAAAGCGGGCTTTTTCTACATTCAGAATTTTACCTTTTAACGGCAAAATCGCTTGTGCCTTACGGTCGCGCCCCTGCTTGGCCGATCCGCCAGCAGAGTCGCCTTCCACAAGATAAATTTCAGACAGTGCAGGATCCTTCTCCTGACAATCCGCCAGCTTGCCCGGCAGATGTGATATATCGAGCACACCCTTACGGCGGGTCAGATCACGAGCTTTTCGTGCTGCGTCCCTTGCGGTGGCAGCTTCAGTGACCTTGCCCACGATACGCCTGGCTTCTTTCGGGTTCTCTTCAAACCACTCAGCCAATTTTTCATTGACCACGCTTTCCACAATGGGCCGTACTTCGGATGAAACCAGCTTGTCTTTGGTCTGTGATGAGAATTTCGGATCAGGAACCTTGACTGAAAGCACAGCGGTCAGCCCTTCACGGCAGTCTTCGCCGGTAAGACTTACCTTGAGTTTCTTAGCCAAACCGTTGGCTGTAGCATAATTATTAATGGTACGCGTCAACGCACCACGAAGACCAGCCAAATGAGAACCACCATCGCGCTGCGGGATATTATTGGTAAAGCAGAAGATGTGTTCCTGATAGGAGTCAGTCCATTGCATGGACAACTCAACAACCACGTCATCTTTTTCCATGGTCATGCCAACACAATCAGGGTGCAATGGTATGCGGGTACGATTGAGGTGTTGAACAAAAGCTGAAATACCGCCTTCATATTCAAAAACCACCTTGTTATCCGTGCGTTCATCAATCACTTCAATATGCACACCGGAATTCAGGAAGGAGAGTTCGCGCAAACGGGAGGAGAGGATATCAAATGACATATTGCGATGGGAAAAAGTTTCCAGGCTCGGTAGAAAACGTACTTCCGTACCTGTTCCCGTAGCAGTGCCAATGACTTTTAAGGGCGCTACCGGCTCTCCCATTTCATATTTCTGATAATGCACATGGCCTTCTCGACGTATGACAAGCTCCAGTGTTTCGGAGAGTGCATTTACAACTGAGATGCCCACACCATGCAAACCACCGGAAACTTTGTAAGAGTTGCTGTCGAATTTACCACCTGCATGCAACACGGTCATAATCACTTCAGCGGCTGAACGATTCTCCTCGGTATGGATGGATACCGGAATACCACGACCATTGTCGCGCACAGTCACCGAATCATCGGAGTGGACAATAATCTCGATCTTGTTGCAATGACCTGCCAGGGCTTCATCGATGGAGTTATCTACCGCTTCAAACACCATATGATGCAGACCGGTACCATCATCGGTATCCCCGATATACATACCAGGACGCTTGCGCACCGCATCAAGTCCTCGCAGGACTTTGATACTATCGGCACCATATTCTTCCGGTTGCTCAGTAGCACTCATGCAGCTTCTCCCATTTCGACAATTGTTTTCTCTTCCAAAACCATTGAACAGCCTGCTTCATGCAAACCCTTCACACTCAACATTTGGATACTGATATTGATATCAGATACGATATTTACCCCATCCGGCGCAGTCATTAAAATCTGGGCAGGGCTTTTTTCCAATCGTTTTAAAACTTTATACTGACGACTGTGATCGAGCGCTTCCAGACAGTCATCCAGCAATAACACGGGAATCAAGCGACGATAACGACTCCACATCCCGCATTCTGCCATCTTTATAGCAATGGCCGCCAGTTTTTGCTGCCCGCGCGATCCGGCACTGCGAATTTCCCGCTGCTGAAATGCGATTTTCAATGCATCGCAATGGGGTCCAAAACGCAAGCCACCTGATTTCAAATCACCATCACGTTTCTCTTTTAGTCGAGCCAACCATGACTGTTCATCATAATCCGTATTTATTGCCAGGCTAACAGGTGTTTCAGTTAATTCTATCTCATCCGCCAGGAATTCATTCATCTCCTGAATCAATCGCTTACGCGCCTGAATAATAGGCAGGCCATGCGAAACGATCTGATGCTCCCAAACATCAAGTTCATCCGATGTGGCGTGCCTCCGGAGCAGACGACTACGCTGCATGACTGCGCGCAGATAAGAGGTGTATTGTAGAGCGGTTCCCTGATAACAGGTCATCACCAGTGCATCAAGCCAGCGCCTTCGTTCTCCGGCCACTCCATCGATGATTTTTCGCCCCTGTGGTGCTTCCACCAGCACCGGAAAACTTTCACTCACATCTTTGCGCCGCTGCACATCCCGGCCCTGTAAACGTACAGATGTTTGTCCACGACGCCCTGCAACCGACAAATTCATCGGGCCAAAGCGCTTCCAGCTACCATGAATATAAAAACGTTCTTCCCCGCGTTTCACCAGGAATGGATCACGTGCCTGCCGGAATGAGCGTCCGTGCGCCATCAGATACACAGCCTCAAGCATGCTGGTTTTTCCACAACCATTGGCACCCAGTATAAGGTTTAAACCCGGAGAACAGGACCAGAGCAGTTCATCATGGCAACGCAGTTGTTTTACCTTCACTTCAAGGAGAAAAAGCGGGGTTGCCGATAACAGTTCTGCCTGTTGTTGTGACACCTTTTGTTTAGATCCTCATCGGCATGATCACATAACGCGATCCATCACCATCATCGCCGCAGACCAGTACGGGGGAGAGCTCATCTTTCAACTCGATACGAACAGAAGCCGAGCGAATTGCACCTAGGGTATCCCTCAGATAGCGGCCATTAAATCCAATCGCCACTTCCTGTCCTGAGTAATCCGCAGCAATATGCTCTTCTGCTTCTTCCTGCTCAGTATTATGGGCTGAAATCTCCAATCCCTTATCGGAGAAGTTTAAACGAACATCATGCGTAAATTCATTGGCTACAATCATACTGCGACGCAACACCTGATCAAATTCACTTCTGGCCATGATTGCTCTTGCAGGATTTCCAACCGGAATCACATCCTGATAAACAGGGAAGCGTGCATCGATTAACTTTGAAGTAAGAATATTGGAACCGGCAACGAGACGAATCTGGCGATCACCAAGCGAAAGTTCAATCTGATCCGGACATTCGTCACACAGTTTACGAATCTCCATGATGGCTTTGCGCGGAACAATACACTTACCCGCCTGTACTGATTGTTCCAACCGTACTTCTGACAAAGCCAGCCTGTGACCATCGGTTGTGACTAATCTCAACATCTGCTGATCATCAACTTCAATGAGCGTGCCGGTTAAATATTTTCGTGTCTCATCACTGGACATGGCAAAGCTTGTTGCGGCTACCATATCGGAGAGCATGGAACCGGTCAGGCTGATCATGGCCTGACTTTGATCTTCAGTCATGGATGGATATTCACTGGCTGCCAAGGTGGAAAGACGAAAGCGCGAACGACCACTACGAATGGCAACAAAGGCATCACCCGTTTCCAGACTGACATCCTGCTCAGGATCCAGTTCTTTGATAATATCAAAAATCTTACGTGCTGAAACGGTAACTGATCCTTCGGAGTGAACCTGTGCTTCAGCCTGACTTCGAATTCCAACTTCAAGATCTGTTGCTGTGACATGCAGCTTATTGCCTTCTGCCTGCAAAAGAATATTTGCCAGAATTGGAATGGTATGGCGTTTTTCCACAATGCTCTGGCAACGCTGAATAGCTTGTAATAATGCTGCTCTGGACAATGTTATCTTCATACCTACTCCCTAATCCCTTTTAATTCCATAAATCTATTCATCATCATAGGTGTTGTGGATAGTGTGGAGAACTACTGTTTGTTCAATATTCCCTTCATCTTTCCATAGCCAGATAGTGTGAGTTAAATTCGAACACCATGTGAATAGTATGTGCATAACTTATTATATTGAGCCGAAGTTTATCGTTTATCGACTTTATACTCAAATTATCCACAGGCTGTCAGGGTGTAGACTCACACCTTTTCAGCCCATAAAGTATTTTTCCAAATTACTGCTTCAAAAGTCCTATTATCCGGATCATTTCATCATCAAACTCATCCGAGTCTTTACGCATCTTTTCAATTTTTCTAACTGCGTAAAGAATCGTAGTGTGATCTTTTCCTCCGAAATGACTGCCTATCTCCGGCAGTGACATTGTTGTCAGATCTTTACATGCATACATCGCGATCTGACGTGGAAAAGCTACGGTTCGTGTGCGTTTACTCGATGACATCTCGCGTATATTAATGTTGTAATAGGATGCTACCTTTTTCTGAATATCCTCAACCGATATGGCGCGTACTTCTTCGTGCAAAAGGTCACGTAATACATGCCTGGAAAAATCGATATCGATAGTGCGACCGGTCAGGGTTGCGTGGGCTGTAAGGCGGGTTAATGCCCCTTCCAGCTCACGTACGTTATTGGTGATGCGTGATGCCAGAAGATGGGCAACATCTTTATCCAGATGAACACCGGCCAATTCCGCTTTGCTTGATAAAATCGCCAGACGTGTCTCCAGATCAGGTGCCTGAATATCAGCAACCAAACCCCAATTGAAACGGGAACGCAGACGTTCCATCAGGTTGGTAAGCTCTCTGGGGCTGCGGTCTGAAGTGAGGATAATCTGTTTTTTTATTTCATGCAGGGCATTAAATGTGTGGAAAAATTCTTCCTGGGTACGGTCTTTCCCTGCAATAAACTGGATATCATCAATGATCAGAACATCTACTTGACGATATTGGTTACGAAATGCATCAGTAGATCCGTTACGGATGGCTTGAATTAACTCGTTGGTGAACCTCTCACCTGTGCGATAGGCGATACGAGTGTGGTCTTTTTTAATCAACTCATTTGCTACAGCATTAATCAGATGGGTTTTACCAAGGCCCACTCCACCATAGAGATAAAGCGGATTATAAATTTCACCGGGTTTATCAGCAACTGCTCGACTGGCCGCATGACAAAATTCATTGCCGGAACCAACGACGAAATTCTCAAAGGTGAAACGAGGGTCAATGAACCCATCAACACTGGAGGAAGAAGATGCTTTTTTTGGCTCATTATCTTTTTCTTCACGCATGGACAAAGTAGGATCAATTTCATAATGAACTTGAGTATTATCACCAAGCAATTCGCAACTTATCTCATGCAGGCGGGTTCCATAATGGTTTTTAAGGCCATCAAGGAAAAATCGACTTGGGACCTTAATTGTAAGAATATGGTCATCAAACTGTGCTGTAAGAGGACGAATCCAGGCATCAAATCGCGATGCTGGTACCTCATCCATTAACTTTTCCGCAACTATATTCCAGTGCGGACGATCAACTGTTTCTATCATTGGCACAATAGTACATGCTTACTGCCCTTCATCCAGTATGATTAATATTTAGATATCATTACTTGACACTGATCATAGGGTATTTAGCATGCGCGACCCTTTTTTAACCACTGCTTTTTAATGAGTCAGGAGAGACACAATGAGCTTTACATATAAGCCAAGCCGAATTCGCCGCGCACGCCGTCATGGTTTCCGTGCACGTATGGCAACCCGTTCAGGTCGTGCGATTATTAGTCGTCGTCGCGCTAAAGGCCGTGCGCGCCTTACAGCTTAATAGATCTGAATCAGCGTTTTCCTAAAACACTTCGATTACGCTCCAAAGCCGATTTTTCTGCCATGCGAAAAGGCAGAAGGATTAGCTTTGGAGCTTTTCGATTGGTTTATCGATTAAATCATTTGGGAGATTCGCGTTTGGGTCTGGCCGTCTCGCGAAAATATGGCAATGCCGTGCAACGTAATCGCTTGAAGCGACAGTTGCGGGATGTCTTCAGGAAGAGTCATCTCACTGCTGATGTTGATATTTTGGTGATTCCTAGTGTAAACGCCGCACAGATGAAAAACGCCGCACATGACTTTACTGAAGCTTTAGCCAGTATTAGCCAGTACGGTAACAAATAGGTTTAACTCATGCGCAAACTGGTTCTTATACTTGTCCGATTTTATCAACTCTGTATTTCACCAGTGATGCCAGCGCATTGCATTCACACACCCACTTGTTCCCAATATACTATTGAAGCTGTTCAGAGCCATGGTGTTTTACGTGGTGTTTGGCTTGCTGTAAAACGTCTGTTACGTTGCCACCCGTTTTCAAAAGGTGGATATGACCCGGTACCGGAAGTGGATTACCACAGGGGTCTTAAAAGTTTGAGGGAGAAATAACATGGATCAACGGAATATGATTCTGGCCTTTGCATTGTCGATGGTGGTCCTGCTGGGCTGGGGTGCGCTGTTTCCAGGAGAGGAAAGCAAACCGGTTGTCGGGCACAGTGCTTCGGTAGACCCTGCTGACCTGACCCCACCTGCTGCTGATTTGCCTGCACTGACGGCAGGAACTCCAGCTGTTGATTCTATCAGTGTCCCTGCTGTTTCACGTGCCGTTACACCGAGCACGACAACTCAGGCAAAACCAGCAGTGAGCGCTGTCAGTTTTAATATCAGTAATGATTTGATGAAACTGACCATCAATAATCAGGGTTGGTTCACTCATGCATCACTGACCAAATATAAAGAAACACTGGATGCTGATTCAAAAAATGTAGCTATTCTGCATATGGACGATGGGCATTCTGTTTATGCAAACGCCGGTGTACTGGGTAGAAGAATTACGACACCGTTTGCTGCAATCGAGCGGGGAACAAGCAGTATATCACTGCAAGCCACTTTGGATGATGGTCGTTTATGGCAACGCCAGGTTAGCCTGATCGAAGGATCCTATGTTATTGATATCAATGACAGAATCATCGATGGATCTGGTATGAAAATGTATCGCCAGGTGGTGGAGCGTAACCCGGATAAAGAAGCCAGTACTTTTTATGAGCATATGGGACCAACCGCGTTGCTCAATGGAAAGCTGGTAGAACCTGATTATAGTGATCTGGACGATAAGGGTGCTGAGCGCATGGCTTCCATCGGTGGCTGGACTGCTATCATGAATCGTTATTTTATTGCTGCTCTGATCACCAACCCTGAGCAGGATTACCCTTATTACTTCAAAGGTGACGGACGCTCTTACCAGGCCGGTTTGATCGATGATGGAATCATTGAAGGTAGAGATGCTGTTTTTGCCGCTAGGATGTTTGTTGGCCCTAAATCACTCCCTGTTCTTGAGGCTGCAGGCTCTGAGCTTGAGCGCTCGGTTGACTTTGGCTGGTTTGCACCTATTTCACAGCCGATGCACAGCTTCCTGGAATGGCTTTACCAGTACCTGGGTAACTTTGGGTTTTGTATTATCGTATTGGTGATATGCATCAAGATCCTGTTTTTCTATCCAACCCAGAAATCTTACGAGTCGATGGCTGCTATGCGTAAGCTGCAGCCTGAGATGACTCGCCTGAAAGAGCAGCTTGGTGATGACCGCCAGGCCATGGGTCAGGAAGTGATGAAGCTGTACAAGAAACACAAGGTTAACCCTTTGGGCGGATGTCTTCCGATCATCATTCAGATTCCTGTGTTCTTTGCGTTGTATAAAGTTTTGTTGATGTCCATCGAGATGCGTCATGCGCCATTTATTGGCTGGATCGAGGACATGTCGGTTCAGGATCCATATTTTGTACTGCCTGTGTTGATGGGTATTTCCATGTTTATTCAGCAACGTTTAAACCCACAGCCACCTGACCCAATACAAGCCAAGGTAATGCAATTTTTACCGTTCATGTTTACGGCACTGTTCCTGTTCTTCCCGGCTGGCCTTGTGCTGTACTGGGTCGTGAACAATGTTCTCTCTATTGTACAGCAGCGCATGGTGATGAAGAGGATGAACGTCGATTAACTTGCCAGATCACACAACAATTGCAGCCATTGCCACACCGACAGGTCGCGGCGGTGTAGGAGTCATACGTATTTCGGGGCCCTGTGCTTTAAGTGTGTTTGAAGCCATAGTCTCAGGACATCGAAAAATTCAACCCAGGGTCGCGCAACTTTCATCTTGGTTGGATAAAGATGGCGATGTGCTTGATCAGGGATTGAGCCTCTATTTTCCCGGTCCAAACTCCTATACGGGCGAAGATGTGATTGAATTGCAGGGGCATGGCAGCCCTGTATTGCTGCGTGCGCTGCTGGACAGGCTATATCAACTCGGGTGCAGGCCTGCAGAACCCGGCGAGTTTACACGCCGGGCTGTAGAGAACGGTAAAATTGATCTGTCTCAGGCTGAAGCGGTTGCCGCGTGTATTGATGCTGCAACAGTGAGAGCTGGCAAACAGGCGCAGAGGCAATTGCAGGGAGCATTTGGCCAGCACATAGAAGGGCTGATGCAGAAGTTAACCAGCCTGGTTGCTCATGTCGAAGCAAGCCTAGACTTCCCTGAAGAAGAAATTCCAGAATTGTTTTTTAATCGCCTTGCTGACAAAGTGAGAGATGAGATTATTCAACCTATTGAAAAGTTACTTGCTACAGCGCAACTCGGTGAGCGCCTTTTTGATGGAGCTACTGTTGCGATTGTTGGTGCGCCGAATGTTGGCAAATCCAGTCTTCTGAATGCCTTGGCAGGACGGGATCGAGCCATAGTCAGCGATACACCAGGCACAACACGTGACGTGCTTGAGGTTGATTTTGAAGTGCACGGGATTCCGGTTCGTCTGGCTGATACTGCGGGATTAAGGCAGAGCGATGATCTTATCGAGCAGGAAGGTGTGCGTAGGGCCCACCTGGCAGCTCACCAGGCCGATGCTATTATATTCGTAGCCGACGCCAGCAGGCCTGACACCTGGACGCCCTTAGTGCATACTGATGTCTTTCTGATGAATAAGATAGATCTGGAGCATGATGATATTCCTGATCACTTTATCTCAGTTTGTATCAAAGCTGGTCATGGTCTTGATGAATTGAGGGATAGACTTGCGAATCAGCTTGGTGATATGAGTCTTGCTGATGAGGGGCTTTTGGTTACTCGCGAACGGCACAGAAGTATTTTGTTTGACAGTAACATACACCTGGAAGCCGGACTGCTCACCGTTTACGATGAAGATAAACTTGAGTTGACTGCAATGGAATGGCGGCGTGCATGGTCACTGCTTGGTAGTATTCTCGGTATCGGTGATGTTGAGCATATTCTTGACCATGTGTTCTCTGAATTTTGTATCGGAAAATAGGTAAGGGGTATGGGAGTTTTAGTTTTCTCCTTGAAACCAGGGGGGGGTTTACGTCATAATGGCCATCCTTTTGAAAATGAAAATGAGGGGAAATGAGGGGTTTGATGCACATAGTATCAACTAAACCTTTGTTTTAAAAGAGTTTTTTGGGAGACAGCATGTCAGCAAAACATCCAGTTATTTCCGTAACGGGTTCCTCCGGAGCCGGTACCAGCACAGCTAAAGTCGCACTCGAACATATTTTCAGACGTGAAAATGTAACACCTGCAATTGTAGAGGGCGACTGCTTTCACCGCTTTGATCGTTATGAATTCCGCGAAAAATCCAAGGAATTTGAAGCTGCAGGCAAGCGTCTAAGCCACTTCTCCGATGAGGCCAACCTGTTTGATAACATTGCCGACCTATTCAAGGCATATGGCGAAACTGGTATTGGCAAGGCCCGTACTTATATTCATGATGATGAAGAGGCCAAAATTTATGGCGTTGAGCCAGGTCGTTTCACTGATTGGCGCGATGTTGGTGAGGGGTCTGACCTGTTGTTCTATGAAGGCCTTCATGGTGGTGTAGAAGAGGTTTTGCCATACGCTGACTTGTTGCTGGGTATTGTTCCTGTGGTAAATCTGGAGTGGATTCAGAAAATCCACCGTGATACAGCAATGCGTGGTTATTCACCAGAAGCCGTGGTGGAAAATATCCTGTCTCGTATGCATGACTATGTTCACTTCATTACACCGCAGTTCACTAACACTGATATCAACTTCCAGCGCGTTCCGCTTGTTGATACATCTAACCCGTTTATTGCTCGCGACGTACCTACTCCAGATGAAAGTGTAGTTGTTATTCGTATTCGTAAACCTGAGAAATGGGGTATTGATTTCCCATGGTTGACCTCCATGTTGAGTGGTTCATTTATGTCACGTCGTAATACTTTAGTGGTGCCAGCTGGCAAGATGATGTTCGCTATGGAATTGATCCTCTCTCCAATCATGCATGATCTTATGGAAAAGCGTAGTAGCAAGGGTTGATTTGTATCTTTTCCGAATTAGGGAGGCCAATGGCCTCCCTTTTTTATTGTGCAGAATACATTTAGCCTTACGCTTTCCGATCCCAGTAGTGGGATGATATATTAGAGAGGTTTCACGTGAAACATCCAGATGAAATTGATGTGCTTGTGGTTGGAGCAGGGCATGCCGGTTGTGAAGCCGCATGGTCGGCAGCAAATCGTGGTGCACAGGTAAGGCTTATTTCTCAGAATCTCGATACAATTGCAAAAATGTCATGTAATCCTGCTATTGGTGGCATTGGTAAGGGTCATTTGGTGCATGAAGTAGATGCGCTTGGTGGCCTAATGGGTATAGCGGCTGACCGCTCTGCGCTTCAATACAGGGTTCTCAATCGGCGCAAGGGGCCAGCTGTTCAGGCAACACGGGCGCAGTGTGATAGAACGATTTATCATATGGTGATGCGTCAGCTTCTGGACTCACACCCGAATATTCATCTGCATCAAGGTACAATTTCAGAGTTATTGTTTGATGGCGACAAAGTGTGTGGCGCGATTGATGAATTTGATGTGCGGCATTATGCAGGCGCAGTGGTGCTAACTACAGGTACATTTTTGGGCGGTCTGATTCATGTTGGGGAGAAGACGATTCCAGCGGGTCGATCTGGAGATGCACCAGTACATGGTCTGACGGATGAGCTGTATAGGCGCGAATTCAATCTTGGTCGATTGAAGACAGGGACTCCTCCAAGGTTGGATAAGAAAAGTATCGCTTGGAGTGAGCTGGAGATGCAGCAGGGGGAGGTAGACGTATTGCCATTTTCAGCGCTGCATAATGAGGTGCTTCAGGATCAGATTCCATGCGCGATAACTCGTACCAACGAGCGGACTCATGATATTATTCGTAATAACCTTTCTCGATCTCCCATGTATTCCGGTCAGATTGACAGCACTGGGCCACGTTATTGCCCAAGCATTGAGGATAAAGTGGTTCGTTTTGCAGATAAAGACAGCCATCAGATTTTCCTTGAGCCGGAAGGGCGCAATCATGACGAGGTGTATCCAAATGGTATATCCACCTCGTTACCTATAGATGTACAGTGGGCCTTTATACGTGCGATTCCAGGCCTGGAGCGGGCAAATATTATCCGCCCTGGTTATGCGATCGAATATGACTATGTGGATCCAACTGAGTTAAAGCCAACTTTAGAAAGTAAAAAAATTACTGGTTTGTTTCATGCAGGTCAGATCAATGGTACTACGGGTTATGAAGAGGCAGCTGCTCAGGGCTTACTGGCTGGCATTAATGCTGCAGCGCGTGCGGTGTCGTTGGATTCGTGGGTTCCAGACCGTTCTGAAGCCTACTTGGGTGTCATGGCGGATGATCTGGTGAGCAAGGGTGTCACAGAACCATATCGAATGTTTACTTCTAGGGCAGAATTTCGTCTGCAATTAAGAGAAGACAATGCCGATTTGCGCCTGGGAGATGCTGCTATTCGTCTTGGACTTTACAGCCAGAGCCGTTGCGATAGTTATGAAACTAGGCGACAGAGGTTAGAGAGGGGGGTGTTGGCCTCACAGAATACGGTTGTTGGAACAGGTAAAGCTTGGAAGGATCGCTTGGGTAGCCTTTCTCTCCCGGTACCTTCACAGCCCATGAATATTGCTTCCTATGCCCATAGGAGTGATGTGCAGCCAGGCGAGGCTCTTAAGCTATTGGCTGATTTTGATTCATTTGATGCGCGTGACTTTAAAAGCCTTTTGGCTTTGGTGCACTACGATGGATATTTAGATAAACAACAAATGGAAGTAGACAGGTTTCAACGGTTTGAAAAACAGTTTATTCCCGATGCATTTGATTATGCAGCAGTGAAAGGATTGAGCATTGAGTGCTGCCAGAAGTTGGTACAAGCTAAACCACGTACGCTTGGGCACGCGTCGCGAATTTCTGGCATCACGCCTGCGGCCATTACTAGTTTAATGCTCTATTTGAGGAAAGATAATGTCAGCTGAGGACTATGTTAAGGAAGTCATGAAGTTCAGGAGGGCGTTAAATCTGACATCAATTGCCGATGCTGAGTTGTTTTACGAGCGTTTTATTGTGCCTTCATTGGCTATGGCGGAGTGGATACCAGATGATGGCCGCATGTTAGATATCGGCAGTGGAATGGGAGTTCCTGGAATTCCATTGCTGATTGCCAAGCCGGGCTTGACTGGTGTGTTGGTGGAGAGAAGGAAGAAAAGAGCGGAATTCATTCGCCATGTGGTCAGAAAACTAGGGCTATCAGCTGAAGTTTATGATGCCGATATAAATGACCTACCTTGTCTGAATGTGGATGTTTGTGTAGCTAGAGCAGTAACGGATGAAGAGGTTTTGTTGCAGATGTGTACCCCACATGTCAACAAAGGGGCTGTTGCCGTGCTTCCTGTCCCGCTTTCACATCAACCGAAGCATGTCGATGGCTGGAATCTGATTGCAGAGCATTCTGTTGCTATTAAGGGTGATCAGAACGATATTCAGTGTATTCGTTGTTATCGGATTACTTGATTGACTGAGGTGGAGGGTTTCACGTGAAACATCATGGAATGGGCCCAGTTATGGCTGTGGCGAATCAGAAGGGCGGTGTTGGTAAAACAACTACCAGCATTAATCTGGCAGCCTCACTTGCGGCTTTGGATCAGCGAGTTTTGTTGATTGATCTTGACCCTCAGGGGAACTCCACCTCTGGACTTGGCGTAGATCAGAAGCAGGTTGTTTCGGGTACATATGATGTTCTGATGGGCGAAATACTACTGGTAGATTCAATGATTAATACGGGTTGTGATCGGCTGTTTTTATTGCCTGCCACGATGGATCTGGCTGGCGCTGAAGTTGAGTTGGTCAATGCGCAGGGTCGTGAACAACGCATGCAAAATGCATTTTCTGGTTTTCAGGGGGAGGCTTTTGATCACGTCATTATTGACTGTCCGCCAGCACTTAGTCTGCTTACAGTAAATGCGCTGACTGCCGCTGATTTTGTGATGGTGACACTGCAGACTGAATTTTATGCGATGGAAGGGTTAACGCAATTGATGGATACCATTAGGCGAATTCGTAGTGGTTTAAATCCAAGGCTAAATATGGAAGGGATTTTACTCACAATGGTTGATCGAAGGAATAACCTTTCGGTTCAGGTGGAGCAGGATGTTCGTGCCTATTTTGGTTCTCAGGTATATGAAAACACAATTCCACGAAACGTCAGGTTGTCTGAAGCACCAAGTTTTGGTGTGCCTGTCATGTACCATGATGTAAAATCAAAGGGCGCCCAAGCCTATCTGGCGGTTGCTCAGGAATTGATGCACCGTAGAAGTGTTTAGGGGGGAGTAAAGACTATGTCAGCAGTAAAGAATAGGGGTCTTGGTCGTGGATTAAGCGCATTGTTGGCAGATACACCCACTGCCGAGGTGATGAGGCAGGCATCCCAGATTCCGATCTCGAGGATTAAGCCGAACAAATATCAGCCACGCACACATTTCTCACATGATGAACTTGACTCACTTACAGAGTCGATACGAAAGGAAGGGGTGTTGATGCCTATCCTTTTGCGACCACAAGGGGATGGTTATGAGCTGATAGCTGGCGAAAGGCGTTGGCGTGCGTCTCAGGCTGCTGGCCTGCAAGAGATACCCGCCGTAGTTCGGGATGTTGATGACTTACAGGCATTAGAGCTGGCAATTATCGAAAATGAACAGCGTGATGACCTTACTTCGATTGAATCGGCACGTGCTTATCGACGCATGATGGATGAGTTTGGCTGTACACAGCAGCAAGTCGCAGAAAAAATTGGCGTATCACGCGTACAGGTCAGTAACCTTATTCGGCTGTTGCAACTTTCACCGCTAATTAAGGAAATGATTGGGAAGCGGGAACTTAACATGGGCCAGGCGCGCCCGCTTGTTGGTTTGCCATCGCATATTGGCGAGCGACTTGCCAGGCTATGTCTGGCACAGGGTCTTAGTGCTCGTCAAATGGAGCGAGAGGCGAAAAAAGCAGCAAAAGACCCTATCGGTAAGGTGAAGCCAGGGCCGGACGCTGATGTTGTAGCCCTTCAGGATGAGTTGACTAGAAAGTTGGGGCTGCCGGTCGAGGTTATCTGCAAGAAAAGCGGCTCGGGCGAGCTGCGTATATCCTATACCCGTCCAGCAGAACTTGATGGTGTTTTAAGAAGGCTTAGATCATAAGTTCTTTATAATCAAACAGTTATATGCATTTATGAAGGAGTTTCGTTGCGTGTAGGTCAAATTAATCAACGAGCTGTCAATTGGCATCAGGAGTCCGGTGGTGTGCAGTGGATTGAACAGCGCTGGTTGCCTCATCGTTTTGGACAGGTGGTCAGTCTGGACCCTGAAGAGGTGGCTATTGCAATTGAAACAATGCAGGTGCGAGGGGCGCCGACTATTGGTGCGACGGCTGCTTATGGCCTGGCGTTGGCTTGGAAGGTGGATAGAGGCCGTTTTTTCAACTTTTGGTTGCCGAGGTTTCGTTCAACACGACCAACAGCTGTGAATCTGTTTCATGCTTGTGATGCCATGCAGTTTTGTGCCGAAGAGAACCCTGCATTGAAACATATGATTGATTTTGCTGATGCTTATGCGGAAGCAGAGGTAAGTGCCAACAAACGTATCGGCGAGATCATGGCCGGGCTTTTGGCTGTTGGTGAGCGCCGTATTTTAACCCATTGTAACGCTGGTTGGTTGGCAGCTGTGGATTGGGGTACTGCGACTTCGGGGATTTATCACCTGGCCCATGCCGGTGAAAAACCATTTGTATGGGTTGATGAGACGCGCCCGCGCCTGCAGGGAGCTCGCTTGACGGCTTGGGAGCTGAATCAGGAAGGGGTTGATTGCCGGATTCAGGCAGATGGTGCTGCCGCGTGGATGATGGCGCAGGGTAAAGTGGATGCTATTGTGGTTGGCGCGGATCGTGTCGCTGCTAATGGTGATGTGGCCAATAAAATAGGCACCTATGGGCTCTCGCTGGCAGCAAGAGAGCATGGCATTCCAATGTATGTGGCGGCACCGACATCGACATTTGATGTGGGGTGTCCTACTGGCTTCGATATACCGATAGAACAGCGAGACGATAATGAAGTATTGCACGTGGATGGTGTAGATGTTTTCGGCCAGCTTCAAGAGGTCAGCATCGCCGCCTCAGGAGTGTCTGCAAATAACCCGGCCTTTGATGTGACGCCATTCGCAAATGTTACTGCAATCATCAATGAATCCGGGCTGTGGAAGCCTTAGCTTGTATCTCGCATGGATGTAACTATAAAATAACGGTATGCAAAGAATTATCCAGATCAATCTCCTGCTGTTACTGTCTGTCCTCTTTGTCTGGAATGCACTTGCAGCGCCTGTTGCGATGGTCAGTAATATTGAGGTTGAAGGCTTAAAGCGTACAGAAGAGGTGACGGTTCTGCGTGAGTTGCCATTTGCCGTTGGAGCAATTTGGCAAGACGATTTTTCAGAACATGCAGAAAGACGATTGCGGAGTCTGGGCATATTCAGCGAAGTTCTTGTCGCAGCTCCGGATGAGAATGGCAGCGTGCAGGTGCGTGTCAAAGAGCGCTGGTCACTATGGGTGCTTCCTCAGGCCAATCGCAAGGATAATGGTGTGACATCCGCATCGCTTGTCGTTGATGAATACAATCTTTGGGGTTTGAATCATCATGCGCGCCTGGGCTACACGCGCAACACCGGGAAAAACTTCTCTGGCGTAAGTGGCGCCACTTATGCGGCCTCTTATGACTGGCGCAGGGTGGCAGATTCGAAGCTGGGTATATCCGTTAGCGGAAACTGGGGAAGTTCAGTATTTGATGCATATAATCTAGGTGTTCATGCAGCCCAATACAGGCAGACAGGCAAAAGCGCCTCCGTTCTTTTAAATTATGCGTTGGGTGATGTACCGGGTGAAGGTTGGAGTATCACGGGCGGTTTTACGGGTTCAAATGCGACGTATCAGTTTCTTTCCGGAGCGCCGCAAGCCAATGTGGTTGGTAACAGAATGAGGGCAATAGTAACGGGCCTGAGTTATAGCTTGATTGATGATCGAATCACCTGGCTGTCAGGAAGCGCATTTTCCTACTCGGGGTCGCTTGCTCACAAAGGACTTGGCTCAACAGTAAACGTTTATAGTCATACAGCTTCATGGCGCAATTATTATGCATTTTCGGGGCAGCATACATTAAACATACGTCTGAACGGAGGCCTGATAACTGGCGATGTGTTGCGCAGTGGCGTGTTCGATATTGGAAACCGTGATGGTTTGCGTGGCTACTATCCGGGCGAATTGCAGGGTACGAATTATCTCTATGGCACGCTTGAGGGGCGCTTCCCAATCAGGCAGAGCTCCAACTTCCAGGTGGTTGCGTTTACCGATATCGGAAAGATAGGTGGCAGAGTGGGCTCATCGGTAACCAGAGGTCTGGCCATTGGTTCCGGAGGTGGTTTTCGCTGGACAATGCGATGGCTGGTAAAAGGAACGCTTCGGGGGGATGTGGCATACGGCTTTGCCAGCAAACGATGGCGATTTTACCTGGGGTCTGGCCAGGCGTTCTGAACGCTGGAAAGCATACAAATGGAAGCAAGTATATTACGCTTGGTTTTTTTCATGGAGGACAATCGTGAAGCGGACAGCTATTTATCCAGGTACATTTGATCCCATTACGCTGGGTCACGTTGATGTGGTCAAACGTGGATTGAAGATGTTTGATCGCGTCGTGGTCGGCGTGGCTGACAATCCTGATAAGAAGCCGATGTTTGATGTGCAGACACGCGTGAGCATGGTAGAGGAGACATTCAAGGGTGAGCCAAATGTCAAAGCCGTGCGTTTTTCAGGGCTACTGGTCGGTTTGGCACATGAGCATAAAGGCGATGCAATACTCCGCGGTTTGCGAGCAGCCTCAGATTTTGAATACGAATTTCAGATGGCCACGATGAATCGCAGGCTGGATGAGCGCATCGAAACTGTCTTTGTCATGGCGCGTGAAGACTATACCTTTGTCTCATCCCGGTTTATTCGCGAGATCTCCAGTATGGGCGGCGATGTTTCTGAGCTGGTTCCTCCTGTTGTGATCCCTTATTTGAAGAAGAAATAGCATGTTTTCAGCCTCGTGTTTTTCCTGATGCAGGAAGGCTTATCTGGTGGAAAGAAGGCCCCTTTCTAATTAGTGCTTGAGTTCATTCCAATGGTCGCTATGATGCGCCACCCTTGCCGGCATAGCTCAGATGGTAGAGCAGCTGATTTGTAATCAGCAGGCCACGGGTTCGATTCCTGTTGCCGGCTCCAGTTAAACCGTATTTTTGGGTGCGTCATTTGACATGGCGCAGTAAAAGTACATAATCGCGCGCCCTTTCGGGCTGACCTGCTTGCAGGGAGGTGCTTAGTGGGCGTGTAGCATGGAGAGATTCCCGAGTGGCTAAAGGGGGCAGACTGTAAATCTGCTGGCTCAGCCTACGTTGGTTCGAATCCAGCTCTCTCCACCAGTTCACTGAAGATGCTCCCTTGGGCTTCTTCGGGTATGCGGGTGTGGTACAATGGTAGCACCTCAGCCTTCCAAGCTGATGACGCGGGTTCGATTCCCGCCACCCGCTCCATTTGCCTTGCTGGCATTGGAGTTTGGCCCAGGTAGCTCAGGGGTAGAGCACATCCTTGGTAAGGATGAGGTCGCGAGTTCAATTCTCGCTCTGGGCTCCAGTTAGATGAATATCCGCTCGCGGTTATGCATCGTAGTTTAAATATATGTAGTGAAATATGTGTAGGAGTAAATCATGGCAAAGGAAAAGTTTGAACGTACCAAGCCGCATGTGAACATTGGTACCATTGGTCACGTTGACCATGGCAAGACCACGTTGACTGCTGCGATTACTAAAGTTCTGTCACTGACCGGTGGTGCAGTAT
>JAJFLE010000032.1 GCA_021772835.1 Mariprofundus sp.
CGCAAGGCTGGTGACAACCAATATCATGCACCGACGAGATTTCCTCGAACTACTGATCGAGAAAGAGCCTCCCGGAAAGCCAATGTTAGCAGCTGGTCACCGGCAAATGACGCTCATCCATGCTTAACCGGACAGCAGTGATTTCCAACATTAATTTTCATGTAGTTATCCTCAAAATATCTGAACCTAAATCCAGCTGATTTGGACTTAAGCAAGCGTGGCGATTTTCTGTCCATGCTCATCTGTCGGATGTAGCAGGTGGAATGAGAGAAAGTGATCGCACGAGTGACATAATCGATGCCAGTGTAAGTGGTGAATGCGGCATAGCAAGAAAACCGCTGTGCATAGTCGGGGCCAGGTCCTGCAAAGCCACATTTCTGGTCTGAATTCAGTATGAAATAACGATAATCATGGTTTGTTTGACGGTTCATGGTGGGCTCATGTAATGTGCGTATAGTTTATGCGCACATTAATGGCGGAGGCTTACAATGAGTAAACCGACAAAACGGGCAGTTAACCTTCGAATCGATGAACGCCTGATTGATCAGGCGAAAGCAATGGATATTAATCTCTCTCAAACACTGGAAACCTCTCTCGTGGAAATTCTGCGCGAAAAGCAGAGGGCGGCATGGCTGGCGGAGAGTAGCGAGGCTGTGAAGGCGTATAACCAGCGTATCGAAAAGCAGGGGCTATTCAGTGACGGGCTGCGGCAGTTCTGATGGCGCAGTTTGACGTCTACCGAAACCCGAATCCCGAAACGCATACTTCTATTCCATACCTGCTCGATGCTCAGGCTGACCTTCTTGATGTGTTGGCAACGCGGGTTGTAGCCCCGCTTCATACGTTGCAGTCCATTTCCAAACCCTTGCGGCATCTGAATCCTGTAGTTGAAATTAATGGCGAAAGGTTTGTACTTTCTACAGCGGAGTTGGCTGCTGTTTCAGCAGGGATATTGGGTGAACCGGTTGGCAATGTGCGAAGTTATCGGGATGAAATTATTGCCGCACTGGATTTTCTGTTTACCGGGATTTGAATTCGGCAGTGTGTTCCCGAATTCGCCTCTTCACTTTAATAAATCATAATCCTTCAAATCAAACCATTTACGGGAAAAGATAAAGCCGGTCACCGGTTCAGGTGAGAGACTGGTGACCTCTTCGTTCATGTTTTTTCTGTAGAAGGCGGTGACACTGGTATTTTGCCAAACTGTTTTTTGCATTTTTTGCCTCATTAGTGCGACATATGCATCCTGAAGGTGCTGTTTGGGATGGATGGCTTTGATGCTTTTATCGTGTTTCACAGCAGTGATGGCTTGCACGATATAATCGGTCGCCACTTGCATATAAGACATTTGTGAGCTGTGCCCGGAGCCGGTGTTGGGGCCATTCACTTTAAAGTAGTTGGGATAACCGGACACGCTGATGCCCTTATACGAGGCTATATCTTTTTCCCATTCGCTATTGAGATTGCGGCCACCCAGACCATAGACCTGAAAGGTCAGCGCCCTTTTCATATTCGTATAGGCGTAATATCCTGTAGCGTAGACGATGATATCCAGAGGGATATCCTTGCCATCTTTTGTTTTAATACCTGTAGGTGTGATGCATTCAATGCCGCTGATATCCACATCGACATTGTCTTTGGCCAGTGCTGGCAGATAGGTATTGCTCGGTATGACGCGCCGGCTTCCCAGTTCATAATCGGGCATCATATGCTGACGCAATGCATCATCTTTAATGTACTTTTCGAGATGCTCTTTCTGCCGTTTTTTGTAATAACTTTTCATCAGCGGAGCGACTCTTGAGAAGATCGGATAGCGGCGAAAGGCAATAAAGCGGATATCGTAAAAGATAAAGACGAGCAGACGGATGATGTGGCGGATGCCCGGCAGCGTGCGAAGGTAGCGCTCCACAGCACTGTATTGCCGGTCTGAACGCGGAAGAATCCACTGCGCCTTGCCCATGAACAGAGTTAAACGGTTTACCTTGTCGGCCATGGCAGGAACGATCTGAGCCCCTGAACATCCCGAGCCGATCACGCCGACACGTTTACCTTCATAAGCGACAACGTGATCCCAGTGGCCTGCGTGGAATTTCGGGCCGGTGAAGCTTTCCGCGCCTTTAATGCTGGGAATGTGCGGGTTGGCCAGCACACCGCTGGTGTCGATCACAAAGCGGGCGCTATAGCTCTCGCCCGATTCGGTCTCGATATGCCACAAAGATTCACTTTCATTATAGCTGAGGCTGGTGACCGTCTGGTTCGTTTTTGCCTGTTTTCTTAAGCCGAATTTCTCGATGATATGGTTGGTATATGCGAGCAATTCGCTTTGCGGGGCAAAGGTTTTCTTGAACGGGTAGGGGATAAAGGAGATGGAATAGAGGCTGGTAGGAATATCCACCTCGGCTCCGGGATAGGAGTTGATCTGCCAGGTGCCGCCTAACTCAGGGCTTCGTTCTAACATGAGGAAGTCATTACAATGTGTTTTCTGCAAACGTACAGCCGCCAGCAAGCCAGAAAAGCCTGTACCGATGATCACGGTCTCAAAATATTGAGCCTCATTTTGTGTATTTCCGCGCGGGTCTGTTGTTGGCAATGGTTCGGATACGCTAGTTTTCAAATTGCTTTGGACTTTCAATTGGTATTTTATCCTTGAAGTGAACTATTATATCACCTTGTTTAGGCATAGAATAATAACAAGTTTGGCGAGACATAGGCAAGAGCGGTTGAGGAGAGCTGCTTGCTTTAGAAAAGAGGGGCCTGGATTAGTTTATCTTGTGAGCCAGTCCGCATACAGCATGCGCAGTGTTGTTAGTTCAGACTGTTCTCAGCATGATGTGGGAATGACCGGACGTTCACGTCATCACGAACGAAGCTAAGTCGGGCAAGGAGAGCTCATGGAAGTGCATACCCTGACCATGCTGGCCGGTATCCTGGTACTCGGTTTCGCCTCACAGGTTCTGGCATGGTGGCTGAAAGTTCCTGCCATCTTATTTCTTTTGATTGCTGGTCTCATTGCAGGTCCAACCATAGGCCTGCTCAATCCGGATGCCATGTTTGGCGAATTGATGTTTCCTCTGGTTTCCATGGCTGTCGCCATCATTCTGTTTGAAGGCAGCATGACCCTGCACTTCAGCCAGATTCGCGAAGTCGGTGGAGTCATTCAGCGTCTGGTATCCATTGGTGCAGTCGCAACCTGGCTGATCATTTCAGCCATCACCCATTGGGCTATGCCATGCTCCTGGGAAGTAGCTTTCCTGTTTGGTGCCATCACGGTGGTCACTGGCCCGACTGTGATCATTCCCTTGCTGCGCACAGTGCGGCCTACCGCAGCCATTGCCAATGTACTGCGTTGGGAAGGCATTATCATCGATCCAATCGGCGCTAACTTTGCCGTGCTGGTCTATGAATTCATCATTGCAGGCACGGCAAGCTCGGCCTTTGGACATACCGCCATCGTATTCGGTGAGATTCTGGTGACTGGTTTTGCACTCGGTGCACTCGGCGGACAGCTTTTGGGCACGGCTCTGCGCCGTCATTGGCTGCCTGAATACATGCACAATTTCGGGGCTTTGTCCCTGCTCATCGGCCTGTTCGCTTTGTCGAATTCACTGGCCGAGGAATCCGGTCTGCTCACGGTCACGATTATGGGTATCTGGCTGGCCAACATGAAAGATGTCGATATCGCAGAGCTTCTCAACTTCAAAGAGTCTCTGAGTCTACTGCTGATTTCCGGGCTGTTTATCATGCTGGCCGCACGTATTGAATGGGCCGATTTTAATATGCTGGGCTGGGGGGCTGTCGTGGTTCTGCTCGGCATGCAATTTATCGCTCGCCCCGTCAGCGTGCTGCTCTCAACGATAGGCTCCCCCTTAAGCTGGCAGGAGCGTGCAATGATCTGCTGGGTTGCACCGCGCGGTATTGTTGCTGCGGCGGTATCGGCTCTGTTTGCCCTGCATTTACAAGAAATTGGTGTACCTCAAGCTGAAATGCTTGTGCCATTGACCTTCCTGGTCATCATTGTCACTGTGGTTTTGCAAAGTGTGAGCGCCCGTTGGCTTGCCAGGGCTTTGCATGTTGCCGAACCGGATGGTCATGGCTTTCTGATTATCGGAGCCAACAACCTGGCCATTGAAATCGGTAAAGCATTAAAGAAACATGGCTTGCGCGTGCTACTTGTAGACAGCAATTGGGAAAACACACGCAAAGCGCGCATGGATGGTCTGGCGGTTTATTATGGAAATGCCGTATCCGAGCACGCTGACCGACACCTCGATATGGTAGGCCTGACAGGCATGCTGGCACTGTCGTGGCGAGACAATGTCAACTCGCTTGCCTGTATGCGTTATCGCAACGAATTCGGTGCGGCTAATACTTTTACACTGGGTAGCAATACCGATGACGAAGCCAATGAAGTATCGCGCTATACGAATTTATCATTCGGCCAAAGGTTGTTTTCTGAACATGAGAACTTCAGATCCCTCTCTTCACGCCTGAAAGAAGGTTATGCCATTCACAGTACACATTTGTCGGAAGAATACACTTTTGCCCGCTGGCAGGAGCAGCACGAAGATAAAGCCGTTGCTCTATTTAGCGTCAGCAAAGATGGACGGGCGGAAGTATTTACCAGCGGTAAAACGTTCACGCCTGCAAATGGTCATTTGCTTATAAGCATATCCATGGAGTAGGCAACTACGGTACTTATTGCAGAGCGGAAGCGCTGATTGATTTTAGCTCTCTGTGAATGATTCCGGGCACATCAATCCATCCGGGTCTACGAAAGAGGATATTCCTGAAATAATACTCAAACCTGTTTGTTATCTCTCGGTAGCCGAGGTCCGGATTTGAATTCCGGACTTTGGATGTGAGTCTGTGATCTCAAACATGCGGCATAACAACATGGAGCCCAGCTACACAGAGTTGCACTTGCTAATTGAAACTAGGTACCATTGAGCATTAGAAATATTTTAGCAGTAGGGGCTCTGATGCAAAACGAAGAATTCGTAAAAGGTCTGTTGGATTTTATTAAACGGTCTCCAACACCTTTTCATGCTGTGCAAACCATGGTTGAGAAACTGGAGAATGCAGGTTTTAAGCGTTTGTCGGAAAAAGAGCAGTGGGATGTGAAGAGCGGGCAGGTTGATCAGGCCTGTTTTGTGACACGCAATGATTCATCAATTATTGCATTTCGCTTAAACCAGCCTCTGGTTGAGCATGGAATACGTATGGTGGGTGCTCATACCGACAGCCCATGCCTGAAAGTGAAACCCAACCCTGAAGTCACCACCAACGGTTATCTGCAGCTCGGTGTTGAGGTGTATGGCGGTGTCCTTCTTAACCCCTGGTTCGACCGCGATCTCTCTTTGGCAGGTCGTATCAGTTATCTGGATGAGCAGGGACAATTAGGGCAGCGCTTGATCGACTGGGAAAAAGCGATTGCGATGATTCCCAGTCTGGCGATTCATCTGGACCGTGAAGCCAACGATAACCGCAAGATCAATAAACAGACTGATCTGCCGCCGGTATTGATGCGATTGAGCGAAGGCATTGAAACATACGATGGCTATTTTAATGCACTTCTGCTTGAAATGCTTAATCGGCAGGGCACAGCTGATGATCAGAAAGCCGTAAAGATACTTGATTACGAATTGAGTTTTTACGATGTGCAGGCACCCGCAGTGATTGGCCTGAAGGATGAATTTATTGCCGGGGCAAGGCTGGATAATCTGCTTAGCTGTTATACAGGGCTGATGGCTTTACTGGATAGCAGTGGTAAACAGAATGCGCTACTGGTTTGCACAGATCATGAAGAGGTAGGTAGCAGTTCGACTGCCGGTGCACAGGGTAACTTTTTACAGTCCGTATTAGGGCGCTTGTGTGATGGTGGTGAACAGCTCGCGCGCATGATGGCTTCCAGCCTGCTGATTTCAGCTGACAATGCACACGCTATTCACCCCAACTATGCGGACAGGCATGAGCCGAATCATGGTCCGATCATCAATCAGGGGCCGGTAATCAAGATGAACGCGAATCAACGATACGCAACCAATAGTGAAACCGGAGCTCTGTTCAAACACTGGTGTGAGCTGGCTGATGTGCCGGTACAGTCGTTTGTGGTGCGCTCCGATATGGGTTGTGGCAGTACGATAGGCCCGATCACAGCATCAGATCTGGGCGTACGTACCGTGGATGTGGGTGTGCCGACCTTTGCCATGCACTCCATCCGAGAGTTGGCCGGAAACTTGGACGCGTTTTACCTCTACCGTGTTTTGAACCGATATTTTCACTAAGTCCAGGATCATAGCCGGGTCATGAATGTTGAAGTTTGACGAGATATACCATAGCGCTGTGTTGCATAAGGGAGGTGTGGATGCGCTACACCTGCTGTTATCAGACGCTATCAAACCGAAGGGGGCCGTCGCCGCGGTCGATGAAAGCCGGTTTCTTGCCGAAATGACGCGATGTATCTTTCAGACCGGTTTTTCCTGGAGGGTGATCCAGAATAAGTGGCACGGTTTTGAAGATGTGTTCCACAGCTTTGATGTGAATGCAGTCCTGGGGCTGTTGCCGGAAGATTGGGATGAGATCAGAGCAGACGCGCGCATCGTGCGCAACAATCAGAAAATCAGCTCGGTAAGAGTAAATGCACAGTTTATTGAAGATATTGCCCTTGAGTTCGGCAGTTTTCCTCAGTTTATATCAGACTGGCCTGAATCCGACCTGATTGGCCTGCTTGGACTGCTTAAGAAACGTGGCTCCCGACTCGGAGGTAATACCGGTCAGCGTTTCCTGCGAAATGTCGGCAAGGATAGCTTTTTTCTGGGCAGAGACGTGATCAGATGTCTGCAAAATAGTGGTTTGGATATCAAGGAAAATCCTACCTCCAAACGTGACCTCGAAGCCATTCAGCAAACCTTTAATCAATGGCATGAAGAATCAAAATTGTCTTATACACATTTGAGTAAAATCGCTGCATATTCGATTAGCAGCTAACAACTCGGCTAAGCAAGCTTTCTGTATCTTTCCAGCAGTACTTCTACCGCGTTTTTCTTTTCGAGTGTATCCAAAGTGGCTCTCACCCAATTCAAGCCCTCCGCTAAACGTCTAGCTACGTTGTTGCTGTTTCAAGGCGATCTTCTCTCGTGATTTATGAATGAATCAAACAGCGCTATTTCGATGGATGCCAAGCAAATCAGCTGTAATGCTGGTCGTTGAACCATAACAATATATTTTATCCGCTCTGGTTGTTTATTTCTGCTTAATTTCTGATGTTTTAGATACACTAGAGCAGCTTAATTATCTCAAAGTCAGGTGTCAGTCCCTTTGATAATTATTGGCGGGTAACGAAGTTATCCATACCTTAACTCGCCCCATGACCTTACAATGGTGTTGCTGCTATCGGCATGCATTAAGAGCTGGCAGCCGGAAGATTTAGAAATACCTCCATGTGGTGTTATGCCGAAATCAGACTACAATGGAAAAAATAATGCTCTTAGACTGGCTCAGTAATGGATCAAAACCGGGGGAGATTGGTATGGCAGTTGATGTAACGTGGTTAGAGAATGAGATATTGGGAAGGCAGTTGAGTGAAAAGGAACATAATCTGCTTGCATCTATGTTTCATGAAATCACCTGTATTTCCGGTGAAACAATCGTTTCTAAAGGACAGGATGGAGGTCTGCTTCATATTCTGCGCTCAGGACATGCCAATGTGGAAGTTTCCAACAGTGGTGAAGATAAGGAAACTGTGGCTGAAATTGAGGCGGGGAACTTGTTTGGTGAGTTAACCTTCCTGAATGGAAAGTCGGCCACCGCTGATGTTGTAGCGACTCAGGATTGTGTGGTTTATACACTTTCGCGTGATGAACTCACCAGTGTGATTGATAAAGGGGAGCCACAGCTAGCCTATCTGTTATTTAGCACCATCATGGAACATCAGTCCGGTGTTATTCTGAAACAGCGTGTTACACTTGCTCCTGAGTTACGAAAAAAGAATAATCAGGTCATGCCGATGTATGCAAAGATTATTCTGGCGACTGTCGTTGCGGGTCTTGTTTATATCATTTTCTTCTAAGTAGTTCAGGTTTATGTTGTGCAATTCACGTTCCTGCCCATAGTAGAGACCCCGCTATCAACGGGCGGGACCTGGTCTCTAGAATGGTGCCTGCGCTTGAAATTCCATAGGTTCACGGCTCACCGGGTGGGTAAAACACAAACGCTGAGCGTGCAGCATGAGTCGCTCGCCCGGCTGACCGTAGAGAGCATCACCAACAATGGCCGCATTGAGTCCATCTTTGTGAGAGGCATGAACACGCAGCTGATGCGTTCGCCCTGTCAGGGGATAAAAATATACGCGGGTTGTTTCACCCTCATGAGCAATGACCTGCCAACGGGTTTGTGCCGCTTTTCCATAGTCATAACAGACTAGCTGTCGTGGCCTGTCATCAAAGTCTACGCGCAAAGGTAGATCAATCTTACCTTCCAACGGATCGGATGCTAAACGTTTCGACAATATTGCTTCATAACGCTTTTCCACACTGCGTTGAATGAACTGCCTTTGTAGCAGCTTGTGGATGCACAGGTTTTTCGCCACCAATAACAGGCCCGAGGTGGCCATGTCCAGTCTGTGCACCAGCCTCAGTTCAGGATGATCCGGATAGCGTTGCAGGAGGCGAGTATAAACAGAATCCTTGTTTGATTTGCCCGGAGCCGACATCAATCCGGCGGGTTTGTTGACCACCAACAGGAGATCATCTTCATAAACAACCTTAGGTTCATCGACTTCAATATTGTGTCCGTAGCTGGGCTCCGGCTCAACGTCTAAACCACGTAACATAAACGGCAATATCGGCCGACACTTGCCCCGGCAGGCCGGGTAGTAGTGCCCATGCTGCCTGACGCCGGTAGTGGGTGAGGCACCCCACCAGAATTCGGCGAGAGCCAATGGCTGCAGCTGATGCTGTTGGGCATAGTGAATCAGTTTGGGGCCAGCGCAATCACCGGATCCAGCAGGTGGCGTAGCATCAAAAAAACAGGTCATGGCCTTCTTCTCAGACAAGAAGTTATTCAGTATATACGTTGAAAATACTATTTTATGCAGCTGGCGTGATGTCTCTGTGCGTGTTTCTTTTATTCGCGCGATCGGTTGATCAAACGGATCCAGCTGTTGTTGCAATAGCTGCAGTCTTTCATTCCACTCCATCGTAGCATTTATAAATTCTCGTTTATGATGCTGGCTGGCCAGAGCCAGAACTGCCATTTGCTCTTGCTGTTCATCACTACCTGCCAGCGCTAGCCGTTGTTGCTTGCGCATCGCCTTTGCAGCTTTATGCTGATGTTTCAGTTCGGCCAGAGCCAGATCACGTTGTCGCAGCAAACGTGAGATTTTTTGCCTTAGCCCGGATCGCTGCGAAGCTGATTCCGCCGCCCTTAGTTGCTCAGTCAGCAGAGTCAATTGATCATTACCGGCAGATAAAACGCTATCGTGTTCTGTCTGATCAAACAGTTGCGGTACAAAACCCGGTAGCTGCCACAGGCCGTTCATCATACCTGAAAATGCGCTTATGAAGCCAATAGACCCATGCCTGTCCCGGACCACCAGCACACCAAACATTTTTCCGACTTCTGAAAAATCGCACAGAAAATGTTTTTGTGTGGACAGATCCCGCTGCAGCATCAGACAAGCCTGTTCAGCCAGAGGATGGGGTGTATTTGAAAAAGGGCTGGGCATCACGGTGGGAATGTCATCAGTCGCCGGAGTTGTCGGAAAATAGGTAATCAGTTTATTCACTCTTGTGGCCATCATGATTTAAGAATATCCGCCTTTTTTATCATTTCCCGCATCCAATCCAGCGAAGCTACTAAAATTATCCAGGAAATCACGGGAGACCGAGGTTGCCGGATTAAGCTTCTCCCTGATGCCCCGGTATTTCGAGGGTAGGAGCATAGGGTATTGTTGTGCCTAATTTATTGGCTCGTCGTGCTAAATGTTTTAGCACAAATGATCCATAAACCTTAATTTTCAACGTATTTAAAGGGATTTCAGCCGGAATGAGACTTGCTACCAATCTATAACTTCGTCACACATATGCAGCCAAATTTTTTATAGAGGAGAAAATATTTATGTCATATTTAGAGCCAACAGAGTTTGTTACAAAAATGGTGGATTCGGGTGAATCCAAAGTCTATATGTCTACCAAAGACACCTTAATTCGCGCTTTTATGGCGGGCGCAATTTTGGGGCTTGCCGCTATTTTTGCTATTACAGTGGCGATAAAAACAGGTTCGCCTCTGCTCGGTGCCGTACTGTTTCCCGTTGGTTTTATTATGCTTTATCTTATGAAATTTGATTTGCTAACGGGTGTATTTACGTTAGTTCCACTTGCACTTCTTGATAAAAGGCCTGGTGTGGATATGCAACAGGTTTTGCGCAACTGGGGGCTGGTTTTTCTTGGTAATCTGGGTGGTGCGTTGACGGTTGCTTTCATGATGTCATTCGTTTTGACCTATGGTTACAGCATTGACGGTGGCGCGATTGCAGCAAAAGTAGCGAGTATCGGTGAATCGAGAACATTGGGTTATAAAGAACATGGTCTGGATGGATGGCTGACCATCTTTATGCGTGGCATGTTATGTAACTGGATGGTATCCATGGGTGTTGTTGGTGCCATGATTTCTACATCAGCTTCAGGTAAAATGATGGCGATGTGGATGCCTGTGATGTTGTTTTTCTTTATGGGTTTTGAGCATTCAATTGTAAATATGTTTTTGTTCCCGTTTTCTATGATTATGGGTGGCGGTTTTACTGTTATGGATTATCTGCTTTGGAATGAACTGCCTACGGTGTTGGGTAATCTGGTGGGCGGTTTTGTCTTTGTAGGCTTACCACTTTATTATACACATGTAAAAACAAGTGCTAATCGTAAATTGGCTTAATACGATATCATAAAGCTCCGGCTCCGCTGTGAGTTGGGGCTTTATAGATATCTGCCAGCAATACATAACAGCTCCAGGAGGGTGTAATGAATAAACAGATGATGACAGATCTTATTGTTAGTGCAAAAGCAGGCAAAGGTTACACCTGGGAGGGAATGGGTGCTGCGTTAGGCTTATCTCCAGTGTGGCTGGCTTCAGCTTGTCTGGGCATGAATAGCGCCACACAGGAGCAAGCAAAAGCCATTGTGGATTATCTTGGACTCGATGCCGATGTGGCGACTGCTCTTGAAGTCTATCCCACCAAGATATGGGACCAACAAATACCGACAGATCCACTTATTTACCGCTTCCATGAAATCACGGGTGTTTATGGCGGTACTTTGAAAGAGGTGATTCAAGAGAAGTTTGGCGATGGTATTATGAGTGCAATTGATTTCTCAATGGAAGTTGAAAAAATTGAAGATCCTAAAGGCGACCGGGTTTTAGTGACGATGAATGGTAAGTTTTTACCATATAAGAGCTGGTAAAAATCAACTTCATCTTGAAGCCAGATAAGTAGAAATAACTGTGAGTCATCAACTAAACATTGCTGTTGGACAATACAGTGATAAAGGGCGTAAGCCCATCAATCAGGACTTTCATGGCATTTATATACCCCAGGAGCCTCAACTAAGCTGCAAAGGTATTTGCATTGCTTTGGCTGACGGCATCAGCAGCAGTGATGTCAGCCCGATTGCCAGTGAAGCAGCAGTTACAGGTTTTTTAGATGATTATTATTGTACTTCAGAGGCATGGTCAGTAAAAAAATCTGCTCAGCAGGTTTTGCTGGCTACCAACTCCTGGTTACACGCTCAAACCAGGCAAAGCCAATACTGCTATGAAGCAAAAGACAGGGGTTATGTATGCACATTTAGTGCAATGGTACTTAAATCAACCTCGGCATATATTTTTCATGTTGGGGATACCCGCATATATCATCTGCAAGGCGACACGCTTGAACAGCTAACCGACGACCACTGCGTTTCTGTTTCACAGGACAAAAGTTACCTTAGCCGCGCGTTAGGTATGGATACCCACCTTGACGTTGACCACCACACTTTACCGCTGGAAACAGGTGATGTTTTCATCTTTGCCACAGATGGTCTTTATGAATATACAAGCTCTCAATTCATGATCAACACCATCAAGGAGCAGGAGAGTAACCTTGATGAAGCTGCGAGGATCATTGTAGAAGAGGCTCTTAAGCAGGGAAGTCATGATAATTTAACGATCCAGATTGTCAGAGTTGAGCAGCTTCCACAGCAGAGTGTCGATGAAGTTTATCAACAGCTCACATCGTTACCCTTCCCTCCGGAACTGGAAGCAAGAATGATGTTTGATGGTTATGAGATCATCAGAAAAGTTCATGGCAGCAGTCGAAGCCATGTTTACCTTGCGCGAGATGCAGAAAGTAACGATCAGGTTATCATTAAAACCCCCTCTGTAGATCTGAGAGATGAACCTGCATATTTGGAACGGTTTTTGATGGAGGAGTGGGTAGCCAGGCGTTTAAACAATGCGCATGTCCTGAAACCCTGTCAGTACACCAGAAAACATAACTATTTGTACGTTGCAACAGAGTTTATTGATGGCCAAACATTATCACAATGGATGATTGATAACCCGAAACCCGGTGTCGAAACCGTACGCGGTATTGTTGAGCAGATTGCCATGGGCTTGCGTGCTTTTCACAAGCTGGAGATGTTGCATCAGGATTTAAGGCCTAATAACATCATGATAGACCAGACTGGAACTGTAAAAATCATTGATTTCGGGGCTACCCGCGTCGCAGGTGTGCTGGAGATCGCAACCCCCATCGCGCGACAGGAGATACTGGGTACTGCACAATATACCGCGCCGGAGTACTTTCTTGGAGAAGGCGGCACACCACGCTCCGACATGTTTTCTCTGGGTGTTATAGCCTATCAGATGCTCTCAGGCAGACTGCCCTATGGAACCCAGGTGGCAAAATCGAGAAGCAAAGCTGCGCAAAGGAATTTAACCTACCGCTCCGTCCTTGATGATGATCGCGAAATTCCGGCCTGGATCGATGAAACCATCAGGAAAGCGGTACATCCGAATCCCAACAAACGTTATGAGGAACTCTCCGAATTTGTGTTTGACCTGCGCCATCCGAACAAGCTCTTTTTAAACAAGGTTCGTCCACCACTGATGGAGCGCAATCCCGTACTTTTCTGGAAAAGTGTCTCTTTGTTCCTTTTAGCTATCATCATCATGTTACTCAGCAATACCGGCAGCTAATTGATGACGACAGAGCTTGTTCATAGACCACAGCAAAAGAAGGATATCCTGATTCGAGACGAAGTTACCTGATTTAATCATACTCGCTTTACATCGCAATAAAGTTAAAAAACTCAGTTAGCCAAGGCGGCTGGCCAGCGTATATATCGATATGAGCAGCGAGTTTTTCTTAAAAATGTACTGAGCGAAACGCGGTCGGGTGAAGAAATCATGGATGAGAAGATCGGGAGCAGTGTGCACTGTACTCGATTCTGGTTGCTACTGTTAGGCTTACTGCTACCAGGTTGGTTTTCTGGTGGAGACGGTTCCTTCACTGCAAAGTACTTTCCTTAATTTGCACAGATCACAGCGATCAACAAAGAACTGATGATGCTCCGGGTAAACTACGGCCGGATTATCCTGATGTTTGATGGGGCACCACTGTGATTCAACCTGCTCCAGCGAATTGGCATGACGCAGTGTACAGTTGTATTCAAAGCGAAGGCATAGCTGCGCCATCTTGCCAAAACCCGTGAACGCATCTGCGAACCCGCTCGCATTCATTTTCTCAGATGCCTGCTGCATGGACATGCGGTGCAGTCCGAGCAGAGGCGCCATGACAAAATCATAGGTAAGAATGATAAGCGATTGAGAGAGTATCGAGAGGCTCGAGGTGAGGATGTATGCAGGCATGGCAATCAGCTTGAGCGCAGTGTTCTCTGGAGGTGTTGCCTCAGTGGAGATTCGTGTGAGCAGTACAGAGGCGGCAACACACAGGCCGTTGGCATATCCACAATAAGCACAGTGAAACTTGGCCGTGTATGAGAGGCCGGGGAGCAGGTGACGGTCAATGACAATATAGTGCTTCAAGCCTATTGGCTCGACAGCCAGCAGGGGGCAGAGGATCAGGTTGTATAACAGCTTGATGCAGATGATGTGAAAAAAGATGTAGACGGGAATCATGGCATACATGGCAAGCGCCGGGGGGACTAATCTGAGCAGGCCATTGCGTTGCAGGTGGCTGGTGAAAATAGGGTTTCTCTTAATGAACCACGCTTTGATCCTGTTTATCATTTGTTCTCCGAAGCAACATAAGTCATATCGCTGTCTCATCTAAACACCACGCTCTGCTTATGGGAATGGAGAGTAGAACACCAGGACTCAACTCTTGCAATGAAATCGCAAAAGCTTTCAAAGCAACAGGAGCTGGTTCAGCTTGCTGCCCGAGACTCTCTCCGGTTGCTGCGCCTGTTGCGTGATGAGACGGGCGGGGCTTGAATGTCGAGATGAGGCGGTTAACAATGAGAGAAGTAACAATTTCAAAAGAGCCGATTGAACTGAATAAACTGCTGAAGTTTGAAGCTCTGGTTTCCAGTGGTGGTGAAGCAAATCAAGTGATTGCAGAAGGGTTGGTTTTGGTGAATGGCGCGGTGGAAACCCGGAAAAGGAAGAAAATTGTTACAGGCGATATCGTAGAATTCGAGAAAGTGAAGATTCGCATCCAGCTCAAATGAACATGATGCGCAAGATAAGTCGTTCCACGGTTGAGTACACCACTAGCCAGGGGGGTGTCCTGAATTTTGTGTAAACGGTTAAATTGACGGATAGTTCCGTCTTACTCAAAGGAGAGAGTATGACCGTTTCAAAATTACCAGCAGACCTAATTGATGGTCTGTTAGCTGACTACAAGAAGCCCGAGG
>JAJFLE010000033.1 GCA_021772835.1 Mariprofundus sp.
AGATTGCCGGAATGAAAGTATTTAAACATGCTTTTGAGCAGTGCAGCCCCGTCCTGCTTGAACCGATTGTGAAAATGGAGATCACCACGCCACAGGATCATATCGGTGACATTATGAACGATCTCAATTCCAGGCGTGCCCAGATACTCTCCACCAAGATAAGCGGCAGCAATGCCACAATTGAAGCCCAGGCACCACTGGCTGAAATTCAATCCTATCAGGCTCAGCTGCAGTCCATGACTGCCGGAGAAGGCTCTTACATCATAGAATTCGATCACTACGATGTGGTTCCCCCCGCCATTCAAAAAAGCGTCCTTGAAGCCAGGAAGAAAAGCTCGTGAAAATTCACTGATACGAGTCCATGTCAACCGCCAGACTCATCGAAACATCTATTCTACTCTTTCGATTTATCCGTATGAATCATGTTGATTACAAGTTGATTCAAATGCGCGAACGAGAAGGGTTTAGTCAGGAAGGCGCAATGTTCAGACAGCGTTTCCGGAATAATCGTTTTTTCCTTGTCATATCCGGTGATAAAAATAACGGGCAAATCTTCCTTTATCTCTCTCATGCGCTCAACTGATTCCACGCCGCCCATCTTGGGCATCACGATATCCGAGATTACCAGGTTGATGTCATCCCGGTTTTGAGCAAACAATTGCAAGGCTCGCTGACCATCCCCTGCGCCTATCGTTCTGTAACCAAGTTTTTGTAAAACCTGCTCAGTTGCCCAAAGAATTTTCTCATTATCATCAACTACCAGAATAGTTTCCTGAGTCGATCCTACAATATCTTTCTTCTCCGCGTCCGTCGCATTTATTTGGTTTGCTGTAGCCTTTTCCAACGGCAGATAGACATGAAATTTAGTACCATGATCCGGAGAACTGTCTACCTCAATAAGACCCTTATGGGTTTGCACAGAGCCATAAACCATTGCCAGACCCAAACCAGACCCTTCACCTACGCCTTTCGTGGTAAAGAAGGGTTCAAACATATGCTCCTGCTCTGTCTCTGACATGCCGCAGCCATCATCTTCAACAATCATATGTGCAAAATGTGTGCGGGTTTCATCCGGATGCCTTTGCTGGAAAGCAGAGTCGGCAGTGAAAGGTGTTAGCCTGCAAGCAATTCTTGGCTGATCCACATTTACAACTGCATCACTGGCATTACTGAGCAAGTTAATAATCACCTGCTGGAGCTGGGAAACATCACCTTTGATGATCAGATCCTCATCACAAATGTCACATACATATTCGATATTTTCTCTGACAACAGTGCCGGACAGCTTCATGACATCTTTCATAAAGTTGGTCATGGATATCGTGGCCATGGACACCAAACCCTGGCGGGAAAAAGTCATAAGCTGTGCCACAATATCTGCAGCATGCGCACTCAGGCTTTCCACATTGCGCAATTTATCCATGCTTGGGGCATTTTCGTCTGTGTAAAGCTTAGCCAGATAGAGATTACCCTGTATTGCTGCCAACGAATTGTTAAAATCGTGTGCAATGCCACCAACCAGCGTACCTATCGCCTCCATTTTCTGTGCCTGGTAGAACTTTTCTTCCATACGATGCTGATCGGTTACATCCTGGACAAATACACTGACGCCAATAATCTCGCCAGTATCGTCTTTTACCGGATAATAGCTGGCCAGATAGTCGGACATCTGACCAGGATATCCAGCCCTTTCCCGACGTATCTCATAGTTATTCACCGGTTCCCCGGACTGCAGTACACTGAGATAGATCGGCTCCAGTTGAGGGGCCATTTTCGGAGCAATTTCATGCAAGGAATGACCGATATGTTCGCTGACCGGCAGACCATTTATGTCTGCAAGCGTCTGGTTGACTCGCATAAAACGAAGTTTGCTATCCACAAATCCCATGCCTATGGGTGCGGAGGAATATATATTATCAAGCTCTGCAAACTGATAACTCAGGCTATGCTCTTTATCACGAATAATCTCTTCAACCTGTTTGCGATCAGAAATATCCCGGAGATTCGCAATTACGGTTAAAATGCCATCGTCATCAATCACAGGACGGCCAATAGCTTCCACATATACCCAGGAGCCGTCCTTTTTAAGGAAGCGATACTCTTCCTGCTCCATGCCTTTCTTATTAAATGCTAATCTGGCCAAGGCCTTTTTGATCTTCTGCCCATCGTCCGGGTGAATAAAATCAAAGGCATTTTTATCGATCAGTTCGTCAGATGAGTAGCCTGTCATCCGTTGAATTGATGGTGTAAAAAACAACATGGTTCCAATCGGGTCAACAATAACGATCACATCATGCGAGTTCTCTATAAGCAGTTCAAATTTGTTTTTATCCATCCACGTTGCAAATTGACGTTTAAAGTGCAGCGATTCATAATAATACGCAAATGCTGCAACCAGCAGATATACCAGCAATGCTCTTTGCAGGGTCTCCAGACTGTATGGTACTGATACGTGCATCATCAATGAAAAAACGACAAACAGAGCATTGACCAGAAAAAATATCACCGACCAGATCAGGCCCTGCTGAACACCTTTCAGGAAATATGCTACAAAAGGAAAAATGAAAGCCCAATAAATACCAGTTCCATCGACCCCGCCGGTCATAAACAGGTAACTGTAGAACACGCTGCCGATAAAAATCAGCACATCTGTATAGCGATGAATGGGCAGATGAAATTTTTTATCCACCAATATCAGCACCAAGACTATTACGGATATGACAATTTCAAAGCCAGCCAACGTATAATCACCGTTGTTAATATTAAACAGGGCAAAGGCAGATGATGCAACTGCAATGAGTTTGCACACACGGGCCAGCGTCTTTCGTTTCAGGTCATAAGCAATCGACTCAATGTTTGCAGCCTTATGATGAGCTGAGCCATCAAACGCATTTGATGGCTGATGGTTATGACTATCCAACACCCCTCCTGTACACTGCAATCAATCAAGATTGCAGTAAAAAGCGAGCCTTTCATTGGTCCATCAATCCGGCTGTAACTTACGCGACTATAACAAGGTTTTTCCTATAATGCACACGCACATGCCCACTTGAATAATACGAATTGCTTTACAAATTTTTACATGAACTCAACCCACAATTACAAAGCAGGTGCGACTGTAGTGGCATAGTTAATTTGGCCATCTAATAGGAGGTGCTATGATGCACTTTGAAGATTTAGATGGAGCAATGAT
>JAJFLE010000034.1 GCA_021772835.1 Mariprofundus sp.
TTGATACCAGGCAGCAGGCATTAAGAAAATCTCCGCCCGACATACCGACTGCGGCTGAACGGTAAACTCGGGAAAACTCAACCGTGTCAAAGGCTTCACGCAGAGCGACCACCGCCTGCTCAAGGTTGAATTCCGGCTTGATGTTCGAGCCCAGACCAAGCAGCACCTTTGGCATCAGCTGCGCGTGCCCCTTTCAATCAGCACAGCAACATTCTCGCTGCCGCGGACAGCCCCGGGTTTGGACATTTTCAAGCGCACCCAGGGCACATTAAACTCGTGCATGATAATATTCGCACAATGTTCGGCCAACGCCTCAATCAAACCAAAACTTGATTCTTCAACAAAAGAAATCATCCGTTTGGAAACGGACTTGTAATCCAATGTGTGCTCAATTTTATCCGAAGCAGCAGCCCTGGATATATCCCAGGCCATCTCCATATCGAGGCGCACTGTCTGGCGTATTTCACGCTCCCAGTCATAAATTCCGATAACCGTTCGAACTTCCAAACCCTCAATCAATACAAGATCCTGTGCACTCATGGCAGTCTCCTTCTCACTTTTTTTACCGCCCAAACTTGACATAGCGGAAGTCGACGACACAATTCGCCGCGTTTTATATTCATGCAAAAAGGGGTTTTTACATGGGCAGCAACATAATCAGATCAACTGAAGAAATCGTTTCCTGCTCCGATAACGGACAACACCCTCTTGTTTACATCAGCCTGAAACCTGGCTCTGGTCAGTGCCAGTATTGTGGTCAGAAATTTGCCCTCATCGCAACCACCCCTGAGCAATCTCAAGGCGAAACACGCACCGCGGCCTAAGCAATCAGGACCGCTGCCTGTTCACCTCGAACAGGGTGACGCCAGTCGCAACTGAAACATTCAACGATTCAACATGGCCCGGCATGGGTATTTTGATCAGCTGATCGCAGGACTCACGCACAAGCCTTCGCATACCTTTACCTTCAGAGCCCATGACAATAGCTGTTGGCCCGGTCAAGTTGGCATCATAGATCGAATCTTCTGCCTCACCAGCCAACCCCACCGTCCAGTAGCCTGCCTTCTGCAACTTTTCAATTGCCCTGCTTAAATTGGTCACATGCATCACCGGTAACCTGGCCAGTGCGCCGCAGGCTGATTTCGCCACCACTGGCGAATGAATGTCAGCCGCATTATCTTTGGGAACAATCACAGCGGCACAACCGGCAGCCTCCGCTGTACGAATACAGGCACCCAGGTTATGCGGATCGGTCACCTGATCCAGCAGCAGTACCAGTGGAGAAGAACCTGCATCCACAGCTTCAACCCACTGCTCAAATGAGGTCTGGTTTACCGCATGTTTCGCCGCCAACCGGGCAATAACACCCTGATGCGGAACCCCCTCAGCGAGACGGACGAGCGCTTCTTTCGGCCCAAAAGAGACCCTGATACCTTTCTTTTTCGCCAAATGAATCAGTTCGTTCAGGCGCGGATGCCCCTTACCCTTTTCGATCAATAACTCATCGATGCTGTTGCCGGCATCGAGTGCATGTTTAACCGCATGAATGCCGGCTAACACTGAAGATTCATTTGTCATATCTACTCCTGAATGCGTCGGCAAATGCATGAAACATGTCAGCAGGCAAAGCATTGATGCCTGCTGCAGCCTTGCGGCCACCTCCGGTCGGGAATTGCATGCACAGCTCATCCGCTCCGGTTTTATTATTTAACGGTGCCCGCACACTAATGCGGTATTGACCATCTGGCAGCAGCGTCATCAGTGCATGTGCACGATCCGGTGCAGAACGAGCCAGTTCATTGCCAAAGACACCGGAAACGCGCCGCGTCCACGGCGCATCCGGCAACACCATAATCTTGACGCCATACTCTTCAACTTCAGCCTCAAGTTTGCGCGCCTGTTCGATGTCGGAAGCATAACCGCCCGCAAGTTTCTCATAAACATGCGATTCCGCCATAAAGGTAAACGGGTCGGCATATGGCCTGATCGCTCTATAGAGCGCATCAGGAGCAAAATACAAGTCATCCAGTGTGACACCATAACCGTTGTAATTGATCAACGTACCCAAATGCTCCAATTGAGAAAGCTGTGCATCAGACAGAGCTAAAGGATCTGCTGCTGCGCGAGCAGAATCAAATAAATTGTCGCCAAAAGCTGCAACCACTGCCCATACCAGATGCGCGCCATCCAGATAATCATTCACCAGCAAGCTGGTGCAGACGTTGGCATCGGTGTTGATGTGGGCCTCAAACGTATCTGCAACCGGAACTTCACCGGCAAAGTGGTGATCAAAATACTGTGCTGAAACGCCTGCATCAAGCAGCCGAATCAGATCTTCGCGATTTTTATCCAGAGAGATATCCAGCACAGTGACACGATCACCGGCTTTCGCCTGCACTCTTTTCAACAGCGCGATATCGCGTTTGACGCCGGTAACCAACTCAGCTTCGCGAGGATCGGCCAGCCTTAACTGGTGCAACGCACAGATGCCATCGGCATCACCATTAAAAACATCAAAACAACTCATGGGTGAATCCTTCGGAAGTGCGCGCGCAAATGCAAGCAGTTGCTCCGACTCTGAACTTCAGGCAGGCAAAACCACTGGTTTCCTCGCAGGGTTTCAAGTGTTTACTTTTCAAGAAAACCGAGCAACCTGATTCCCCCTAACATAACATATTTGGGCATTTGAGAAAATTATTCTATACTAAGCTGGCTTAGTAAATGTGCGGAGGGGACTGAAATCTGCAACTTGAACACTATCATCACGCTTAATCCCTACTTATCTCGAACCTGTGCACACCAATGATATGATCGCTAAATTGCAGCAATATATCTTTGTCGCAGTACTCGTGATGACAGGTTCTGTGATGATCTCTTCATCCATTTATTCAATCAATATTATACATGATGTGGCAGATATCCATGCGCCACTAATCGATGCAGCGATGGAGATTAAGTTAGAGATGGCTGAAGCTCGATCCAGTTTTATGGAGCACATTCATGGCGATAAATCCATAACCCTGAATGAGGTATCATCGCATCTTGATCAAGCCCAGTGGTATGCACACGCGATGCTTTTAGGAGATCAGAATAATGAAGCTGTTTATCTCCCCCTTGATGACGAAATCTTGCGTCACAAAATCACAGTTACCCTGGAAGATCTCACTCATCTAAGACGCCTCATACTTACGCATCACCCTGATTTTGAGAACGTCGTATCTGACAGTATGATCATTAAAAAAACGCACCAATTGTTTAAGCGCACTATAGATGAGACCAATTCTGTTGACGTTATTCTGCTAGCAACGCTTGCAGAGCAACGCGCCCTGCAAAGGACAATTAATTATAGTGGTTTGATACTATCCATTATCTTATTTATCATTGTAGTAGCTTATTTTATTTATCACCGTCGCCTTGAGTTGGCGCTCATGGACGAGCTCAATGAGATAGCCACATACGATGCATTAACCGGCATCCCTAATCGCCGGAGTTTTGATGCAACTGTGACGGATGAGTGGAATCATACCCTGAGAGCCCAATCCCCTTTATCTATAGTGCTTTGTGATATCGATTGTTTTAAAAAATATAACGACGCACTAGGGCATCAGGCAGGCGATGAATGTTTGAGGGATGTCGCACAAGTGATGCGGAGCATTTTACAGCGTCCAATTGATAGTGTCGCCAGATATGGTGGTGAAGAGTTCGTCTATATTTTTCCTTTTACAGATATAAAGGGGGCAGAAAATATGATAAACCTGCTTCATGATAGACTAGCCGCGAAGAAAATCGCACACCCTGACTCGGAAGTGTCGAATTACGTTACCCTGAGTGCAGGCATTGCATCGTTAACGCCAACGTCAAAACATTCCATTCGCGAACTTATTGCGGCCGCAGATGACGCCCTCTATCGCGCCAAAGATGAGGGGCGAAATCGAACTTGTTTAACGCCTTATAGTTAAACAGCCGAACGGTTTGAGTCCAGGCAAGCTGTTAAATCACCTGGGCTGCAATTCACTGGCAATACGGATCAGATGCTGTTTCACCCATGCCGGACCCGGCTTGTGTTTTTGTTCAAAAGAGAGCTGCTCCAGCTCTTTAAGTGCGGGCATTAATATATCCAGTTGCCTTGGCAGATAAGTCAGCATCGCCTGCAAAACCTGCTCGCGGATATCCCATTGCAGGGTACTCACACCACTACGCAGTATCATCAACAACTCATCATCTCTTGCCGGTGTATGCAGCAACGCCTGATCCATGGCACGCAATCTGGATGAGAGCTCAGGCGGCAGCTCATCAAGATCACCACGCCAGGCAATCACTATGGAGCGTTGCAGATCACGCGCACGCTCGAGCGTGTGAAACAGTGCGTGAGCAACGGCAACAGGCATGGGGCCTGCTGGAATATCGAGCAGCCACATGCTGTGCCTTTCCAGATGTGTCATCCATTGCTGCACCAACTGCCAGGAAGTCGATCCCTCCGCCTTTTGTATATCGAGCAAAGCGATGGTGCGTTGTTCACTTGCAAGACTACGCAGTAAATGCGTTTTTCCTGCAGCCACATCGGAGCTCAACCATAGCCTGCCGCCATGCACAGACCACAAAGCCAGTCGATTGCATGCCGATTCAACACCAGCATGGCGAACCCATGTTCCATAATCATAGCTTGCAGGCAGATCCAACTGCAATCTTAACTGGCTTTTTGTGCTCATGAATCAGACCCTAGTTATCTTCAGCTGTGACGGCTTTACGCATCCAGACGATCATGTACTGGGCACCGGAGATGCAGGTGAAGGCAAAGGTTGCCCATAACATGGACTGCAACAATAGCTGAGGGATACCCCACGCCATGTCGGCCAGCACAGTCAGAACCAGCATGATTTGCAGGAATGTGGTGATTTTTGAGGCTATCGTTGGCGTCATTTCCAAATTGTGCGTGACCAGCTCATAGGCAAGCGCGCCCACCATGATCACCATATCGCGAAAGATCACAGCCAGAAATACGTAGGCAGGTATCTGATCAATAAAGTAGAGGGTTACAATCGTACTGATCAGCATCAGCTTGTCGGCCAATGGATCCATAAATGCGCCGACCGTGCTGCGCTGATTAAGGACGCGGGCAATAGCACCGTCCAGCAGATCAGTCAGACCAGCGACCCCCATCAAAATCAGAGCCAATACCGGCTGATGTTCGATAATGGCATAAACGATAAACGGCGTGATGAAGATGCGCGCCAGCGTCAGCATATTGGGGATATTTAATATGCGATCATTCATTTTAGCTTAGCGTGCCACCCAGCCTTCAATAGTCGGTGACAGTGTTAAACCGCGGTGCTTGAACCACAGTGTCAGCCACTGATCATCGGCTCCGTTCAGACGCAGGCGATACTGCTGACCATCACGGTTCACCTGCCTGAGTGAGAGGTCAAGAATGCGCCGCTCGCGCCTCAGATCCTCTTCAAACAACACCTGCTCGGGCAGTGAGGCATGCCGCTGGATGCTAAGTAGCAGATAAATACCCTGCGAGACAGGCGACACCGAGGCTGGTTGTGACGGACTTGCGCTATCCTGCCGGGCGACTTGTGTTTCATTTTCCACCGAAGGGATAGAACTATCCCGGGCTTTGAGTAAAATTTCAGAAAGCCAGGGTTTCAACTGCGTGACCGGATCACCTGAAGCGAGCTGGCGCATATCGGAAAACTCACCGAGTCTGGACGTTCCACGCACGCTCAGTAAAACCTGACGATTGTTTTGATACTGCCAACTCAGCACCAGAGAAGCCGCATTCTCATCCAGTGCATAACCCCAGAAGCTGGACGTCTGCTGGGCATAAGCCTTAAGGACTCTCGCAGACTGATCCATCGATCTGCCTTTGGCATCGAGCAGTTGCACATCAAGATTCAAGGCTGGAAGCTGCTCGACATAAGGTACATTATTGGCTTTTAACCATGCAAAAACTCGCCTGGCATTGAAGGTGATGGTTACACCTTCCGGTGTCGGTGTAGCGCGTTCCAGGAAGCTTACAGCTTTCATCTTGGCAGGAATCTTCTTGCGTGCGTCATTAGGCACAATGCGAAACCAAAGCTGTGGCAGTGCCATTTCAGCGGCTGCGCGCACATCACGATGCAGGTCTTGCACACTAATACCTTTGCCTTGATTCGCCTTAACTTCGAATTCCATACGAGGATCAGCGGCATGGGCGCTATAGGCAGATACAAATAACAGCGTCAGTGTCAGAAGAAGCCGGGATAGTGGTTGAATCATTTCACCACACGCAGATGACTGGTTTTACGTTCTTTCGGCTCACTTTCATCTCTATTGTTACCGCCGCCATCAATGACAGTGATGGTGGATGTGACAACAGTATCACACTCGGCAGGTTCTTTTTTTTCAGTATGTTTATGTAGTGCTGCGGCATCTTCGTCAGTCATATTACTGCGAACAGTCTGCACAATAGCCTTGATCATCTCAGGCACACTGTCATCCCAGATAATGCCCTGTTCAAGAGCTCCTTCGGGCAGATAGGCAGCCCAGATTGTATGCATAGGAATCTGACAGGCATAAATCTGACCGGAAAATGAGAAGTCGGAATCGATGCGGTCATCCTTGATACGAATCATCTGTGGCATGCGCACATTAAGTACCAGACGCAGAGCCGGGTCACCCTTGAGGCTGTCAGGCACCTGCACATCATCACTTGTCGCATCTACAACAATGTAAATACGCCCATGACTATTGAAGTATTCGCGCAGCTGTTTGGCCTTGGCCGCGTCGGAGAAGCTTAAACTCATATCAGTTCCTTTACCTCCAAGTATAAGGAATGCTCTGAAAAAGTCAGAGCATTCTTGCGGGCCATGGCTGGGGCCGCCAAAATCATGCACGGAGATGCCTGATTTTGTAAGCAGAGAAAATGTGACGCGCGCCATCCCGGCATTTACCTTTCAGCCGTGCAAACGGCTCCGGCCTTATTGTCACACTTATAAGCTTTACCTGGCAAACAAGTACATGGAAGCACTTGTTTGCCTCAATTCAACCCAACGCTAACGGTAATCGAACAAAGATAAAATACGGAGTGGCCCTGTAAGCCGGGTTTTGTGTCCCCCAATCGTTACCAAAAAGGGGCAATGGTCATTCATCTAGGCCTGCCATTGCTGACAGGCTCGAGCAGCCTACCCGGAAGCAAACGTGGACCACGCTTGGCGCTTCCCTATTTGGCCTTGCTGCAGACGGGGTTTACCTAAGCCCCGGCCTGTTACCAGGCCGGGCGGTGCGCTCTTACCGCACCTTTTCACCCTTACCAGCGACTACCGAAATAGCGGCTGGCGGTTATTCTCTGTGGCACTTTCCCAGGGTCGCCCCTACCGGCCGTTAGCCGGCGTCTCGTCCTATGCAGCCCGGACTTTCCTCGGCGGACGCAAGCGCCCGACGCGACTATCCAGGCCACTCCGTGCCGGGAAGTGTAACGATGAAGGACATATAGTCACGAAACGCAGGGCGGCACCCCAAAATCCTAATCCCGGATTGCCCTGGATATAGAAAAAAGGGGACGTTTCTTTTTATAGGAGATAATACGAAATGTGACCCGCGTCTCTTGCTTTGGCGGTGGGGCTATTTATCGTTGCCTTTATGACTGAAGCCGTTTCCCTTACCGATAACCCGATTCTTAAAAGTATTACGGCTGAATTGCCGTTGTTTGATCAGATCAAACCTGAGCATGTGCTACCTGTGCTTGATGCCGAGGTGGAGCGCGCCAGAAAAATTGTATCTGAGCTGACCGATGTCGCCGATCCGGACTGGAATTCGCTGATGATGCCTCTGGAGGCAATGGAAGAGCGGTTGGGCCGTGTTTGGGGTCCAGTGAGTCATCTCAATTCGGTGTGTGACTCTAAAGAGCTTCGCTCTGTGTATCAGCAGGGTGTGGCGAAGATGACCGA
>JAJFLE010000035.1 GCA_021772835.1 Mariprofundus sp.
AAGAAGTGAAGAGCGGCTATGAGTGCGGCATGAGTATTGAGAAGTTCAATGATGTGAAGGTCGGGGATCGCTTCGAGTTTTATATCATTGAGGAAGTGGCGGCTACACTCTAACTATGCGTAGCTTGCCCGCGAGTCAGCAACGTTTTCTGACTGATATACACAGGCTACTTGCGACTCTGCTGTATCGCGATATTGCCGACCCTCGTTTTAATGGTGTCACTATTACCCGGATGGAACCATCCGGGCGACAGTTGTTGACCGTTTGGGTGTATCATAATGGTGAAACAGATCAAAAAGCCTGCATCGAAGCATTGAACCGTATGGCGCCGCATTTTTCTCATGAGATGCGTCGGGTTTTATCCAAGAAGTTTCGACTACCAAGCCTGCAGTTCAAGTGGGACATTAACTTTGAGAAATCAGGTGATGTGCTGCAGATGCTCAGAGATCTGGAAAGGCCATGAGCGTCCAGCTGCAAGCTTTGTTCTCAGAGGTAAACTGGCAGCCCATTATTACCGCTATAGATGCAGCCGATAAGATTGTACTGATTACGCATTGTAATCCGGATGGTGACGGCATTGGATCTCAGCTAGCTCTGTATGATGCACTGACTGATCAGGGTAAATCAGTGCAGATGTTTAACTTCGATGGTGTGCCACGCATTTACACCTTTCTTGATCACGCCGATAAAGTAGGCCGGGGTCAATGGCTTTCAGACAGCAGTGGTGGCGACCTGATTATTGCGCTGGATTGCGGATCCAAAGGGCGCCTTGGTATGCCGGATGCGTTTTATAAAGGTGCGACACTGCTCAATATCGACCATCACGCCAGCAACCAGTTGTTTGGTGATATCAATTTGGTAGATGCGCGATATTGCGCAACGGGTGCGATGATTTTTGATCTGCTCAGAGCCATGGGTATCTCGCTGACAAAAGCCACTGCCAGTGCTATCTATACTGCCGTTTTGACGGATACCGCAAGTTTCAGGCTTTCAAACTCTACATCTGCTGTCTATCGCATGGCTGCTGACCTCATTGATGCAGGTGCAGAGCCCTGGCCAATTAGCGTCAATGTCTATGAAAGTCGTCCTCTGGCAGGCCTGAAGATGATGTCGGCCTGTCTTGATACACTGCAGGTGCACCATGAAGGGCGTTCTGCCTGGGTACATATTACGCATGAAATGTACGAGTCCACCGGTGCCGATGTTGAAGATACCGAAGGTCTGATCGATTACGCTCGCAGCATTGATAGTGTGGAAGTCGCCGTATTTATCCGTTGCGATGAACGCCGTGAACATTGCTGGAAAGTAAGCTTTCGTGGTAAAACCTGGGTCGACGTTGGCGCACTTGCTGCAAGCCTTGGTGGCGGTGGCCACGCCTATGCGTCCGGTTGTCTCATGCGCGGCACATTCGATGAAGTTCGTTCAACCGTTGAGCAGGCTGTTAGCCAAGTTTTTGCCTGATTCTGACGTACAACAATATGACTGACATCTGCGGTATTATTTTTCTTGATAAACCTCTTGGCTGGACTTCGCGCAAGGCTGTGAATGAAATCACCCGTTTGTTCAGTGAGCCGGGGCACAAGCGCATCAAAGCAGGACACACCGGTACACTTGATCCTCTGGCTACAGGTATGCTGCCAATACTGCTCGGTGATGCGACGCGTTTTGCCGAGATGGGGTTGGATGCTGAAAAGTCCTATCGCGTGACGTTTGATCTCTCATACCAGACTGACACCCTGGATCTCGAGGGTGAAATCACCGGGACATTCGAGAGCACTGTAGAGCAGGATCAGCTGGAACAGGTGTTGGATAAATTCCGTGGTGATATCGATCAGGTTCCACCAATCTATTCGGCTATTCGTATCAACGGTAAACGTGCCCATGATATGGCCAGAAAGGGGCAGGCCGTCGAGATGAAGTCGAGAGCAGTGACTATACTCGAACTCAAGCTTGTCTCATTCGAGTATCCATTGGTCACACTTGAAGTGATCTGTTCAAAAGGCACTTATATTCGTTCATTGGCCCGTGATATTGCTGAAAGCCTTGGCATGGGTGGTTGTGTTACGAAACTCAGGCGTCTCTCTACAGGCGGTTGGCCTGAAGCCATGATGGTTACACCTGAAGTTTTGAGCGAGCAGAAGCAGGCCTGCCTGTTGCCGCTGGGCCAATGGTTGCGTGACTTCGAACGTGTTGAACTACACAGTGAAGATATCAAACGTTTCCTGCAGGGGCAGCGCATACAGTTGAGAAACACAGAAGCTGATACAAATGAAAAAAATGTGGCAGTATTTGCAGGTGACGCGGTGCTGGGGACCGGTCTGCTGAAAGCGGGTTTACGGCATATGGTTCTGCATCCGGCACGCATCTTGCCTTCTGCACAGAAGAGGTACTTATGACTGACGTACGTAAATTAAAAAAACGCAACACGATTATGATGCTGTTGGCCTTTGTTGGAGTGCTGTTTATCAGCCAGTTTAATGGTGGCCAAAACAGCGAAGCAAAGGAGAACAGAGTGGGTATATTTACAAAAGCACCTCAGGCGGGTGATAAAGGTATTCCGGAAGGAAACCATATCAAAATTGAAACTGAAAAAGGTGACATCCTGATCGAGTTGTATCCGGATTCAGCACCCAATACGGTAGCAAACTTCAAAGCATTGGCTGGAAAAGGTTATTATGATGGTTTGGTCTTTCACCGTGTGATTCCTGGCTTTATGGCTCAGGGCGGAGATCCTGAAGGGCGCGGTACCGGTGGACCGGGTTATTCCGTGAAAGCCGAGTTCAATGAGCGCAGGCATGTACGCGGTACACTGGCCATGGCGCGTTCGGCCAGTCCCGATTCAGCTGGCAGCCAGTTCTATATCTGCTATGAAGCACAGCCACATCTTGATAATCAGTACACGATCTTTGGTCAGGTGACTGAAGGCATGGAAGTTGTCGATGATATTCGCCAGGGTGATACTATGGTGAAGGTTAGCGTACTGCCATAAGCTATTGGTTATATGATAATAATGGCGGGTGAAAACCCGCCATTATTTTTGTATTACAAATCCGAAACAGCGATAAAAAAACTGGTCGTATCGTGCAGATAACTTCTATTTTGTTGCAGTTACAACGGCACGGATCGGCGCGGGATAGCCTTCAATCGTACGGGTGGAATCATTAGGGTCGAGAAAATCAGGCAGGGATTCGAATGTCATCCAATCGGTGCTACGTTGTTCTTCACACGTTGTAGGATTGACATCAATAACGTTAATGGATTTATAACCGGCACGCTTCAGCCATAGTTTTAACATGGCAACCGAGGGGATGAACCACACATTACGCATTTTGGCGTATCGCCCATGGGGCATCAGACATTGTCCTTCATCACCTTCGATGACCAGTGTATCAATAACCAGTTCACCACCATCATTAAGCAGCTCCCTCAACTCAATCAGGTGATCAATCGGTGATTTGCGGTGATACAAAATACCCATGGAAAACACCGTATCAAAGCTTTGCATTTTGTGCGGCATATCTTCAATGCCGACTGGCAGAATAAACGTCGGTGATGTCGGCACATAACGTTTGATCGTGGCAAAATGCATGGAGAACAATGGTGTAGGATCAATGCCGACAATTAGTCGGGCATCACAGCCCAGCATGCGCCACAGATGGTAACCTGATCCACAGCCAACATCGAGAATTGTACGTCCAGCAAGCGGGCTGATTGCTGCCTGAAGACGGTCCCATTTCCAGTCAGAGCGCCATTCTGTATTGATATGTACACCAAACACCTCAAACGGGCCCTTGCGCCAGGGGTGCATCTGTTTCAATGCAGCCTCAATGTCTTCCATTTCCATGTAGGTGTCAGTGGCAGTGCCGATTTTGACCGCTGAGGCATTGAAGTCGCAAACAGAAGGGCAGACATCAGGCAGGGCCTCAAAACCGCCTTGCCAGCGCCCCAGGTCCCCGTGGTTAAGGATTTTCTTCCAGCCTTTCTTGTGCAAAACCATCAGTTCATCAGAAAATCGGGCCAATGCAGAATGGTCCAGTGCCTGCTGAAATTTTATTCCTTCCTTATCTTTATATGCTTTCATTTGATCGCAATCATGGAGGAGAAATTAAAACACTGGAACCAGGTGTGAGAGCTGGAGAAACCAGCCTGCTGCAGACGTGCATGGTGGGCATGCAGTGTTTCAGGAATCAATACGTTTTCCAGTGCCGTGCGTTTACGGCTTATTTCCATATCTGAATAACCCTGTGCGCGTTTAAATGCTTCATGCAGCTCAATCTGGCGCCTGTTTTCATCCGTATCATCAAAAGCGATTTTCTCTGAGAGAATCAACACCCCACCCGGTTTAAGGCCCTGGTAAACCTTTGTCAGTAGATTCAAACGTTCATCCTTGTCGACAAATTGCAGCACAAAGTTCAACACTACGACGGAAGCATGCTCAATCTCTGAATCAAGAATATCCTGACAACGAATCTCAACGGGTTCATGTTTCAGTGTTTCCTTGCATTGATCTACCATGGCAGGGGAGTTATCCACCCCGATAATAGAGCAATTTTTACCTGCAGCTCCCCGATTTAATGCCATGGTTGCTGCACCCAGCGAGCAGCCCAGATCATACAGATTCGAGCCTTGCTGCGCATACTGATGGGCCAATAGCTCCACCATCTGCAGTGTTTGAGCATAGCCGGGTACGGAACGGCCAATCATATCGGCAAAAACGCTTGCCACCTTGTCATCAAAGGAGAAGCCGTTGTTGTGAATGTCTGATGTATAAATAGCGTCGCGACTCATCTTCCGAAAACTGAATGAAAACTGAGGCTGTGGAAACAGGTTTAATCATTTACTGTTATGACCGGTTTCTGCGAGGCCCTAAGCATATTTCAGTAGTAATCGTGAATGCTCATCGGATGATAAGATGGCATATTTTTAATGCCCCTTTTCATATGGAGCTGCTACATTCTTTCTGATAAAAGTTAAAAGGGGATAAGGCTATGTCCGATACAACGAAAAGGGATTTTCTTCGCGCAAAAGAGTTCAGTCAGTTTGATCAAACGCATGCCAGAATGCTTCCTACTGCAAAAGATGTCGTGATGGCTCACCAGGACAGAATTACTGATGGCTTCTATGCTGAGCTGGCCAAGGATGCGATTGCCAGTAAAATCATAGAAGGTCGTGTGGGTGGACTGAAAGCTACCCATAAAGTCTGGATGGAAGAATTGTTCAATGGAGAATATGGTGATGCATATTTTGATCGCCGTTACAGAATTGGCCAGGTACATGTAACGGTTAAGATTGAACCGTATTTTGTCGAGGTTGTGACATCATATCTGCGCAGGTCTATTGTAGAGGTGCTGGTGACTGAAAAGCCTGAAGCAATCCCTGCAGTATTGGCTGTACTTGATCTGGATGCCATGGTCATTATCGGGGCTTATCAGGAAGATCGTTTGAATCGTATGTCTGAAGTGACCGGCATGTCTCCCAGCCTGCTTGAAAATCTGATGAGCTTTTCTAAATGGCAATAACATGTTGGGTTTGATGTTTTCTACTGAATAATTACAAAGGCCCGCATTATGCAGCCCTTTTTGCTTTGCCAGCTTAGGCAGGCTCTGAACTGTGTAGCTGCCATGACTGCTGGCCAACGCATGGGGGGCTTACGCCTTTGCTCTCCCTGAATTTATTTCATTTACGATCTGCTAACTATTCGCCCTGTTCAGGTGATGGGTGTTGAACCTGACATACTGCTTTCCCAGTCGGATGGATCGAGTTCGTTCTGGAAAATATCCACCGCATCCGAAGCAATTCCGGTGTTACGAAAACGGGCCAGATGAATCAGAGCATCACCCTCATGTACAAGGGGCAGGTTAGTGCGACCAATGATGATGCCTGTGTTGGGCGCAATAATCGTTGTCTGATTGCCGCCGTAGGGGTCAGAAACGTAGCCAAGGATATTATCCTTGTTAACACAGGCCCCGAGCTTCACCGTCAGTCTTAAAATACCGCTTTGTGGTGCACGAATCCAGAAATTGGATTTTACAGTGCGTGGCACAAAGCTTTTTTTACTTGTTAATTTTCGCAGCATGCCGATCTCTCGCATGACATTTACAATGCCGTGAACCCCTGCTCGAATGCTAACTTCATCAAAGCGCAGTGCCTCGCCAGCCTCATAAACCAGCCAGGGGATGCCCATGGATACAGCCGCCTCCCGAATCGTGCCGGGGCGAAGAGGAGCATCAATAATCAGGGGCGCCCGGAATGCTTCAGCCAGTCGCAATGTCTCCTCACATTCCAGGTTTCCCCTGATCTGGGGGAAATTGTCGCGATGGATCGCGGCGGTGTGCAAATCAATGCCGTGCGTGGCTTTGGATACGATCTCCTGCATGAACAGGTAGGCTAATCGCGCAGCAAGCGAGCCCTTTTCTGAGCCGGGAAATGAGCGGTTCAGGTCACGCCTGTCCGGTAAATAACGGCTCATGTGGATAAAACCATAAACATTAACAATAGGGATAGCTATCAATGTTCCGCGCAGGTTTGACAGTGATTTGAGACCAACCAGACGACGAATGATTTCAATACCATTGATTTCATCGCCGTGCAGTGCAGCACAAACGAGCAGGCAAGGCCCCGGCCGTTTTCCATGCATGACGTGAACAGGCATATTTAATTCCGAATGGGTGGAAAGAGGAGGTAACGGGAAATCAATGATTTCGTGAGTCCCCGGCAGAATCTCCTTGCCAGCAATGAGCAGGGGTTGGCTCACCCTTTACCGCGGGTGGTGGTGCGCCCTACTGCCGCCCGTTTCTCAATAAAGCTGATGACCATGGCTGCAATATCTTTGCCCGTAGCTTTTTCAATGCCTTCCAGTCCCGGAGATGAATTGACCTCCATGACTACGGGCCCATGGTTGGAACGCATCAGGTCCACTCCGGCTACGTTAAGGCCCATAATGTTTGCTGCCCGAACCGCTGTAGAACGTTCTTCAGGCGTAATGCGAACTAGCTCTGCAGAGCCACCACGATGAAGGTTAGAACGGAACTCGCCCTCTTTGCCTTGCCGTTTCATGGCGGCTACAACCTTGCCATCGACAACAAAACAACGAATATCTGCACCGCCCGCCTCTTCGATAAACTCCTGTACCAGAATGTTGGCATTGAGGCCCAGGAATGCCTCGATCACACTTTCGGCCGCTTTTTTGTTTTCTGCCAGTACGACGCCAATGCCCTGAGTTCCCTCAAGCAGTTTAATGACAAATTTATTGCCACCGACTGAATTCAGCAGGTCATCGATATCATCCGGACTACGTGCGAACCCGGTCACTGGAAGTCCTATGCCTTTTCGTGCCAACAGCTGAACGGAACGCAATTTGTCCCGTGATCGCGAAATGGCGACCGATTCGTTCAGGGGAAAAACACCCATCATTTCGAACTGTCGCAGCACTGCCGTACCATAAAATGTTACTGACGCACCAATACGGGGGATAACTGCATCAAATCCTTCCAGCTTGACACCTTTATAATGAATCGATGGCCTCATGGAGGTAATGTTCATATAGCAGCGCAAATGGTCAAAAACATGAACTTCATGGCCGCGCTCTTTTGCAGCTTCAGCCAGCCGCCTTGTCGAATAGAGTTTTGCATTGCGAGAAAGGATGGCAATTTTCATTATGAGTTCCCTTGAACCGGAGTATTTGTTTCAGCAGATCCGAGCAGGTAGGAGCTTTGAGGATCAACTGTAAAGTCGCCAACCATGGCTGTTCGTCCCAGCAGCATTCTGAACTTCATATTCTCGCGGTTCGTCAGTGTAATCTCAATCATTTTGCTGATACCGCCAAGAATCATGGTGGTGAGAATGACGGGGCGAAGTTCGGTATGACCACCGGAATCAGTGACGTTTCTATCATCGAGCAGGGTTGCAGTACATCTTTTTACAATAGATAAATCATGCTGATAGGGATGGATACAGAAACGTACCTTGGCAATGCCACCCTCACTGAATGATTCCAGCTCAAACGTATGTAGCGCCGAACTACGCGCACCGCTATCCACCTTGGCTTTAATCGCATCTATGCCCAGCTCAGGCAGTGATACCCATTCGCGCCAGCCGAGTGAAATCTTATTCATTGTTTGTATCCTGTTGAGCCTGAAGAGGCATACGATCATCTTTAATGTGAATGTCTCGCTGGGGGTAGGGGATGGTGATGCCAGCCTCTTTAAATGCGCGCCAGATGGCGAGATTAACCTCGGAACGAACACTCCCCAATCCATTTTCCGGGTCGATTATCCAGATGCGCAGCTCCAGTACAATACCGTTATCAGCAAATTCGATCAGTCGTGTTTGAGGAATAGGATCCTCCTGAATGCGCGGTGAAGCCTTGGCACAGGCAAGCATGATGGCCATGGCCTCTTCAGGGTCGTCTTTGTAGCTGACCTGGATGCGGATTTTCATGCGTATGTCCGGGTCTGTATAACTCCAGTTGATCACTTCAGAAGTCACCAGGTTTTCATTTGGGATCAATGTTTCCACTCCATCACGGTCACGCACAACGATATAACGAGCGCGTAATTCCTGAACCCAACCGAATTTGTCGCGCACTGTAATCACATCGCCGGGTTTAATGGAGCGATCCATGAGCAGAATAAAACCGCTGATAAAATTGCTGGAGATGCGCTGCAGACCAAAACCTATACCGACACCGACGGCACCGCTGAATACGGTGAGGGTGGTCAGGTCAATGCCGGAAGCATCCAGTGCTATAAAAATGGCGATGGCAAACAGAAGAAATTTACTAAGTTTGGCAAGTGCAACCTGGGCGCTGCTACTGAAGTGTTCAGACTGCTTTACCCACTGTTCGATCAGGTTAGAAAGCCATATCGCCAGCATCCAGAAGAAGGCAATCGTCAATATCAGTTTAATCACGAGTAACAGGGATAACCGGCTTTCACCAAGATTGAAAGCTATCGCATCAAACGCTGAAATTGTGCCGGGAAGCCAACCCAGCAAATGCAAGGCAACCATCAGCCAGATGCCCGTGCTGATGATATTTTCTGAAGCCTTGACCAATGGGCCCGGGGAAAAACCCTTGCGCAGCAAGTAGGTCAGAATGCGAATGCCGGCCAGTGAAAGTAGTAGTGGCGTGGCCAGAGCCAACAGCGGTGTGTCAAAACCAAGATGAATCAATATGGACTGGCCGATCAGCGTGACCATGAGCATTGAGATAGGGAACTGTATCCTTTCAATGCTTTTGAGAGAGGTCTTGCGCAGGCGACTGGAATCTTCATTTTTAAATTGCGCTACGATACGGCTCATTATCCGTTGAGCAAATAATGCGCATGCAACAGCTACGGAAAGAACCGTAATTTGCCACCAGAAATCAGCCTGCATGAGATACCCCATCCAGGATTCAGCGTTGTTTTGAAACGTTTCGAACATATCACTCCTTGCCATGCAGGACTCAGTACCTTCTGCAGCACATGCTGAAGCAAACCGATTGCCGTTAACTTCGTTTAGCTACTCAAATCACCAGTTTTATCTGATGATGCCCGGCCCATTATATGGATATCTCTTTGCGGGAAAGGAATCGATATATTATTCTCTTTAAATTTATCCCAGATAGAGAACATCACTTCGCTTTGTGGTTTGTACCTGCCTTCTATTACATCATCTACCCAGAACAGCAGTAGGAAATTCACGGAGCTGTCCGCATATTCTCTCAAGTAACACTCCGGCACAGGATCATTTATACAGCGGGGATGCTCGCGTGCGGCTTCAATAATGAGTTCTCTGGCTTTTTTTATGTCCGATTTGTATGAAACCCCGATGGGAATATCAACACGTCCTTTTTTGTTGCTGTAGGTCCAGTTCACCACCTTGTTGGTGATAAAATCTTCATTCGGAACCATGATCTCTTTACCATTAAAGGTTTCAATGAGTGTATATCTTGCACTGTTGTGCCGTATAAAACCAAAAGTGCCATCATCGAGCTCAATCAAGTCACCTTTTTCAATAGTTTTTTCCATTAACAGAATAACGCCACTGATATAATTGGAGGTGATTTTTTGCAGGCCAAAACCGATACCGATACCTATTGCACCACCAAGTACAGCGAATGCTGTAAGATCAATGCCGACAATATTAAAACTGAAAATAATGAGAAGAAAATAGACAACAAACTGGATTGCTTTGATGAATAAAGCCCTGTGGTTACTGTTGATGGCTTCAATGCTGTCAATTTTTTCCTCTATGAAGTCCAGGGATATTCTTCCCAGCCAAAAGAGAATCAGGGTCGTGAGCACGGTCTTGATGATCAGGTAAACGGATAAACGTACATCACCTACGGAAAACGATAATGTGTTGGAATCAAGAAATGAGATAATGGGATTCAGATAGCCAAGATTTGCCAGAACGAGGAATCCTGATGCACAGGCAATCAATAACACCCAGGCAAGAAATGGCCCGGGAAGAAAAATTGATTTTATCATCTGTTTTATATCCACGTTCATATGCTATGTATTTGTTTGGAATTCGACAACTGAACTTTACCTGTGCTGGCTAACAGGATAAGCAGCAACGGCTAGCTTGTGTTTGTTACTGCTGCAATAGAGAATCAAGCAGATGAGGTAACTGGATCGAAGCTAAATGCATGTTATTTGGAGGCCGTAATGAAGAAGCCCGATATTCATGAAGATGTTTTTCCAACAGCCGAGGATGATGTTGGTGTAGCCCGGCTTGCGCCTGACACTGCACAAACCCGCTCAGGATCCTATCGACTTGCATATGATGATGAAAATTTTCTTCTTCGGGATGAATTGCGCCCGGCGCGTTTACAACTGGAATTCCTCAAGCCGGAACTGCTACAGCAAGAGTACGGCATTCATTCCACGGTCGTCATATTTGGAAGTGCCCGTATTGTTGATGAAGAAGCTGCTAAAAAACATTTTCACGCGATGGAAGAACAGGTCGATGCAAACCCTGATGATCCGGCTTTGTTACGCAAACTTGAAATATCTGAACGCATACTT
>JAJFLE010000036.1 GCA_021772835.1 Mariprofundus sp.
CCTCGCAGGGTGGTCGATCATACATTTCACACTGAGCAAACTGGGACTGGCGAGCCGCATTGTGATTCAGCACAGCAGCACAGCATTCACTGCCCCCGGTGACGCCGATTTCGATGCAGTCGCGTCACTGCCCGACGAAACAGAATGGGATCGCTTCTGTAACATGCTGAAAAGAAAAGGAAAGGCCCGTATTACACTGCCATCGAAAATTATCATCGGTGACAAGTGCATTGCCGAACATGAAGGGGTGTTTGTCGCTATCCTCAACGAACGGCTGTAAGCGCGAAACAGAAGTAGCCCGACTTGCCATGTCTTTTTCCGGCATGCAGTCTGTAAGTCATGCATCAACGTTCGAATGACCCTTCAGCTTATCTGGTAGCTCACCGCGGTGACCGGGATGGTGGTGTTGAAAATACTTTGGCCGCATTCAAGTTTGCTGCTGCTACTGGTGCCCGTTTTGCTGAATGCGACATTCAGTTCACCCGTGATCTGGTTCCCGTTGTAATACATGATAACTGGCTCAAACGCTTGTGTAATCGAGCTGATATCAAAGTCATGCAGACTGATCTGGCTGATTTGAAAACCATCTGCAGCAACCATTTCGAACTACTGACGCTTGATGAACTGTTATTGTGGTTGCGCAGCCAGCCTCAGGTAACCATGTTCATCGAAATCAAACCCACCATTCTGCGCAGATTAAGCACCGCTGGCATTGTGAGACGACTAAGCGAATGCATTCCCGAGTTTCAGTTTGATCAGTTGGTGCTGATCAGTCAGTCCGTTGCCATTATCGAAACCTGCAAAACAGCGCTTCATTGCCGCACCGGCTGGGTTGCCGAAAGCCATCGTCAGCCAAGCTGTGTAATCGATTACGTGTTTATACCGTTTACTCAGGGCTTTGACATCGCTATCTGGCACGAACGCCATGTCAAAGTCGGCCTGTATACAGTCAATGATACAAATATCGCGTCCGAACTTTTGGCTTTAAACTCCGACCTGATCGAAACCGACCACTACGCTCAGATGGTTGCTGATCTTGGCTGATACAGACTACGACATACTGATCATAGGCGGCGGCATCTATGGCTGTGGCATCGCCCAGGCAGCAGCTGCCAGCGGTTATGCTACCCGTCTGATTGAAAAGAATCGCATTGCTTCGGGCACCAGCAGCCAGTCAAGTAAACTGATCCACGGCGGCCTGCGTTACCTGGAACAGGCCAATCTGAAACTGGTTCATGAGGGGTTAAGCGAGCGCGAACATCTGCTACGCCTGGCACCCGAACTGGTTCATCGGGAATGGTTCTATATTCCGGTTTACGAGAACAGCAAACGCCCGCCATGGATGATTGCCGCAGGTCTGCTGCTTTACTGGTTATTGTCTGGCGGCTCTTCCCGTTTCAAACGTGTTTCACGCCAGCAGTGGGATAACGTGCTGCCCGGACTCAACAAACAGGGGCTGAACGCCTTGTTGGCCTATGAAGATGCAGCTACCGATGATGCTGCCTTAACCCAGGCCGTTGCGACATCGGCACAGGATCATGGCTGTGAAATTTCGGAAGTATGTGCGCTGAAAAAAGCAACATATGAGAACGCTCACTGGTCGGTACAACTGAGCAATGGTGAAGCGTTAACAGCGAAGATTCTAGTCAATGCGAGCGGTGCCTGGGTAAACAGGCTGTGCAAGCGCATCAAACCGGAACCTCAACAACAATCGGTACGTCTGGTGCAGGGAAGCCATCTCATTCTAAACCGCAGATGCCCGGGATTCATCTATACCGAATCGCTCGATGGACGCGTGATGTTCTTTCGGCCATGGCAGGGAAAAACACTGGCAGGCACCACAGAAACACCATACAGCGGTGATCCATCCCTCATCAAACCAACGGCTGACGAGATCGCACATATCCTCGACACATATAATCACTATTTCCCCGCCTCGCCCTGCAAAAAAACCGACATTATCGGCACGTATTGTGGCCTGCGTGTATTGCCGGAAAACGGTGGAGGTGCCTTTTCTGCCAGTCGCGAAACCGTACTGTTATGCGATGATCAAGATAAACCGGCTTATATTGCTGTCTACGGCGGCAAGCTGACCACCTACCGCAAAGAATCTGAAAAAGTGCTGAAACTGATTTCGAAATCCATCAAAGCGCCGCACAACATGGATACGAAACAGATTCCGCTGCCTCCGGCTGATCGTCATCAGTAAGCCGTTAGCAGCCGATTTTGCAGCCTGAGGTTCATTCATAGCGATGATTCACGACCTGTGTTATAAGAGTAAGGCATTGGAATAAGACTGCAACAATGCAATACTCATCTATAGCGACATTCTGATACGCTAAGCGGCACTCTCAGCAACAGCCCGGATCTACCAATTTTAATAAGCTCCGGCACTGTTACTGCTATGCTATACAATCTCGTTGATCTTCTCGGCAATTTTCTCAGCTGTGGCACGGTGGATAAAACGATCGCCCACACGAACAGCCGGTGCATGAGGGCAAAGGCTCTGGCAATCCAGATCCTCCACCTCATACCCTTGCTGTCTCAGCTCTTCTGCCATCGCTCTGCTAGCAAAGTCGCTACAGCGGGGGCCGTAACAAACGCCGATAGCAGGCATTGAAGAAGACATGTCAGGCCTTCTTGGCAGCAGTCCGCTCGCCTCTACCTGGACGGCGGCTACGTGTACTGTGCGGCTTACGCGGCGAGCTTGGATCGTGTCTGCGGTGATCAGGTTTCTTACGTTGAGGAGCAGCTTCTGCCGGCTCGTCCTTGCCCGGTTCAAAGCCCTCAACCACAACTTTTGGAATCGCCTTTTTAATCAACTTCTCGATTGCAAATAGCAGCTTGTTCTCATCAATGCTGACCAGAGACAAGGATTCGCCGCTATTACCTGCGCGACCGGTACGACCGATGCGATGTACATAATCTTCAGCAACATTGGGCAACTCGAAGTTCACCACATGCGGTAACTGGTCGATATCCAGGCCGCGAGCGGCGATGTCGGTAGCGACCAGCACACGGATGTTGCCAGCCTTGAATGCCGCCAGCGCTTTGGTACGCGCCGTCTGACTCTTGTTGCCGTGAATCGCAGCAGCCTGGATACCGTCGCTTTCCAGCTGAGTCGTCAGCTTGTTGGCACCATGTTTGGTTTTGGTGAATACCAGCACCTGCTTCCAGGCACCCTCCTTAATCAGATGGGAGAGCAATGCGCGTTTTTTCGTTTTACTAACCGGATGCACGACCTGTGTAACCTGATGCGCGGTTTCGTTACGTGCGACTTCCACATAAACAGGAGAGCGCAGAAAACCACTGGCCAGCTGTTTAATTTCAGGGGAGAAGGTTGCTGAAAAAAGCAGATTTTGGCGTTGCCTCGGCAGCATTTTCAATACTTTACGAATATCATGAATAAAACCCATATCAAGCATGCGGTCTGCTTCATCGAGCACAAAAAACTCAACATGGCCCAGATCGCATTTGCCCTGTCCAATCAGGTCAAGCAGGCGGCCCGGTGTCGCCACGAGAATATCCACGCCGCGCTGCAGCTTCTGAATCTGTGGATTAATACCCACACCACCGAACACAACGGTAGAGCGCAGGGAAAGGTGCTTGCCGTAAGTGGCGATACTTTCGCTCACCTGAGCAGCAAGCTCACGTGTTGGGGTCAGTACAAGCGCACGGATCGGGCGCCTGTTGTGGCGCTCAGGATGTGTCTTCTGCATCAGTTGCAGCATAGGCAGGGTGAAACCTGCAGTTTTGCCGGTGCCTGTCTGCGCACCAGCCAGAATATCGTGCCCTTCAAGCACGACCGGAATGGATTTTTCCTGCACCGGTGTCGGGGTGGTATAGCCCTCTTCACGCACAGCGCGAAGCAATTCGGCTGAAAGGCCGAGCTCATCAAATGTCATCTGTATATATTTCCGTTGCACCCGATACTAAAGCTTCACTGAACGTGCTGGGCGCATGTTTTATTTTCCGAATCGCCGGTCATCAGTGATTGGCCGGGCAGACGAAGAAAGGAGTACCCTCTCTTCAGGAGAGGCGCACAATAGCCACTTTCGCCAAAATAACAAGTTATTCCAACAGTTATAACTTATTAGCACCATTTTTCAGCACCCTGATCTGGCCGCCGGGGGCGGCTTTTTCTCATGGGCTGATGGCTGAATTAGCGTGATGGAATCGACGGAGGCAACTGCTCTTCCAGATAGGTATACCCGGCCAGTCCCTCTTTATAGAAACGCAAAAACAGACCCGCCTCAGCAGTTGTCAAACGACCTTCTGTTTTGGCCTGAGTCAGTTGACGGCGCATGCGATCAATCAACACTTTCTCGTTGAACTGCACATAATCGAGCACTTCGGCAACACTCTCACCTTCCACGATCTGCTCCAGTTCATAGTGATCGCCATCCATGCGTACATGCACAGCATGCGTGTCGCCAAACAGATTATGCAGATCGCCGAGAATTTCCTGATAGGCACCGGTGAGGAATACACCGATCAGGTAGTCATCGCCGGTTTTCACCGGATGCAATGGCAACGTTTCGGAGTGACCGCCCTCAAGCGCAAAGTTCTGAATCTTGCCATCGGAATCGCAGGTGATATCGACCAGAATACCCTGTCGAACCGGCTCTTCATCCAGCCTGTGAATCGGTACTACCGGAAACAGCTGATCAATTGCCCAGGAATCGGGCAAAGACTGGAATAGTGAAAAGTTACAGAAATAACGATCAGCCATCTGCGTGCGGATGCCAGGTATCAACTCTTCAACCTCGGCCTCATCCAGCTTGTTAATCAGCAAGGCCAGCATATGCCAGTAAAGCTCATCGGCCTGCGCTCGCTCAGCCAGACTGCAGTGGCCGAGTACAAACAGCCTGTTTACATCCTCACGCAAAGAAACCACATCATGAAGTGCTTCGCGCGCTTCGATGCAATCAAAATCAGCATAGGTATTCCACAGCTGGCGCAACTGCATCGGTGCCTCTTCGGCAGGTTCGCCAACCGGGATATCATTTGTCCGTTTGGTCACACCGAGCACGTCAATCACCATTACCGCATGATGCGCCACAAGGGCGCGTCCCGATTCGGATATAATGTGTGGATGAGGCAGGTTTTCCTCATCACAAACGGCCTTCAATGACCATACGATGTCGTTGGCATATTCCTGCAGCGAATAATCTACCGAGGTATGTGTGCCGGAGATCGAACCGTCATAGTTCACCCCGAGCCCTCCGCCAACATCCATGTATTCGATCGGAGCGCCAAGCTTGCGCAGCTCGACATAAAAACGTGCAGCTTCCTGCATCGCCTGCTTGATGCGGCGGATACGCGGCACCTGCGAACCAATATGGAAATGCAGCAGGCGCAAAGCGCCGAGTTTGCCCGCATCCCTAAGCTTGTTGACGACCTCAACCAACTCCGAAGCAGACAGACCGAACTTGGACTGGTCACCGCCGGAGTCTTCCCACTTGCCCTGACTGGTCGCTGCAAGTCGGCAGCGCAAACCAATCAACGGTTCAACGCCCAACCTCTGCGAGGCTTCAAGGATCATGTCCAGTTCATTGGATTTCTCGACCACAATAAACACACGTTTGCCCATCTTGCGACCGATCATGGCCAGCTCGATAAACTCGCGATCCTTGTAACCATTACAGATTATCAGCCCTTCAACATCCTCAAGCATAGCAAGCGTGGCATGTAGCTCCGGCTTGGATCCGGCCTCAAGACCCCAGTTGAATTCGGCACCGAACTCAACAATCTCTTCAACCACCTGACGCTGCTGATTTACTTTAATCGGATAAACGCCGAAATAACGCCCCTGATATTCAGCTTCTTCACGGGCAATGGAAAAGCGCTGGTGTATCTGCGACATGCGTTGTTTAAGAATATCGGAAAAGCGCAGCAACAACGGCGGGTAGAGACCGCGCTCAGCCAGCTCATCACAAAGCTGCTTCAAATCAATCTGATGCTCACCATCGGGAATAGCCACCATGTGGCCATTGTCATTCACGCCATAGAAGCCGTTACCCCAACCTTCAACCTGATAGAGCTCTGCTGCAGACTCTGTTGACCAGACCTTATCCGTCATGTTTTACCCCATCAAGATCAGCTTTTCTACTACGCAGTATAGCCTGTTCATGCCGCCACTTTTCGATCTTAGCATGGTTACCGGAAAGCAATACATCCGGCACGTGTTTGCCTTCAAATTCCTCAGGACGGGTGTAATGCGGCCAGTCGAGTATGCCTTCCTCGGTGAATGAATCGAGCACAGCTGATTCAGGACTACCCAGCACGTCGGGAAGCAACCTGATGACACTATCGAGCACACACAGTGCAGCAGGCTCTCCACCGGAGAGTACATAGTCACCAAGTGAAATTTCTTCATCTACATAATCACAAATGCGTTCGTCAAAACCTTCGTAGCGACCACAGAGCAGGGTAATGCCGGACTTTTCAGTGTATTCCAACGCCTTGGCCTGTGTGAACGATATACCGGACGGGGTGAGCATCACCACATGTGTATCGGGCTGACGCTTGCGCGCCTCACGAATCGCGGCCACAACTGGCCCCGGCTTCATCAGCATGCCCGGACCACCGCCATAAGGGGCGTCATCCACTTTACTGTGTTTATCTGTGGCAAAATCGCGAAGCTGGATACAGTCCACATCAACAATGCCTGCAGCAATCGCTCGTTTCGGAATCGAACAGGATAGCGGAGTATCAAAGAATTCAGGGAACAGGGTCAGGATCTGGGCGTGAAACATACATCCATCCCTTCAGGCAGGTTCACCCAGATCGTAGACTCGTCAAGGTTCACATCAATGACAATCTCTTCAATAAACGGGATCAGCCATTCACCCTGCACATCAGCATCGTCAGATGTTCGTATGAGCAGATTATCCTGTGCCCCATACTCTTCCAGCGCAATCACGGTACCGAGAAGCTCATCACTCTCATCACGCAGCACTTCGCAGCCGATCAGATCTTGCCAAAGGAATTCATCTTCATCGACTTCAACTTCGCTGGCTTTGACCCAGACTTTCAGCCCTTTAAAGGCTTCCGCCTCATTGCAGCTGTTGATGCCATCAAGTTCGGCCAGCGTACGCTTGCCGCCATGCAGCCAGCAGCGTCGGACCGGATACGGTTTTGCAGTCTCGGCAGATTTGCCAAGCCACCAACAAGAATACCCGGCGATTGCTTGCGCAGGCCGGGTATGTGAATAGATCGTCAGCGTACCCTTGAGGCCGTGTGCCCCGAGAATATCGCCGATATGTAATAATGCCTCAGTAGACATCAAACAAAGCCCTTGCTTAGGCCTCGTCGATCAATCAATTATGCAGATGCTTTGGCGATCAGGCTGGCCACACGGTCAGATACCTGAGCACCCTGGTCGGTCCATGCTTTTACACGGTCCAGATCCAGCTTGATCACTTCAGGATCAGTGCAAGGGTCAAAGTAGCCAAGTTTCTCGATGAATGCTCCATCGCGACGCTTACGCTCGTCCATGACGACTACAGAATAAAACGGACGCTTCTTACGTCCACCACGGCTCAAACGGATAACAGTTGCCATTATGTAAAACCTCCAAAAAACAGGCGGCGCACTATAGAGGCATAGCCAGCCACTCGCAAGGAACTAAATATTCTAATTTCAGTATGCTTTGAAAAAACCACAGCACCCGAGTAACCCATGGATACCCCCAATCACCATTCGGCAGGATAGCCGAATGGGACGAGCTTCAGCTCGCCCGCAGGGTGAGGCCCACGCATGGGCCGAATCACAATTCCTCAGGACAGAGGAATTGCACGAGCTCCAGCTCGCCCAAAGGGTGAGGGGCAGGATGCTCCGAGTTACATCTTCGGTATACCCGGAGGCATGCCACCGCCGCCCATGCCACCAAGTTTGCCCATCATCTGGGCCATCATGCGCTTGCCTTTTCCACCCTTCATCTTCTTCATCATGCGCTGCATCTGGCCGAACTGTTTAAGCATACGATTAAGTTCAGGCACACTGGTTCCGGAACCTGTGGCAACGCGACGTTTGCGGCTGCCATTGAGCAACTTGGGATATTTACGTTCTTTCGGCGTCATCGAATAGACCATCGCCTGCATGCGCTTCATGGGTTTATCATCCATCTGATCCATCGCTTCCTGTGGCAGTTTCATGCCCGGCATCATCTTCAACATGCTCGCCATGCCGCCCATGTTCTGCATCTGATCCAGCTGCTCAGCGAAATCCCCCAGATCAAACTCCCCCTTATTGATCTTGGAGGCAGCCTTTCTGGCCTGATCTTCATTAACCGAAGACTGGATTTTCTCAACCAGACCAACCACGTCACCCTGACCGAGAATACGACCAGCCATACGTTGAGGGTCAAAGGCCTCAAAAGCATCAATCTTTTCGCCCGTGCCTACATAACGGATCACTACACCAGTGCTGTGTGCCACGGAGAGTGCTGCACCGCCGCGCACATCCGCATCGGTTTTGGTCAGGATACAGCCGCTCATATTCACCGCAGCATGGAACTGCTCGGCAATCTGCAGTGCGGTCTGACCGGTCATGGAGTCAAGGACAAGCAGTCGCTCGCTGGCAGCAACCGTGTCTGCAACATCTTTAATCTCGGCCATCAACCCGTCATCAACCACCTGACGACCGGCAGTATCAAGAATCAGTACATGATGCCCGTCGCGCCCGGCCTGAAGTACGGCAGACTTGGCCATCTTAGCAGCCGTAGAGCCCTCACCGACGATATAGGGCACATCCACCTGCCCGGCCAGCACTTGCAACTGCTCACGCGCTGCAGGGCGCGTAGCATCCACAGATGTCAGTGCTACTTTTTTGCCCTGACCTGCCAACAGGCGAGCCAGCTTACCTGCGGTGGTTGTTTTACCGGCACCCTGCAGACCGCAGAGCAGAATCACCGAAGGGATCTTGGAAAGTTCGAGATCACGACGCTGGCCACCCAGCACATCGGCCAGCACATCGTTAAGAATTTTAATAATAACCTGACCGGGCTGCAGGCTCTTGGCGACTTCAGCACCGAGCGCACGTTCACGCACTTCGCTTAACAGATGACGTGTCACCGGCAGTGCAACATCAGCTTCCAGCAAGGCCAGGCGCATTTCACGCAGCGTTGCATCCAGATCCGCTTCAGAGACGCGCGCAGCACCGCGCAGTTTGTGGGCAATATCACCGAGTTTTTCACTTAAACGACTAAACATGTTTATCTCCTGCGTTCTGCTCGACTACCAGTCAAACAGGCCAGCTATTCTGTGACAGCGGCCCTGCGGGTCAATGCCGGGTTTCGATCCAAAAAAAAGAGGAGGCCGAAGCCCCCCCTTTCAATACATCAGCTTAACAAAGGCTCTTAAACAATCATGCCTGCTCCAACGGTGTTGTTGGTAAAGGTATCGATCATGATAAAACTACCCGTCGTACGATTCTCTGCATATGTATCGTAATGCAGTGGTTTCATCAGCTTCAGCGTGATCTGACCGATCTCGTTCATAGCCAGCTCTGTTGCACCCTCAAGGTGATCCAGCGTGTGAATATCTGTCTTGAAATCAATGCTTGCAACCATTGCCTTTACGCTATTGGTTGTGTGTTTGATGACGTATTTGCTACGACATGTCAGCGGCTCATCACCAATCCAGCAGATATTGGCAGTCAGCTCTTTTGAATCCATCGCCTTGTCACCAACATGCGTGAGCATATCGCCGCGCGAGACATCAATCTCATCGTTGAGCGTAATGGTGATGCTCTGAGGCGCGAATGCCTCATCAAGGTTGCCATCAAAAGTAACAATCTCTTTGACAGTAGATGTATTGCCGCTTGGCACTGACACGATTGCATCACCAACCTTGACAGTACCTGAGGCAATCGTACCCATGAAACCACGGTAATCCGGAAGGTCGGCAGTTTGAGGACGATTCACCAACTGCACCGGCATACGGAACGGTTTGCTATCGATGTCACCGAGTGCGGATAACGTTTCCAGCGTTTCCAGCAGCGTCGGACCTTCATACCAATCCATCTTGTCGCCACGGATAGCCACCATATCACCATCCAGTGCGGACATCGGCAAACAAATCAGATCATTGATACCCTGCCTGGCGCAATACTCCTGCATATCGGTACGAATCTGTTCAAATACAGCCTGATCGTTACCGACCAGATCCATCTTGTTCACAGCCACAATCAGGTGAGGAATGTTCAGCAGACCAAGAATGTGGGTGTGGCGTTTGGTCTGTGGCATCACACCATTTCGCGCATCGATCAGGATAATCGCAGCATGGGCTGTAGATGCACCGGTCACCATATTACGGGTGTACTGCTCATGGCCCGGACAATCAGCCATGATAAACTTACGTTTGGGCGTAGCGAAATAGCGGTAAGCCACATCAATGGTGATGCCCTGCTCGCGCTCGGCAGATAGACCATCCGTGAGCATGGCAAGATCGATCTCGGCTGCTGAGGCGATATGTGTGGTGCCCTTTTTCTTACGCACAGCCAACAACTGATCTTCAAAGGCTCCCTTGGTATCCACCAACAAACGACCTATCAACGTTGATTTACCATCGTCCACACTACCCACAGTCACCAGGCGCAACAGTTCGACTTCCTTAGCCATTTTAATATTCAATTTAGTCATTATCCAAACTCCATAAACCCTTTCATGTGGGCCTCAGTTAAGAAGCACCCCAACCACCCAGGAGGGGTGGCGAATCAGCTCGTCCGATTCGTAAGGCAGAAGAAAATCACACTTTTCTTCTGCCGCTCAAGCAAAAGGCCATGGACGGCCTTTTGTGTGGATCAATCAACCCCTAGAAATAACCTTCTTTCTTTTTATCTTCCATGCTGTTCGAACCATGATCGATAATACGTGTCTCACGTTCCGAACGACGAGCTGCCGCTGCTTCAATGACAATCTCATCCATATTGGTTGCATCCGAATGCACGGCTCCCGTGCAAGGGCTGCAGCCCAGTGTGCGAAAACGGCTCATTACCATCTTTGGCTCTTCGCCTTCGAGTAGCTGATCTTTCATCTCTTCATAATAAGGAATCAGGAAATTTTTGCGTTCCACCATCAAACGTTCTTTGGCGAAATAGAGCGGCACAATCGGGATGTTTTCCTCACGGATATACAACCATACGTCCATCTCGGTCCAGTTGGAGATCGGAAACACGCGCACTGATTCACCATCATGAATCTTACCGTTGTACAGGCTCCACAATTCTGGACGCTGATTTTTCGGATCCCACTGACCAAATTCATCACGCATGGAAAACACACGCTCTTTGGCGCGTGAGCGTTCTTCATCACGGCGCGCACCACCAAAGGCTGCATCATATTCGCCCTCTTCCAGTGCATCCAGCAGACCTTTGGTTTTCAACGCGCCACAGCAGCGAGCCACTCCGTGATCTTTCGGATTCATGCCCTTGGCAATGGCTTCTTCGTTCCTGCGCACGATCAGATCTGCACCTACTTCTTTGCAGTAGCTGTCGCGGAATTCGTACATCTCTTTGAACTTGTAACCGGTATCAACGTGCAGCAGCGAAAAAGGCAGGGGTGCCGGATAAAAAGCCTTACGCGCCAGATGTAACATCACACTGGAGTCCTTACCCACAGAATAGAGCATCACCGGATTGCGAAACTCCGCCACTACTTCACGCATGATATGAATCGATTCTGCTTCCAGCGCTTTCAGCTGTGTCAGTTTATGTTCAGATAGTGTACTTTCAGACATCGTTTTACTCCTAAATCCCTTCGCCATTTTCAATTTTCCCAGTAACCTGCTTGATGCTCATCACATGCAGGCCGCATTCTGCCGCCACATCATCATTTTCCCACCACCAGCGACCTGCACGTTCATCTTCACCCACGGTGATTGCCCGTGTACAACATTCACAACCTATGGAGTGATAATGGGCATCATGCAGGATATTGTAGGGAACGTCATAAGTTCGGATGTATTCTAAGACTTCATCCATGCTCCAGTTAAGCAGAGGATTGTATTTCTTCAGGTTGTACACCGGATCAGTTTCTACTTCCTGCAGACCAGCTCGCCCCTTTGACTGCTCATGACGGCGACCGGTCAGCCAGGCTGATTTCCCCTGCAGCGCCCGCATCAAGGGGTGCACCTTACGAATCTCACAGCAGTGTTTACGCAGAGCAACAGACTTCCTGAACAGGTTCACCCCATGTTCACGAACCATCGCTTCCACTTCATGGCTATCCGGGAAAGTCACCGCTACCCGGATGCCATAGCGTTTTTCAAATGCTGCAATCACATCGTAGGTTGCCTGCGGCAAACGCCCTGTATCCAGCGTCATAACAGGAATATTCAGTCCATGTCGGCAGATCAGATCAACCATCACAGAGCCTTCAATGCCCATGGAACACGGGTAGACCAGTCTATCGCCATGCTCTTGCAAGGCCTGCTTCAACAGTGCTAGCGCCTGATTGATTTTAGCTTCCATTCTATTCTCCAAAACCGGCCAGAACCGGCCACCACAAAGAGACTGTGATCATAAACAGGGTAAATGCTGACAGTGATATTAGCGCGCCATATCGCAGCATATGTGAGGCGCGCACAAAACCGGTGCCAAAGATCATCGCATTCGGCGGTGTTCCCATGGGCAGCATAAATGCAAAACCGGAAACAATGCCCACGGCCAGCGCCACGGTAATCGGATCAATCTGGGCGACGGCAGCAACCGAAATCGCTACCGGCAAAACAATCGCCACGGCAGCTGCGTTACTCACGCCTTCGGTAAACAACAACGTAATCAAAGCAAGCACAGCCAACATAGCCAAGCCCGCAATGCTCTCCGGAAAAACCAGGTGTGCCAGCCAGGCACCCGCTCCGGTTACCGTCAGGGCTTTGCCGATGGCAATAGCACCGCCGTACATAAGCACGACTCCCCAGTTCACATGCTGCTCAACCGCACGCCAGCTCACCAGACGCATGGCAAACATCACGACTACACTGATCAGTGCGATAGCCGCCAGCGAACTTGAGTGCCCCGCTGAAATCCAGGCCAGCATCGTTACAATAAGCAGCACAGCCATAGCTTTTGACTTCAGGTCAAAATCACCGAGTTCCAGTCGGCGCAGTGAAATGCGTTGACGGGCCGATGAAATATCGATGCCGGCCATCGGGGTAATACGAAGCAGAATCACAGCTGAAATAAATAGTACCGGCAGTGCAATGGGCGCTGCAGCCAGTGTCCAGTCAGCAAACGAGAAGGTCTGCCCCGTCAGCTCTTCCGTCAGTGCCAATGCCAGCGGTCCGCGAGCACCACCAAGCAATGTAATCACACCACCGATGATTGCACCCCAGGCGAGCGCAAAAAAGATTGACTGTGCATAACGATTGCCAGCTTTAAGGCCCAGGCTGCGCACAATTTCCCATGCGATCGGTAAAAACAGTGCCGCCACAGCATGTTCAGGCATAAAGCAGGCCATGACTGCAGGCAGTAAAAGCATCGTCAGAAGCAGTCGTTTCGGGCTCGTTCCAAATCGGTTTATGGTCAACAAAGCCATGCGCTCAGACAGTCCGCTCTGCATCGCTCCAGCAGCTAACATGAATGCTCCCAGAATAAAGAACACAGCCGGATTACCAAACAGGGCAAACACATTGCTTGCCGGCAATACGCCTAGCAATGGCAACAGTGCCAGCCCCAATAGCGAGGTCACCGCCAGCGGCAACAGTTGCGTCACCCACAACACAAGACAGAGCGCAAAGACAATCAGCGAACCCCACCCGTTCTGATTGAGCCCTTGCGGTGCATCCATGGAACCGGCAGCAAAGGCCAGCAATGAAATCACAATAAGGGCCGCAAACGGTAAGGCTTCACCAGCAAGCAGCACGTGCATGGGCCTGCGATCCAGCTGCGTCCCATACTCTTCACCATTGCCTGAACGAAGATGTCTGCGCAGAGCATCCATCCAACCATCGAGACGGCGACCCAGTGATGAAGAAACCCAACGCTCGGAAAGCATAGGTTCCCTGCCATCGAGAACGCGGCTTTCCATCGGCGTCAATACACGCCCCATATGACGCAAGCGATGCGTCGGGAAACCGGCTTCGCTGATCGCGCCATAGAGATGAAGAAACAGCTCCTCCATCATTTCCAGTGAAGGCCCGGTTTGATGCTCCAGAGGTGTTCCCGGTAGCGGTCTGAAAGGTTGCAACAAAGGCACGACACCATGAGCTATCAGGGCATCAATGCCCTTTTTTGTTGATTTCACATCATCGAGGCCGACAATCAGATGACTGACCACAGCGCCAGATCGGAATACCTGACGGGCATGATCCAGCGCTTTCCATATTGCTGCCTGGCCACCCACAGATTCTTTGCCGGGGCACACTTCTGCGAATCTATCCGCATCATGCACTTCCAGATTGCAGACAAAGATATCCAGACCTGCTGCATACAGCGCATCAATGACAGAGACATCTTTAGGCGCAACCGTTTCCAGAGCAATCTGACGGTGCCCCAGATGCCGCCTGAGCAGAGCAATCACCGGCACCAGCCTGGATAGCCCTACATCATCACCCGGCGCAAAGCCGTTGTAGAGATAAACGGTATCGATCTCCCGCTCATCGAGTGCAGCACGTACCACCTCAACCAGCTCTAACGGATCACGCAGTGGTGGCGCCTCTTCATTAAGCATGGAGTCATACTGACAGTACTGGCATGCCGCCCCTTGCCTGGCAAAAAAGCCGCAACCCATAAGTGGGTGCAGCATAAGCAGGTTTTCATGCAGAGAGGCAAAGCTACCCATGCGGGCACCGGAGCGTGTTTTATTGCGATAGAAACGCGGAGCAGGCAATACCTGCACATCAAGCCTTTCATCACCCCATTGCAGCTCGGCACTGCCACTGGCGTCTTGCTGCGTGAGCTGAATCGTACTTTTCTGACTATACGGCTGAGCCACTGGCACCGTAGCAAAATGGCCCGACGGTAACCTGATATCGATCACCAATTCCGTTGCATTGGCTTGCGCTACCCAGTGTGAGGCATTCTGCAAGCCATCGGGCAAGGCTACGCCCTGACTCACCAGCGCCAGCTTGCAGCGGCCCGGATTGGCAAACGGATTCAGATTTTTCATCGTCTCAGCTCTTGCGCAGCTTAGATATTCCCGGTCTTTTCAACCCGGATTTTCCATTGGCTTTCGGAGATACGCTCTTTCTTCGACACCTTCTGCCCCTGCTCTTCCAGTGACAATGGTACATTATCAATCGGTGCGCCATCATCGAGAATAACGTCCAGTAATGATCCCGCTGGCATGGTCGTCAGCTTGATCTTGGTCTTCACAAAGTTCATCGGGCAAGCCACACCTGAGAGATCAAGCAGTACCACATCCTCAGTCACTTCAGCGATTGCTTTACCGGCTTCCGATTCAGCTACTTCCGGAACTGCAGCAAAGCGTTTCTCAGCCAGAGCTACCCACTCACCCTGCACATCCTTGAGTTTGGTTACACCCGCTGCCGGATCTGCCAGATCGATGTTCATGAGAGCCATCTGCACGGTCTGGAATCCGGATATGATTTCACTGTCTGCAGCCGCATGAACAGCCAGCAGACCGAAGACTGTGGCATCATCTTCAGGTGATTCACCAAAGGGCACCAGAAATGCGCGTGCAGTCGAAATAGCGGAACGGCGCAAAGCTGTTGCCGCTTCTGCCCAGAACATGGCATCGGCATGCGCACGGGCTATCAACAGATCATATTCTGCTTCTGAAATCAGCGCATCGGACATGGAAAGAACCGCGCCTGCACATTCACCCTTTTTGTTACCCTTGGTATTGAATGCTTCGTTTTCACTCCAGTCATAGATCAGACCTTCAACCTCACCGGCATCAGCCGCAAACGGTGCCAGGATTTCTGAGACACCCTCTTTGCCAATACGCGAGACCCAGGCATGCACAGACTCATCATCAATGCGCCCTGCCTTATAGGCGTTTAGCACAGTAATGCCCGCTTCAGGAGCGTATTTGGCAGGTACCGGATCGGTAGCAAAGGCCAGAGGAGCACCGGCCACGCCTGAGCCACCGAGATGCAGCTGGTAGTGCGGCACAGCCTGACCGGCCACTTTCTTGGCCATACCGTGAAAACCGAGATCAGCAATATGATGACGGGCACAGGAGTGCTGGCAACCGGATGCTTTGACTGTGATACCGGCCAGCGTGCCATCCTTTTTCAGGTCAGCCATAAGCGGCTGCAGGGCAGCGGCCAGCCCACGACTGGACGTGATTCCAAGGCGACACGTTTCAGTACCCGGGCAAGCCACAACATCAGCAATACCACGTGCGTATTCGCTGGTCAGGCCCGCATCATTCAGAATGGCCTGTGCAGCCTCAACTTTTGAGCTTTCAACATCAGCGATAACCATGCCCTGCTCAGCGGTTACACGCAGATCATCCGTACCTGCTGCACGCGCAGCATTGGCTACGGCCCGGCACTGCTTCGGAGTCAAATCACCACGGAACAGATTGAGCAGAATTGCAGATTTACCATTGTGCTGATCGACTACACCGGAATCAGAGAATGGCATTGCCGCAGTTGGCGTACGCCAGTTTGCTTCTGCGAAACCCGCATCATCGGCATGTGTCGTTTCGATCACTGCACGCTGTTTTTTGTACTCTGCGACAAAACCTTCAGCACCGAGTTTCTGTGCCACATATTTCATACGAGCACGAGCACGGCGCTTGCGATCAGAGAATTTGAAGTGAATGCGCATCAGGGCTTCGCCGACAACAAGCATCTCATGCTCTTCGATAAACTCTTCCAGCAACAAAGCGCCCATAGGCTGTGACGACAATCCGCCCGCAGCCCAGACCTGGAAGCCAGGTATGCCGTCGTTGTGGGTAGCGATAAAGCCAATATCGTGCATACCTGAAAGGCCGCAGTCGGTGGCGCAACCGGAGAAGCTCACCTTGAATTTACGCGGAAACTGCTGAGCCAGAGGATGGCGCAGGAAAAATTCAGCGAACTTGCGTGCATGAACGGTGACATCAGCATGTTCGGCAGGACAGCGTCCTGCCAAAAAACAGGTCGTCACATTACGAACCGTATTACCACAGGCTTCACGCGTGGTTATACCCGCCCCATCAAGCTTGCGCAGGAATGCAGGCACATCTTCCAGCGCCACGAAATTGGCCTGAATATCCTGACGAGTAGTCACATGTGCTACTTTTTCAGGTGGCTCGGTCACGGTACCGTCAGTTGGCAGGCGACCGGCATACAGCTCAACACACTCGGCAATCACATCCATCTGATCCGGTGTCATGCAACCACCGGGCAGCTTGGCACGCACCATCTGCACGCCTTCCTGACGCTGACCATAAACACCCATCTGCAGACGGAACGGCGTAAACCGCTCTTCCGGCATACGACCATCCACAAATGCCTGGTATCCAGCCTCAAACTCATCCACATCGGATGTGTGTGCAAAATTAAATTCTGTCATTTTATTACCTCAGACTCACCACGGAGGACACAGAAGGACACGAAGGGAAAACCTGTTTTTGTTTTCCTCTGCGTGCTCTGCGTGCTCCGCGGTAAAAATTATTACTCGCCGAACTTCAACTCACAGGCCTGTTCATAGGTAGCCAGCTCAGTGATGGTTGGGTTATCACCGCACAAAGGACAACCCGGATCCTTGCGCAGCTTGAGCTTCTTCCACTCCATACGCAGTGCGTCGAAAACCATCAGCTTACCGGCCAATGAATCGCCAATACCGAGCAGCTCTTTGACCGCTTCAACAGCCTGGATGGTACCCACAGCTCCGGCCAAGGCACCGAGAATGCCCGCTTCCGAGCATGACGGGACCAGGCCTGCCGGTGGCGGTTCCGGGTACAGACAGCGGTAGCAAGGCGCATCCTTCTGCTGATGCGGTTTGAATGTTGCGACCTGCCCTTCAAAGCGGAACATGGCACCAGAGATCAGAGGCTTCTTCTCGAAATAACAAGCATCATTCACCAGAAAGCGCGTTGGAAAATTATCACAACCATCAATGATAAGATCATATTCGCTGATAATGTCGCGAATATTGTCTTCAGTGACGAAATAGTTGTAGGTGTTGACCTTCACGTCCGGATTCAGGGCTTGCATGGTTTCACGCGCGCTCTCCACCTTGGGCATGCCAATACGGTCCTGATTATGGATGATCTGACGTTGCAGGTTGGACAAGTCCACCACGTCTGCATCAGCAATACCGATAGTGCCTACGCCTGCTGCAGCCAGATAATAGGCCACAGGCGAGCCCAGGCCACCGGCACCGATCATGAACACTTTGGATTCAAGCAACTTGCTCTGACCTTCAGCACCGACTTCCGGCAAAATAATATGACGCGAATAGCGTTCAATCTGTTCTTCTGTAAAATCAATCATAAAAAAACCTTAACCTCTATTCATCACAGAGCACGCAGTGCACGCAGAGGAAAATCATATTTTCCATTACATGCTCCAGCGCATCAGTGCGAGTTTCAGGGTGCTCTGAAAAAGCAGAGCATCCTCGCGACCCATGGAGGGGTCGCCAAAATCAAGTCTTCAATGGCTTGATTTTGTGAGCAAAAGAAAAACCACGCTTTTTCTTTTGCGTTCTGAATATGTGCACGGATGCACTGATTCAGCTCTCCTCAAATCAGACTTCGATGCCTTTGAACAGGTCCGTAGACATATAACGCTCTGCCATGGAAGGCAGAATCACTACGATACGTTTACCTTTCATATCAGGACGTGCTGCCACGCGCAGGGCAGCTGCAACTGCTGCACCGGATGAGATGCCGCCAGGAATACCCTCTTCATCAGAAAGACGGCGCGCCATGCTAAAAGCTTCATCATTGCTTACTTTTTCAACACCATCGAGAATATCAACATTCAGGTTTTTCGGGATAAATCCTGCACCGATGCCCTGAATTTTGTGCGGTCCGGGCGCTTCACCTGAAATGACCGGCGAATCGGCAGGCTCTACAGCAAATGCCTTAAATTCAGAGTTGCGGCTTTTCAGTACTTCGGCGATACCGGTGATGGTGCCACCGGTGCCAACACCTGCGACGATTGCATCAACCTGACCATCAGTATCTGCCCAGATCTCTTCGGCCGTGGTTCTGCGGTGCACTTCCGGGTTTGCTGGGTTTTCAAACTGCTGCGGCATAAATGCGCCTTCAGTTGAAGCCGCAATCTCTTCAGCTCTTGCAATAGCACCCTTCATACCTTTTTCGGCAGGGGTAAGCACCAGCTCCGCACCAAGCAGCTTGAGCAATTTACGACGCTCCAGACTCATCGATTCAGGCATAGTCAGAATACAGCGATATCCCTTGGCGCGTGCAACAAATGCCAGTGCGATGCCGGTATTGCCTGAAGTCGGCTCAACAATAACGCCACCCTCTTTCAGACTTCCATCAGCTTCAGCAGCCTCAATCATGGCGCGTCCGATGCGATCCTTGACCGAATTCAGAGGATTGTAGAACTCGCATTTGACGACGATCTCGGCATCGATATCCGCGCCTATGCGATTCAAACGAATCAGCGGTGTGTTTCCTATGGTTTCAGCTGCATTGTTGTAAATTGGCATAATACCTTCCCTTTTCACCGCAGAGGACACAGAGCACGCAGAGCATTTACTATTACGCTACAATCACTGCACTCACCCGATGAATGTTTTTCTATTTCCAGTTAAAGCACACTTCCTGCCGCAAACACACGTAAAACACAGTTACTGCTGTCGTTTTCCCTCTGCGTACTCAGCGGTGAAGCTTGTTTTATCCTTCGATGATATTCTGCTCAATCGGCTCGACGTGAACACCCTGCTCACTGAGCCACTTCACAGCCGCATCAATCACTTCGCCATCGCCTTCCAGCTCAAGGCCAACAAGCCCCATGTGATCCTTCACTTCGGCAGTACGGATATTGGTCACAAGGTCAAACTCTTTACCCAGCGTCCAGATAATCGGATCGCGAACCGTTGCCTCGTTAAAGCTCAGGTAAACACGAAACTTCATTTAGCAGCCGCCTGCAATCGCCGGAACGATGGAAAGCTCATCACCATCTTTCAGTGCAGTTGCACGACCTTCAAGAAAGCGAACATCCTCGTCGTTCACATACACGTTCACAAAACGGCGGATTTCACCAGCATCGTCACAGATACGTTCTTTCAGACCCGGATGTGCAGATTCAAGGCTTTCAATCACGTCACCAACGGTTGTGCCGTCTACGGTTATTTCATCAGATCCGCCAGTCAGCTTACGCAGCGGGGTAGGAATACGTACAGTTACACTCATTTCTCTCTCCTGTTACTCATTTAATCTAATTTATGCGTCGGCAACGCCGTCGGCTTCAGCCAATACATCAAACTCTTTCAGGCTGGCGTTGATAATACGCGGTTTGCTTATCGCATCCACTATCGCTTCCTGCGTCTTCAGACCGTTACCGGTGATGCAAAGCACGATCGACTCATCGCGAGGCAGCTTACCCGATTCGATCATCTTCATAGCACAGCCCAGCGTTACACCACCAGCGGTCTCAGCAAAGATACCTTCAGTTTCAGCCAGTAACTTCATGGCAGCTACCACTTCCTCATCGGAAATATCCTCAGCCCAGCCGCCGGACTCCTTGATCACACGATTAGCATAATAGCCATCAGCCGGGTTACCAATAGCAAGCGACTTGGCGATGGTGTCGGCACGTACCGGGTGAATCATGTCAGTGCCGTCTTTCACAGACTTGGCAATTGGCGAGCAACCGGTCGCCTGTGCGCCATAAACAGCAGTGCTATTATCTTCGATCAGGCCAAGCTTGATGAATTCCTTGATCGCTTTGTCCACCTTGGTGCACAGCGACCCTGAAGCCATCGGCACAACCACATGCTTCGGCGCTTTCCAGCCCAGCTGTTCCATCACTTCATATGCCAGTGACTTGGAACCTTCGGCATAAAACGGACGCACATTCACGTTCACAAATGCCCAGCCGTATTTGCCTGCCACTTCTGAACAAAGACGGTTCACATCGTCATATGCGCCTTTAATGCCAATGATATTGGTGCCGAATATGCCGGCGCCGAGCACTTTACCCTGCTCAAGATCGTGCGGAATAAACACATAGGATTCCAGACCTGCAGCTGCCGCATTGGCCGCCACGGAACCGGCCAGATTGCCAGTTGAGGCACATGCCACAGTAGTAAATCCGAACTCAACAGCCTTGGACAAAGCGACGGAAACCACACGATCCTTGAATGACAGGGTAGGATAACAAACTGAATCGTTCTTGATGTAGAGCTCTTTAACACCGAGAACTTTTTCCAGCCGCTTTGCGCGCACCAAGGGCGTGTAGCCGTTCTGGGCACCAACAGTCGGTTCACCGTCAATTGGCAACAACTCTTTGTAACGCCACATCGTCTGTGGACGCGATTCAATCAACTCACGGGTAAACACCCCTTCCAGCTTTTCATAGTCATAAACCACTTCCAGCGGGCCAAAGCAAAACTCACACACATGCGTTGGCTCGATAGGATATTCCTGACCACATTCACGACATTTCAATGCACGGACGATACTTTCAGTCATTTTCTAAACTCCAGTTTGTTTGGCCAGACCCAGAAATAAAAAAACCTCCGCAATGATTGCGAAGGTTGTCGGAATGAAAAAAGCACCTATATAGTGATCCATACGAACAACCCGAACATCATTGCTCCCTCAAGGTAAACCTCTCGGGCAGGCATTGGCACCATTCTCCGCAGATGAATCATCATCGTTGGCCGGTTGCCGCAGTATCAAAGGGCCTGTAACCCTCCACTGCTCTGAATAAAGCCGGATTAAAATTTATGTGTGGCGAAGTATCGTGTGCAATTTCAAAAACGCAAGACCCTTTATGCGAACATCAAACTATTCGACCACTTTCTCATTATCCCCTCCGGTGCAGCTGCGCCCCGACCAGCTTGCTGGCCGGGGCGTTTCATGTCACCTCGTGCACATGAGTGGGGATGCCGATTGATCGACTCTCTGTCGAAACACTCACCAAATTCCTTCGGCTGCTGCCAGCCATGCCATTTCGCTTCTTGCAAAATGGTAAGCCAGCCAATGTATAGTGGTGCGAAGCTTGATGCTGAGAACCAAAAGCGATGCATCGATCTTTTCTTATAAAATCAACAGCTTACACCGTCATAGTGGCAGCGATCCCGTGCTCTGCACGGAATCACTGAAGCACTCATCGATCCTTCAGACATTAGCCCCACAACAGCTAGCGTTGACAGCTCTACTGAGATTAAGACGATACCGCGACATTATTAAGTACAAACGAGGCACACATGGTAGCTGAATCCGATATTCTTAAAGCACTCTCCATCATTATCGATCCTGATTTCAATAAGGACATCGTGTCATTGGGTTTTGTGAAAAACATCCTTATTGATGGTGGTAAAGTCGCTTTCACCATCGAATTGACCACACCGGCCTGCCCGGTCAAAGAGGAGTTTCGCAGACAGGCCGATGAGGCTGTTTCCGCTCTCTCCGGCGTTGAAGCCGTTGATATCACCATGAGTTCGAAAGTCACTGCCTCTCAGGGCAAGCAAGGTATTCCGGGTGTAGCCAATATTATTGCCGTGGCATCAGGCAAAGGCGGCGTCGGAAAATCGACCACTGCTGTCAATCTGGCCGTCGCCATGGCCCAGACCGGCGCACGAGTCGGACTGCTTGATGCCGACATCTACGGACCATCTGTTCCGCGCATGATGGGTCTTGCCGGTTATAAACCCGAGATCGACCATGAAAATAAAAGTATTTTTCCACTGGAAAACTATGGTGTGAAAACCATATCCATCGGTTATCTGGTCGAGGACGATCAGGCCATGATCTGGCGAGGCCCGATGGTGGCCAGTGCACTTGGCCAGCTGCTTACCGATGTCGTGTGGGGAGAACTTGATTACCTGTTTATCGATATGCCACCGGGCACTGGCGATGCACAACTGACGCTGACGCAAAAGGTGCCGGTCACCGGCACTGTCATGGTTACCACGCCGCAGGATATTGCCCTTCTCGATTGCCGCAAGGGCATTGAGATGTTCAAAAAAGCGCGTGTTGCCACGCTTGGCATCGTTGAAAACATGAGCCAGTTCATCTGCCCGCATTGCGGTGAATCCAGTCCGATTTTCGCTGAAGGTGGTGCTGAACGTCTAAGCCTGGAATACAAGACCGAAGTATTGGCCCATATTCCACTGGATATGTCTATTCGAATAAAAGCTGATGAAGGGACACCGATTGTAGCGGCCGTGCCGGATTCTGAGCAAGCCAAAATCTATCAAGCGCTTGCTGGAGAAGTCGCTCGCAAAATCAGCATATTAAACAACCGAAAAATTGATATCCCGGTGATCATGCAGGGTTAAAGCTTAACGAAAGCGAGCTGCAGTCTAACTGCAGCTCGCGCTGTCTTACGAACTAGGAACTACGATCCTCAGGCCCGCCTGAGCGATCGGATTTACGGGTTTTCCAATCACCCTTTTTGCGCGCAGCCTGCTCTGTAATAAAGAGCGTGCCGCCAATCAACAGAATGCCGCCTGAGAACGTCAACAAGTCCTTGATGCCATCAATTTCCATACCGATCGCCATCTCAAAAAACTTCACAATCAGAACCATCATAATCACTTTGCCAAGGCGCGATTTCAGATCATCCAGGCTGTTGACCGACAGCATATGCAAAGCCGATGTATCATGGTCCTCATAGGCGTGATCAATTTTACTGATGTAGAGCTCATACATGCCAAGTCCAAAAATCATCAACACGATTGCCAACAGGAAGATATCGATCACCTTGACCACCATGCCAACCGCCTCTGCCCGCATGACACCCCTGGCTTCGTGACTGTCCAGTGCATAATAATCTTTCAACAGATCAATCGCATAAAAGGTGTCTACTGCTGAGATGTAAAACATCACCAGCGCGGCCATAATACTGCAAACTACGGCAAAAATAACAGCCCAGCGGGTTTTCCACAAAGCATTCTCAAAGCCCTTTGAAAAAATTGTTTTTTTAGTTGTTTCCATGATTCCTCACAATAATTACCTGGCTGCCCTATAAAGCAGAGCGCTGTTTTTTTTATTTCCAATAAAGCATTTCACAACAAGCATTGCAGGATCTAACCCTTACTGCCTCGGCTCGCCATCTCCGTCAACACCAGCGCCACAGCACTCATCAACACACCAGCGCCGAACATAAGCAGAGCCATCGTGTCATCAACCTCCATGCCTATCGCCAGTTCGAAGAACTTCACGATCAGGATCATCATGATCACTTTGCCCAGGCGCGACTTCAGATCATCGAGACTGTTAATGGAAAGCAGATGGCCTGAAGCCTCGTCATCAGCCTCATAGGCGTGGTCAATTTTACTAATATAGAGCTCGTACAGACCTAGACCAAAAATCAGCAATACGATCGCCAACAGGAAGATATCAATGATCTCTACCACCTGGGCAACAGCTTCAGCTCTAATTTCACCACGGTCAGCATAGTCTTCAATACCACTATAGGAGAGTAAGTGCTGAACAGTATAAACCGTATCGACTGTCGCGATGTAGAACATCAACAACGCCGCAGCAACGCTGCTAACCACGGCAACAAGAACCGCCCAGCGGGAATTCCACAGGCCGATTTCAAATCCAGCTTCCAGAGCTGAACGGTCTTCTGATTTTTTCATATTCCCCCCAATAACAACAGGAAAAGCAGACATGCTCTGATTAACAAGTTTCATGCAAATGCAAAGCAGAAAAACTGCAATGAGCAATCATGAATTATTAACAGGCTTTCTACCTAACCAAGAACAAACATCTATCGGCAAAAGACAGAGCAACTTGAATGCCATTTAATGCTGACCACCCATAAAACCACCCTTTTAAAAAGTAAAGTTTTACTTTAACAGAGACTTGTCCTCGGCCATTTGCCCTTTTATTCACATGCTCTAACCCGGACTATTCATGAATCGTTGTGATGATTGCGCCGGACGTTTGTTTGCAACGGATTCTGAAGCAGGCGTGCGTATCAGTGCATACGGACAACTGATGAAGGATTTGTTGCAGGCAAAGGGACAAGTAAGAGCGCAATAGAATTTATGCATAGTCCGGGCTAGGTTTCCGTCCCCAATCAATGGAGGTGTAGGCATGGATCTGCCCGCTGACAAAAAGAAAATTTCAATCGTTTGCTTCTCTGGTGACTTCGACAAAATCGTTGCTGCTTTCACCATCGCAACAGGTGCGGCTGCCACCAACCGTGAAGTCACCATGTTCTTCACCTTCTGGGGACTGAATGCCCTGAAGAAGAATAAAGGGCGTGCAGCCACCGGTAACAGCATCATGGCCAAAGCCTTTAACTTCCTCATGGGTGGACTGGACAACCTGCCACTTTCGCGACTGAACTTTTTTGGCATCAGCCCCAAACTGATGGGTGGAATGATGAAAAAGCACAATGTCGCGTCACTTCCCGAACTGGTTGAAGCAGCACACGCGCTAGGCATTCGTATCGTCGCCTGCGAAATGGCGATGCATATTCTCGAGGTGGGTAAAAGCGACATGATCGAAGAGGTACAGGATGTTGCCGGCGTAGCCACCTTCCTCAACGAATCAGAAAACGCACACATCATCTTCATTTAAGATATTGGCTAAGGAATCATAACCATGAAACATTTTCTCGATATCACCCGCGAAACATGCCCGATGACCTTTGTGAAGGTGAAGCTGAAGCTGGCGCAGATCAACAAAGGCGAACAGCTGGAAGTCCTGCTCAACGAAGGCGAACCGCTGCAAAACGTGCCCCGCTCTTGTGAAGAGCAGGGATACAAGGTGCTCTCCAACGAACCGACCGATGAAGCTGGCAAACACATGCTTGTGATTGAGAAATAATCACTTTGACTGACAAGGCGTTCTGGGAAGGCAAATATCACAAGAACGAAACCGGCTGGGATCGTGGTGGTTTCAGCCCTGCGCTCTCCGCATGGCTGGAAGAGCTTAAGCCTTGCCGCATTCTGGTTCCCGGCTGCGGACGCGGTCATGAAGTGATTGAACTGGCACGGCGAGATTTTGACGTGACCGCCGTCGACATTGCGACACCTGCGATTGAACACCTGCAGGCTGAACTCGATAAAGAGGGTTTAACCGCCACCCTGATTCACGGCGACCTGTTCGATCTTGATCTCAATCCGTTCGATGCCATCTACGAACAGACCTGCCTCTGTGCCCTGCAACCAGCTCAGTGGCCCGATTACGAGCAGTGGCTGCACGCCACCCTGAAACCCGGCGGTCGGCTACTCGCCCTGTTCATGCAGACAGGAGCCGAAGGTGGCCCGCCCTTCCACTGCGATGCTTCCGACATGAAAAACCTGTTCGATATTTCCCGTTGGAATTGGTCCGAGTCAGAAGAAACCAATGTCCCTCACCCCTCAGGGCGTTTTGAGCTCGCCCACATTCTCATCAGACGTTAATCAAACCAATATTTTCAACCGGTCACCCTTCTCTCATGAGGAGTTCTGTCTGTTCAATTCTTCTACGCAGTGAGTTATCTGCATCATGTTTATATAGATTTAGAACCTGTAATATTTCTTCCTTTTGACGTTCATCTACCATTCCTCGTTCAAACAGCCTGCCCATAGCAAGTACAATTCTGTATTTTACATGAAGTCTGTTGACCTCATGAGCCACGTGCATTAATGCATCTAAATCACCACTCTCTGGTAACGTATGTGAAGCTGCGGCTAGCGCTAAAATCAAACCCTCATGATGCTGGGACCCCAACAAAGTCCTACTCACTTCGTTCACAATAACGAAACTGGCTAATTCCCTAGCTGCAGCATCTTTTAACCTTACTCGTTCACGCCACTCTGACGCGTTGATGTTCATATAATTTTCAGCTAATTCACTTAATTGAGCAGGAATACTCTCTTTAGAAACAATACTCTTCTCCCCTGCCTTCTTCTTGAGCACAAATGCCTGCAGAGCCAAAGCCTGCGTCGTTTCTTGATCAAGTTTCATCTCATCCACTTTGGCTTGCGTCTGCTCAATCTGCCGCTTTATTTCTAGGCCTGATTTACCAATTAAAAGATTATTTTTGGGATCTTCTACTTTTCTGGTGACTGCTCTGAAGAAACTCTTCACCTCGTCACGTAATAAATAAATCACAAATATCAGCACAACGGGCCAAGCCAAATTTCCAATCAGGGTTACGATGTCTCCAAAATTTGGGTGGTAAGAAATAACGGCTAAGACAACAAGGCAGGCAACAAGCATTAACATCCAATGCTTTGATCTTTGTATATCTTTGGAAAAATCTCCCATAAGCCTTACCTCACTATTCTCACATAATGACTTAAGCTTACTGATGCTCGAAAGTCAAACCGCCACTGGGTAACAAATGCTGAATGGCACTTCTGATAGCATTGACCTCTATATTTGAATATTTTACAGAGCAGTGTTTACCCCAAACAGGAGCTGGCCAAGCGGGGTCGGTCTTGTAGCGAACGATGTGGTGGACATGGAGCTGCGGCACCATGTTGCCCAATGCGGCGATGTTGATCTTGTCGGCGTTGAATTCTTTTTCGATACAACTCGCTAACATGGATGATTCGCGCATCAGCTGTTGCTGATCTGCTTCCGATAGCTGGTGAATTTCGGTGATGTCTTCACGCTGCGGTACAAGAATAAACCACGGGTAATTGGAATCATTTAGAAGCAGCACCGCACAGAGCGGCAACTGGCCGATAATGAAGCAATCCTTTTCCAGTTGCGGGTGCAGAATCATGAGTTCTCCTTCAGATGTTTGGTTATAAAACGGTCGAGTTGATTGGCAAACTTCATCCGATCCGCCTGATTGAAAGCAGGAGGACCTCCTGTCATCACACCATTGCCGCGCATCTCATCCATGAAGTTACGTACGCTTAATGCCCTGCGCACATTGTCCGGGGTGTAGAGTTCGCCTCTCGGGTTCAGAGCAAAACCGCCCTTCTCGATCATGCCTGCAGCAAGTGGAATATCGGCCGTAATAGCCAGATCGCCCGGCTCAGAGTTATCAACGATATAGGCATCGGCAACATCGGCCCCGGCATCCACATGCACGGCATCTATATATGCAGATTTCGGATGCTGGAGCTTCATGTTGGCCACCAGCGTCAATGGAATCCGGGTGCGCTCAGCAACACGGTAAAGGATCTCCTTGATCACCTTCGGGCAGGCATCAGCATCAATCCATATACGCATCAGCGATACTGCCTGTTGGCTCGCACCAGATCAGTCGGCCTGCCGATATCAAACCAGTCGCCGCGGTGCAGTAGTCCGCGACACATCCCCTTTCCGACCAGCTCCCGTATCGGCTGCACCAAAGAAAACACCGCGCCCTGCGGATAACTATCGAACACCCGCGCATCCCAGACCGAGATACCGGAAAAGGTGAAACACTGTTCACCTTCATTTGCCACCAGGGCACCGTTCAGAGCAAAATCACCTTCAGGGTGATGTTTCGGATTAACTACGAGTCCAATCGCAACACCACCGTCTGGAAGCAGAGCACTCAAACGATCCACATCAAAATCAGTCAACACATCGGCATTGTAAACCGCAACCGGGCCATCACCCGGAAGAAATTTCAATGCCTGTTTTACTCCACCACCGGAATCAAGCAGTTCAGATTCATAACTGATAGTGATGCTGCAACCGAATCGGGAACCATTAGCCAGATAGTGAGCAAGAGCTTCTGCATGATGATGTGCGTTTACCACAATGTCGCGAATCCCCTGAGCAACAAGAGAACGGATCACATGGGTTATAACCGGCTCGCCAGCTACCATCATCAAGGCCTTGGGGCGGTGGTTGGTCAACCATTTCAGCCGAGTCCCCAGCCCTGCAGCCAGGATGACGGCTCTCTCCACACGTTGAATCATTATGCCGCCAGTTTTTCGATGAGTTCGGGCATCATTTCATAAGCCGCCTGCCTGCCCCGGTCAATTTCCTGTTCAGGGTTTGTAAAATCATTCCACTGGGTAAAAGCAACCAGTGGCTCAATCACCACATCTGCATAATGTCGACTGTTCTTGCGCAGGTGGTAAGATTTCACCTGTGTGCACCAGTCCAGCATGCCATAAACATTACTCGGCTCAACATCTCGGCTCGGCCTTGAACCAACGTTTACACTCACCACCAGTTGATTGGGGCGCGCTACCATCTGCGCCTCAAGAACAGGCAAATCTGAAGCCACACCACCGTCAACATACTTCAACCCGCCAACAAGAACCGGATCGAAAATGCCGGGTATGGCCATGCTCGCTGCAATCGCACAGGGCAGATTCACATGTGAATCGGCTGAAAACAGATGACAATCGCCACTGGGGAATTCTACAGCCGTGATATACAGTGGGATTTCAGCATCACTAAACGATTCTCCACCACAAAATGAGTAAGCAATATCAATCAGCGCATCGGTGTCGGCCATGGCACGATCAGTTGCCGCACGGGTGTACATCATGGTCTGTTTGGCGGCAGAGGCCAGTCTATCCATCCAGTCTGACTGCTCATTTGCTTGGCCTTCCAGTTGTGGCAGTGACAGTTTGGAGAAGGACTCATGTTTCATAATGTCCATGGCTCGACTGATCACCTGCTTTGCATCCGGATTCATCGCATACATTGCACCGAACAACGCTCCAATGCTGCAGCCGACAATCGCATCGGGTTTAAGTTCATGCTCCTCAAGCACTTCGAGCACACCGAGATGTGCAAGTCCCCGACCGCCACCGCCTCCAAGGGCGAGCACAAAACCGTTTTTCTTTTGCTGGCGAGAAGAAAATATTCGATCAAGCAGTGTCATAATGGACTACCTCTCCAGACCCATGGGTCGATTTTTCTTCACTATCGCGGTGCAGAGCTACTACCAGCTCTGCTTGCTGGCAGTGCAGCCACATCGGATAGCTTATCACATAAAGCTTCAATCTGGGCAGTCGACAGTGGGCCGGAATCCTTACCGGCAATAAAGAACACATCCACAGCACGCTCACCAAATGTAGAGACCGAAGCACCGTGCATAGCATAACCCTCCTTGGCAATAGCATCGGCCAATCTGGCCAACAGGCGCGGTTGATCGGCAGTGGATACCTCAATGGCTGTTTCACGGAACGTTGCCTTGGGCAGCTCACGCACGCGTACCGGCACATTGCGCATAAGCACATTGACCTTGAACGATTTGTCGATAAGCAGCTCAGGTAGTTGTTCTGCTGCCAGCATTTTTTCCACACGAAGTTGCAAGCGCTCAAGATCAGAACTGAGATTAAACGGAGTGCCGTCAGATCCCTGCAAATGGAACACATCCAGAACCCGGTCATCGGTAAGCGCGTAAGCCTGAGCGGCCAAAATACTGGCATGCCCTGATGTCAGCATTGCAGCAAGTGCTGCAAACAGACCCGGGCGTGGATGTGCAATGACGTAAAACAGCGTTTCCGAGCGATCTTTATCCACCCAGAATTTCACTTCATTGCCATCACTTTTCGCCAGCATCGGCACAATATCCATCATCTGGCGAGGAGGAAAATGCATCACACACTGCCGGGACATCAGAGCGAGCGCGCCACGCAGGGTGGCCTCATCACTCTTAAGCCCGGCAAGCACTGCCTGCACACGTGTCTGATACAGACGCTCGGAAGTTTCGCTGATGCTTTCGTCATTGAGGAAATACTGCTCGGTCAATCGATACAGCTCAGAAAGCAGTGAACCTTTCCAGTCATTCCATACATTGGGGCCAACAGCAGCAATATCGGCCACGGTTAGCAGCAACAGGTATTGTAAGCGTTGCTGACTACCTACACGTTCAGCAAAAGCCCGGATCACTTCCGGGTCAGAAAGGTCAAAACGCTGGCTTTTTACCGCCATCAACAGATGTTCTTTTACCAGCCATGAAACCAGATCTGTAGCATCCTCATCAAGTCCGATACGCTGGCAAAAGTCGCGCGCCATGACTGCGCCCACTTTGGAATGATTGCCGGGCAGGCCCTTGGCAATATCATGGAAAATAAGAGCAATATATAACAGATCGGGTCGATTTAACTTATGGCATACCTCATGCGCAAGAGGCAGGCGAATCAAGCGATCCCAATGCCAGAAGTTGCGTGCTTCACCGACTGCCCGAATCGTATGTTCGTCAACAGTAAATGCATGATATTGATTGAATTGACCAAGCCCCACAACATCTCTGAACTCCGGAATAAAACGGCCCAGGACACCGGTATTATTCATCTCTTTCAAGGCCCAATGTACGTTGCGTTTACTGCGCAAAATTTGTAAAAAAGTGCGTTTTGCCACCGGGTCTGCGCGAAAAGCATCATCAATCAACAGCACATCTGCACGAATCTGACGTAATGCGTAACTGGAAAGATGGCGCTGCCCCTTCTGTGCCTCAAGAAAAATACGTAGCAGACGCAGGGGGTCTTCTTTAAAGACCTCTTCACCTTCGATACCCAGACGTTTTCCTTCAAGCGTAAAGCCATCACCTATACTGCGTTCAAAGGCAAACCACTTGGGATTCAACTGCTCTTGGAAATGCATAAACAGCATACTTGAAACACGTGCAATACGACCAACATGACGAAAATAATCTTTCATGAATGCATCAACGGCAGGGCGATGTGAAACCGCCTGATAACCCATTTTCTCAGCCAGAATCGGCTGCTGCTCATATCCCAGACGATCGGAGGCCCGATTCACTTCCAGATGCAATCCGGCACGACAGCGCCAGAGAAAATCCTGTGCACTTAACAGGTTATCACGTTCTTTTTCGGAAATCGCACCGGCAGCAACCAGACCATCAATATCATCGCTGCCATACCAGGCTTTGGCCATCCAGAAGACCGCCTGCACATCACGCAAACCACCCTTACCCTCTTTGATATCCGGCTCCATCCAGAACGCGGTACCATCAGTGCGGCCATGACGTGTTTCCACTTCCAATAACTTGGCTTCTACAAATGCCTTACGCTGTTTTTTGAAAAACCTTTCAAGTTTAATCTGCAATTGAGCATAGAGATCACCTGAGCCAAACAGCAGCCGCGATTCGGTTGCCGCAGTAGCGCTGGACCAGTCTTCATTCACGTGTTCGAGCGTTTCATCGACCGAGCGCACGGCATGTCCGATTTTTGCCCCCATATCCCACAGGGCAAGCAAAAAGGCCTGAAGCTCCGCCTCTACTTCTGATGGGCAGTTTTCCGGCACAAGAAACCATACATCCCAATCAGAATGTGGTGACAGTTCACCACGGCCAGAGCCGCCAACGGTGACCAGATCCACACATTTGACCGCAGTAGGTGCCTTCTCCTGCCAAAGGTCGATAAGCAGTTCATTGACCTGCTGCCACATCATCCTGCTTAGTTCAGACCCGCTTTTTCCTGCCGCAAATGCGTCTGCAACCTGGGCATAGATGTTTTGTAACCGCTGCTTGTTGTTCATGTTTTATCGGCACTGATAAACGTTAAATACACGTTCACCATCCATGACCTTGCTCATTGGCACAATGCTATCTCCACCCATTTCCGCCGCACTGTTTCGACCCAGACGCTCCAACTCATCTGCCACCTGTTTTTCACTTCTGGAAACAAACAGCACCTTATCGATGAGGGATACAGTTGCTTTGCCCAGATGTTTACAGTTTTCAACATGAGACAGATTTACCACGCGCACATCTACCGCTTCCGGATCAACTTCAACCCAGGTGCATGCACTTAAACCTGCCAGCAGCAGCGAAAGCAAAATACGTTGTTTTTTCATTGTTCCACCTCACGTTTTAATGTATCCAATAACGTCAGCGCATCAATCGGACGCAGATTCTCGATATCAATCGCTGCAAGCCTGTTTTCCACTAGCCTCAAACGTTCCAGATCCTTCTCCTGCTGCCGCTTCTCGGCAACCGCAAACAACCCCAGTTGAGGCTTACCTGTTTCAGCCGCCAATTCCGAACCGTGCTCTAACCTGAACAGATGCTCACGCGCACGTTTAATCACTTCTCTGGGCAATCCGGCAAGCTGGGCCACCGCGATGCCGTAAGACTGATCAGCAGCATCTTCAATCACCTGATGCATAAAAATCACCGAACCGTTCCACTCCCGAACGGTTACTGAGGCATTAAAGGCGGAATCAAAATCATCCGGCAATTCAGTCAGCTCATGATAATGGGTCGCGAACAGAGTCATGACATCTTTCGATTCAATCAGTCGCTCTGCCACCGACCAGGCAATAGCCAAGCCATCCCAGGTGCTGGTGCCGCGTCCGATTTCATCAACAATCACCAGCGAACGTGCTTCCAGCTGATTCAAAATGGTAGCGGTTTCCATCATTTCCACCATAAATGTAGAGCGCCCGCTGGCCAGCTCATCGCCCGCCCCTATGCGGGTAAACAGACGTTTGGTCAGCGGGACACGAGCCTCATCAGCGGGTACAAAACAACCGGTATGTGCCAGCCAGACAATCCAGGCCACCTGCCGCATATAAGTGGATTTTCCGCCCATATTCGGGCCAGTAAGCAACATAAATCGCCGGGATTTCAGATCCATATGGGTGTCGTTGGCCACAAAGGACTCATGACTGCCAAGATGGCGCTCCACCACGGGGTGACGACCACCGACCAGTTTCAGATTACGCCCCGAATGCACTTCCGGACGCACATAGCGATAGCTGCGAGCAAGATGTGAAAAGCAACTGATCACATCGAGAGTAGCCACTGCTCTAGCGGCCTGCTGAATTGCTGATGCCTGCCTGCATATCTGCTGCCTGATCGCTTCGATCAGTCCGTCTTCGCGCGCAAGAGAGGCATCACGTGCACCCAGGATTTCAGATTCAAACTGATGCAACTCATCGGTAATAAAACGCTCCGCGTTGACCAGCGTCTGCTTACGCACGTAATCAGGCGGCGCATCCCTGGCCTGCACTTTGGAAATCTCGATAAAGTAACCGAATACCTTATTATATTTAACACGCAGGTTAGCCAGGCCTGTACGCTCACGCTCACGTTTTTCATAATCGTTCAGCCAATCCCCGGCATCTTTGGCCAGACCACGCAGGCGATCAAGATCCGCATCAAAACCCGTGCGAATCACACCGCCATCGCGGAACACCTGTGGCGGCATCTCTATCAAGGCGCGATCGAGTTCATCAGCCAGCGACTCAAGGCCCTGCATAGACTTCACCATGTCTGCAAATAGTCCGCTGCGATCACCAAGCAAAGCATACAACTCAGGCAGAGAAATCAGCGCTTCTGCCAGGCCGCGAAAGTCACGCGGGCTTGCACGATTAAGCACAATACGGGTTAGCATGCGTTCCACATCGCGAACGCCGCCCAGTGCTTTTCGTAAAGTCATCAATGTATCGGAATCATCAATCAGACTCTGTACAGCATTCTGGCGATCACTCAAACGTGCCAGATCCGTCAACGGTCGGTCAATCCACTCACGCAGCAGGCGCGCGCCCATCGGTGTATTCGTTTCATCCAGTACTTGGATTAAACCACCTTTGGGGTCGCCATTGAGCGAGCAATACAGTTCAAGATTACGACGCGAGCGCATATCAATGGACATGCCGTGCGACTGCTCCACAAATACGGGCAGTGAGAGGTGTTCCAACGCGCACTTTTGCGTTTGGGCCAGATAGACAAGCACTGCTCCCACTGCCGCGCTGGCCGCTTCATGTTTGTTCAGATTCAGCGACTGCCAGTCGGTGACACCAAAATGCTGTTGCAACTGTTCTTTGGCAACGGAAGGTGAAAAGCTCCAGTCACCGGGACGACTCACCGGCACATCGATGGGCGATTCTTGCCCGGTGGCCAACAGCAACTCAGCCGGAGCTAACACTGCCAGCTGCTCATCGAGCATAGCCTGCCCACTTCCTTCCAGCAGGTGCCAGTGCCCACAGGAAAGGTCTACTGCCGCAAGTCCCCATTTTTCGCCCTGGAGACAACAGGCCAGCAGCGGAGCGGAGCGCGATTGATCCAGCAATGCCGCTTCAGTGATCGTGCCTGACGTCACCACACGTACAACATCGCGGCGAACAGGCCCTTTCGATCCGTCCGGTATTTCCATCTGTTCGCATACCGCCACCCGTTTTCCAGCGGCTACGAGACGGGCCAGATAACTTTCAGCCTGATGCCACGGCACACCACACATGGGAATATCATCACCACCGGCTTTGCCACGTTTGGTCAACGTGATATCGAGAATTTTTGACGCATCAATAGCGTCATCAAAAAACATCTCATAGAAATCGCCCATGCGATAAAATAACAGACAATCCGAATACTCGGATTTGATTTTCAAATACTGTTGCATCATAGGGGTGTGGGCAGTCGCGCCCATATTCTTTGCCATGGGCGGTAATGTAACACGTGCGTTTGCGATGCTTAAGCCCACATGAAGAATTTTATCTGTCTGGGCATTTAACCCGGACAATTCATGAATCGTTGTGATGAATTGCCAGGGTGGTAATTGATCAGTTCACAAAGGCAAAGACGTGACAGAAAGGCTGAATGCCGTTTGCACGGTCAAAGCCGTCCATGATCTGCTCGGAAACGTTGAACAGATCAGCGTTTCCCTAAAGCAATGAGAGGAAAAGCTTAAACCCGGGAAATATGCTTCAGGGAGGGGAAATGCATATTAACCCGGGTCGATTCACTGAGCTTTTTGCTTCTTTATTATCTATCGGTAGTGATGATCCATACTTTAGGCATAGGCGTGACAAAAAGGCTGATTGACTTCCCCCCTCATCAATCCAGAGTTTTGCCATCACAAATTAGGAAGGCCCATGACCAGAACCACGCAACAAATCATCCTGTTTACGCTATTGTTGGCAGCAGACCAGATCAGCAAGTGGTGGATCCAGCAACCCGACTTCCATTCTTTTGTCGTTATTGATGGATATTTCAACATCGTGCGCGCTTATAACTATGGTGTGGCATTCGCAATGTTTGCCGACCTGCCCAATGCATGGCGTCTGTATCTGCTGTTAGGCGTTACCATCGGCATTACTGTAGCTGTTATTTTCTGGTGGTTACAGGAGAGAAAGCGCTCAGGCCTGACCTCGTGGTTGCTGGTGCTGATTCTGGCCGGTGCCGCAGGCAATATCTGGGATCGTGCACAACTTGGTTATGTGGTCGATTTTATCGACTGGTATGTACGCATAGGTTCAACCGCATACCACTGGCCAGCCTTCAATGTGGCCGATGCCTGCATCTCTACTGCTGTCGTACTGCTCCTTTTTACCAGTTTCAGGAAAAACTAACATCCAATATGGGTGAAAAATCTTGGGTGCTGTTCGCGCTGGTCTCTGCCGCCAGCTTCGCCGCCATGGCTGCCTGTATCAGGATTTTATCGGAATATCTGCCACAATCTGAGGTGGTTTTTTTCAGGAATTTCCTTGCTCTGCTTCTGCTGCTGCCGCTGATGTACCGACAAAACGTCTCGTTAAAAACAGAAGTATTCGGTCTGCACCTGTTTCGTGCCATGATCGGCCTGTCGGCCATGTATCTCTACTTTTACGCCTTGTTCAATCTACCGCTGGCTGATGCACTACTGCTCAACTACACCTCACCTCTGTTTATCGCCCTGTTTGCCACAGTCTGGCTGGGAGAATCATGGACAAAACAGCGGCGCTGGGCAGGTCTCCTCGGCCTGGCCGGTGTGGCACTGCTATTTCACCCCTCTTCCAACATGGCTTCAATCGCGGGGCTCACAGGCCTTATTTCCGGAGCCTTGGCAGGACTTGCACTAACCACAGTAAAAAAACTATCCGACACAGAACCGGGTATTCGCATCGTTATCTGGTTTGCCATACTGGCAAGCCTGATCTCCTTTGTTCCTATGTTGTTCGAATTCCGTTTGCCCGATGCGAGTCAATGGAGCTGGCTGATCGTCATGGGCATCTTCGGCAATATCGGTCACCTGTCTTTAACCCGAGCCTATAAACTGGCCCCCGCCTCACAAGTCTCACCACTGGGATACTCCGGCCTGGTCTTTGCCGGCCTGCTAGGCTATCTGTTATGGAATGAACTACCCGACCTGCTCGGACTGATTGGTACTTCGGCCATCGTTATCGCAGGCATTCTGGTCGCCCGCGAGCGTAGCGAACCCATGCCGGAGCCGCCCGGATCCGTCCCGGCCATTGATAAAAAGTAGCATCGTTAACAGCTCCACGGCTACAAAACCGTTATTTTCTCACAACCAGAAGCTTACTCTTCCGGGTCGTCTGATTCCGGTCCTGCTACCGGCTTGGGTTTTTCTTCCGGCTTGCGCGTCGACTTCGCTTTTTTGGGTGCCTGCATGCGGATGCCGAACATCAACTTGGCCACATCCTTGAAATGTTTGGCGTAGTGTATGGTTAAACCTTCGCACACACTGTCAGGCAACTCATCTACATCCACTTCATTCGCTGCAGGCAGGATCACTTCGGAAACACCAAGGCGTTTGGCTGCAAGCAGCTTTTCACGCTCACCGCCGATGGCCAGCACATCACCGACCAGAGTCATTTCACCGGTCATCGCGATCCGGGCAGGTGCTTTGCCTAATGCCAGAGAGAGCAGAGCTGTGGCAATGGCAATACCCGCTGACGGGCCATCTTTTGGCACTGCCCCTTCCGGCAGGTGCAGATGAATAAATGCCTTATCGAAGAAATCGGCAGGTGCCCCAAAACGAGCCAGATTGGCCGTGATGTAGGAATAAGCAATTTCGGTTGACTCCTGCATCACTTTGCCCAGCTGTCCTGTCACCTTCAAACCACGTCTATCATGGTGCGCTACAGTGACTTCCAGTGTCAGTGTCACACCACCCATGGCTGTCCAGGCCAGACCTGTGGACAAACCCACATCCTGCTTGATCGCCGATTCACGGAAACGTGGTTTGCCTATGTATTCAGCCAGATCGGAAACACCAATACGCACAGGTACGGTTTCACTGCCTTCGGCAATCTTGCGAGCCACTTTGCGCAGGATTTTTTTCATCAGCCCTTCCAGTCTGCGCACTCCCGGCTCACGAGCGTAATCTTCCACCAGATGCTTGATCACGGATGACGTGATGCTGACTTCCGAGCGCGTTATCGCATGCTCTTCAAGTTGGATTGGCCAGAGATGTTTGCGGCCAATTTCAATTTTTTCGCTCGTCATGTAACCGGGCAGGCGAATGATCTCGGCACGATCAAGCAAAGGTCGCGGCACTGTATCAAGCTGGTTGGCCGTAAGCAGGAACAGAACCTGTGAAAGATCAAAACGCACATCCAGATAATGATCCATGAAATCGGAGTTCTGTTCCGGATCGAGCACTTCAAGCAGTGCAGAAGCCGGGTCGCCGCGGAAGTCGGAACCTATTTTATCCACCTCATCAATCATGATGACCGGATTGGCTACTTCCAAACGTTTAAGCGCCTGTACGATTTTACCCGGCATAGCACCGATATAGGTACGGCGATGACCTTTAATCTCAGCTTCGTCACGCATGCCACCTACCGAGAAGCGATAAAATGGCCGCCCCACGGCATCGGCAATGGCTTTGCCCAGGGATGTTTTGCCCACTCCCGGCGGGCCTACAAACAGGATGATGGAGCCGCCAACGGCCTTCTTGCGCGCGCCTACTGCGATAAACTCGAGGATGCGATCCTTAACATCCTCAAGCCCCGAATGATGTTTATTCAAGGCTTTCGATGCTGTTTTCAGGTTATAACGCTCGCGGCAGGTTTTTCCCCAGGGCAAACAGGTCAGCCAGTCCAGATAGCTGCGCGTGACACTGTATTCGGGAGATGCCGTTTCCAGCATGGCTAGCTTATCAAGCTCCTCTTCAAAAGCCTTGCCAGCTTCCTTGCTGAATTTCAGCTTTTCTGCCTTTTTCTGAAACTCCTCAATCTCTTTTTCACGCGGATCTTCATTCATACCCAGCTCGCGCTGAATCTCCTGCAACTGCTCATGCAGGAAGAAACGACGCTGCTGATCCGACACCTTCTCTTCAATATTGTCGCGAATCTTGCGCTGTACTTTGCTCACATTGAGTTCACGATTGAGCAGCGTAACAACCTTCTTCAATCGTTCATAAATCGGAAAAGTCTCAAGAATATCCTGCAAGTCTTCACGATTGGCAGTGGTCAGACTGGCGGCAAAATCTGCCAATCGATACGGCTCATTCACATCAAAGCGGGAAGCAAACAAACGCAACTCCTCTTCATACAGCGGGTTGTGTTTGAGCAGCTCCTTGATCGTATTGATCACCGCGACGGTATAAGCGCGCAGATCAATATTATCCTCATATGCCGTTTCTTCACGGTAATGTGCTTTAACCCGAATCGGATTCTCACTGGTGAGGAAACCTTCAATACGGAAGCGCTGCAGACACTCCACAACCAGATGCAAACCGTGCCCTTCGATTTCCACCGCTTTGGCAATCCGGGCAACGACGCCCACTTCATATAAATTTTCCGGTGCATAAGCTTCATTCTCATCACGCACCAGCACCAGCCCGATATGCTGCTCGTGACCTGCGGCCAGATCACGTACGACCTTGCCCATCTCGTCGCCTTCATAAACCAGCGGCACAACAAGCCCCGGAAATAATGGTCGGTTGGACAGAGGTAAAACAGTCAACTGCTGTGGTAACTTCTCATCCGAGCGCACCAGTTGCGCTGATTTACTGTGGTCAGTCTCATCGACAATTTCGGGGTCGTGTACAGGTTCTGAATTCATAACTTCTTTTTAAGGTAAAGTTCATACGATTTCAAGACTTGAATTTGCACACTGGCAGCCCCACACTACTAATCCATCACTAAAGGAGTTTTATAATGCAATGGTTTAAAGGTATTTTTCTGTTAATTGTCACGAATCTTCTGATCTTTTTCACACTGGTGATTAGCGGCACTATACTCATCAACTTCGTATTACCGAGTTTCGGCATCGACTTGCGCGACTCGCTTGCCACCCAGGATTTTGCCTGGGCTATGATTTTCGGTTTCGGCGGCGCCTTTATTTCTTTGTTCATGTCCAAATTTCTGGCCAAGCGCGGCATGCGCATGCAGCAGATCACTGATCCATCTACGCCAAAAGAAAAAGTTGTTTATAACACTGTCGCTGAACTGGCAACGTCTGAAGGCATAAAAATGCCGGAAGTCTGGGTTTACTGGGATGATGTACCCAATGCCTTTGCCACAGGTCCTACGCGTAACAATGCCATGATCGCCGTCTCCTCAGGGCTTGCCATGAACCTGAGCGATGATGAACTTAGAGCTGTGGTTGCCCATGAAATCGGTCACGTCACCAATGGCGACATGATGGCTACCACCCTCCTGCAGGGGTTGATGAACACCTTTGTCTACTTCCTCGCCCGCATGATTTCACGACCGCTAATGGAGCGTAATTACTGGATGGGTTTTGCTGTATATATGGCGCTGCAATTCATGCTCTCAATACTGGCCATGATTCCGATCTGCTGGTTCTCCCGTCGTCGCGAATTCCGCGCCGATGCCTTTGCAGCGTATGCAGTCGGTGCAGACGCCATGGCATCAGCACTGCAGAAAATCGAAGCGCTGTCACAGCAAACGCTGGCATCCGAGCACAAGGAAGAAGGCATGAGCGAAGATGCACTGGCCACCATGAAAATTCACGGCCAGTCCAAAGGCATTACGCATCTGTTTGCCACGCATCCACCAACACAAGCACGCATCGCAGCACTGCGAGCTTTGCCACGCAAGTCATCATAAACTAAGATAGCTGCACGATGAAACATCAGACTGCAGCCATATTGGTGATCGGCAATGAAGTGCTTTCGGGGCGTACCCGTGAGGCCAATGCATATTATGCGGCTGGCAAGCTGTTTGCATCCGGCTGCAAACTTGGCGAAATTGCCGTTGTACCCGATACAGCTCAAGCCATTGTTTCGAGCCTTAATCGTTTAAGAGCACAGTTTGATGCGGTGATCACTTCAGGCGGCATAGGCCCTACTCACGACGACATCACCATGGATTCGGTTGCCGAGGCGTTTGGCGTAGGTGTAAACGAACACCGCTTTATCGTGCAGGCCATGACCGACTATTACGGTGAAGAGGCCATGAATGATGGGCGCAGGCGTATGACACGTGTACCTGATGGCGCATCACTGATCCGCTGCGAAAAAACCATCGCACCGGGAGCTCGTATCAGCAACGTTTATATCCTTGCCGGCGTTCCCTATATCTTTGAATCGCAACTGGATTCTATTCTCGGAGATTTTGGTGACAGTCCTTACCAGCGTATCGAAGTGGAAGTAGCGCTGGCAGAAAGTCATTTTTCCAAACAGCTGGCAGCCATTCAGGAGCAGTTCATGGATATTGAAATCGGCTCTTATCCCGGCCGATGTGGCCCCAAAGCCTGCGGAAAAATCTGTCTGAGCAGTCAGGATACAAAACGTCTAAAGCGTGCTACCGATGCGGTGAACAAGATGCTTGCGACTGTAATAACGACTTAAACGCAGGAGTAGTCAGGACATGGTAATCATCAATGGTTGAACCATGATCAAAACCCAGGCGAACTCTGAAAAACTACGTCGTGTTCCAGCAATGCAGTATCAACTCTGGACTTGAATCGGAATCCTTCGTGCGCCAAAAGCACCATGAAACTCGTCATAACAGCCGGGAATGTTAGTCCCACAAATATTACATTTACCTTCTGCACTGATGTGATGCTCCAGAATCTCATACCAGTCGCGCATTATTACTTGTTCTCCGCATCCCGGGCAAAACGTAGTGCCCCCGACCTGATCATGCACATTACCGGTATAAACGTAATGCAGTCCGGCTTTCAGGCCAATATCACGCGCGCGACTTAATGCTATTGAGGCTGTCGCTGGTGTATCCATCATTTTCCAGTCCGGATGAAATGCGGTGAAATGCAAAGGCACATCAGGCCCGAGTTGTTCAGCAATCCAGTCGCACATGGCCGTGATTTCCTCATCACTGTCATTTTCCCCCGGAATCAGCAGCGTGGTGATTTCAAACCAGACATCGCTTTCATGCTTAAGATAAACCAGCGTATCTAGCACAGGCTGCAGATGCCCTGCACACAGCTTATGATAAAATGCATCACTGAATGCCTTCAGATCAATATTGGCAGCATCCATGTGAGTAAAAAATTCTACCCCTGCTTCGGGGTGAATATAGCCGGAGGTGACTGCCACGGTTTTAATACCCAGTTCATGGCAGGCGATGGCGGTATCAACCGCATATTCGAGGAAAACAATCGGATCGTTATAAGTGAACGATACACTTTTGCATCCGTGTTCAACAGCCGCTTTTGCTATCGCAGCCGGTTCAGCCTGATCACACAGACGGTCAAATTCTCGTGATTTGGAGATATCCCAGTTCTGGCAGAATTTACAGGCGAGGTTGCAACCGGCTGTGCCAAAAGAGAGTACACTGGAACCGGGATAAAAATGGTTGAGTGGTTTTTTTTCGATCGGATCAATACAGAAACCTGAAGAGCGCCCATAGGTGGTCAGAACAATCTGCTCACCTTCGCACTTGCGCACAAAACACAATCCCCGCTGCCCGTCATGCAATTTGCAATCGCGTGGGCATATATCGCATTGAATCTGGCCATTATCAAGCATGTGCCAGTATCGAGCGGGGAAATGTTCATTACCCATGGCTACTCTTTTGAACGCTCCTGTTCGCGAAATTTATTCACCTGATATTTATATAATAGCACTTCCGGATGCCAGAAGTCAGCAGAAAGTCCGGCCTTAATTTTCAACTGAGCAAGAAATGCTTTGGGGTCGGGTAACTGCGCCCAGACCTGTGGCAGAAATGTCGCTTTATACAGGCCAAATTTAAACACCACTCCATCTATACCGGGGCGAAGCTTGGACAGGGCGATATTCTCATTGCGTGCGTGCATGGCTTCCAACGAGGACAATACAGAAACCTCGACCTGCACGTAGGCAAATTCCTCAGCCGTCAGCGGCGCAAAACGATGATCATGAAAAGCTGCAGCCAAAGCATTGGCACGCACATCTTCGATCAGTGGCCGGTAGGTTTCCAGTGAGCCAATGCAACCACGCAAAGCTCCATGCAGATAGAGTGTAACAAAACATGCCCCGGGCTCCTGCATCCATGTTATGGCATCACTATTCATTTGCTCCGCAGTCAAATCAAGTTGCTTGGCAATCGCAGCACGTGCGGTTCCCGTTAATAACCTGGCTTTATTGACTGAGTCACCCACGACCACTCCTGTGCTCATAATATCCTAGTGATGCATAACCTACCACGCGACTTTTTTCGCCAACTGTATCTCCTGAATTCCGATAATCCAGCAACAACGGCGTCAAATTCTTCTCGCATGCAATCAGCTGCAATGCATTGATAGCAGTTGCACCACAAGCCTGATCATGGCGTAAACCAGACTGTTTTGCCAATATGGCATCAACACTTTTTTCATCAATGACTCTGGCTTCTTCATAGACATGGAAATGAGAGAGATCCGAGCTGATCACAACAAGTGTTTCATCACCACCCCAGAGAGCCCGCATCACTTCCGCTACGGATTCCGGTTCTGCCATGCCGACACAAAGAGGTATCAGCTCGAAATCATTGAATACTGTTTGCAAAAAAGGCAACTGCACTTCCAGCGAGTGCTCCTCGGCATGTGCCTGAGCATTCAGACTGACCTGAGGAAATTCAAGCGCATCATACATAACTGTTTGTTCCAGCTTAACCTGACCCAGCGGTGTTTCAAAGGCATCACAGTCCGGCAGGGCAATGCCGTAAAAGGGTACACGATGGGCCGGGCCAAACAGAACCACACGTTTAATCACTGCAGATTGTATGCACGCATAAGCAAATGCTGCAGTCAGGCCGGAATAGGTATAGCCAGCATGCGGTACAATCAATGCCTTGGGCCGCCCATATTCAGCACCGTCGGAGTGAGCGGCAACACGCAGGGCATGGTTGATAAACTGTGACAGTTCCGACGCATCATCAGGGTAAAACATGCCAGCTACAGCAGCAGGACGAATTTTCATCATCACCTCCTGAAAGCTACCTCGTTTCAATTTTAGCTTAATCGTAGTTATATGTCGCCTGAGCATGAACACTTCTTCCGATATCAGTCAGATTAAATGTTGTTGCATCCAGGTACTGTGGGCGGCTTTTATCAAACAGGTCATTTACCGACAGACTCAGTTGCAGGTGTTTATTTGGTGACCAGGCAATGCGGGCATCAACACGATTGTATGCAGGGGTAATCGTTCCTCCGCCTGCCTGCAGGCTGGTAACATAGTAGATTGCACTGTCAAACTGTAGCTGCCACGGTAAATCCAGATGTGACTGCAACGAGGCCATATTGCGAGCATTGCTTTGAGCGATTTCCAGACCCGCTGTCTGCGCTGTGGACCACGGCTCAGGTTTGAGGCTTTCCATATTGATATGGCTGTAGCTGGCCTTAACTAGCCAATGCGTCGTGGCCTGCCACTGCAGCGTTAATTCGCCGCCGTGCACACTTCCGCCAAGTCCATTGCCTACGATACCCGTACCAAATAAGCCTATGCTTTCACCGGAAGTCAGATGTTTGTAGCGGTTGTAATAGAGGGAAAGCGACAGATGCAGGTTATCTGTCAGCATAGCTCGATAGCCAGCCTCATAGGACAATTGAACCTGACTTTTTAAGTCAGGGTTGGGCTCAAAGAAGTTCAATGAGAAGCCGGGAACCTGGTAAGCAAGCGTCGCTGAATCATCAAACCTGGTCGGAGTAGATACCGTGCGAGAGATTGCACCCCAAACAGTGTGGTTCTGTTCCATGTGCCAAAGCACTTGCATCGAGGGTTGGTATTCGAAACCGGTATAACTGTTGTTTTCAAACTTTGATCCAAGAGTCAACTGTACCTGACGGTCATGCCAGTATGATCGGCTTTGCACAAAACCGCGATAGGTGCGTGTATGCGATTGGGCTGGTTGATAAAATAGCAATGGATTGGTACCAGTGGTGTTGATGTTATTAAATCTGGTTTGTCGATAACCAACCCCCCAGTTGACAGAAAGCTGCTGAGTCAGATTAAAATGGTGTGACATATCAAGATCATACGTGTCGATATGATCAAACCTGACCTGCTTGAAGGTCTCTTTTTTTGTCTGGTCAGCATAGGCCTGAAGACGCAAAGCTGAATCATCGGAAAAATCATGTTGCCACTCTCCCATGATATGTCTGCCGTCATAAGTTCCGCTGCTCGGAATGTTATGCAGTGTACCTCGGCTCGCCGCACCTTGCAGCGAAATGTGATCTACGGTGGATAGTCTGGAATCAAGACGAAAATCGATACGATTCTGATCCCAGTCATCATTGTTGTAAGCAAGGCCATTGCTGTTCATCTGCCTGCCATGCTTGGCGTATCGACCGCTGATTCGATAGGAGGTATTGTAGCCTAACATGCCTCCGTAGCGCAGTTTACCCATGCTGTGCAACTGGTTGCCACCGCTTCCGCCAACCAATACGCCCTGAGTATCCAGTGACTTTTTGGTAATAATATTGATCACTCCGGTCATGGCATTTGCACCCCAGATGGCGCCGCCAGGACCACGAATCACTTCGATGCGCTTGATGTTTTCAAGCAATAGATCGCGGCGAAACCAGTCCACACCTGCAGTGAGCGGCGTGTAAATGGAACGACCGTCCACCATGACTAGCATAGTGCGGGCAAATGTGCCGTTGAAACCACGTGCTGAAATAGCCCATGCAGAAGCGGAAGTTCGAGCCACCTGCATTCCCGGCACCATGCGCATCAACTCCGGCACTGTTTGCATGCCTGAGCGTAAAATATCTTCACTGCTAAGAACGGTGACCGCAGCCGCCGCATCATCCAACGGCATGGCCCATTTATCGACGGTAGTTACCTCTACATTCATCAGCTGAGCCATGTTCATGGAAAGCAGATCGTCAGGGGAATAACGCTCAGCAGCTGTTGCAGGTATCGAACCGATTCCGAAAAGCGCCATTGCTGGCAGTAAAAGCTTAAAGAAACGCTTCCATCGCAATATTTCGATTGATATCGACCCCACCGACAAATGATTCCCCCAACATTGATTTGATTGACGCAATTCCAAGCGTACAATAACAGCTTAGCCTCCATGCCAAACGAGATGACACACAACAAAAAAACATTACGTGAAATACTAATACTGCTGCTGAATACACGCAGATTAGCTTATCAGCTTATTTATATCGATAAGTCGCTTTAAACAGATAGCTCTGCTGCTGTAATGTTGATGCTTCAAGCGTGGATTCAAGATCCTCTTTATGTGTAGCCTGCAGTAAGTTTTTGCCTACCAGACTCAACTCCACACCATCGACAGGTTTCCAGCCAATGCGTGCATCAAGACGATTATAACGTGCGACCCTGTCTCTCTTAAAACGATCCCAGTGTGAGAAGTTCAAATCCAGTTCAATGTCATAGCCGGGGTTAATGCTGGCTCCAATATGATACCTGTTTTCTGGCGTCTGCTCCCTAAGCACATAGGCGCTATAGCGGGTTTCCGCATCATTAATCGGAGCCGGCTGATAATGGGAGCGCAGATGCGTATATGAACCCTTCAGTTTGATCCATGTTTTAGCCTGCCAGGTCAGATCCAGCTCAATGCCTTGGGCATTACCATCAAGCACGTTAGTCATATATATAGGCACAACCAGGTAGGTATTCTCAACAAATGCAGCTGCATTATCCAGGTGCGTATCAGCTACACCTTTGTAAAACATCTTGAATGCAGTGGCCTGAAACAGCAGGTCATCATGCGGATGCAGTCGCAGGCCAACCTCATAGGCTGTCACCTGCTCAGGTCTCATGCGACCATCACCGATCAGGCGCGCCACATAACCCGGACCGGCCTTCACATCCAGAGTCTGACCGTTCTCCACCATATTTGGCATGCGCAACGCTCGTGATGCAGCAGCCCAAAGCCCCCACTGGTCGGCAGTATAAATTGCCCTGAGACTAGGCTGCATTTCCCATCCGGTATATTGATTATGCTCTGCCTTCAATCCGGCAGTGAGCTTCAAACGATCACGGATCAGTGTTATATCATCCTGAACAAAAAGCGAATAGAGCACATTTGTCGCATCTGCCAGCTGCAACACAGAGGAGTTGGTAATATCGGCACGGGAAAGGCGATAGCCTCCACCGACAGAAATCGATTGCCTGAAAAATTCAGGCAAATCCAGTTGCAACTCCGCATCCAGCGTATCACGCGTTTCACTAAGGAGCGCCACTTCCATTCGGGATCGATCAACATAGACCTGCGCGCTCAACTGTGTATCACGCAACACTTCGTGATCCAGGTGCAGCAACATATTACTACCGGAATAGTTATTGTTAGTGATGAACGGGGTGTTTGATACACCGGCCCTGGCCAGATAACCAAAAGCCCCTTCCTTCACCCTGTATGTGTTGCCGATCAGAGAAACCTGTGTCAAATGACTGGCATTCCAATCCATCCTGAAACCAGCCTGCCCAAGTTTTCTGTAATCCGGAGTGTCCGCACCAGGTTTCATAGCCCAGATATTGGCAACAGCCGGGTCGTAAATACCGCCATCCCTGTTTTCAATCATGGCATAAGCCCGATAATTTGCCTGCTCGCTATTCCAACCATAACGCAAGGTGCCAAAACCTTTTTCTTCCGTTCCGGCTCCACCCGACAGCATGAATCCCTGCGTATTCCTGGCATGTTTGGTGATGATGTTAATCACACCATTTACGGCATTTGAACCCCAGACTGCACCGGCAGGACCTCTGATCACTTCGATGTGGTCAATATCCTCCAGTGGATAGTTCTGCACCAGCCACCAGACACCGGAAAAGGTCGGTGAATACAGCGCCCTGCCATCCATGAGCACCAGTAACTTGTCCGAAAACACATCGTTGTGACCACGAATACTGACTGCAAATTGATTGGCATTCGGCTGCTGAACCTCCACTCCGGGAGCCAGACGCAATGCCTCCGGGATGCTCATAGCACCAGAGCGTCGAATATCATCATTGCTGATCACATAGACTGCTGCCGCAGTCGAATAATATTTCTCATTCCGTTTGCCGGCAGAAGTTACGGTTACATTCATCAGCTGCTGCATGTCCATATCCAGCAGAACATCGGTTTGTGCATATTCTTCTGCATATGCGGATACTGCCATGCACAGCAGTATCAAAAACCAGCTCCCCCCGATAGTCTTGATTGACACAATTAAATCCTTTTAATTTATCTTCCTGATTATTCCGATGCTAGGACCCTAAGCACATCTTGCAATGAGCTCAATAAAAACGGCTTCTGCAAATAACCTGTGGGCTGAACTGTATCAAACTGGCCAGCCACGCTGTCGTTGCTGTAACCGCTACAGATAAACACAGGTAGTGAGGCGTCCAATGCTCGCAGTCTGGACAGAGTTTCCTTGCCCCCCATTTTAGGCATCGTCATATCCAGCAGAACCAGATCAATGTCGTCCCTGTGTTCTTGATAGATTTCAAATCCCTCAACGCCGTTAGAGGCCAACAGCACTTTGCAGCCAAGCTTCTTCAACAACCGCTCAACAACCGCTCTAACCATCACTTCGTCATCAATCAACAGAATTGTTTGTTCAGTATCTCTAGGCATGATGGCTTCAATGCTATCTTCAACATGATCTTCCGCTTCCCTGTTACTCACCGGCAGGTAGACATTGAACTGCGTACCTCTCCCGGGCTTACTGTTAACCTGAATCGAGCCGTCATGCGAGCGCACAATGCCAAGCACGGCACTCATTCCCAATCCGCGTCCGGTAAACTTGGTGGTAAAGAAGGGATCGAATATCCTGTTCAAAATCTCTTCATTCATGCCGCAGCCGTTATCAACCACTTCAAATAATATGTAGTTACCGGGTTTCCGCCTCTCCTCAATGAATTTGCTATCAAGATCTATTTGCTCAGCCTGAACCACGCGGGTGATGATAGTGATTTCCCCCTGCATCTCACCTCCGATACTTTCAGCCGCATTGCTTACCAGATTCATGATAATCTGCTGCATCTGGGTTTTATCTGCATATACACTCGGCAATGCATTGGAGAGTTCCAGTTTCAGTGAAATATTTTTGGATATCGACACATCAATAAGCTGGAGCGCTTCCTCAACCAGCATCGTCATATTCACTTCACTTCTGAGAAACACACCCTGCCCGGAATACGCCAGCATCTGACTGCACAGGTCAGCTGCCCGACTTGATCCGGAAAGGATATTCTTCAGTTCCTGATCAACGGGTAGACCTTCCATCGAATTCATTTCAGCCAGCTCTGCATTGCCCATGACACCGGCAAGAATATTATTAAAATCGTGTGCAATGCCGCCTGCGAGAACACCCAGCGATTCCAGCCTCTGCACGTGGGCCATCTTCTCTTCCATGTCCCTCTTCTGTTCTTCAGCCTGAACCACCGAGGTGATATCACGCACCACACCTTCTACACCGACAGCTTCCCCCCTGTCATTGAGTATCCGATGCGCTGATATCGAAACCCAAAGCACATGCCCTTGTTTGTGCCTCAGTTGTACCCGTTGGTTGATCACCGCCCCGTCATGTTGATCAAGGGCCTCAGCCACCTGAGGGAATCGCAATCCATCTGTAGATAATGTTTCAAGCGCCATGCCTGAAACTTCGCTGACCTGATATCCAAGCAAGGAAAATACGGAGGCTGATACCCACTTCATCGTGCCATCGGCATGAATGCGGTAATAGGTATCAATCATATTATCCAGCGTGGACTGCAACTCATTTTTAGCGACCTGCAATTCGGCTGTACGTTCTACGACCCGCGTCTCTAAAGCCTGGCTATTTTTTGCCAGCATCCGCTCAACATTTTTCTGTTCGGTGATATCAACAAATGCACTGAACAACATCTTTTCACTTTCAAAATCCATCATACTCATGGACAGCGAGATCCAACCGTACCCGCCATCCGGCCTGAGCACTTCCAGCTCCTGCCCATGGAATTCGCCCTGTTTCTTGAGCTTTTCCATCAACATGTGGCGATCTTCCGGATACCTGTAGAAATCGGTCGCATTGAACTGCATCTGGCCCGGCTCATCGATAGAAAACAGCCTTGCTGCGGCCTTATTATAAAACAATACTTGTCCATCATCCGGCTGCGTCACAATCACAGGCACAGGTGCTAACTCAACAATGTTGCGGAAGCGCTCCTCGCTCTCTTTCAGTTGCACATGATTTTGCTCAATGGTTTCGAAGCTCTGCTGAATCTTTTCTGCCATCTGGTTAAAACCAAGCAGCAGATCCTGGGTCTCCGAGTTATAAACAGTATCCTTGGCCCTGAGTTTATAATTGTGATTGGCTCCCATCTCCCGCATCAGGTGGGCAAGTGAACTGATGGGTGAAGCAATTTTCTTCTGTAATATGGATGCCAGAATTAAACCAAGCAGAAGGCAACCGGCCATCACCATCGTCACCGTGATAACGCCTGCATCCTGACTCTCTTTCAAGTGCTTGAGCTGCGATTCCAGAAAGATTACGCCCACAGGCTTCCCTTTATGCTTCACAACCCTGTAGAGTTGCAACCGGCCATTGGTGTAGGAACTGCTCTGAGTACTCTGGAACTCAATCGGCTGATTTACCTCTGCAGTATGGTCTTCTGCCCTATAGGTAAACAGTACATTGCCATCATAAGTGAACAGCTTCACTACTGAAACATCTCGATCAAATTGCATGGCTTGCAACAGCTCCGCTGCCATGCGTTGATCGTTGAACATCAGGGCAGGCCTTGCGGCAGCACCTATGATGTCACTCTCAACGATCAACACCCGTTCGGCCTCTTCTTCGAGTAACACCTGATTATAACTAATCCACACACCGCCCATGACGAGTACGGTAATGCCAAGTGTTAACACAAAAAAGAGCTGCAGCTGGCGCTGAATAGAAGTAGTAGATGTTCTATTCATTGTCCCTCCCAACAACCTTACCCAATTGCAGCAGTTGCGCGCTGATATAGAGACCAGCACCTTCCACTGCCTTTAAGTTGACGACAAAGGTGAGTTTTTCGTTGTGATATTTGATTTCGATCATTCCGCCCTGTTCGGCAAAGCCCGGAATGTCAGAAATGGTCAGAACGGGTTTGCCTTCAACCAGCTCCAACAATTGGCCGAAATGACCCCGATCGGATTCTCCGATATAGAGAACCGAACTGTTTTGTATGCAACTTGTCTGCTGGCACGACTGTAGCCTTAGGCCAAGCGGCTGAGCCGCAGGTTTAGAGACAATGCTCTGTAATGTGTCATGGATTTTCTGATCATACAGAACATTGATGAGCGGACCGGGCTTATTCTGCTCCGGACCCTTCTCGGCATTATTCGCAGGCCAATCGGTAAAACGAATAAAGTTAAAGATATATACGGAAGTCAGATCACTGACTCCGGCCCTGACCCGCTCTGCAGCAGAAACCGGTGCTGTGGTCATAACTGAAAGCAGAAGAACTACCAGGCAAGCATAGAGAAAACTGCGCAACGATTTATAGCAACAAATCAAGCCACAAACCTGCGCAACACAATCTGAGTCAAGGCTTGTTTCTTACAGACAAAAACAGCATCAGCTGTAACAACTGATGCTTGATCTGATGCCAAAGCTATATACCAACTAGAACGCCTCAACTACACCTCTCCAAGGACACCTGCTGTATTGAAATGCTCAGCATTCAGCGGGATCTTCTGATTATAGTTGAAAGTGGATAAAAGCCAAAGTCAGCGAGCTAATTCCGGCGAACCGGAATCCCTTGCGCGGCCAGATACTGTTTAGTCTCTTCTATGGTAAACGTGCCAAAATGGAAAATCGAAGCAGCCAATACTGCATCAGCGCCGCCAGCCATCAGACCTTCGGCCATATGCTCTAAAGTACCTACGCCACCGGATGCCACCACATTGGCACTGATCGCATCAGAAACAGCACGCGTGAGCGGAATGTCGTAACCATTTTTTGTGCCATCAGCATCCATGCTGGTCAGCAGAATTTCTCCGGCCCCGTAATCAGACATGCGTTTTGCCCATTCCACGGCATTGATGCCGGTTGCTTTGCGACCACCGTGGGTAAAACATTCCCAATGATCACCCACAGACTTGGCATCAACCGCAACCACGATCGTGGACGAGCCGAAACGCTCGGCTGCCTCTTTAACCAGTGCCGGGTTGAAGATGGCTGCGGTGTTGATCGACACTTTGTCGGCACCGGCATGCAGCAGATTTTCAATATCAGCCACAGCCTTCACACCCCCACCAACTGTAAGCGGCATAAACACGTGTTCAGCGACTTCGGTCACCATGTGATAGAGGGTATCGCGGCTTTCATAACTGGCACGAATATCAAGGAACGTCAGCTCATCAGCCCCCTGCGCATCATATTTGATTGCTGCTTCAACCGGGTCACCTGCATCAATGATATCGACAAACTGGATACCCTTGACCACGCGCCCATGCGCCACATCAAGGCACGGAATAATTCGTTTACTCAGCATTTATTTTGCACCGCGGAGGAAGCAGCGTTTCGCAGAGTATGGGCAAGGTATGACTCTGGCTTGGATTGAAGTTGAAAAGATTTCCGATTCCTCTGCGGCATGAATGTTTTCATTTCAAAATCCGCATCGCTTCGGCGAAATCGATGGCACCTTCGTAGATGGCGCGTCCCGTAATCGCACCACAAATACCATCCGCCACATGCACGGCACAGGCAGTCACATCATCCATTTTTGCCACGCCGCCGGAAACAATCACAGGGATAGATATGGCCTGGGCCAGATTCACCGTTTCCTCGATATTAGGGCCGGTGAGCATGCCATCGCGGGCGATATCCGTGTAGATAATCGCTGAAACACCTGCATTCTCAAACTTGCGGGCCAGATCAACTGCTGTGACATCAGTAACATCATCCCAACCGTGCACTGCCACCATACCCCCCCTGGCATCGATACCGACACAGATCTGGCCGGGAAATGCTTTGCATGCCTGTTCTACCAGCGATGGGTTAGACACGGCAACTGAGCCGAGAATCACCCGCTGTATACCGAGATTCAATGTAGCCTCGATCATGGAAAGGTCACGCAAGCCACCTCCAAGCTGAACCGGAATATGCATCTCGGAACAGATGGCGCGAATGGCTTCGCGATTGGCCGGTTTGCCGGCAAAAGCACCATCGAGATCAACCACATGCAGTCGCTTGGCACCTAGCGTTTGCCAGTGCGCCGCCATGGCAGCCGGATCATCACCATAGTCGGTTGCATCGTCCATACGCCCCTGCTTCAGTCGTACGCAGTGGCCACCTTTGAGGTCAATAGCAGGGATCAGTTCAAATGTGTTTACGGATTCCATTGGTGGAATGCCTCCAATAGCGCGAGACCTGCTCGCTGGGATTTTTCCGGGTGAAACTGTACAGCAATAATATTGTCGCGCCCGATAGCGGCCGCGAATGGGTAATCGCCATAAGAACAGGCTGCCAGCAGCTGAGCTGGATTTTCCGGCATGCAGCAGTAGGAGTGCACATAATAGACTTGGGAGCCTGACAGTGGTGCCAGCACAGGATGTATCTCTTTCTCAGTGGAGAATACCACATCATTCCAGCCCATATGCGGAATCTTGAAGCCGCGCTGTGGATGATCTTCCGGAAACGGTTTCACGGCACCGGGAATCAAGCCGAGACCCGGATAACGGCCAAACTCGTATGAAACATCCATCAAAACCTGCATCCCCAGACAGATTCCCAGAAACGGTGTGCCCGATGCGAGTGATGCCTTCAGAGCTTCATCCATAGCATTGGCTTTCAGGGCAGCCACGCAATCTCGAAATGCACCCACACCCGGCAACACTATGCGGTCATAGTTTTGCAGCGCTTCAGCTTCAGAGACCAGCTCAACCTGCGCTCCGACAGCTTCCAAAGCTTTGGCAACCGAGTGCAGGTTTCCCATGCCATAATTTATTAGTCCGATTTTTCTCTGTTTCATACGGCCTCAACATGTTTTCCCATCACCCGTCCGTGGGTAGAGGAAAGGGGTTTCATGGACACTGCTTAAAGCGCACCTTTGGTGCTCGGGATACCGGTCTGACGCGGATCAGATTCAACGGCCATGCGCAGTGCGCGACCAAAGGCCTTGAACACCGTCTCAATGATATGATGGTTGTTTTTACCGCGAAGCGAATCGATATGCAGCGTAATGCGAGCATGATTACTCACAGCTTGAAAGAACTCTTTGAACAGATCGATATCAAATCCGCCAACGGTCTCTTTTGGGAAATCGATATGATATTCCAGCCCCGGGCGACCGGAGAAATCAAGCACAACGCGTGAAAGCGCCTCATCCAGTGGCACATAGGCATGTCCGTAACGCACGATACCGGACTTATCACCTATCGCATCACGCAGTGCTTCGCCCAGACATATGCCGATATCTTCAACGGTGTGGTGATCGTCAATCTCGCGATCACCTTTGGCATCCACCATCAAATCGACCAACCCGTGGCGGGCAATCTGCTCCAGCATGTGATCAAGGAATGGGATTGAAGAATTCAATTCTGCCTTTCCGGTTCCATCCAGATCAAGACTCAGCTTGATCGAAGTTTCTTTGGTTGCACGTTCAATTGATGCATTTCGATTCATGTCAGAATCTCCCGAAGTGCCGCCAGTAGCGCACTGTTTTCATCTTTGCTGCCAATGGTAATACGCAGACACTGACCAAGCAGTCTGTCAGAACCATGCATATTCTTAATTAATATTCCAGCCTGCTTAAGTGATTCGAACACAGCATTCGCATCAGCAACTCTGACCAACAGAAAATTAGCCTGTGATGGAAATACCTGAATACCATCGATTTCAGCCAGTGCACTGGCCATGCGCTCACGCTCATCACGAATCTCAGCAGCCTGAGCTTCAAATATGTCAAAATGATCGAGCAAAAACGCAGCCGAAGCTTGCGTCAGAGCATTGATATTATAGGGCATACGCACTTTATTCAGCTGCGCGATAACTTCAGCATCACCAAGCACATAACCCATGCGCAACCCTGCCCAACCCACCTTGGAAAAAGTCTTCAGAACCATCACATTCGGTGAGATCAGGTAGTTATGCGTGCGTTCAGAGAACGGACCGTATGCTTCATCAATCACCAGAAAGCCACTAATGCCTCTGGCAATTTTCTCAACTCTGTCCTGCTTCCATAAATTACCTGTTGGATTATTCGGACATGCGAGGAATGCAACTTCAGCCTTTTCGCGTGCACACACCTGCAGGAAATGCTCCTCTTTCATGGTGAAATCTTCAGCCAGAGGTACGGTTGCCACAGGGCGTTTCAACCACTGCGACACCAGATTATACATCACGAAAGTCGGTCCCGGTATAACACAGGTTCCAGGTACAGTAGCAATCAGAATCATCTGGATGATTTCATCGGACCCGTTACCAAGCAAAACCTGCTGCGGTTCTACACCCTCATGCTTGGCGATCTTTTTACGCAGCTCAAACATATCGGCATCCGGATAGCGATTGATATCCACCTTAGCCAGTTCTTTTAGCCATTTTTCGCGCAAACCATCCGGCATGGAGAAGGGGTTTTCCATGGCGTCCAGTTTAATCATGCCGGAGCTATCCGGCACGTGGTAGGCCGCCAGAGCCTTGATATCGCCTCTGATCATACGCTGTCTTTCAAGCGCAGTTCAAGCGTCAGGGCATGCGCCTGCAAACCTTCGCGATGGGCAAGATGAGCGGCTGCAGGGCCGATTTTTTGCACGGCCTCACGCGTCGCACGAATCACACTGCTGCGTTTCTGAAAATCATAAACACCCAGCGGACTTGAGAAACGCGCCGTACGATTGGTCGGCAACACATGGTTAGGGCCTGCAATATAATCACCAAGCGCTTCCGGCACAAAGTGACCGATAAAGATCGCACCAGCATGTCTGATTGAAGGCAGAATTGCGTCCGGATTTTCCAGAGCCAGTTCCAGATGCTCAGGTGCAATCACATTGACCACGTCAGCTGCTTCATCCAAGTTCTGCACATGAATCAGGGCTCCGTGTGTTTCCACTGATGCGCGTGCAATAGCTGCACGAGGCAGCACGGCAAGGTGTGCCTCAATAGATTCCGCCACTTGCGCCAGCAGGTGTTTATCGGTGGAAATCAGAATGCTCTGGGCGGCTTCATCATGTTCAGCCTGGGAAAGAAAGTCCGCTGCAATCCAGGCCGGATTTCCACCATCGGCCACCACTACAATTTCGGATGGTCCGGCAATCATATCAATACCACAGGTGCCGAACACCTGTCGTTTGGCCGCGGCAACAAATTTATTGCCAGGGCCGACGATCTTGTCCACCGCAGGAATCGTTTCAGTGCCATAAGCCAGCGCTGCAACCGCCTGCGCACCACCGACTGCAAAACCACGCTGCACGCCGGAGACGTATGCTGCTGCCAGCACCAGCTCATTCATTTCACCACCCGGCGTTGGCACCACCATGACGATCTCTTTTACACCGGCGACCACTGCAGGTACGGCATTCATCAACACGGATGAGGGATAAGCAGCCTTGCCACCGGGCACATACAGGCCTACCCGGTCCAGCGGCGTAATGCGCTGTCCCAAAGTCATACCGACACTGTCAGTATATTCCCAGTCTTCCTGCACCTGATGTTCGTGGTAAGCGCGAATACGATCAACAGCCAGCTGCAGTGATTCACGATCCATGTCAGAGACAGCATGCCAGGCCGCTTCCATGCGCTCACGGCTGATTTCAATGCTGTCGCCATCACAGGCCCAAGCATCAAAACGTTCGGTATATTCGCACAGCGCTGTGTTTCCGCGTGCTTTGACATTGGCGAGGATATCGGCAACCAGTCCCTGCACATCTTCGCCGGTGTCGGCCTCACGAGCCAATAGTGCATCCAGTTTGTCGGTGAAACCGTCTTGTTGTGAATCAAGTCTAAGAATTTTACTCATATCCGTTTCCCTTAACCGTTCTCAGACTGATCAACAGCCTGACGTAACTTTTCAATAATGGGTTGCATCTGGGCTTTGCGTGTCGCAAAACTTGCGGGATTTGCAATCAAGCGACTGGAGATATCACACAGGGTAGTCTCCTCAATCAATCCGTTTGCCCTGAGTGTGCCGCCGGTTTCCACCAGATCGACAATGCGCTCGGCCATATCTACCAACGGTGCCAATTCCATGGATCCGTAGAGATGAATGATTTCGGCATGCACACCCTGCGCCAGATAATATTCACTGGCCAAATGATCGTATTTGGTTGCCACACGGATACGACTGCCTCGTTCCGGCGCGCCGCCTTCAACCAGTTCTTTCGGACCACACACACACAGACGACAGCGGCCAATCTTCAAATCCAGCGGCTCATACACATGAGGACGATATTCCAGCAACGAATCACGCCCGGCAATGCCCAGATCAGCAGCACCCTGCTCCACATAGGTGCAGACATCGGCTGCACGGATAATCAGGAAACGTACTGGTTGGCCGTCGAAACTGCCGTCCACCATCAATTTGCGTGTCGTTTGCACATCTTCAGCAGGTGTAAGGCCTGCCACAGCCAGCAGCGGCAATGTCTGTTCCAGAATGCGTCCCTTGGACAACGCAATCGTCAAAGGTCTTGTTTCAGCCATCTAAACGGGCTCCCTGCATCCAGTTTTCACTTACACTGTGGCGTTTGATGCGCGCGCCGAGTTTACTCAGTTTCTCTTCAATACGTTCGTAACCGCGATCAATGTGGTAAACGCGCGATACGGTTGTCTCGCCTTCGGCGGCAAGGGCAGCCAGCACGAGGGATGCAGAAGCACGCAAATCTGTGGCCATCACAGGTGCACCCTGGAGCCTCTCGCGGCCGGTCACGATTGCCGTGTTCCCATCAAGCCGGATATTGGCACCCATGCGTGCCAGCTCCTGCACATGCATGAAGCGATTCTCAAAAATTGTTTCACGCACCACACTGGTTCCATCGGCCAGTGTCATCAGTGCCATAAACTGAGCCTGCAAATCAGTAGGAAAACCCGGATGAGGCAGGGTGTGAATATCTACGGCCTTCAAGCGGCCATTGGCCTTGCAACGAATAAAATCTGCGCCGGTTTCAACTGTGCAGCCGGTGTCTCTCACACGTGCCAGAAACGCCTCCAGCATGGATGGACCCACATCGGTCACGGTGACATCGCCACCGGTAATCAGGCCCGCTGCCAGATAGGTGGCCGCTTCTATACGGTCGGCAATGGTGATCATTTCACCACCATTCAAACGCGCTACACCCTCAATAACAATACGGTTGCTGCCATCACCTTCGATTTTTGCACCCAGTGCCCGCAGCGATCCAGCCAGATTGACGATTTCCGGTTCACGAGCTGCGTTATCGAGCACCGTCACTCCGCGTGCAAGCACTGCGGCCATCATCAGATTTTCAGTACCCGTCACAGTCACCTGATCAAATACTATATGTGCTCCGGTTAATCCTTTAGGTGCACGGGCGACAATATCGCCCTGCTCCACATCAATCTCGGCACCCATCGCTTCCAGACCTTTCAGGTGCATATCAATAGGGCGCGCTCCGATAGCACAGCCACCGGGCAGACTCACCTTGGCCTGACCAAAACGGGCCAGCAGTGGCCCGAGCACCAGTGATGACGCGCGCATGGTTTTCACCAGCTCATACGGTGCCTCGGATTTACTTGCCGTACGTGTATCCACATGCAGACAATGCTGATCATCATAAGAGACCTCTGCACCCTGCCAGGCCAGCAGCGTCATCATCGTGGAGATATCTTTCAAATGCGGGATACGGCGATAGGTCACCGGACCATCGACAAGAATAGCCGCCGCCAACAGTGGCAGTGCAGCATTTTTTGCTCCACTGGCCTCAACTGTACCGGACAGAATTTCTCCGCCCTGAATAATAATTTTATCCATAGAATACCTGCACCATAAAGGAAACGAACGCTAGCCGCTCAACCGCAAGGGAACAATGTTTAGAAACCCTTCCCTGCAACACAGAACGTAGAAACGAAGCTATCACTTATCCTCGGGACAGGCGCGAATTGATCAATACTGTTCCTCTTCGCCCCACATAGAGCGATCAAACATCAGTGACCGGTTCCTGCCCTGCTCCTTGGCCTGATAAAGCGCGATATCAGCATATTTCACAGCAGCCCAGAACCCCTCATTATCTCCGGGAAAGAGTGCAATACCAACAGAGAGTGTCTTTTTCAGCGGCCCCTGCGGCGTCTGGAATTGAGCGGCCTCCATTCCCATACGAATGCGCTCGGCCAACTCCATGCAACCCTTTGCATCCGTATCCGGCAACAACACCAGAAACTCTTCACCGCCAAAGCGAATGACCAGATCGGAAGTGCGAACGGCTTCCTTAAGCAGTGTGGCCAAGCCTTTGATCACCTGATCTCCAACATCGTGCCCATAGTTGTCGTTGACCTGCTTGAAAAAATCGACGTCGCACATCAACACACCCAAGGTTGTACCCTGGCGCACCGTGTTTGCAGCCAGCACCTCGATGTAATCTTCCAGAAAGCGGCGGTTGTAGAGGCCAGTCATCGGATCGCGCATGGCAGTTTCCTTCAGCGACTGCATCAACTGGCGCGCCTCTATCACAGGCGCCGCCTCTTTGAGATAAATGTTCGCCGTCTGTCCAATGTCGGGGTGGCGCTTGAACTCCTCATCCGACATCACGATCTGAAGCATTCCGCCCACCCGACCGGAGAGCATCATAGGGATGCAGACATGCACGAGCTCGCCTCGACCCTTGGTATTGCCACAGAAACGACTGCAGATATGCGGATTATCGATACTGGATACGCAGCTGGCCGTTCGCTTCGCCCGGCATGCGTCCGAATTAATCAAAATATCCTGATCGCACCAGAGCTCACCCTTTCTCTCTACGCCCTCGACAAACACCGCCGTCATGGCCTTACCGTCATCCTCGACACGATAAAACGAAAAATGACGCAGGCCGAAATGGTCACTTAGCACACGGCGAATGCGGATAAAGATCTCATCCAGATCCAGATCATTCTCAATCGCCTGCTTAAAGCGGGCTGCACCAACCATCTCATCAACCACATGCACCGTATGAGTCAGCAGATTTTCCCCTTCCGCCTTGAAACTAAGGTCGCCGAGCGAGCCTATTGAAGTGGATATCCTCCCCATACTGTGCTCCAGCGTATCCATCAGGCTATTGGTCTGCTTGGCAATATCACCAATTTCATCACTGCTGGTTGTCTCGATCCTGCCAGAGAAATCACCCTTCTCTGCATCTCGAACCACAACACGCATATTTTCAGCCGTACGAACCATAGGCCTGAAGAGCCGCTTGAGGAAATAACCCAGAAAAAGAGCAAATACCAACAGCAGTCCGACGATGGGCAGAATCGCAAACACCTCCGATCGTTTCATCGCCTCAAGCGAAAAACCAAGCGTCACCGCCCCGTTGATAGTGCCTTCGGGCACATCGTGACACTGCATGCAGTTCAGTGCGCCGCCACTGCTGGCAACATACGGGATCGTAATGCGATAGACAGAAGTATCATTCAGCTCCACAACGGTCTCTTCCCACTGGCCGGTCGCAAGAACCCGCTTCTCCATCTCCAACTTGGCCAGCTCTCCGCTTTTTCCCGGGCCGAACTGATGAATTACAGGCTCCCCTCGCAAAATACGTACATCCACCAGCCCTGGAATGGTCCGCATACGTTTAAACAGCGCCTCCCGCTCCTCAATCACACCTGCCCGCATCTGCTCGGTAAGCGTGATGCGCAGCATCTCGGCAGCCATGCGGCCCTGCTCACGTATGGTATTCAGAGAAAAATAATTGAACGACTGAATCGTCACCACGGAGAAAATTACGATAAGGACGAACGAACTTGCCACAGTAAACCATAAACTTTTCTTTTGTAGTGTCATCCTGTCTCCCTCCGCTCTTTACCGACACACACCCAGCATCGAATACCCTATAATATGACAAAGGTGTTAAATATATATCGATCCAATGGATGCGAACTTAAATCACGCAGAAATAAACCATTCCACCCTGCGGCTCATGGATGACATTTATTCTGTCCATCAGCTAGGCTTGCCGCCTATGTCCGTATACACAGAACTTTCATCATCTGATATCAATGCAATTCTTGCGCATTATAACATTGGCACGCTGACTTCATTTGAAGGCATCGCTGCCGGCATTGAAAACAGTAACTTCTTCATCAACACAGAAGGCCATGCCGATGCAGGCCGCTTCGTACTGACCATTTTTGAACGCCTGAATGCAACGGAATTGCCCTGGTTCATGCGCCTGATGCGCCATCTTGCACATAACGAGCTGCCCTGTCCTGACGTCATGCAACGTGAGGATGGCTCGCTGCTGTTTGAAGTGCACGGTAAGCAGGGTTGCATTGTTTCCTGCCTCAAGGGTAAAACGCTGGATGAACTGAATCAGGTTCAGTTGCACTCTTCGGGAGAATCTCTGGCGCGGCTGCATCTGGCTGGTTCTGATTTTGATGAACACAGAGACAACCCGACTGGCCCCAACTGGTTGTCTGAAAAGATTGGCGAAGTCCTGGAAAAAACCAACTCGGTTTACGGCGCTGAAGCAGGTCGACTACTCATCAGCGAGCTGGATTTCCAAAACAGCTGTGCATGGGACTCTCTGCCACGCGGTGTGATTCACGGCGACCTGTTCGTCGACAACATCCTGTTCGAAGGCGAAAAAGCCTCCGGCATCATAGACTTCTATTACGCCCACACAGCCCCCTATGCGATGGACATCGCAATCACGCTCAATGCCCAGGCCGTACTGCTCGGCGATTGTGATCAGGATCGCATCGGTGCATTTATGGCAGGTTATGAAAGCCTGCGTCCACTGCAGGAAGATGAACGCGAAGCTTTGCCCCTACTACTCAGACTTGGCGCCCTGCGTTTCTGGGTTTCACGCCTGTTTGACGCTCTCTTCCCGCGCGGTGGCGCCATGACCCAGACCAAAGACCCGGAAGAGTACCGCCGCAAACTGATGTTCCATCGTCATGCGTAGATGAGGTATTGAACGGCCATAACAATCATGTCTCTGTTACAACTACAATGCCTCTGGCCCCTTGTAAGCCATAAAGGACCACCGATGCTCCGAACAGGATCAAAAGAACATACAAACAAAGCATTGCCAATCAATTAGCGCAGCACTTGTCCAACGTGCAACGCTGCCATGCTGCCATGCTACTGGATCGCGGGTATACATATGGTCCAGGCGCAAAAAAACAGGTTCGGGATACGGTGCATGTTCAACAGGACTATACGATTAACTGCTCATGTCAGCAGAGACTACCGGCCAAATCCAGCCTGCTTCGGCAAGCAGATATCCACATTTGGCACACAGTATGCTTTGCAAGATACAGGGGTGCAAAGACCAGCGGGACAAGGAGGTTCTATGGCCCATCTGACAATGCGGCACATTCAACACCGCCTGTTTCTATTGCTAAAAGAAACTGCATGATGCCCACCAGGCATGGAACACACTTAACTTCGGGCGGCATGGAAGCGTTACAGATTCGATTCGAGCAGGTGAGTCTGCTCTACAGGCCCACGATCAGTGTTGCCATTGGTTATGGGCTGGCTGCAAGCCTTGTTGCCCTTGTCCAATGGACAGTCATTGATCACACCGTGATTCTCACATGGCTGGCTTGCATGGGACTGGTTATTGCCGGGCGCGTATTAAGCTTTATAAGTTTCCAACGCAACGAACCCGATCTTCATGATATCAAAAGATGGGAACAACTGTTTTTAACAGGATCTATAGCTGCCGGACTTGTCTGGGGATCTGCCGGTATATGGTTGTTTCCACATGGCTATTTTGAGTATCAGATTCTTACACTGCTTGCCCTTGTAGGCCTGAGCGCTGGCGGGGTTACAACACTTTCAGCCCTGCGACTGCCAATTTTCATCTTTTTAGCCCTGTTAATGACTCCAGTTACAATCCACTTCTTTGTTGAATACAATGACATATCCACTGCAGTTGGCGGCATGATGATTGTATATACGGCGTTCCTGGCAAGCAGCGCGTATCAATCCTACAAGAATCATTTAGAAAACATCACTCTGAGAATCGAAAGTATCAATAGAGAGTCGCATATACGAGAAACAGAAAAAAGACTGCTTCAAACACAACGCATTGCCCATCTGGGTGGCTGGGAGTGGAACTTTGAGAATAAGGATCTGTATTGGTCTGATGAGACCTACCGGATCTTTGGCCTGCAGCCCGGAGACATAGAACCGAGTTATGAAGCCTACATTGCATTGATTCATCCCGATGATCGCAAAAAGGTACAGCATGCTGTTAAAAAAGCGGTAGAAGAATGCACTGCCTTTCACGCAAGTCACCGTATCGTCCTGGCTGGACAGGTCGAACGCTTTGTCAACCAGGAAGGAGAGATACACGTAAGTGACACAGGACAAGCTATGCGCATGACCGGAACTATTCATGACATTACCGAACACACGAAACTCGAAGAACAGCTGCTGCAGTCACAAAAAATGGAGGCTGTTGGCACGCTGGTTGGTGGCATTGCCCATGACTTCAACAACATACTGGCTGGCATGGCCGGAAACCTTTACCTGGCCAAAAAAAACGCACAGGAACCCGATGTGCAGAAAAAGCTCGCTCGCATTGAACAGCTGTCATTGCGAGCCGCGGATTTGATTAAACAGCTGATGACTTTTGCACGTAAGGACAGAGTCATGATGAAGTCGCTTGCATTGGCACCGTTTTTTAAGGAAGTGCTAAAGTTACTCCGCTCATCCATACCTGAAAATATAGAAATTTATCCGTCCCTGTGCAGCGAATCGTTGCAAATTGATGGTGATGAGACCCAGCTGCATCAGTTGCTGATGAACTTGGTCAACAACGCTCGTGATGCGGTTGAAGATGAAGATGAACCATATATCAAGATTAAGCTTGAAGCCTGCAACGCTGATGATGCTTTTATACATAGTCATAGGTATTTCAAAGCAGGCGCATATGCACACCTGAGCGTTGAAGATAACGGCAGCGGCATTCCTGAAAATCAGATTGAACATCTCTTTGAACCTTTTTTCACGACCAAGGAACAAGGAAAAGGAACAGGCCTGGGCTTATCCATGGTCTTCGGGGCAGTCAAAACTCACCACGGATATATTGAAGTTGAGAGCATTGAGGGTAAAGGGTCCACATTCCATATTTATCTACCATTGCTAAAGAATCAAATGCTCACCCCCGAACCATTACACGAAGAAGAGGTTATCGAGGGATTAGGTGAGTTAATTTTACTGGTTGATGATGAACCTAATATTCGTGAGATGGGCAGCGAAGTGTTAAGTTCATTGGGCTACAAAGTGCTGCAAGCGTCAAATGGCATCGAAGCGGTCGATCTGTTTACTGCCAATAAAGATGAAGTCGCACTGATTGTTATGGATATCGTTATGCCGCTACTTGGTGGTGTAAAAGCTGCGGAGCTGATCAAGAACATCTGCCCGGACGTGAAGCTTATTTTTTCCACTGGTTATGACAGAGGTGTTGCATTTCCTGACATATCACCGTTAACTGAAGCCGTGATTCTTACCAAGCCCTACAACATTAATGTCCTCAATAAAATGATCCGGCAAGAGCTGGATGCATAGACCTATTCTTTACGTCTGAATGACCCCTAAACGGCCACTCAAGCATTCAGAAATATTAACTCGTTACAGGTAAACAGGCTGCTTATTAACCCTCTGATTTATTCATGCCTATCAATTGGAACAGTTCAAGTCGTGATGACGGGTTATTCATAAATGCGCCTGTGAGCTTGGACGTCGTTGTCCATGAGTTCGATTTTTGAATACCACGATGACACATGCAAAAGTGCTGGCACTGAATAATTACTGCCACGCCTTTCGGGTCGAGCACATCCTCGATGGCATTAGCGATCTGCATGGTCAGCTTCTCCTGTACCTGCAAGCGCTTGGCATATCCATCAACCACACGTGCCAGCTTGGACAGACCAACCACGCGACCACGCGGAATATAGGCGACATGGGCCTTGCCAACGAATGGTACCATATGATGTTCGCAATGGCTGTGTACATCGATATCGGAAACAAGTACGACTTCATCGTAACCTTCAACTTCTTCAAAGGTTTTTTGCAGATGTTCGCGCGGATCCTCTTTATAACCTGAGAAATGCTCGTGCATCGCTGAAAGCACCCGTGCAGGTGTTTCCTGCAACCCCTCGCGGGTCACATCTTCACCAATATATTCGAGCAGACCGCGCACACACTGCATGCCTTGCACATTATTCGGGTCATTCAAATCCAGATCTTCAGTCACAATTCACGCTTCCTTTTCCGTTTCGAGGATGAAATCATAGCGCAAACTTTGCCAACGCAACACCCACTCGAGCTGTTGGTATTATGGGGAATGCCATGCTTACAATGGATCTGCTGCGCCACGGCGCACTGGAAGGCGGTGTGAAATACAGAGGCCATGTGAATGATCCGCTCACCATCGAAGGCCGGATGCAGATGGACAAGGCCTGGAAGAACCTGAATGGAAAAATTGACCTCATCATCAGCTCACCGCTTTCCCGCTGTGCGGAGCCAGCACTTGCATGGGCCGGTGAATCGGGCATCGAATGCATCATTGAGCCGCGCGTAAGGGAAATGTTTTATGGTGACTGGGAAGGCAAAACCATCGCGCAGATCACACATCAATATCCAGGAGTGCTTGAACAATGGCGCAAAAATCCTGAAGGTATGTGTCCACCCGGCGGCGAATCACCGGAAGAACTGCGCCAGCGCATCAGACTCTGGTGGGCCGAAACCTGTATCAAACATGATGGCCTGCGTCTGCTGCTGGTTGCTCACTCGGGGTCCTTGCGCATGTTCATCGCCCACATTCTAGCTGCACCGATTGCGAGCACACGCACGCTCGACATGCCCTATGCCTGCTGGAGCAGAGTTTCCCACAGTAACGGTGAGAACAGCCTTTGCTTCCACAACAACAAGCTTACGCGGGGAACCTAACCCAGACTATTCATGAACCCCCCAGGGAATGCTCTATTGCTGCGCAATTCACCTGATCGTTGCGATGATTGCGCCGGGTATTTGTTTACAACGGATTCTGAAAAAGGCGTGCGTAGCAGTGCATACGGACAACTGAAAAAGGGTTTGCTGCAGGCAAAGGCACAAGCAGGGGCGCAATCGAATTTATGAATAGTTCGGGTTAACAACCGCCTGCAATTTAGTTCGTTGTACCCATAGAATTGGAAACAGCGCAGACTTAGTCTTATAATAGCTACACCAACTATGATCAGTTGGAACACTGATGCCCGGGAGACAGGTATGATGATGAAATATCTAACAACTGCATTGGCCACGTTCAGTGCGATATTTGCGTTCGCATTCCCGATTCAGGCTGGCGAATCAACTGCTGGCACAAAAATAGGAATGCTTGCATGTGAATCAATTCCCAATACCAGGCTGAATCTACTCATTCACTCCACAGTGGACATTAAATGCCAATTCATCTCTTCTGACCGTAGTACAACCGAGAACTATATTGGCGAAACAGGCATGGGATTTGGGCTGGATATCAGCCACAAAATCAAGCAAAATCTTGTGTTCGCTGTGTTTGCAGCCGACTTCAAACAGGGCAATCATAAACTGGCTGGCAAATATATTGGTGCCGGAGCATCTGCCAGTTTAGGCGCAGGCATGGGAGCACATCTGCTGGTTGGCGATGGCAAAAACAGTGTTTCACTTGAACCGGCCATTGAAAGCAATAGCGGTGTCGGGGTAAGTGTAGGCATTACCTACCTCTACCTGCAAGCTGATCAGTAGGCCTCATTATCAGCGTACATCACAAGCGCCCCTCTTTTTAACAGCACCCTAGTGTGACCGAAGACACTGAACGCATATAAAGTCAGTAGAGTCTTCACCCGATTAAAGGAGTTACAGGTGATTGCAATGTTAGTACTGAATTTAACATCCCCCAAACGATATGCCGCAGCCTTGCTGGCAGGCCTGCTATGGGCCACTCCAGTTTTTGCGACCGATGAGAACAATAGTTTGCCAGCAGCTTCTGGCACCTCACAGCTTGCATCAGAAACCACCCCGGCACCTGCTACCGGTGAAGCGACTGAAAGCGCCAGACTTCCGCAAGCCGGTGAAAATTCTAAGACAGAAGAGACATCACCAGCCACGCAAATTGGCTCCAGCACATCTACAGAACAGCAGGTCGCTCCAATGAGTGAGACTGAACAACCCGCACTACAAACACCGGCCAGCAGCTCTAAAATTAAGACATTTAACCTCCAAGGAAATGTCCTGATCGACTCAGTTACGATTCAGCAGCACTTAAGCAATTTTCTTGGGCTAAAAAAGACCTCATCGAACCTGTTCAGGATAAAACAAGCCGTATTTAAATTATACCGGTCATCAAAACTTGCAGGTGTCGCTGTCGCGAACCCTGAGTATGCTGCCGACGGTACGGTGCTGCTGAAAATTTTTGAGAATGATATTAAATTAGACAAAGCTTTACGCGCTGATGCCTCAAAGCCGGAAGCCAGTGAAGCAGAAGCACAGATGCAGGCCACTGAGACACTGATGGAGAGCCCGCACAGTACTGAGGAATCGACAGCTAGCCAGCAGACTGAATCCGGCCTGCCTGATATAGCCAAGCAGCCCGTTCAAAGCCAGAAGAACGATCCGATCGCATTCATTGAAAAGCAACAGCAGCCTGTTGCCCACCAGGAAAATCATGCACAGCCGAAACCGGACAGCGCTGCCGTGGTAAAACATGCAGATCCATCAACCATGTCGGAACCCATGCCTGCTCCGCCAGCATGGCTGGCTAATGGATGGCAGCAGCTTGAGGCAGGGCAGACCGATGCAGCGATGGCGATCTGGCAACAAGAAGTTAATAAAATGCACGGCTATCGCTATCTGTCATTTATCGGAGTCTACTTCAGTCAGGAAACGGCCCTGAACGTACTCAAAAGGGCTGGCCTTGAGCATCATGCCTTGATGTTGCTTGCAAATCGCGATGGCAAACCGGCCTATTATGTACTTTCAGCGCTACGGACTTCGCATGACAAAGATCAGCGCCAACTTGAATTGAGCAGCCTGCGTAAAAAAATGGGCATTGATCATATCTATGCCAGTGCGGCAAAAAAGTTTCAGAACCAACCTGCTGCCAGAGTAACCCCCGTAAACAAAACTGAAAAAAAAGCGGAACCTGAACTCATCAAAGTTGAAACAGAAACAGCTCCGGCTTCAAAACCAGCATTGAAAAAAACAATCGCTAAAAAGGAGTCGCGCAAGGCAGGTGTGAAAAAAGCAATATCGCCTGCTCCCGCCAAAGAGCCGGAACCGCAGATTATTGAAGCCGTGATAACATCGGATGGCAAAATCACCGCTTTTAATATCTATGGCAACAGCCTGATCTCCGATAAAATAATCCAGCAGCAACTGCGCTCCTATCTTGGCGATAACAAAACACTCTCGGAATTGTTACAGGCCAGAGATAAAATCACGCAACTGTATCAGGGACGTGGTTATCCAATTGTAGCTGTGTCCATGCCTGAAAAGATCAAAGGGGAAATCATTCCTGTGCGTATTTATGAGGTCAGTGGCACCAAACGAGCATTGGATAAATAAACAACAACCCGTCTTCTAGTCGATGAGCTTGACTGCCATCTCGGCAACATGGGCACCATAACTACGGGCAGCGGCCAAAGCCGCCTCAGAAACGGTAGCGGGCATACCTTGATGGTCACCACTGCGACCATACGCGCCCCATTGCAACCCGCCATCCGCATAACCGGGCAATGATTTCGGAAAGCCAACCACCATCATGCCGTGCTCAAGAAAGTTGGAGTGCAGTGACACCATCGTCGTTTCCACACCGCCACCGCCACCGCCAAAACCGCCACCCGTCGCGAATACAGCACCTACTTTTCCTTCCAAAGCACCCTCCATCCACAGCTTGCCTGCCCGATCAACCAACTGCTTCAACTGCCATGCCATTGAGCCCATGTGTACGGGCGTGCCAAACACAATGACATCTGCACTCACCAGATCATCCATAGCCGTTTCCAGCGCAGTTCTCAACGTGATATTTGCTGTCGAGCAGCTGACTTTCATGCCTGCGGCAATGGCATCAGCCATTTTTTTAGTATTGCTGTAATCAGAATGGTAGGCGATTAATACGTTCACACAGTTCCCCTGCAGAGCATGCTCAAGACTGCTATTGTTACCGATCAGAGAAAAAAAACCAACGCACTTTAGAAATCGGGCGATTAACGCTAGCTTGCGGCCTCTTTTTGCGATGATGGATTCATATCGCGCCGTCCCCTGGATGGAAATGCAACGCACAGTTGGAGTGACCAGTGAGTAATAGTTTCAATGCCAAAGATAAGCTTCAGGTTGGAGATAAGATCTACACCTATTACAGGCTGAATGCCGTAGGTGATGTAAGCCGCCTGCCCTATGCGATGAAAGTATTGCTGGAAAACCAGCTACGCCGAGAAGATGGTGTGAATGTCACGGCTGATGACATTAATACATTGGCCAACTGGGATGAAAAAGCAGAGCCGAACCATGAAATCGCTTATATGCCTGCACGTGTGCTGATGCAGGATTTCACAGGGGTTCCCGCTGTTGTGGATCTGGCAGCGATGCGTGATGCCATGGCTGCCCTTGGTGGTGATACTTCAAAAATCGAACCGCTGGCCCCTGCTGAACTGGTGATTGATCATTCGGTGCAAGTGGATGATTTTGGCCACGCTGATTCCGCGGCAAAAAATACAGAGATTGAATTCCAGCGTAACCGTGAGCGTTACAACTTCCTCAAATGGGGTCAAAACGCTTTTGAAACGTTCAAGGCTGTGCCTCCCGGATGCGGCATCGTGCATCAGGTGAATCTTGAGTTCTTGGCACGCACCGTATTTGTGAACAATGAAGGCGTAGCTTACCCTGATACTCTGGTTGGTACGGATTCCCACACCACCATGATTAACGGCCTCGGTGTTCTGGGCTGGGGTGTTGGTGGCATTGAAGCTGAAGCTGCCATGCTCGGTCAGCCGGTTTCCATGCTGGTCCCAAAAGTGGTTGGCTTTAAACTGACCGGTGTACTGCCCGAAGGTGCCACAGCCACCGATCTGGTACTGACCATTGTAGAAATGCTACGCAAACACGGTGTGGTCGGTAAATTTGTTGAATTCTACGGTGAAGGACTGGATTCACTGCCGCTGGCAGACCGTGCCACGATCGCCAACATGGCGCCGGAATACGGCGCGACTTGCGGCATCTTCCCGATTGATGATGAAACACTGAACTACCTGCGTCTATCCAACCGTTCGGAAGAAAATATCGCACTGGTTGAGGCTTATGCCAAAGCACAGGGTATGTTCCGCGAAGCAGACAGCCCTGAGGCGATCTACAGCGAATACCTGTCTCTCGATATGACGACAGTGGTGCCATCTCTGGCAGGCCACAAGCGTCCGCAGGACCGTATCGCACTGACCGAATCCAAGACCAAATATCAGGAAGCTGTCGAGGCTCTCAAAACAGAAGCGGGTTTAACCACCAAAGCCGTGACGACGACCATCAGGGGGCAGAAAGTCACCATTGATAACGGCGCTGTTGTGATTGCCGCCATTACATCATGCACCAACACGTCCAATCCATCGGTCATGGTCGGCGCAGGCCTTGTCGCCAAAAAAGCTGCGGCACTCGGCCTGAACTCAGCCCCATGGGTAAAAACTTCGCTCGGCCCCGGCTCTCTGGTCGTGACTGAATACCTGGACAAGGCGGGCCTCTCGGCTGAGTTGGATAAACTCGGTTTCCAGACAGTTGGTTACGGCTGCACCACCTGTATCGGTAACTCCGGTCCATTGCCTGCAGAAGTTTCTGCTGCCATCGCCGAAGGTGATCTGGCCGTAACATCTGTCCTTTCCGGAAACCGCAATTTTGAAGGCCGTGTGCATGCAGAAGTGCGCATGAACTACCTTGCTTCTCCGCCGCTGGTGGTGGCTTATGCGATTGCAGGCACGATGAACATCGACCTGTATAACGAGCCCATTGGTCAGGATACAAAGGGCAATGATGTGTTCCTGAAGGATATTTGGCCAACCCAGAAGGAAGTAGCTGATGTTGTTGCATCCTGCGTAACTGCAGAGCAGTTCGAAGCCTCTTATGGCAATGTTTATGCCGGTGATCGCAACTGGCAAAACCTTGAAGCACCGACCGGCGATCGCTTCGCCTGGGATGCGGAATCAACTTACATCCAGCATCCCCCATACTTTGCAGGTATGACTTTCGATCTTGACCCTATCACTGATATCAAAAGTGCACGTGTACTGGCTCTGCTCGGCGATTCCGTCACCACAGATCACATTTCTCCAGCCGGTGCGATTAAAGCCGACTCTCCGGCAGGCCGTTATCTGCAGGAACGCGGTGTAGAAGCCAAAGACTTCAACTCCTACGGTTCGCGTCGCGGTAATCATGAAATCATGATGCGCGGCACTTTTGCCAACATCCGCCTGCGCAACCGCCTGGCTCCGGGTACCGAGGGTGGCGTCACGCTGCACCAGCCATCGGGCCTGCAGATGAGCATCTACGATGCGGCCATGAAATATATTGATGAGGGTGTTGCTTCCATCATTCTTGCAGGCAAGGAGTACGGTTCAGGGTCTTCACGCGACTGGGCTGCCAAAGGCCCGCGCCTGCAGGGTGTAAAGGCTGTCATTGCCGAGACTTATGAGCGCATTCACCGCTCCAACCTCGTTGGCATGGGCATACTTCCCCTGCAGTTCAAAGCAGGTGAATCAGCTGAATCACTCGGTCTGAGTGGTCAGGAATCCTATGACTTCGCAGGTATTGGTGACGGCTCAGCAAAGGAGCTGAATGTCACAGCTACAGCCAATGATGGCTCTGTGAAATCTTTCACTGTTGATGTACGCATCGACACTCCAAAAGAGGTCGAGTATTACCAGCACGGCGGCATCCTGCACTACGTACTACGTCAGCTGGCCAGCTAAAACATCAGGCAACAAAACAAAGAACCCCGCCTTAAAGCGGGGTTCTTTGTTTTGAACACATGCGTTCAAGTCAAGTTGTTTACCCGGCAATTGACCGGATCAAACCAGCTAAAAGCGATTGTTCAATTTGCAAGAGGTTGAGGCCTGCCTTCTGGTTTGTCGTCATCTTCATCTAACCCCATAAGGTTGCCGATTGGCATAAGGACTTTACCAAGAGAATCGAGTTTATCTGACAGGCTTCCAGTTTCAATCAGATCAGAAGATGCCAGTCTTTTTTCAGCTTCCTTTTGCTCAATCTCTTCAATCTCCATTCCCATTAACCCTGGGCTTAACAGGAAATAATACTGTTTGTTTGCTTCAATATTCTTATCAAAACTATTTCCTTCTTTCCAGATTCCTAAAACGACATCAGGAACCATCAGGCCAAAGGAGTATTTCCCCTCATGTAAGCGAAATTGGACGTGGTTGTTTGTATATAAACCCGCAATCTTCTTTCCATTTACAGTTGGGTAAAGGCGAACCCCTCCCCCCCAAAAATTATAATTTCGCATTATCGAGACCCCGGCGAATGATTCACCCTTAAGCTCTGGCATAGTATATATTTCACCCATTTTCGGTGCACAGCCAACAAGCAGCAGTCCAACAATGCTTATCTTCAATAAATATCTCATTGCTCCCCTCTTACAAGAGCGACTATTGCCTATCTAGTATGATAACCGAATGTGCACGTAAATCTGGATGTAAACTTGACGCCGTTTGAGCAAAACCGTTCGCTAAACGGGGTACGCCTGCCTGGCGATAACATCCAGAAGCTGAGCAGCTATGCGGAGACTTCGGGCAACAGGCCACTGACAAATTCTTCAGCATTAAACGCCATCAGATCTTCCAATGTTTCGCCAACACCTACATATCGGACTGGCAGGCCAAACTTATGCGACAGCTGCAGTACAATGCCACCTTTTCCCGAGCCATCAAGCTTGGTCACAATCAGGCCTGTTGTACCGGCAACTTCACGGAACTTTTCCACCTGCACCACGGCATTCTGGCCCGTGCCGCCATCGACCACATGCCACACTTCATGCGGCCCTTCTGGGTAAGCTTTGCTGATCACACGGCGCACTTTGGCCAGCTCATCCATCAGGCCGCGATCTGTCTGTACGCGACCGGCAGTATCGACAATAACCACGTCATAGCCCCGTGCAACACCACGCTGTACCGTATCAAATGCAACCGATGCCGGGTCGGCACCCTCATGCTGACGTACCATATCCGCACCGGCGCGCTCCACCCATACAGCCAACTGTTCGACTGCAGCTGCGCGAAAGGTATCGCCCGCGCCAACCAGCACCGACTTACCTTGCTGGCGAAACATGGTGGCAAGCTTACCAATCGTGGTGGTTTTACCCGTGCCGTTAACACCAACCACCAGCAGCACAAACGGACCTGAGTCAGGCATATTCACTGAACCTGCTTCAGGAATCATGGAGACCATAGATTCTTTCAGAACGGCCACCGATCCACCCCGACGTTTACGAGCCTTTTCCACCAGCTGGGCTGATAGCTCAGCACCACAATCGGCCATGATTAATCCGTCTTCGATATCAAGCCAACTCTCTTCGGAAAGCGATTCAACAGCACCACCAGGCACCAACTGGGCCAGCGAGTCGCGGCTACGCGAGAGGCCTTGTTTCAGCCTTGAAAAAAACGATGACATCTCTGCTCCCGGATTATAGTAAAATTTGTTTAGTCATCTTCAGGCCCTGCCGGCAGGTCCGGAATACCGATTAGCATATGCACAACCTGATTCACCAGCTCTTTGTATTCCGGCGCGCCTGAAATGTCCTGTAAAAGACCTGAAGCCTCCCCCAGCATGGACTGACCATGGTTCACCATCACTGCATCAATGTTGCCTGCCATGCCCTGTTGCCCCAGCATAATCATGCTGCTTCCGGTAGCTGCAGCTTCAACCGCATGGTTGAGCATGCGAATTGAAGCCTTGTTTTCACTGTTGCTGGAAAGATTTCTCATCTGTTCAATCAGCAGCGTCGTCTTATCTGCAAGTGCGTGCGTCATCTCCATCAACGGTTTGTTAGCATTGCCTAATTTGTGCAGATGTGCCATTTCAGGCCCGGACATGGCACGCTTGAGTAACTCGGATGATTTGGTCAGCAAAGCAGACCCAAGATACACTCCTTGCAGGTTCATGTCTGCTCCCTGAGCAGACATTTGCAAGGCATGATTAATCAACATATGGATGTGATGCATTTTTAACGCGTAAGAGAAGTTATGCCTGGCTTCATGTTGTTCATGGCGATCAAGATCACAGGCGGACAGCCCCAACATAGAGAGGCACGACAAAAGCCAGACAATACGTTTCATCATTCTCCTCCTCTTTCAGGCATAGCTGCTACAAAACAAAAATGGCGGGCATAACACTTCTGCCATCCCCGCCATTCTGCGTGTCCTGCTTTTATCGGCAAGCAGTATTACCGGTTACACATCAATGCCCGTGGTGATCACCATGATCCATCGTATCGTGTCCACCGTGATCCATACCTTCGCGCATATCGCGCACTTCGGCATGTACCATGATATTTTCACCATCTACTGTTTCGATAGTCATCATCACGTGCTCTCCGGTCTTCAGTTCACCGGTCAGGCCAATCAGCATCAAATGGTTGCCTCCGCTAACAAAACGAATCTCGCCATGTGCCGGAACAATCACCTTTTCCATTTTCATCATGTGCATCATGCCACCGTGATCGCTCATGCTGTGAAATTCAGGCTGCCTGGCAACGTCAGTCTTCACACCTTTGATCTGGACATCCTGATCACCGCTATTACGCAGCACCATATAACCTGCAGCCGTATCAGCTACAGGAGGTGGCAAACGCACCCAGGCTTCTTCAACACTTATTTCGGCTGTGGCCAGTGTTGGTACAACCAGCATCAGTGCTGACAGTATTACAAATTTCAATTTCATATATCCCTCTTTATCAATCGGTCTATGGGTGGGGCAAGCGAAACACTAGCCCACCTTAGCAGTATTTATACGGCGTAAGCTTTACACGCCTTGATGCAGCTTGCGCACGCATCGGCACATGCCTTGCACGATGCATGTTTTTCATGTTTGCGGCACTGTTTCTCACAATCTGCACACACCTGAATGCCCAGATCAATCATGGCTTTCAGATACTTCGAGTTATAAGAAGCCAGTTTGGCATGAGCGGTGCAGAATGCCATGGTCTCCTGCACACTGATGGCGCAATCAGCCATTGCTGTATCACCGGACTTGAACGTATCCAGGCAGTGATCGATACATGCTTCCGCCATGGCAACACAGTGATGCAATGTTTTGGCCAGTTCCAGGTGTTTGTCGCCTGCAGCTACATGGTGGTGATGCCCGGTCATGCCTTCGGCCATAGTCATGCTGCTGCCCAGTGTGGTTGCCGCCAGAGCTGTCGCACCCAGTGCACCGGCACCGATCAGCATTTTACGACGCGCTTCAGAAATTTGTCCTTTCATATCAGACTCCCTGTCTCTCTATTCGTTAAAATGCTTTGCTCAAGCGCAGGAAAAACCAGTTGTCAGCGACCTGCTGGATACCGTTCACATCCTGGTAAACAGGAATACGGTATTCGCCACTGACCGCATAACCATCACCGACCACCCACTGGAAGCCCGGAGAGATAAACAGCGAGTTAAGCCCGGTATTCGCGACATTATCCAGCACATTACGCGTTGGATTCTGGTAGGCCACCAGCCCCGTTACCGCATCAACAGTATTGTCAGTTGAATCACGCTCGGATGCGATACCGTTCAGATCAAGTTTTACATTGAATGCAGAAGTCACTCGGTAACGGGCAGACAAATCATAATTCAAACGATTGCCCACTTTATAACCCAGTGAGTTACGCGTGTTGATCTGATAGAAAATGGAAGGCGAGAGCATCCACTGCGCGCCGCCATCGGCATGCTCGCCGAACGCCATGCTGCCGTTGGCAGCAAGCACACCGTCCCAGGTTCCTGTACCTGTCTGCATCATCATATGAACAAGGTTCTGATTCGCTGCATTGCGTGCCTTGGATTTACCTGTCGGTGCCTTCACACCGAAACCAAGCGACAAACGCTGACGGGTACGAATATCCGCATCTTTGTAGACATCACGCATGTACATCAGTGAGACATCGCCAAGCCCCTGAATTGTTTGCAAAGTAGAGGTGGAGTAAGTGATCGGCGACATCGGCATCATTTTCATCCCCATCAACATATCCATATCATTGATCACATACGGAACGGTCAGGATAAATGCATTATCCTCATCCATGCGATAAGCCAGGTTGGCCGCAATTTTCTGCATCGTCATGCGTGAGGAGACAGCATACATGCCCGCACGCCCAGCCAACGTATTGGCAATAATCGTTGTAGGAGCAACGTTGTTTGTGCCCTGTTTGTTTGTTCTCATATACATCGTATCGTACTGCAGTGAAGCAGTCAGGCCGACATTGGAACCGATACCGTCAACTCCGGCTGCGATACAGCAGGAAAGGCCACACTCACTGGCCAGGACCTGCTGATTAAAAAACATAGTGCTCAAGACCAACGCGCCCGCGATGCTCAGGGATTTATGATGATTCATTGTATCTCCATGTGATTAATGTTTTGTAGAGGTCGCAATGGTTTTGGGAGTTATCCCAAAAACAGTGCATCCTGACAAACCGTCCAAATGGACAGCCCGAAAAAAACTAGAAAAACATTAAACCAGTTGTGGAGGGGGAAGAGGGACCTGCATTGCAGTCATCAGCAGGATGGTTACAGGTTGAATGGATGCCATGACAGAGATTTCGCCAGCACGAAAACCGGCACTGTCGATCATGTGAGGTGCGAGCAGATGCGGTAGGGAATCAACATTACGATGGCATCCGCAACCGCATTCAATACGATCTGTCTGCCAGTCACCCATGAGAACCACACTATGTTCGTGGCCCGGATCTTCACCGACAGATATTTCATGGTTCATGTGATGCGCATGATTCTCATCCATACCCTGCTCAGAAACCGTTTTTTGCTCTGGCATGGCGCAGCTGGCTGCTTCCACAGACAGCGGAGCACTGCTGATAATCAGCAATGACAAGCTCAGGAAAACAGCAACGAATTTGCGCATGATGTGCAAGGATGGCGTCTCGAACCAACATCTGCAAGATTTCGCGCCTTTCTGCGACTACTGCTGCAACGGAGAAACGAATGAAACAATGGATAACCGCTCTCATACTGCTGCTTGCCTCATCACCGGCCGTTGCTGCCGAATTCAAGTGGATGGATGAATCCGGCACAACATTTTCACTGGCTGAACTGAAAGGCAAGCCTGTTGTGATTCATCTCTGGGCATCATGGTGCCCGGCGTGTCGCACCGAAATGAAAGCGTTTTCTGACTGGACTGAAAAGAACCCTGAGCTAAACGTTGTGATGGTTTCACTCGATCAGCGCCGTGAAGACGCGGTCTCGTTCCTGAAAGAGAAAGAAATAAATCGTCCTGTACTACTGAGCGATGAAGCTCAGGCGAGAAAACTTGGTGTCCGGGCCCTGCCTTCCACGATAATTATTGCTGCAGATGGCACAGTCAGTCAGCTCCATCGTGGCCCCCGCAACTGGCGTGATGAAAGCTTCTCCAAACAGGTCTTAAACGGATTACACCCGTAAGCGCAGGCTCTTCCCCTTCCCATCTGAGCCATCACTCTGCATCATGCACACAATCTAACTATTGAGGAGTATCCATGCGCATTTTTCTGTTAACCATAGCTATGTTGTTTTCATCTCCGGCCCTTGCCACGCCTGGTGCCGAGGTGGATAAATCAACAGCCGATAACATCAAAAAGGCGGTCCCATCGCTTGCCATTGATGCCGTTCGCAAGTCCCCGATCAAAGGGCTGTATGAACTGCAGGTAGGCAGAACTATCTTTTACAGTGACAAAAATGGTAAACACCTGATCTCAGGCGGTCATATCTTTGAGACAACAAGCCACCATGACCTGACGCGCGAACGTCTGGAAGAACTGAACCGCATCGACTGGAGCATTCTGCCTCTGGATAAAGCCATCGTTTCCGGTGATAAAAATGCCCAGCTGAAACTGGCTGTATTTACCGATCCTGACTGCCCTTACTGCAAAAAACTGGAAGAAGAACTGAAAAACATGAGCGGAGTAAAGGTGTACACGTTCCTTTATCCACTGGTGCAACTGCATCCGCAGGCGCGTGCAAAATCTGAAGCAATCTGGTGCAGCAAAGACCAGCATGACATGATGCTGAAAGTCATGATAGACAAGTTCATTCCTGAAAAAGCTACCTGTGCCACGCCACTGGATGATATCGCAGCGATAGCTAAAAAACTGAACATCAGTGGCACACCGACCATGATTGCCGGTGATGGCCGCATTGCCTCCGGTGGTAAAGATGCTGCTGCTTTGAAAGCCTGGCTGGAAAACAGATAACAGATAACAGATAACAGATAACAGAAGGATTAACCCATGCTTGAAGACCGCAAGGTAAATGAACTCCGCCCCATCTCTATTGATGCATTATTCAACCGCTATGCCGAAGGCTGAAATGGATGCCAACTTCATCATGACCGCTGATGGTGGTCTGATTGAGGTGCAGGCAACGGCCGAAGACAAGCTTTTGCACTGGGATCAGTTCATGCACCGGAAGGTACTCGCAGACGAGAGTACTACTGATCTTGCAGTCATTGAGAATGCGACGGTTGTTGCTGTCTGATGGATATTGTCGTTGCCAGCAATAATACCAAGAAACGCCACGAGATTCAGGCCATTCTGGGAGCATTGGGAATTGAGCTTGTAGCAGCTGAAGCCACGATTTCAGTCGAAGTGGTTGAGGATGCCAACAGCTTTGCCGGCAATGCAAAAAAGAAGGCCGAAGCTTTTGCCAAAGCCAATGGCAAACCGGCCCTGGCAGATGATTCCGGCCTCTGTGTTGATATTTTAAATGGTGAGCCGGGCATCTACTCAGCCCGCTTTGCCGGAGAAGATGCCAGCGATCAGGATAACAATAGCAAACTGTTGGCCGAGCTAAGCGGCCAAACAGATCGTAATGCCCATTTTATTTGCGCCTTGCATCTGGCCTTTCCTGACAACAACGATTCGCTGACAGCAGAAGGTTGTGTAAACGGTTTTATATTACCACAGGCCAGCGGCTCCAGCGGGTTTGGTTACGACCCGTTGTTTTTCTCACCTGAGCTTGGCAAGGTATTTGCCGAAGCTACGCCTGAGGAAAAAGCATCGGTATCGCACCGTGGTCGCGCATTAAGGCTATTGGCTGAAAAGCTTCAGGCTGATGGCATCGTTTAACCCGCACTGCCAAAGCTGCCCGCGCCTTGTCGGCGTTCTCGAGCAACTCAAGACTGAAAAACCGGATTATCATAACGCGCCGGTTGATGCTTTTGGTGATGTCGAAGCGAAACTGCTGATCGTAGGGCTTGCGCCGGGTCTGCACGGGGCCAATCGTACAGGGCGCCCGTTTACCGGTGATGATTCCGGCAAGCTACTCTATCAAACCCTGTTTGATCTTGGTCTATCATCGCTACCGCTATCAAAGCATGCCGATGATGGCTTACTTCTGAAGGGTGTGCGTATTACCAATGCCGTTAAATGTTTACCGCCGCAGAATAAACCAGACACTTCAGAAATCACTAACTGTAATGTTTACCTGATCGATGAAATCAGAGCGCTGCCAAAAGCATGTAAGTTACTGGCACTGGGTAAACTAGCTCACGATGCGATTTTGCGTGCTTACGGACTCAAATTATCCAGTCTGAAGTTTGCCCATGCTGCCAAGCACAAACTGCCTGACGGGCGCAAGCTCATCGATTCCTACCACTGCTCACGTTATAACACACAAACACGGCGACTGACTGAAGCCATGTTCAAAGAAGTGCTCTCGCAGGCTGCCAGATAGTTTTTGATTCTTTTACAAGCCTCGCAGAAACCAGGGCTGCTCTTTCGAACAGCCCTGGCAACAGCGCAGAAGACGGCACTCAATCCAGTTAAAAAGTATATTTCAGATTGCCGGTAGCCATGGTAAGTCCTGAGCCGTAAGCCATGAATTCTGCGCCAACATACAACTGGTCACTCATCTGGAAATCAATTCCGGCCCCTAGACTTGCTTTCGTTTTTGTCTCAGACATTTTGGCAGTACCTGTAGCTACCCAGATCCACCCTGGAGTCTTGATCGTCACGGTTTGCTTGGTCGTAGTAGCACCGGCCAAAGCATATATCCTGAACTGCTCTGTTACCGGAAATTGAAGCTTGGCCAGATAAGCCACTAACCAATCCGAAGAGATATCATAATTTATACCTCCGATCGTGAGCGATGCATTGCCAGTTGCTCCAACCCGTAACTCGGCCCCGGCATAATCGCCAAAATCAAAACCGACAGAGCCGTAACCGCCCACAGTGCTGCCGCTACCGGAACCCGCGCTTGCTCCAGTTACGTCAAGTTTCAAAGAAGCCAGTCCAACACCACCTCCCAGATACGGTTTGAATTCTGCTGCATCTGCAGTTTGCATCAGTCCAAACAGAACTGATACCAGGATGAATAATCGTTTCATTTATGTTCCCCTCAAAAGTATTCATGAATATGTCATGTATTAAGAAATGTAGTGTGGCTATTTGGTGCGAAAGTAGAAGCTGCCGTTTCTTGTCGCTGACTGCCGTGATTCTATAGGTGAATTTTGATCTGTCTGTCCCCCAAATGGGGGACAAGAACAGGAGAGATGGTCGATGTTCAGTTAAATAGTGATTATCAGATACCGGTATCGGTTGCTTTGAAACGCTTCATCGCAGCATAAATTTTATTGGGATACTTCATACGCCCCAACGACCCGTTATAGGCCCCCAGTGCCCGGTCCAGTTTTTTATAACGGTCAATATAATGCCTGAGAATCGCACAGCCATAACGCACATTGGTTTCAATCTGCAGCAGATTGTCGTTTGGACTACCCAGCTCACTCTTCCAGAACGGCATCACCTGCATCAGACCAACTGCACCAACATTACTGACTGCAAAATGATCGAATCGGGATTCTACTGAGATGACGCCGAGAATCAGTTCAGGCGACAGGTTAAAACGTTTACCATAAACATAAACCCAGCGTGCTATCGTCCTTGCTTCGGTTTCATCCGGCACCCATGGCTTGATCGTCTGTACAATATCCTTCAACCAGACCACCTGTTCAAAGTCCACATCACCGACCTGGCCTTCAGGCTTGAGCATTTTGCGCAGCACTTCTTTCTCTTCCGGCTTGATATCAAGCAGGCCTACGTTTTTTTCAATCAGCTGTTTGACAGCTGACTGCGCCAGGTGCTGTTTATCCTCAGTATTACTGCTTAACCAGAGCGGTATAGAAACCAGAAAGCCAGCCACCATGACACCTGCCAGGATGGCTTTCGGCGATTTACCGCCCAAGCGCTTTCTCAGTTCGGCAGAATTCAGTCTGTACTCCGGTTCAATTGCTGCAACTGCGCCATTGCTGCAGCCGCCACTTCACCGACAGGCATAGATTGACGGTCTCCTCCACGCACTCCGAATTCGGCAAGACCCTCTTTCAGGCTACGGTCAGCAATCACCACCTGAACAGGCATGCCAATCAGCTCGGCATCCTTGAACTTGACGCCGGGGCTCTCTTTGCGGTCATCCCAGAGCACATCAACACCACCATCAAGCAACTGTTTGTACACCTTCTCTGAAGCTTGAAACACATCTTCAGACTTACCCATGGTGATTAACGCTACCTGGAACGGTGCCAGATTAGCTGGCCATGATATGCCTGAATCGTCATTGCACTGCTCAACCACAGCCGCCATCAGGCGAGACACACCGATGCCGTAACAGCCCATGGTGGCCACAGCGCGCTTACCCTGTTGATTCTGGAACAGCACGTCCATCGGCTCAGCATAACGGGTACCCAACTCAAACACGTGCCCTACTTCAATGCCGCGCGAAAGCTCGATAGCTCCACCGCACCGACCGCATGTATCTCCGGCACGTGTTTCACGCAGGTCAGCAAACATCACATCAGTCAGATCTCGGGCCACATCAAAACCGGTAACATGTGCATCAGCCCTGTTGGCTCCGGCCACGAGGCCGGTCGCACCTCTGAGGCTATCATCAATAAAGACTCTGGCAGTCAGATTCACAGGCCCTGCAAAACCGGCTACACCACCGATAGAAATCAACTCGGCATCTGTTGCCAACTCCACCGAATCTGCCCCTATGGCGTGTGCCAGTTTTATCTCCTGCAGTTGGTCATCACCACGCAGACAAGCTGCGACGATTTCATTTTCATTGTCTCCGCCAACCGCACGATACACGAGCGTTTTAACCAGTTGCGCTACATGCATATTCAGGAATGCAGAAACATCTTCGGCTGATGTGGCATTCGGTGTATCCACAAGCGTTAGCTCTGACTGCTCTGCCTGTGGTACTGAACGGCTTGAAACTGCCTTTTCCACATTGGCGGCGTATTCGCAAGCTGAGCAGTGGGCAATCAGATCTTCACCCGAATCTGCCAGCACATGAAACTCATGCGAATTGTTGCCTCCAATCGAGCCGGTATCGGCTTCAACCGGACGGAACTTCAACCCAAGACGGGTGAAGATGCGGCAATAAGTATCGAACATGTTCTGATACTCTTCTGCAAGCGATTCGGCATCAGCATGGAAAGAGTATGCATCTTTCATAATGAACTCACGCCCGCGCATCAGACCAAAACGCGGACGAATTTCATCACGAAACTTGGTTTGAATCTGGTACAGATTTAAAGGTAGCTGTTTGTAGGAACGCAGCTCACGGCTGACCAGATCACAAATCACCTCTTCATGCGTAGGGCCCAGGCACGATTCATGTCCATGGCGATCATTAAATTTCAACAGTTCCGGGCCATATTTTTCAAGGCGTCCCGATTTGGCCCACAACTCGGTCGGCTGCACCGTCGGCATCAACAATTCCTGTGCACCGGCACGATTCATCTCTTCACGAACCACAGCTTCAATCTTGCGAAGCACACGCAATCCGATCGGCAAGTAATCGTAAACACCGGAAGTGACACGGCGGATAAAACCTGCTCTTAACAGCAGCTTATGAGAAATCACCTCGGCATCTGCCGGGTCATCTCTAAGGGTAGGAACGAAATATTTGGAATAACGCATGGCAGGAAGCATAGCGGGCGACTCTGCATTCAGGTAGCCCTGACATTGATCCTGTTTCCCTGACCCTGTCGGTGATCTGCATCAGCTTTTATGGGTGAGCTAAGGAAACGCCGGTTTATTCAGCATTCCCCTAATGTGTAGGTACGCCTGCCGTCACAACCTGATCCACTTTGCGATACTGCAAACGATAATAAATCACGCACATCACTGACAATGACGCAACAAATACCATCACCTGCAAGGCGCTTGGCTGGTCATCATAACCCACCAGCACATGCAACAACTCACCGAACAGGCTGCTTTGTGATAACAATGCCGAGCTGTTCCAAAGCGGATCAACCAGTGGCGGCAACCATCCAATCACCACGAGATTCCATACCCCCTGCGATGCCATGCCAGCGGCCAGCAACATCAACAGCCAACCTGCAATGGCAAACAGTTTATTTACCGGGATACGAACCAGCCCCAGATACAGGAGTGTTCCGAGCAACAGCGCAGCAGCTGCACCCAACAATCCGCCGGTTAACATCTCATATCCATCCTGGGCCACACTCTGAGCTGCACCGAAAAGAAAAAATGCAGCCTCTGCTCCTTCTCTCATCACAGCAGAAAAGGCTACGATCATCAAAGCGGTTCGAGGCAACTCCCCCTGCATCACCGAGCTTCCCATCTGCTTCATGCGCTGGCTTACTTCACGCCCATGCCGACTCATCCAGAACACTGTCCATGCGATCAGGGTCGATGCCGTAAAGAGTACAACGGCATTAAAAACAAACTCTCCATCGCCCTGGAATGAAGTCTCAAGCTGCTCCATGAACAGAGCAAAAAACAGGGCACCGATTAAACCACCGATAACACCAACGCCAATCCAATGCCTGGAATTGCTCAGTCCTCGTGTAGCAGCCATCAAGACTCCCACGACCAGTACCATCTCCAGCATTTCACGAAATACAATTACCAATGACGAAATCATCTCTACTCCTGTTTATCACAGCTCTTGCAGCGGCCAAACATCGTTAACTGATGCCCGGTTAATACAAACCCACGCTCTTTGGCCGCGCTAAGCTGCAGTGCTTCAATAGTCTCATGAATAAACTCTTCGATATGCCCACACTCGGTACAGATCATATGGTCGTGATGGGCTTTGTCGGCACGTTCGTAACGTTTTTTATCGGCCAATTGAATAGAGTCCAGCAAACCAGCTGCTTCTAGAGCAGCAAGGCCTCTGTAAACTGTAGCGATGCCGACAGCCTGACCCGCATCGGACAGTGCGCGACTGACTTCATCGGCATCCCAGTGACGGTTGGATGCATTGATCAGGTCAAGAATGGATTGTCTGTGTTGTGTGAGCCTTAACATGGGTACGAATGATAATCATTATCGTTATCATGTAAAGGTGGAAAGTTTACGCCTTTTTTGCTGCTTGTCTCTAATAAAAAAACATAGCCGAAAAAACTCCGGCCATGCTGGGTTTGTTGTAATCAGGTAGCTGCAGCTGGAATAGTACTGCTGTTATCCTCTGGCTCTATACGCTCTTCGCGATTCACCCGAACATCTCGAGGAGCATCAATGCCTATGCGTACCTGGCCGCCCTTCACATTGAGCACCTGGATTTGAATATTGTCGCCAATAGCAATCGCTTCGCCCTTTTTTCGTGTCAGTATAAGCATAGATTCTCCCGTGCTTAACTTAATAGACTACTATCCAAAATAATGCAAGAAAAAGCCTCAGGTTGAATCTTTCGCAAGATCCAGGCCAAATGCACTGTGCAGAGCGCGAACGGCCAATTCGACATACTTCTCATCGACCACCACGGTCACTTTAATTTCGCTGGTAGTGATCATCTGAATGTTTACACCTTCATCAGCCAACACCTGGAACATCTTTTGCGCTACACCGGCATGAGAGCGCATGCCAACGCCAATCACAGAAACCTTGGCAACGGTGTCATCACCTTTCAAATCGCGTGCTTCCATCGAATCACGCAACTTGGCCATAATCTCCATGGTCTTGTGATAATCGCTGCGCGGCACAGTAAAGGTCAGGTCGGTATGCCCATCTTCACTGACGTTCTGCACGATGACATCCACATTGATGCCAGCTTCAGCCACAGGGCCGAAGACATTGCTGGCTATGCCCGGATGATCAGGAATACCTACGATAGTGATTTTGGCCTCATCACGGTTGTAAGCCACACCTGAAATTTCTGCTCGTTCCATAGTTTCATCCTCTTTACTTACCATCGTTCCGGCAACCAGATCAAAACTGGAGCGCAAATGTATGGGCATCTGATAACGCATCGCCAACTCAACAGAGCGTGTCTGCAGAACTTTCGCCCCAAGGGACGCGAATTCCAGCATCTCCTCATAGGAGATCTGATCTATTTTTCGGGCTTTGGAAACTATGCGTGGGTCCGTGGTGTAAACACCGTCCACATCTGTATAGATATCACAAACATCAGCTTCTACAGCAATGGCCAGAGCAACCGCGGAAGTATCCGAACCACCCCGGCCAAGGGTGGTAATGTTGCCGCATTCATCGACACCCTGGAAACCTGTCACCACGGGCACCTCAAGTGCCACCATGCGCTCAATCAGGTGACCTGCCTCCACACCTCTGATGCGAGCACGCACAAATTTCCCATCTGTTTTAAAGCCTGCCTGCGCACCATTCAATGAATAGGCGGCGATACCGCGCTTCTGCAGTTCAATGGCCAACAGTGCGGCACTGACCTGCTCCCCGGTTGCCACCATCGCATCCAGCTCACGATCAGCCGGTCTGTCGGTAATCTGTTGAGCCAAACTGATCAGACGATTGGTTTCGCCGCTCATCGCGGAAACCACGACTGCAACCTGATTACCCCGCTTCAGCTCCGCCTGCACAATATCCGCAGTGCTGCGAATACGTTCCACGCTACCAACTGACGTGCCACCAAATTTCTGCACAATCCGCATTATTGAGGCTCCTTATCACCGGTAGAAACAGTGGCAATACCGATTTTGCTCATTTCCAGGCCTCGCAAGGTATCAAGCACATAAACCACGCGTTTGTGACGTGCATCAGAATCAGCTCGCAACACCACCCTCACATTCGGATCACCTTTGGAAATATTGAGAATGCGTTTACGCAAATCAGCATCTTCCACCGCTTCATCCTGAACAAAAATTTGGCCTTTGGCATTGATACTGATGGATACTTTATTCACATCTTTCTGCTCAGCCGTTGCTTTGCTCGATGGCAAATCCAGCTTGAGCGTGGATGAGACATTAAAGCTCGTGGATACCATGAAAAAGATCAGCATCAAAAAAACAACGTCCACCAGTGGCGTAATATCCACCAGTAAATCCGAACGTTTTTTCTGACGCAATTTCACGAGCGTTCGCCTTTAAGCAGTTCAACAAAACGCAGTGCATGATGTTCGATTTCAAGCACAAAACGGTCCACGCGTGATTCATAATAGCGATAAGCCACAATCGACGGAATGGCCACCGACAGGCCGAATGCAGTGGTGTTCAGCGCTTTGGAAATACCACCGGCCAATACATCGGCCTTACCAACGCCTACAAGCGAAATCTGCTGGAACACTTCGATCATGCCGATCACCGTGCCAAGCAGACCCAGCAATGGCGCAATAGCAGCAATCACACCAAGCACGCCGATGAAACGATCCATATGTGCCACTTCCTGGCGTCCTGCTTCTTCCAAAATCTCTTTCATCACAGCACGGTGCACGCCGCGATTAGCCAGTGACACCCACAGGATACGGCTCATGGCAGTATTATGCTGCTTGCATGTTTCCATGGCAGTTTTCACATCACCATCACGCACCGCCAGTTCAATCTTCTGTACTTCATCGAGCGGAATCACGACAGAACGACGCAAACTCCAGGCGCGCTCAAAAATGATAGTCAATGACAGGATTGAAGCCGCCAGCAGTATATACATCACTGCTCCGCCCTGTTGAATAAACTCAAACACTCAAACCTCCATGCGCAGCAACCTTGTGCTGCCCACCGCTTTGCTTTTTTGCCATATATATGAATGGCGGCAATTATGGGTATGCAACCACAAGATGTCACCCATCGACCAATAAAACATGACTGATTTATTTTTCATGAGCTGAACATCAGTCAGTATGCATTTCCTGCCACCACTCACGGGCCATGTCCCGCCGCGATTTCTGCTGTGGCCGCCACTGTACCAAACCCAATCCCGGATCAGACGAATCAAGCTTTACCATCACTGCACCTTCACTGCTATTTTTCACCACAGAACCGGCAGCCTGATAAGTCGCTACCACCTGTTTATTGGGGAATCCGTATCGATTAGCAAACCCGGCCTGCGCCACTACCAAGCCGGGCGACAGCGCCTCAACAAAAGCATCATGGCTCGATGTGCGACTGCCATGATGCGGCATCAGCATCATATCCACTTTTTCCAGACCATAGGCCAACATCATTTTTTCTGCAGAGAGTTCAACATCTCCCGGCCATAACAACATGTTACCATTGATTTCAACGCGCAATACCAGCGATGTATTATTTTTATTCGATGGTGCGAAGCCTCGCGGTGGCCACAAAATTGAAATATCATAAGCAGCACCGGCAACATGGTCGCCTTTGGCCAGCCTCCTGATTGCAATATCAGCCCCCGCTGCATAATCGAGAATCGCTTTGACCGAGTCTTTTTACATAAGCGGATGGCACATCAGGAAGCCATATCTCATCAACACGATTCATAGCCTGCATCAGCGACATAGCGCCGCCAAGATGATCAGACTGTGCATGACTTAAGACAAGTTTATTCACATGGGAAAACCCGAGACTGCGCAGGCCTGTGGCAACGGTAGTGCCGCCGTTAAATTGGCTGCCACGCCGCCCTGGCGCGTCAACAACCAACACTTCATCCTCTGGCAACAGCAGTGCAGAAGAAGCCCCCTGACCCACATCCCAGACGATCCAGGTTGGTTTCTGAATGTGATTTTCGGACAATACCGCCGTCAGGTAAAACATCAGCACGATTATCATCGCTGCACCGGCCCACAGGTAAATACCTTTGAACAGTAACCAGCAGCTCACAGCCAAACCTGAAACGTAAAACAAGCCCAACCAGAATGGCGGAGCTACCGCCCACAGCTCTCCAAATGGTAAAGCCACCAGCCATTGCAACGCAACTATGCCCAGTTCAACTGCCCAGCTACTCAAAGCCATCAGTGTGGATGCCATAGCTTGCAGGCCCAATAGGGCTGATAGCTCTCCCGACAATGCCAACGGCAAAACAAGCAGCCCATAAAGTGGCACAAGCAGCAGATTTGCAGGCAGGCTGTAAACTGGAATTCGGCCGAACGTAGACACAATCAAAGGCAGTGTTGCCAGCGTAGCAATCAACGAGACCCATAGCAGAATCCGTACAGCTCCGAGAAGCCGCCTCCCAGCGGATTCATCCCGCTCTTTCCTGCCCGCAAAACCTGTCCAGAACAGAATAGCTGCAGTCGCAACAAAAGATAACCAGAGTGATAGTGATACCACGGCGGAAGCATCAATCAAAAGAATCAAAGCCAATGCTGCCAGTAGCGTATTGATCGGTTGCATACGCGAGGCAAGCAGCCACGCCAGCACACCGGCCGCCAGCATGAACAGTGCACGCTGGGCAGGAAGAGGAAGCCCTGCAATCACAGCATAAGCCACAGCGGCAAGGAACCCACCTGCCATGGCCAGTTTACGTACAGGATAATGCACAATCCAGGCTTCGCGGCGCGTTAAACACCACCAAAACAAGGCAAACACGCAGGATGCCACCATACCGACATGCATGCCTGATATGGCCAGCAGATGAGCAGCACCCGTGGCTGAAAAACTCCGGTTCACCTCCACATCAACCTGACTTCGATCACCCAGTAGAATGGCATGCAATACCCCGGCTGCGCGGGAATCTGTTTCTGCAATAGCTGCCCGGACTGAACTGCGCATCTGATCCAGCCAGCCATTTTTATCACCCAATACCTGTACGTTTCCCTTGATGCTGCCAATCAGGGCGATGCCCTGATCGAAACACCATGCCTGATAATCAAAACTACCGGGATTCAGATAATTGCGCGGCAATCGCCAGGAAACAGTTGCCTCGATGCTTTGCCCTGGCTGAAGCAGGTGCTGCTGCTTGCCGTAACTATAAAGCAGGGCTTTGCCGCCGGAAAATTCGCCATCGCTGCGAGAAATATGGCTGACAAGCAGACGGGAATATCGATCATACCTCTCCACCCTTTCAATCGTGCTCGAAATGAGCACATTCTTATTCAACCAGCTCTCATCAACTGCAACAGCGCGGGCATCGAGCATGAGATCGGCGGTTCCCCAGAGTCCGCCTGTCACAAGCAGCAGCAGAACAGTCTTTTTTTTCAGATAGAGCAAAACAACGGAACCTACAGACATAAAAAGCAGTGAACCGAACGGGCTAAACAAATCACTGCGCGAAAGTGCAAGCCCGACTACCCATGCCGTCACCGGCCACAATAACGGCAACTGTCTGAATTTGAGCAACAATATGTCCATGGCAGCTCCCGAGGAGTGCCAACTGACAGATTCTGCTCTATTCGGGATAGGCCACCCTACCGCGAATCATCTGATCATTGCCGAGCACCTTTCGTTCGATCTGATCCAGACGAATCGCCTGTGAAATCGTTTCCACACCGTGGCCACCCCACAGGCTCACTGCATCGCGGCCGCCGATGATTATCGGTGCCTGATAAAGCACCAATTCATCGGTAAATTTCGCATCCAGAAATGAGGCATGCAGGGCACCGCCCCCCTCCAGCATAAGCTGCAGGCGACCGTCTTCAGCCAAATGTTTGAGTATCGACAGCAGGCTGTCCGCCCTTACTATCTCAATGCCCGCATCCTGCCACTGCTTCGCATATTCATTGATACTGCGCACATAGAAGCGGCTCGGTGCCTCATCGGAGAGCAGTTTGCAATGCGGGTCAAACACCGGCGTATCAAAACAGAGAGCCACTCTGAGCGGGACATCACCAACCTGCTCGGCATCACGCACAGTTAACGATGGATCATCATCCTTGAGCGTTCCAGCTCCGACGATGATGGCATCGCTGACAGCACGAATAGCGTGCGCATGGGCGCGTGATTCCGGACCGGATATCCATTGTGAATGATGTGTGCGTGTTGCCAGCTTGCCATCCAGCGACATGGCCGCCTTGCCGATCACATAAGGACGTCCGGTTTTTATATAATGAAAGAACGGGCGATTGAGTTCATCGGCCTCATCACGCAGCACGCCATCGGTGACTTCGATATGTAAAGCCTGCAGCACTTTTTTGCCACCGGCCATTGCAGGGTTGGGATCGGATGAGGCATAAACCACATGTTTGACACCGGCGCTTTCGATCGCAGCCGTGCATGCCGGTGTGCGCCCGTGTGCAGCACACGGCTCCAGCGTCACATAGATCGTGCCGCCACGGGCCCTCGCGCCCGCCTGTTGCAGCGCCATCACTTCGGCATGCGGGCCACCCGGCCTTTCATGCCAGCCTTCACCGACAATCTCGCCATGATTCACCACCACAGCGCCGACGCGCGGATTCGGGTGTGTTGTGCCAATGCCTCGTTTCGCCAGTTCAATGGCGCGCGACATCAAGGCTTCAGATTGTTGACTCACTTCCACGCTGAATATCCTTCCAATCGGTAAGATTTATTCTTCCTGATTGCAAGCATAGTATATGCACATGCTAATTGTCATCTCACCCGCAAAAAAACTTGAATACAGCAAGCCGGCGCCCACGGCCGAATTCACGCAACCGCAGCTTCTCGACAAAGCGGCTGAGCTGATTGCCATCATGCGCGACAAGGACAGTTTCGAGATTGCAGACCTGATGAAACTCTCTATGAAACTGGCTGATCTGAATATGCAGCGTTATCAGGACTGGCATGCACCTTTCACACCGGAGAATGCCAAACAGGCAATCTTCGCCTTTTCAGGTGATGTCTATCAGGGGCTGGATGCCGCCAGTTTGAGTGCAGATGATATCAGTTTTGCACAAAACCACCTGCGCATCCTCTCCGGTCTCTACGGCCTGTTGCGACCACTGGACCTGATGCAGCCCTACCGCCTGGAGATGGGCACAAGGCTTGCCGGTGAGCATGGCCGCAACCTTTACGAGTTCTGGGGCACTACGATTACAAATGCCGTCAATGAGACTCTCGCCACACAGGGTGACGACGTCCTGATCAACCTGGCATCGAGCGAATATTTCAGTTCGGTTCAAACATCCGATATCAAGGGACGCATCATCACACCTGTATTCAAGGAGTTGCGTGACGATAAATACCGCATCATCAGCTTCAATGCCAAAAAAGCGCGCGGATTCATGAGTCGTTTTATTATCGAAAATAAACTGTCTGACCCGGAACAGCTCAAAGCATTCGATGTCGCCGATTATGCATTCAATCCCGATCTTTCATCAGCCGATGAATTCGTTTTCACCAGATAACATAACGAAACTGATTGGCCGCCTCCGGCCTATTCTGTTGAAAAACTCGGTTCTGACTTGAGGTTAACTCCCAACCGACCCTGAGTTTGAGAGTTTCATTCTATCCAACCGCCTTCTTTTGGATTGATTGAGCAAGCGGTTTTGTTTTATTCGCCTTTATGCATGGCCTATAACTCTTTTCGTTGGTATCGGTGAGCACCATTGCGCCATTCTTCGTAGATTCTGGGCAGTGGCCGCCAGCAAGAATTCATCTTGCGCACCACTCAAGCCACTCAGTCGCAAACGATCCAGATTTAGGATGCGTTTGAGATGAGCAAAAAGCATCTCCACCTTCTTTCGGTCTTTGCGTGACTGTTTATATGCATCTGTTTTAGCAATGGCTCTTGCCACATCACGGGAATTACGGTGACAGGAATTACGAATTACGGTGACAGAATTACGGTGACAGTTTACTAAATACACTTAACTTTCATCCGCTATCTTTTTTTGGCCCGCGCTTCTGGGGCTTTAGCTGTCGGCCTGTAAGTATCTCGAGCTTTTCAACCCACTGATCAGTGCCCAAGGGGCGACCTGTTGTTTCTGACTGGCGAAGCACTCTAAAAGCTTCCGCTTCCCCCTTATCCTGATCAAG
>JAJFLE010000037.1 GCA_021772835.1 Mariprofundus sp.
AGATACACCAGCCGGGCCTCTTCCTCGCCGCTGATAAGGTCGAGCTGGATGCCTGTTTCTTCAAGAATGCGTTTGGCCAGCACCGGGCCGTTTTTTGCATCACGCATCGCACTGGTGGCTGTGGCACGCAGGTTGCCGACATGATGACGCTCGAGGATGCGGCGGAACTGCTGGAAGGCCATGATAGCCTCGTTCTGCGTGGCCTCGCTCAGCGTGCCTGTGGTGAAAGCATCGTGACCGAGACGAACCGGCTCGCGGTGGCGCAGAATGATGTTAGGCACCCCCTTGTCATCACGCAGGGCAATGCCCAGTCGCATGGCGTTGGAGCCGACATCAATGGCGGCCATGTAGGCTCCTGGTGCGAGAGATGCTTCGGCCTCGCTCTCAGTCGTGATTTCAATTTTCGTTTCTTGCATGGCTTTAGCCTGTTCCCCGGCGTGTCATTAGTCTCACTATGTATATCATGCCTCTATTCTGGCAAAGCACCAAGAAAAATGCCGGAGAGTTGCTCAATACTGAACCTGTAGTCTACATTATTTGGGCTCATCCGGGTCGAATCCCACGCTCAGCCTGACCATCGTCATCATTGCCGTAATTCTGCTGATCAAGCTCATCACCTGCTGACAACTCAGCGAGAAATGCGTGCCTGCGACACCTCAACCAGCACTGACAGCTCCACTTCCGGCTCCAACAGCGGTTTCAACGCTTCAGCCGAAACAACAACCGCCACATACTCCAGTACTCTCACTCGATTGTTAAACTCGAATTGTACTGAAGAGAAAAACGCTTATGCTGAGCGTGCGAATAAACGGAGGTGCCATGCCAACCATTCAACGTGGTGAACTGCCGCAAGAGGCACTTCTCAACAGATACAATCACGAGGGTGTCTACACAGATTGCTACTTCGTGGATGTACGACGTCGTATTCACCACGCTGAATACGTAGAGGCTTTTTACACCACTTCACTGTTCAAGGTTGAGCGACTAATCCTTTCACTTCTGGCATCAAAACCATCGAGTGATGTGCAAGTGAAACAGCTTGTCTCGGGCGAGATCGCAAACTTCGCTGCCTGGAGGGTTGAAGGGAGAGCTGTTAATCAATTGCTGCTTTGCGATTTTTTAGGGCGCACGAGGTCGTGGCTGATGAGCGTCTGTACCGAGGAGCATGATTCAGTCACAACGCGCTTGTACTTTGGCACTGCTGTCGTTCCAAAGGGTAAATCAATATCGGGTCAAGTGTCATATGGTTTTGCGTTCCATGCCCTTTCAGGCTTCCACCGGCTCTACTCACGAATGCTAATACGGGCTGCGCTTTCTAAACTCTCCAGGCTGCATGCCACCCATTGAGCCTCTTAGCATGGTCCAACCCAAACAGGACCGAACAGGACATTCAAGATTCAAGACTTGACCCCAATTATTCAATTATTTCTGACGGAAGCAGGCTTATAACACGGGTAAAACTTAGATCAGAAAGAAGAGTCCGGCTGAGTCAGAAATTCAATCTCTTTCGATGTCGATTCGCGTCCCAGAACAGCGTTGCGATGAGGATAACGACCAAAGCGGTCAATAATTGCTTTATGTTTAAGCTCAAATTCCAGATTAAATTCGGAACCCGGTTGATCGAATAGTTTCACCGCCTGCGTATGAATCGCCATTGATTCACTGTGCATATACGGCATATAAAAGAAGGCTTTCTCCGGCGCCTCGAACTCCTGATCAGCACCGATACGCACGGCTTCCTGGGCAAGCACCAATGCCATGCCGTCATAAGCAAAGGCTTCAGGTTTGTCTCTGTAGATATTACGTGAAAACTGGTCGAGTATTATAATCTCCGCCAGGCGACCCACTGCCTCCTCACGCCAGACATATAACTTGCCAGCTATGGCATCATTATGCAGTGAGCCAAAACGCGCTTCTATTTCGCGATCCAGCACCTCATCTTTAACCCACCACTGGCGCGGCTCCAACTCAGCAAACCAGAGTTCAAGAACATCAATCACACCACTCATGCAAATTCTGGTAGTAACTCGGCAGCAAATACAGGCCCGTCCACACAGACACGGCGATATTTCTCTTCACCATTCTCAATCGTTTTGACTACACAGCCGGCACAACCGCCAAGCGCACATGCCATATATTCTTCAAGACTGAGATACGTTGGCAGATCAAACTCGCGACCCACTCGTGCTACCGCATGCAGCATAGGATGCGGCCCACAGGAGAGCAGCACGCAGCGCTTGCGCTCTTCTTCATTCAGCGCTGCCAGATAGTCGCGCGCAAGATTCGGCACATGTCCCTCATAACAGCCATAAAGACCGGCATTGGATGCAAGACGTGATGGAATATCGCGTTCTTCCAGTGAACGAATGGCAAGAATCGTGTTGCCTTTGATGCCTGGCAGCAGTGTAGCTGACGGTTTCAGGGCAAAGGGAAATTCGACTTCAGAACCTGCAAAAACAATACAGTCCGCTTTGCCCTGCAGGGTATCGGCGGCAAAAATCATGGGCGGAATACCAACGCCGCCTCCGATCAACACATAACGCTTCGACCCATCCGACAAATCAAACGGCTCGCCTATCGGCCCCAGCATGGGAATCACATCCCCTGTTTTCCGCTGCGACAACAAACGTGTGCCTTCGCCAATCGCTTTATACAACAGATCAATCGTGCCGCGTTCCGGGTCAGTCAGCATGATCGAGATAGGACGACGCAAATCACGTTCATCAGAGACACGCATATGCACAAACTGACCGGGTCGGGCTCTGGCCGCAGTTTTCGGCGCCATCAATCGCATAACAAACTGATCACCGGGATGGGTGATATGAGCCAGCACCTCGGCCTGTTCTTCAAACAGTGTATTGCGATGTTCGTTAGCCACAGACTTTTCCTCCAGCGAACACCAAACGTCCAGCTTTCAACGTGTGGGTAACCTGACCCGTCATCTGTTTACCGTGCCATGGTGTGTTTTTGCCCTTGGAAACCATGGCTTCACGATCCACAATCCATGTAGCTTCGGCATCGAAAATGCAAATATCTGCGTCCACACCTTCGGATAAGGTGCCCGAACCAAGACCGAGCAACTGCGCAGGATTGCAGGTCATCTTGGCGATCATATCGGACATGGAAAGTATGCCTCCACGCACCAGATCAAGGGATACAGGCAGCATGGTTTCCAACCCCACAATACCGAAAGCTGCGCACGACAGGCCGCAACGTTTATCATCTTCATGATGCGGAGCATGATCGGTGGCAATGACTTCAATCGTGCCATCGCGCAGCCCTTCAATCACAGCCAGACGATCGTCCTCTGTTCTTAGCGGAGGACTCATCTTGGCATCGGAGTTGAATCCCAGTACCTCTTCTTCGGTCAGTGCAAAATGATGTGGTGCCGCTTCCGTTGTCACCATCAATCCGTCCGCGCGCGCGCTCCGCACCAGATCAACCCCGCCTTTGGTGGAGATGTGAGCGACGTGATAACGGGCATTGGCAAGTTTGGTCAGCATAATGTCGCGAGCGATCATCGAATCTTCACCTACGGCTGGCATACCGGTGACACCCAGCTGTGTAGAAATCCAGCCCTCATTCACCGCACCACCGGCAGTCAAGTCCTTCTCCTCGGCATGCTGGATAATCAGATAACCGAAACTGGAAGAGTATTCGAGTGCCTTGCGCATGACACCTGCATGCCAGATCGGCAAACCATCATCGGAAAAAGCCACACAACCGGAACGCGAAAGCTCGCGCATCTCGGTCAGCTCTTTTCCATCGAGATTTTTTGTCACCGCACCTATCGGGTGCACATTGCACAGACCCACCTGTTTGGCACGTGCAACAATCTGAAGGGCTACGCCTGCATGATCGATATGTGGGCCGGTATTGGGCATGCAACACATTGAGGTGACGCCACCTGCCACCGCAGCCCGGGAACCGGATTCGATATCTTCTTTCCACTCCTGACCAGGTTCACGCAGGTGCACATGCATATCGATCAGCCCCGGACAAACCACCTTTCCGGTCGCATCAATCACCTCATCGGCCGCTCCATCATAGTCACCAACAGCAGCTACCTTGCCGTCCCTGATCCAGAGATTGGTCACTTCATCAATTTCATTTGCCGGATCGATAATGCGTCCGTTTTTTATCAGCAGTATGCCGCTCATAACAGTGTCCCCTGCGCCTGCATCGCTTCATCGGACAGCTGTTTCCTACTGCCCTCCTTCTTCTCTTCTGCATGGCCTCCGCACAACGCTGCCAGCACGGCCATACGAACGGCGACACCGTGTTCGACCTGTCTGAGGATATGACTCTTTGCCGAATCGGCTACGTCGGTGGAAATTTCCACACCGCGGTTCATGGGCCCCGGATGCATCACGATGCAATCGGAACCTGCCGCACGCAATCGTTTCACATTCAGGCCATAAGCTTCGTGATATTCACGGATGGATGGGAAGGCGCAGCTATCGGTCAGCCGCTCAGTCTGAACGCGTAACATGTACACCGCGTCGGAGCCGGGCAGAGCTGCATCAAAATCATGGTATACTTCGCAGCCGTAACGTTCGATCTGGGAGGGCAACAGCGTTTTTGGTGCCACCACTCGCATCGTGTAACCCAGCTTCTTGGCCGCCAAAAGGTGTGAGCGGGCAACACGTGAATGGGCGATATCACCAACCATTGTGATGACCTTGCCTTCCGGGCTTCCCCAGGCTTGCTTCAGTGTCAGCAAATCCGTGAGAACCTGCGTCGGATGTTCATGGGCTCCATCACCTGCATTGACCAGTGCGGTATTGGGTAAATAATCTGCCAGCAACTCACAGGTCCCGGCCAGCGAATGACGGATAACCAGCACATGCGGCTGCATCGCCGCCAGTGTCTGGCCCGTATCGAGCAGTGTTTCACCCTTTTTGGTAGCACTGGTCGATGCAGAGATATTGATCACATCGGCGGAAAGCCGCTTGCCCGCCAATTCGAAGCTGGTGCGTGTGCGCGTCGAATTTTCAAAGAAAAGATTGATGATCGTTTTACCGCGTAACGTTGGCGCCTTTTTCAGCGGACGGCGATTAATCTCGATAAAAGAATCTCCGAGATTCACCAGATATTCGATCTGTTCCCGATCCAGGTCGGCAATGCCGAACAGATGTTTCAGTGGTCGCATTATTTCACCTGCCTCTGCTCAATAGTCCATGCCCCATCCGTCACCAGCTCCACCGTGCAACCGGCAAGGGCCTCGAAGTTCAATCCTGTAGTCTCTGCAGCGATTGGCAATTGCCTGCCACCACGATCCACCAGTACGGCCAGCCGGATTGATGCAGGCCTGCCGTAATCAAAAATCTCGTCCATCGCGGCTCGAATCGTTCTGCCCGTATACAGCACATCGTCAATCAGCCAGATATCTTTGCCTGCCACGTCGAACGGCAACTCACTCGTTCGCACCAGTGGATGCGGAGCAATCGTATCCAGATCATCCCGATAGAAACTGATATCAAGGTTACCGCGAAAAACAGTGCAGCCTTTCTGCTCAAGACGCCGTTGAATTGCATCGGCCACACAGGCGCCACCGCTGTGGATGCCGACCAGAAAAATTTCAGCAGCAGTCATCGCACCGGCCATCTGATTCAGCGCCTCCTCAACAGTCTGATGATCGAACAAAACAGTTTCTGTCATGGTTTCAACTCCGGGTGGGAATACAGAAAATCTTCCAGGATCACCGCTGCTGCGGTCTGGTCCAGTTTCTCTTTCACCTTTTTCTCATTCAGCCCCTGCGCATACAGGCGCTCCTTGGCCGTCCAGGTCGATAGACGTTCATCCTGGAAGACCACCGGCAATGTGCAGATCGCTGCAAGCTCGTTCACTGCCGCCCTGGCATCTGCTGCCTGCACTCCTTCCGTGCCGTCCATATTCATGGGCAGTCCTGCCACGATGCCTTTAGAGCCATATTCACGAATCAGCTTAAGCAACTGATTCGGCCACCCCTGATCCTTGCGGTGCAGGTAGGTCACACCACGGCAGGAGAAAGCCATACGATCACACACGGCCACACCGATACGTTTCATACCTATATCAAGGGCAATTAGTGGCAGTTGCAACTGTACATTTTCAGGGGAAACAGTGGATTGGGAAACATCGGCTCGGGATTCGAGCGTCACTGGATTAGTGGTTGAGCAGAATACGACTTTCATCAAAGCCAAGATTCTGCAATGTTTCACTACAGGCGTCCACCATGGCACTCATACCAGCCAGACATGCCACCGCATTGACACCGTCCGGAGCATCAGCTTCCAGCGCGTGCTGCACATAGCCTATAGGGCCATCCCAGCTATCGTGGCCGATTTCCAGCGTAATAGAAACTTCAATATTAAACTTGGCCAACTCTTCCAGTTCATCGGTAAGCAGCTGATGCATAGAGGTCAGAAAACCCGCATAAATCGTAACTTTTCCGAAGTCTTCGCGGTGGTGAATAATATTCTGCCAAACAGTGCGTAGCGGCGCTATGCCGGTGCCCACACCGACCAGATAGACATCTGCGCCTTTAAATGGTGCCAGGTCAAAGCCTTTTCCCATCGGGCCTTCCACTTCCAGCTCAGTACCTTCGTTAATATCGCACAAATAAGCGGAAAGTGGGCCCGCATTTTTAACAAAAAACTCATAGCTGTCCGGATATTCAGGGCAAGAGGCAATGGCAAAATAGCCCGGGGCAGGTTCGTTCAGCTTCGGAATGCCAATGCGCACAAACTGACCCGGCATAAACGGCTTCAGTGCTTCCCCATAAATCGGTTCAAGTGCAAGGAAAATGACTGTGTCTTCACAATCTGAGGCGGTCATGCGGATATTTTGCTTTACCCGCATGCGATATGTAGAAGAGTGCTGCACGAGAAACGAACCTCCAGACAAGAGTCTGTATTGGACAGAATGGGAGCCAAAGATGCAAGCATCAAAATGCCTTGAGTTGAAAATACCTGCCGACCGGATTGACACTGAGGCCTTTGAAATGCTGGCTGAATCCATTGATGCATTGGGAATTGCTGAAGAAACCGATGTCGATTCGAACCTCACGGTACAGATCGCATGGTTTGACTGCGACGAAGATGAATCCCTTACCAAAAACAGGATTCTGGCTGCCGCATTACAGGCCGGCATCGAAAAAGATCAGATCACACTGATTACACTGGAACAACAGAACTGGGAAACAGCCTGGCAAAAGGACTGGTGCGGCATGCCCATCGGCAAAAACCTCTGGGTGCGCCCCTCATTCTGTGATGGCCCGACAGACGGTCGTGTCGATATCGTGCTCGATCCGGGCATGGCGTTCGGCACAGGCACGCATCCAACTACCCAACTCTGTCTGGAAGCGGTTGAACGTATTTGTGCCGAGTCTCCGCCAACGAGACTACTCGACATGGGTGCAGGCTCCGGCATTTTAGCCATTGCAGCCGTCAAACTGGGATCAGGGTCTGCGCTTGCCATTGATATGGAAGAGGAGTCCGTTGAAGCGTGTTTAACCAATGCCGCCATCAACGATGTTCTGCTCGAAGCAAAGCTGGATGACACACCACCGCAGCAACAGTTCGACCTTGTTGTTGCCAACATTCTCGCTGCACCGCTGGTATGGATGGCCAAAGAGCTGGCACCGTGCGTAAAAAACCACCTGATTCTTTCCGGTTTGCTGACTACGCAAGTCGACGATGTGGCAGCAGCCTATATTGCAGAAGGATTAAGCGAGATTCGCCGTGATACTCAGGGTGACTGGGCTTCAGTCGAATTCCTCAGGCACCCGTAACGTTTTCTGCAACGATTGAGATAATGTGATTCTTGCGAGCTCTTTGCCATCTGAAGAATTACAAGTAATGTAGCATTCCCATGCAATAAGCTGTTCCAAGGAGAATATTTATCCACTTCTCAAGATTATACACAATCCTTTTAATCATCCTGTTTTCTATTTCCGCACAAACGGCATTCGCCTCACAACAAATGGACCCTGCCCCTGTTGCCGATGGGTCAAACGGTAAGGTAATGCCGGAGCAATATACGCTAAGTCCAGCAAAGGGAATGATCATGCTGGATTATGAAGTGATCCCTGTTCCCGGGAATCAATCTCTTGATTTGCTTGGTTTTCACTATTTTCATCAATTGAATGACTGGCTATATCTGGGGCTTGGGCTTAGTGCGCCGTTGGTTCATGGTAATTATGGTGGTTTCATGGCTGCTGATGTGACAATCCATGCGCAACGTAAAATTTTTGGAAACTTGTTTGCCGATGCCGGTGCTGCTTTTGGGGGCGGCGGTGGCGGCTCCAGTATTGGGCATAGCAAAGTATTATCCGGTACAGGTGGATTTATCAAAAGTTACGCAGGACTGGGTTATGATTTCCAAGGTTTCTCAGCCGGGGTGAATTACGCGCATTTTCGATTTATGAAGGGGCAAATAAATCATTCTCAACTGAATTTTTTTATTCAAAAGCCTGTTTCGTACGCAATCGGTTCTTATGCGTACTCAGGCAATCGCTTGTTGTCGATGGATCAGATAGAAAATGCCGATGGACTCTCCGAAAGCGAAGAAAATATATTAACATTTGATTTAAACAATATATTTCAGCTTAAGCCTCAGGCCAAGGTTAAGGACACCATTAACACGGTATCTCTACAATTTTCCCATTTTCTGACGGAGAACCAATATATGTTTATTGGCCTGGATGCAGGCTACAATGGTCTGGCACTATATAATCAGGTTTTAGGCGGCATTGGCTATAGATTTTCAATTCTTCCTCGTGTTAATTTTTATAGCCAAATAGGTGTTGGCTCTGGAGGCTATGCCCCTTCAGTTATCGATACGGGTGCAGGATTGCTTGTTTATCCTAAGGTTTCGATTGAATACTTACTATACAATAACCTTGGACTGTCTTTATCGAGTGGCTACCTGTTTGCACCCAAGGGGACCTCTAAAAACTTCACCCTGGGTGCTGCTATGAACTATCACCTTGGCACCGATGAAGGTGACTCTCGTGGACTCAGCGCTGCAAAGGAGCAGATATTTAGAGGGTTCCGTATGAATGTATTCCACCAGACTGAATTCAACGTTCGGGTTGGCGGAAAAAAGCATCAAAATATAACCATGTTATCAACACAATTTGACTATATCCTGCATGATTATTGGTATTTCCCTGTTCAGGCGAGTGCTGCATACAATGATTTTTTAGGGTACCCTGGTTATGGAGAGCTATTAGCAGGCTTGGGCATCCAAAGTAAATTTTCTCCAACAAACCGGTTCCAAGGGTTTTTCCAAATATTAGTTGGCGCCAATGCAAATGGCATCATATTAAAGCCATCCGTTGGCCTCAATTGTAGCCTGAGTGATCACTATGCTATCTATGGTCAAATTGGAAAAACGGTTCCACTTAATAAAGATAAAAGAGCCCCGGTTAACCTGCAATTAAATGCCTACAATATAGGTTTAGGTTTGACCTATCGTTTCTCGTTACTGTGACACCCCTCTCAATGAAGAGCTGACCGGAAAAAGCGAGAAGGTCATGGCTGCTACGCCGATACCGCATCAACCCGATCTGCTGGCTACTACTCCTTGACCGCCTCGGCCGTCACTTTGGGAGAGCCGAACCACTGCTTGCTGTAACGCAGTCCTATGCGGGGGGCGAGATTGCTCGCCTGGCTGGCAAAAACAGAGAAACTTTTACTCAGCATGTACTCCAGCGTCAGCGCCGTCGTCGACTCCTTCGACACCGCCTGCTCAACCGTCACTGTCACCTTGTCGGATATCTTGCTGCCCGCGCGCACAAAACCACCGGACGAGTTACTACCCACCTCAAAAATATCCAGCCCGGTCGTCTGTTTCACCTTGCCTTGCACCTCCTGCATCATGGTGCCCGGGCCGAGTAGGAACTCGGCAGCTGTCATAACATCGCTCGCATTATCCTTGCCTAGCGTGGCCAGCGGCCTTCCCGTAGCAATGTAGGAGAAGATTTCCGAGTTGCTCATCGCCGGTGTCGAATAGAGCTGCGTGATCAACTGGTCAGCGGGACCGTCAACGGTAATGCCAGCGATAACATCACCAACCTTGCGGGCGGCCCGGATATGGACCGTCGGCCGCGCCGGGTCGCCTGAAAACACCGCATTGCTGCCGGGCTGGATATCGAGCTTAATACTGCGGTACTCGATTTTGCCGCTGGCAATCTCCAGCACACCGGTCAATTTCGGCTGCGTCAGACTGCCGCCCAGGTGCAGCTTTCCCTTTGGTTTCAGACTCATGCCGCGTCCGTAAATCTCGGCATCATCGCTGATCTTCAACGCTACATCGATCTTCGACAATGGCGCTTTCTGCTTTTCCACTTCCCCGGCTGTTTCACGCTCCCAGAGCAAGTCGGAAGTCGGCATCGGGGCCGGTTCGGGAATCTCCAGCCGCATGTGCACCACTTCCAGGTCACCGGCAATCACACTGACATGTTGCGTTTCTGAAGCGCGGATAGTACCACTGACTGTCAACTGCTGGTCGGGCAGCTGCATCAGCGGAAAACGGGTGAAACGAATATCGGGGATAGTGCGTTGATCGACATCGACATCACCCTTGATACGCAATTCACCGTCACCGCCCTTCAGCATCAGATCGACTGTGGGTTTGCCCCTGGCCAGCTGAACCTGCATACCGCCCTTCATCTCCAGACCGAACTCGGGAACTCCCAGCGCATCAAAGTGGATACGCCCACCGCCCCGTACCGAATTCACACTCAACGGCATTTTCCAATTCAGTTCCAGGTTGCCGCTACCGTCAAACGGGTCAATGCGCGGCATCAACGGCTGCAGATCAGAGAGACGGGCGAACGTTGCAACCAGCCTGCCTGCGCCATCGCGCCGCTCAGGCAGGGTCATTTTCCACGGGTCGACACTGAACAGCAGTCCGTAACTGCCGTCGCTTTCGATAACCCCTCCTGCAGGCGCTGCAGCATGCAGCTTCCAGGTCAGTCGCTGGTTGCGAAAAGCACTGTCCATTGTGACATCACTGAGCACCAGTTCTTTGCCTGCCTCACCGGCAAACATGGCATGCCTCAGTTTCAGCTCGGGCGCATTCAACTTCAGCATCAGTTGTGGCGCCTTTGCTTTACCATCTAACCTGACGGACAGGTTTACGCGACCGCCAAGACGGTAAGGCAACGACTTTAGCCACGGCTCTGTACCCGAAAGACGCAAGTCGGAGACATTCAATCGCGCCATCACCTGCTCACCACTGAGACTGAATTCACAAACCGACTCAGCTCCCATCAGCAGCAGCGGCGCTTTTGCAAGTTGGATTCCCTTGCCATCACGCGTGAATGCCAGCTCTTGTGCCTCCAGCAAGGTGACCCCGTCGTAGGCGAGCTGCATGCCACTGAGCTTAGCTGCATATAACCCGGCGGCGGCGATTCCGGCTTTGCCTGACGTTTTAAGCTGCAACCGTCCCTGCGTGGCCAGCGAAAAGTCGAGTTTTTCACCTTTCAATGCAGCCCTGCCATCGAGTCGTTCTATTTCGCGATTCCCATCCACAGCCAGGCCTGACATCACCAGCTTGAGTGTGCCGAGATTCCCTCGTTGACGAGCGGTAATATCCACACGACTGAGGCTGATGTTATCCAGCGTCAACGATTGCGCCGTAACCGTGATGTCGGCCTGTGGCTGTTTATATGCTCCCGCCAACCCAATGTCGGCGCGCACACTACCTGCTGCACCTGCCATGCCGCCCAGCCTCATGACCGGTCCGATATCCGCACCGCTCAACTTGCCGGTCAGATTGAATGCTTTTGTATCCCCCTTACCTTTGGCGGTCAGACTTAACCCCAGCGCCTGCACATCGGCGCGCCTGAGTAGCCAGTGTTCGGCATCGCCTTCGCCATCAAGCTTGAGTCTCGCCACCACCCCGGCCAGTTCACCCTTGTCGATATCTCCGTTTAATTTCCACTGGCCGCTTTTCAGCTGCCAGTTACCAGCCAGTTGTCCATCCAGCCGACCGGGTGCATCGTTCAATGGCGACAGCCACTGCTTTAACACCAGTGTCGCGGCCAATGTTTCACTTTCATGGTGTAACTCAAGCCTGAAACCATGCCCGACCTCTTCAGCTACAGTCGACAACCTGCCGTCCGCCCAGCTGCCACTGATATCAAGCGGCAACAGCCGGTTTAGCATACCGCTCCGGGCTTTGCCGTCGATCTTCCACGCGACCCGAGCCGATTCTATGCCTGCGCTGGCCTGCCATGTGCCGTCAAATCCAGCCGTGTCGCTGGTGAGTTTCAGCTTACCTGTCGCATTCACTTCGTCGCCATGGCGTTGCCAACCGGCTTCAACAAGTGCCGACTTGTCTGCGAGAATCGCCTCTATGCGCGCCTCACCCGCCTGCAGTTGTTGGCCTGTAAGCGCCAGCTTGAGATCCCCCTTGTTTTTGCTACGCAGCAGGCCATCCACCTGCCAGCTGGAGAGGGTGCCTGCCAGCATGACTTCCGCCACGGCATCAGGGTCAACAATATGCGCCCTCAGCCTGCCAGTCAGAGCCCCGTCAACACGCAGATCATCGGCCCTGATATCATCGAGCGCAAACGTAGTCCCATCCGGCTGTTCAATGGCTAAAGCAGCAAGCCTGAACGCATGCAGGCGCACGGCTGGAAACTGCAGATCTGCGGCAGGTTGAGTCTCGCTTGCCGGAACCGTTTCTGACAGCCGCACCTGCACCGATTCGGCCTCCAGCACTGTCACATTCAACTCCATAAACAGCAGCTGTAGCGGCGACCAGATCAAATGGACGGCAGTTGCCGTCACCTGGGTTGCATGATTTTTAAACAGTACACTTTCGGCGCTAAGCTCGCGCAGCGGATGCCCCTGCAATCCACGAATCTCAACCATGCCGTCGGAGGCAGTGCTCACCGTATCAGTCAGCCACTGCCGGCCGCTGTCACTACCCAGCCAAAACCAGAGACCGGCAACCGTAATAACAGGCGCGGCAAGAGCGGCGATAGCGATATGACGTAATTTCACAGCACATCTCCGAGGGTGATATAGAACTGGAAGTGGGCATCCTGCGGTTTACGTTTGAGCGGAAAAGCCAGATCAAGGCGCAAAGGCCCTGCCGGAGTATGAACAATAGCACCGATGCCGGCTGACCAGACCACCGGCGCAGTGGTGCCTATTGCCTGCCACACTTTCGCCACATCGCCGAACAAAACCGGCGAAAAGAGATCGTCATCAGGCATAAAAACAAGATCCAGCCCGCCGTAGGTTTTCATCAGGCCACCGGTGGCCAGCCCGTCAATGCCGACCGGCCCCAGTGAGTCAAGCGCATAACCGCGCACGCTGGTCGCGCCACCGGCAAACTGGCGGTAAGTCTTGGGCACCGTGCCCTGCAGGTTCAATGTGCGGCCGTAACCCAGGCGCGGTGAAATCAGCAGCCAGTCTAGCGGTTGCTGATACAGTCGCCCTCTTGCATCAAAGACCGGCCACAACCCCGGACTTCCCATGCGCATCGGCAGATCAAGGCCGACATCAAGCTTCCAGCCGCTGGTCGGAAGCTTGATGCCACGGGTACGCTGAAGATGAATGTCGGCACGCGGGCCTAAGGTCAACAGACGGAGACCGGCCTCACGAACTTGCTCCGCATGCAGGGTCAGGCGCAGGTAGTCATCACGGCCAAAATACCACTGCCAGAACGGACCGCCACTGACCGCATCGTAACGGCGACCATCACTATCGACTCGGTTGTAATCCGCACTGATACCCACCTGCTGATCCGCGTCCGGCCATACCGGTCTGAGCAGCGTTGCACCGATACCGGAATTGGTGCGCGATGCCGCGCCGCGCAGGCTGTATTCAAGCAGGCCGCCAAGCAGACTGCGATCGACCCAACCCATGCCAAGGCCGATGCCGGAATCGGTCGAGAAGCCTGCATCAGCCGTCAGCTTGCGCCAGGCAGATTCAGTCAGGGTGATGCGCACAGGCACCTGATCGCCTTCCGCCTTTTCCAGCTCAGGTACGATAATCGCGTGTTGGTAACGGGAGTCTGCAGCGATGCGAAGCATTGCATCCTGCAACCGTTTTTGTGTGAGCACCTGACCCGACTGCAACCGGCTGAGTTTCATCGCCAGTTCGCTGTCGTACTGGCGTGCTCCTTCAATATGTATCTCTGAAATATTGAACAACGGCCCGAGCTCGACCTGCCAGGTCACATCCACTTGTTGACTCTGGTGGTCTGGTTTCACTACCGCGCGGATGTAGCGGGCTTGCAAATAACCGGCATCGCGCCAGCTCCAGAGCAGGCGCGCTTTAGCGCTATCATAACTTTCGCTGCGAAAAGCATCATTGGCATGGAGAAGTTTAAGCGACGGGGAAGTGAGGGGCGGCAAGATCTCAATATGGCGGACACGCCACAATGCTCCGGCCTTGACCTGCCAGCGTGCCTGCCCTTCAATGTACTGAGGCACGACTTCGGCATCAAGATAACCCTCACTGCGCAACCAGTTGCGCAGCAGTTCGGCATCATGGCCGGCCATGTAGCGCACCACGCCGCTGCCCGCATCCGGACGCAGGCGCAACGTATCCATCTTCTTGAGCAGCACTTCGGGAACAGCGACCGGCGAGTCAACAATACGCGCGGCATCATCGGCCAGAGCTACGAATGAAAACAGGCATACCACTGTCAACAGCGTCATGCGCAGCAGGCAGACAACATGCATATCACACCATTGGGGTAAAAAACATCTCATATTCATAGCAAGGCAAACATCTTCCGGCAATTCTGAGCGGAATTCAATAGTGTGTCATACCCGGAAAAAAATGCAGGCGGTGTAATTATTTACCTTGCAGAGTGGCCATTCCCGTCTTCAGACGCTTCATCGTTTCAGCCTTGCCTAACAGGCCAAGCGTAAGGTCGATTGGCGGAGAAACCGGGCCGCCGGCGACCATAATACGGATCGGTTGAGCCAGCTTGCCCATATTCACGCCTTCGGCTTCGCAAATCGAAGCTATCAGTGCATGCGCCGCTTCCCCAGAAAAATCAGCCATGGCATCAACACGTGCGATGAACGTTTCCAGCAATGCCCAGGTCGTATCTTTGATATGCTTTTGAACGGCCTTTCCATCATATTCAGTGGGCGCCGCATAAAAAAATCGTGCGCCCTCTGCCAGATCAACAAGGCTTTTTGAGCGCTCCTGCAGTGAGACAATCACAGGCTCCAAATCCGGGCCCGAAGTTGTATCAAGCGCCAGCAGACGGGCAACTTCTGCCACCAGATCTGCGGCTTTTGCTTCGCGCAGATAATGGCCATTGAGCCAGTCCAGTTTCTGTTGGTCGAAACGGGCAGGTGCCTTACCGACCTGTGCCAGATCAAATCGCTCAATCAGCTGTTCACGAGAGAAAATTTCTTCATCCCCGTGCGACCAACCAAGACGGGCCAAATAATTGACCAGAGCATGCGGCAAACAGCCCAACTCACGATATTCGGTAATCGCCACCGAGCCATGACGCTTGGACATCTTGGCACCGTCAGGGCCATGAATCAGCGGAATATGGGCAAACTGCGGGATCGGCAGACCCAGCGCCTGGTAGAGTTGAATCTGGCGCGGGGTATTGTTCAAATGATCGGAACCACGCACAACATGGGTGATGCCCATCGCCGCATCATCGGCAACCACCGCCAGGTTATAGGTAGGGGTACCATCGGTGCGCAGCAGAATCAGGTCGTCAAGTTCGACGTTCGGAAAACTGACCATGCCCAGGACTATATCGTTAACGATGGTTTCGCCTTCGTCAGGTGAGCGAAAACGTACCACATGCGGAGCGCCTTGCGGACGATCAGAACGATGCCGACAACGCCCATCATACATTGCCTTTTTACCGGCAGCGCGCTGCGCCTCGCGCATCTCGTCCAGCTCATCTTTTGAGCAGTAGCAACGATAGGCGTGCCCCTCCTCAATCAGCTGTTCAACCGCAATGACATGTTCAGCCTGCCGCGAGGCCTGAAAAACCGGTTCACCGTCCCAGTCCAGCCCCAGCCATGACAGACCATCGAGAATCACCTGGGTCGCTTCGTCGGTAGAGCGCTCACGGTCGGTATCTTCGATACGCAGCAAAAAATCACCGCCGAAATGGCGGGCATAGAGCCAGGCAAACAGTGCGGTGCGTGCACCACCAATATGTAACATGCCAGTTGGTGATGGGGCAAAACGGGTACGAACAGTCATGGTTTCTCCTTAATACTTCCAAAAACGGCGGCGCAGCCTAACCGGAACGCTCACAGATATGTAGGGGCTGACATCAAATTTGCCAGAGAAAAAGTCACCATGTTACGTTTGGGCATCAGCAGCGAGGAGAACAGCACATGAATACTAAACAGCACGATCAGCGGAACCCGTTAAAACGTTACCTGGGCATTGCCTTGTTTCTAGTCGGATTTCTCATGCTCGGCATGGCTGTTTCCGGCTATTTTAAATAAGAACGTTAAAGCAACCAAACAGCAACTCTAACCACCTTTTTGTGCAATCAGGTGCAGATAACGACCCATGTGCAGATATGGCTCTTGCCGCGCATACTTCATTTCAATGCGCACCACCTCTTCGGTTGGCCTTGCCTCGCGCATCTTTCGATCCATATAATCATAGACCACACGCACTCCGGCACGACTGAGCAGGTCAAGCTGCCACTGCTGCAACCAGCCTTGCACCTGCTCCAGTGTTAACGGATTGTACGGGGTTAAACCACCTTCTTCTCCCTGCAGGTTATCGCTCTCGGCCTTGCGCCAGTTGCCGCGGATCAGATTACGAAACACCAGCGCATCACGATTATAAAACATCAGGGAAAGATTCCCTGCCGGTCGAATCAGTGTAAGCAGATGCTCCAGCGTCTGTTTCGGCTCGGCAAGCCACTCCAGCACCGCATGGAACAACACCAGATCAAACCGCCCTAAATCTTCGCCATGCAAATCCTGCACAGACGCATGAATCAACCTCACCTCAGTATCCGGTAACTGCCTTGCAAACAAAACACGAGTCTCTTCCACCATCTTTTCAGACAGATCGGAAAGCACCACCTCATGCCCCAGCTCTGCCAGCTTTAATCCCATCTGCCCCAGCCCACAGCCAGCATCGAGAATGCGCAGCGTTTTACCTGCAGTCAGCTGCGGCAAGGTCTGTAACAGATGTTCCCAGACAATGGCCAGGCGCACTTCACCCTTGGCACTGCCATAGATGTTGCGCGCAAATCGCGTGGTTAAATCATCAAAATTTCGATCGGACTGAATCAAAGCCATTCCTCTTCACTGAGACTTCCATCTCGCGCACACCCTACGTTGTCTCCTATATCGGGGATAGCGGAGTTATCAACCATGGTCTATAAGGTATCTACATCAGGAATATTTATATTTATTTATGGACGAATCAGGGGGCACCAATGGGTGCAAATAAAAAAAATACTGCTGACAGTGGCGACACGTGGAAACGCAATCCCATGCCTGGCGACGTTGGCGATGTCAGAGGCCCCAGCTTTCTGATGATCACTTTGATTATCTGCACCATTGGCTTATTGCTTGCAATCGATTTCATCTGAGAAAGGCCCGACTTTATCGGGTATTTCTAAATCAAATGGCCCGCAGCATACACTGCGGGCCATTTGATTTACGGATCAGGTGAGGGCTAGCCCGGACTAAACGTAAGCCAACCAGTCCTTGTGTGCTTCGCTGCGCCCATGAACCACATCAAAATACTTCTTCTGCAAGACTTCAGTCACAGGGCCTCGCGAACCACAACCAATGGTGCGTCCATCCAACTCACGAATCGGGGTTACTTCAGCGGCCGTGCCGGTAAAGAAAGCCTCATCAGCCACATAAACCTCATCACGTGTTATACGCTTCTCACGCACCTCATAACCCTCTTCTTTCGCCAACTGCATCACTGTCTGTCGCGTAATACCATCGAGCGCACTGGTCAACTCAGGCGTATAGATCACACCATCATAAACCATGAAGAAATTCTCACCTGAGCCTTCGGCCACGAAACCATCAACGTCGAGCAGCAACGCTTCGTCATAACCGTCACGCAGCGCATCGGAAAGCGCCAGCATCGAATTGATGTACTGACCATTGGCCTTCGCCTTGCACATGGAGATATTTACATGATGACGGGTAAACGAAGATGTGCGGATACGAATACCCTTTTCCAGCGCATCCTTGCCCAGATATGCACCCCAGCTCCATGCAGCCACAATCACGTGCGACTTCAGGTTGTCCGCACGCAGGCCCATACCTTCGGAGCCGTAAAACACCATAGGGCGCAGGTAGGCCGAATCCAGACCATTCTCACGCACTGCAGCCAGTTGCGCTTCGTTCAGTTCCTCTTTGGAAAAAGGCATATCCATATTCATGATTTTTGCCGAACGGAACAGGCGATCTGTATGCGCCTGAAGACGGAAAATCGCCGTGCCACCCTCGGCGTGATAGGCGCGCACGCCTTCGAACACACCCATGCCATAATGCAGTGTATGCGTTAGTACATGCACTTTAGCCTCGCGCCAGTCTACCATCTGACCATCAAACCAAATCAATCCATCACGGTCTGCAAAATTCATCGAACATCTCCAATCCAGCAGTTAATAACTAGTGGGCCGCACAAAAAAGTCAGGGCAGCCTCAACAAAAAGAGCGCGTAATGTAGCGCCTCCCCCCAACCCACGCCATCCTTGAGCGTGCAAAGCGCTTTTGCTGTGCTATCCTGTCGCCATGATCCGCGGAGAAAACTTAAGTAAACGATATGGTGATGTTGATGCAGTGGCATCTACCGACATCCAAATCAAGGCCGGTGCTATTACTGCCATTATGGGCGGTTCAGGATCCGGTAAAACCACCCTTCTGCGTCTGCTTTCCGGCCTTGATGCGCCAACTACCGGCCATGTCTGGTATGGAGATGAAGATCTTTGTGGCCTTTCTGAAAGGCGTTTGTATGAACTGCGTGAAAACATGGGCATGCTGTTCCAGTATTCAGCCCTGCTGAACTCTTTAAATGTTTATGACAACGTGGCATTTCCGCTACATGAGCACACTGATCTGGATGAAGAAGTGATTCGCACCATGGTGTCGATGAAGCTGGAGCAGGTTGGGCTGCGCGGCTTTGAAACCATGATGCCATCAGAGCTGTCCGGCGGCATGGCCAAACGTGTGGCGTTTGCACGTGCCATAGCGATGGATCCTAAAATTGTTTTCTTCGATGAGCCGACTTCAGGACTGGACCCCATTTCTGCCGGTGTGATCAGCACACTGATTCTCAACACATCCAAGATGAACCGCATGACTTCGGTTGTTGTTACCCATGATGTCTCCGCAGGCCTTGCCATCGCCGACCAGGTCGTGCTGATGTGGCAGGGTTGCATTATTGCCGAAGGAACACCGGCTGAGATTCAGGCCAGTACAGATGAGCGTGTCAGGCAGTTTCTGGAAGGCCGGCCCGATGGCCCGATTCCTTTCTCGCGCAGTACTACATCCTATATTGATGACCTGACTCACAGACCGGGTACGGTAAGGATGGCATCATGAGCAACGGCATGAGCAGCAATCAATCTTCTGCAACGATGTTTTTTGGATCCATGGGCCGCTACGCCATGCGCGGGATCGAGCAGCTCGGCGACGGCACTCGCTTAGGCCTGCACGCACTGTCACTTATTTTCGCCCGTCCATGGCAGGGTAAACATTTTGTCCTGCAACTGTACGCACTTGGTGTCGGCTCTCTGATTATCATTATTATTACCGGCGCTTTCACAGGCATGGTACTGGCCCTGCAAGGGTATTACACACTGGCAAAATTTGGTTCGGAATCACTGTTGGGAGCAGGTGTTGGCATGTCCATCATCCGTGAACTCGGTCCGGTGCTCGGCGCTTTCATGATTATTGGCCGGGCAGGTTCCAGCATTACTGCTGAAATCGGTATTATGCGTGTAACTGAGCAGACCGATGCACTGGAAATGATGGCGGTAAACCCGAAACAGCGCATTCTGCTGCCTCGAATTGTTGCCACCACAATTGCCGTACCGCTACTGGTCTCCATTTTTGATGTCGTTGGCATCGCTACCGGCTACATTGTCGGCGTTGAAATGCTGGGCGTGAACTCAGGCGCTTACATGGCCGAGTTGATCGCCAAACTGGAAATGATAGACCTCAACGGCGGCTGGGTGAAAGCTGGTGTGTTCGGATTCATGATAGGCATGATCTGCACCTACATGGGCTACCGTGCCACCCCCACCACGGAAGGTGTTGCCAAAGCGACCACGCAAGCCGTGGTCATCGCTTCAGTAGGCGTCCTGATCATGGACTATATTCTCACCTCGTTTTACCTGTAAGGAGTTTGATGATGCAACCATATAGACGTATTGAAATGACTGTCGGCGTATTTGTTTTCCTCGGTCTTGTTGCCATTGCATGGCTGGCCCTGAAAGTCGGTCAGGTTGGTGGTATCGGTGAATCGGGTTACACGCTCACTGCCAACTTCAATGACGCCGGTGGTGTCCGCAAAGGCAGCGACATTATGATGGCAGGCGTCACCGTGGGCCGTGTTGACGATGTCAAACTTACCAACAACGACCACGCCACAATGATACTGCGCATCCATGAGGGCGTGGCAATTTCTGAGGATGCATTCGCATCTGTGCGCACCAAAGGCATCATTGGCGATCGCTATGTCCGCATCACGCAGGGCATGGAAGAGGCCCATCTCGTTGCCGGCAGTGAAATCGAAGAGACCGAATCAGCCATCAATATCGAAGATCTGATCAGCAAGTATATTTTCAGCGGCAAGGAGTAATCATTTCGCTTCGCCTTTAAAACGAACCACCCTATGATTCATTATCAAGCGTAAGGAGTTCAGACTATGAGATTCATGAAACACGGCATTGCCGCACTAATCACCCTGTTACTATCCACGTCTGCATGGGCAAATGAAAGTGATCCCAAAGCAGTGATTGAAAGCACGGTAAATCAGATCATTCATGTGCTCGACAGCAGGGCTGACAAAACCAGATTAACCTCGACTGACCGTGTAGCCATTCGCAAAACCGTTGAAGGGAAATTCGATTACATGGCCATGGCCAAACGCAGTCTGGGCAAACCATGGAACAACTTGAAAGCAGATGAATCTGTCCATTTCACTGAAGTCTTTCGTGAGTTACTGGAACGCTCCTACGGCAATCGCCTGAGCGAATACAATGGCCAGAGCGTAGTATTTGCTGATGCTGAAATGAAAGGCAAAAAAGCGCGTGTGGAGTCGACTGTTATTGATGGCACACGTGAAACACCGGTTGAATACCGCCTGCACCAGACCGATACCGGCTGGCAGGTATATGATATTCGCATTGAGGGCACCAGCATGGTACGCACTTTCAACCAAGACTTTAAATCAACATTTGATGACGGTGGCTACGGCCATCTGCTGAAAACGCTGGAAGACAAAGTCGCCAGTCTGAAGGAGAAGGATCAGGGCTGATCCCTCCGGAAACGGTTACCGTGTCAGGTAGTCTTTTTAATCGCGCGCTGGCATCTTGCCGGCGCGTCTTCCTTTTACTGCTGCTGGCAATCACTGCAACAGGAAGCTGGATTTATTGGCAGTCGCCCAGCCTGGATTCACTGCGCCCCACGATCGAAAACTATCTCAGCCAGAAGCTTGAGCTCAAGGAAGTGCATCTGGGAGGCCTGTCATGGTACTGGGCCGGCTACTTGTGGCTACGCTCAGACAGTCTGGACTTTGTCAGCAATCAGGAAGATATAGCCTTTCACGACGGCGGCGTTGCCGTACGCATGCCACTCTCCTCGTTATTCACCGGCGCAATCAAACCCGATCGCATCAGACTCAATGGCGGCAGCCTGACCGTACGTCACAACGAGCAATCAGCTGCCCCACTCCCGGCTGAGCAGATTATTCTGGAGGATGTTACCCTTAACTGGTTCTACAAACATATGCAGGGATCACTGCCGGGACTGCATTTGACACTGGACGGAGAAAACAAACAGCTCGACGCCATCTCACCTGCATTTACCATGCATGCAAAAATTGATGCCGATGGCCTGCCCAAACAATTAACCATGTCCTGCAAGCATATCAACTGGTTACCGGAAGCACTGCGGCAACAGATCAAGGGCGAGCCCAAGGTTAAGATATCACTGCAAAGATCCGGCCAACATCAGTGGCACATTCAGATGTCTGCACAATCGAACCTGCCCATCACCCTGTTTCCCGAAACTATTTATACCTACAGCCTGAATCTTGTTGAAACAGAATTCAACATCAAAACCCGCGAAGGTGGGCCGCTGGCTCTTGAGCGTGTCGACATAAGCAAGCTCTTCTGGGCTTTGGGGAATAACACAATTTCGGCCAACGGCAACTGGCATGCAGGCAAGCTGTATGCTACGGCAACATCTGAGCACCTGGCCATGCCGCTGATCTGGTCATGGCTACGGCCACTCGGCGATGAAGCATGGCAAAACTGGCTTTCCCTGATGCAGGCTGGAGAAGCAAAACAGATCAAAGGCCAACTGTCTCTGGCATGGGAAACCCCATTAACCGCCCTGCCTTCTACCGAAGCATGGCAAGCCATGCAGTACCAGCTCGCCGCAGAAATCGAGCAAGCTGACATTGCCCTCGGTCTGTCCGAGGATTTCCTGTTGCAGACTCATGCCAGGGTGAATCTTGATCAGGATGGACTGAATGCCGAAGTCCTTGATACTGAATTGCCCCGACAGCTTGGCCGCTCCACCGGCAAACTGTTTATCCCCTGGCAAACGCTTGAGCTGCATGTCTCCGGTCAATCAAGGGTGGATGTGGCCTCTCTGCTGCAATGGTTCGGGCCAAGTCAGATCAAGCAGTGGCAATGGCATCAGGCCAAGGCAGATAGCGCATTTGAGCTGACATGGGATCCGAGTCAAACGGAGCCTTCAGTGGTTACAGCCTCACTCACACCGCTTGGCATATGGGATGTATCCATTCTTGATGCTGCGTTAAAGCTTTCCAATGGCACGGCACACTGGGATCAGCAGCAGGGACTAAACATTTCCAACATGCAGCTTCAAACCGAACATATAGACGGCACCCTCTCTCTCGCCACTGCGGCTGATGCCGACGGCAACTGGCGCATCACCAAGGTAGATGCCACAGGCAACAGCGATTTTGCCGCGATGGCCGCCCATTTTCAGCTACCCTTATCGCATGCATCCGGCACGATCAAAACAGAACTGCATTTTGACAAAACATGGTCTGGTCACGTTGATATGACGGCTGCCGGATGGCAGCACCTGCTTGGTTCCAGTAAAAAAACAGATGAAGCTTATCGCATCACATATGCTGGCAATGTTGAACTGAACAAGACGTTGCCAACCATACATCTGACAGAGCTGGCCAGTGAAGGTCAGGCATTACTGATTCGCAGCGGTGCAATTGAAATCAACCGTAACGCCTTCAAGCTCAGCCTGAAGGATCTACACACACCCTCGTTCAGCGGCTCATTGCACATGAACATCCCCTTTGATGATGCTCCCTGGCAGCTGGCAACCAATGCCCGTTATCTGAATCGTAATGCGCTGCCTGATGCGCTCGATCATCCGGATCAGATGATCGATAAGTCATGGCTGCTCACTGCCGATATTCAACGCTTTGACTGGAATGATGCGCAAATGGATGGTGTACATATTCAACTGGCTTCAGCCAAAGGTAGCGTGGGACAGCTTAAAGCTAAGCAAATCAGCACGGCACAACTGAACATCACCGATGTGAATGCCCGTTTCTCACTACCCGGTGATGGTAAAGTGGATCTACGCAAGCTCTCCGCCCATGTGGAAAAACAGAATCTAACCATGTCAGCCACCCTGACACCTGAACTGGAAGGCGGCATGCATTGGCGCGGGTTTGCTAAACTCGATGGCAACTTTGGCCACCTGATGAAATTTGGCAACCTGTCCAAACGCTTCAGCGACGGTGACGGCCGCCTTCTGTTTTCCGGTCAGGGCATCATCCTGCGGGATCAACCATGGTGGCAAGGCATTGATGGCCGGCTTCGACTACGCGTCGATGATGGCAGAATCCTGGAAGGAGGAACGCTTACCACACTGCTGGCCGCGTTTAATCTTACGGAACTGTACAAACTGCTGTTAGGTCAACGCAAAGACCTCTCAGGCCCCGGCATTATGTATGAACGCCTGCAGATGGAGGCCATCATGCAGAATCAGGACATCCAGATTCGCAATGTTGCTCTGCGCTCATCGGCATTTGATCTGGTCGGCAGGGGAAGCATGGATATCAATCAGGCCGAGATTGACCTGTTTCTGATTGCACAACCACTGCAAAACCTGGATGCGCTGTTGGCTAAAATCCCACTGCTGCGTGATCTGCTTGGTGGCAAGTCTCATAGCCTGATGCGTAAGGTTTATCATATGCATGGTCCCTTCACCGATGCCAAGGTCGAGGAGGTCAGTGCAAAGGATGCAGGGCTCGCCTCCCCCGGCATAGTCGAGACATTGTTCAATTTACCCAGGTTATGGTTTGGTTCTGAAGACACAAAACCTGATCTGGAACCCGCACCTGCACCTTAAGGTCTCGAGCCTGTAATGACTCTCTCTTGTCTTTCCTGACAATCGGCATATAAAGTCAGCATGGCAATGAAGGGACGGATGATGATACACCAGCTTCACAGCCGGGCTGACCAGCTGGGCAGCCTCGCCCTGCACCTGTTTTCGGAAATTCATCGTATTTTCCAGATGACGACATCCATGATGAGCGTAGGGCTGCGTATGAGCTGGTTATCCAAACCTGCCGTCACCAACATCGTCTTCAGACAGATCTATTTCACCGGTGTTCAGGGGCTTCCATGGGTTATACTGGTTGCGCTCGGAGTCGGTGTACTGGCCGTTTATAACATCGTTGACTTTGCCAAAAGCATTCAGGACATGTCATTGATAGGACGGTTGATCTCAAGCCTGTTGGTCAATGAAGTGGCACCACTTATTGTCACTATTCTACTGCTCTCCCGATCCGGAGTCGCCATGGTTACTGAACTCGGTACAATGCATGTGCGCGGTGAAGACCTGACGCTACGCAGCATGGGAATCAGCGTGCAGGAATACCTGCTATGGCCTCGACTGATGGCATTCACCCTCTGCGGTCTGATTCTTACCTTTGTTTTTGTCTTTGTATCGATATGGCTTGGCGGATTACTTGTTTCTCTCAGCTATGAGATTAATTTCATCGACTTCCTCATTGAAGTCAGAAGAGGTACCAGCTTCAACGAAATTCTCATGCTTATTTTGAAAGGCTCATTATACCCTATGCTCAGTGCCATCATGCTGCTCAACAGGGGGTGTCGCGTGGGTCGTGAGCCCAACCTGATTCCGGTGCATGCCACGCAGGGTGTATTGGGAGCATTGATGCTGATACTGATGAGCGATGCCATCATCGCCATTATACAGGGACTCTCATGAACAGTATCTTGTTCTGGCATGAGTTGCACCTTGGACACACGCTCATCCCGTCATCACAAGTGAAACATGGTGAGTTTGTCCGTCTGGTGATGAACTATCCGTGCCAGTATGCATTTATGCAGCATATGTTCTCTCCCTGTGACGAATCGAGTGCCAACTCATGGTGCATGTGGCTGCAAACAGGTGCAGACAGGCACATGTCAGGCAGCCGCGAGTTCAGTATGTCTGTTGGCAGCATGATTCGTCATCGTGGCCTCATCGCCAACTTAAGTCTGCGCGAAAATCTGCTGCTTCCATTCCTCTATCACGAAGACCAACAGCGCCTTGAACAGGCCACAGATGAGCTCACGAATGTGGCCGGAATTCTCGGCATTACAACAGCACTGGATGAAAAAGCCGGCGAACGCACAACCTTCACCCATGCTTTGATTAGCCTGGGGCGCTGCCTGCTGATAAAACCTGCGATTATTGTTGCCCAGGAAGTACATATCGGCATGCCTCCGGAGCATCTTGAACAGTTTAAAGATATTAGCATGCACGCACTACAGCGATTAGGGTCAGGTCTGCTCTATTTAACCGCCAGCCCGGATGAGGGCTCTGGCCTGAATTATGCTCGTACGCTGACTGTCGCAAGCAATAAGCAGAGCATGCAGAGCGGAAAAGGAGAATAGGTGGGCGAATTCGTTGCTAATGTCAGGCGTCAGGTGGGCTGGTTTGTTTTGCTCGGCATGGGCACTATTGTACTGATTATCCTCGCTGTCAGCCTGCAAAGCGATCTCTTTGCCAAGAAGTTTACTCTCTATTTTTCTCCGCCTTCTGCAGCATTCTTTTACGACGGTCAGGCCGTCAAATTTCAGGGTTTCACCGTTGGCCGCATCAACGAGATGGACTTACAAGAGGATGGCAGGGTACGCATCACACTCAAGCTGCTTGAGCGATATCACCCAATGCTGCATCAGGATGCCATCATTCATCTGGTCAGGGATGGTCTTATTGGCGAGCAGACATTGGAAATCACTTCCGGCAATGCCAAAAAACCTGTCGTTGAAGCCGAACAGACTATCCATTACGAAACTGCGGCCACCATTGAACAACTACTACAGGACATAAAACCTGCTGTCGAAAATGCCAATACCTTGCTGCGGGAGCTGACTGAACTCGCCGCATGGTTGAATGATCCGACCAGTGATTTCCGTCAGATGCTGTCGCGCATGAATGCAGTCAGTCAGGATCTGAACCGTGAAAATGTAGGCAAACTGGTTATCAATTTAGCCGAAATACTGGAAAACCTGCAGAGCATGACCAAGGGCCTGAAAGATAGTCGGGTCGGTGAACAACTGGCCAGGTCTCTGCAGTCCACTTCGGAGATACTGTCCGATCTCAGACCTCTGACTCAACAGCTTGCTAAAGAGGGGCCGGAAAGCCTGACACGCATCAACAGTCTGATTAACCATGTCGACCTGTTATCCAAGTCTCTGGACACCGTTGCCTCTGACCTTTCCGAACTCACACCTGAACTGCCGGGACTGGCAAGAGAATCGCGACAAGCTATTAGCGAAATACAAGGCATGCTGAAGTCACTTCAAGGTTCGTGGCTGCTCGGCAACCCGCCAGGACCTGCCCAAGGCAAAGGAAACAGTGTCGCTCCACCCGTATTGGATATGCAGCCATGAAACATCTCATCAGATGTTCATGCTACGGCAGATGGTTGCTGACTCTGTTGTGTGTTTCCATGCTCTGTTCTTGCGGAGGCAAAAGCAGCCATAAAGCTCCTGAACCTGAAAATCCTTATATCTCGCAAGCTAACAATTTTATTCAGAACGGATTGGCCGCAATGCAGAATGAACGCTGGCAATCCGCAGAAAACTCATTTGCGCGGGCTTTAATCTCATCCCAACTTGCTGATGATATCAGTCTTGTTTCCCTATCCTGGTACAATCTGGCAGTGATACGATCCGCACTGAATAATGTTCAAGGTGCAGAAGAGGCATATGTTCGTGTGCTTGAGCTGACTGATCGTCACCAGGACAGCCTCATGCAATTGCGAGCACAAATCGCGCTTGCTCTGATACAAGAGCGTGAAGGCCACCTGCCGGAAACATTTGATCTGCAGCAGCTACCGGCCAGTCTGTATCAGGCAGGAGGGCACTGGCCTACGGATATTCGCCTGCAGGCAGCGCGCCTTGCACAACGCCTGCACTATACCACCTTGGCACAACAGGCTTATCTGGTCATAACGCAGAAAACAGGCAGTGATCAAAACCTGCTGAAAATGAAGGCTGAAGCTCATATGGGCCTTGCCCTGCTGTCCAGCTCGGAAAGCAGATATGAGCATGCGTGGTCAGAAGCTGAGAAGGCTCTGAGTTATTGCCGCGTCGTCGGCGCTCCACGCCTGACAGCCCACGCTCTGCTTCTGCAAGGGCAACTGAGCATCGCAAGCAAGAGTGAACGCAAGGACAGGCTGGAGCGTGCACTGAGCATTTATGCCGCGCTCGAAGACAGCTTTGCTCAAAAGCAGGCCCTGACCGAACTTATCAAGTTGAATGCTCCCGAGCCTTCCCCTGCACTGCGGTTGCGTTTACAGCAACTCGAGGACAAGCTTGGCAAAGAAAACGAAAAGGCTGAAACCTTTTCGATCATGGAAGAGGATCATTGATGGGCAACCCTTGCATACAAGACGTGAGCTTTCCCGCCAGCGAAAGCAGCCATGTCGGCAAATTATGTCTGCAACTGAACTGCAACAGCGACTGCATTCACGTATTGCGCTCCATGGTTGCAGTGATGACCGCGCGCGCCGGTATGGATGAGCTGCGCAGCAACAGAGTTGCCATCGCAGTCGATGAACTGTTTGCCAATATCGCCGCCCACGCTTATGGCGGCAAAGCTGGCCGCGTGGAGATAGAAACCTGTATCTGCGACGAGGCCGAACACGGTCGGGCACTGGTCTTTGATTTTCGTGACTTTGCCTCCGTGGCCTGGGCTGGTTGTCTCAAAGAGGCCGCCAACCATGTTCCTGACCCTGAAAACCTCTGCCCCGGTGGCCTTGGCTTGAGGCTGATCTGCAAGGTGTCCGATCATTGCGAACACCAAGCCCTCGAAGACGGCAATCACTGGCGCCTTATATTTAACATCAACGATGGAGAAAACGATGGATGTAACGCTTAATTTTGAACGTGAAGACCGGGATGATACGCATACATTGTTGCGCATCAAAGGTGACGTCACCATTCATACTTCAACACGATTGAGAGAACAGCTTAAACCTCTGTTTACGACAAAAATGCAGGAGGTCCACGTGGCACTCGATCATGTCGATTTCATGGACTCATCAGGTATTGCGACACTGGTAGAGGGCTTGCAATGGTCACGCCTCACCGGTGGCCGCTTTGTGCTATCAGGGCTCAAGGACAACGTTAAAGATGTATTCTCTCTCGCCAAACTGGATACTGTATTTGATATTGAGGACAGCACTGCGGCATGAGTTTTTCTGACCTGCGCGCTTTTACAACTGAACTTGAGAAGCGCGGCCTGCTAAAGCGCATTTCAACAGAAGTCAGTACTGAACTGGAAATCACCGAAATCTCCGATCGCGTGTTGCGCGCCGGTGGCCCTGCCCTGCTGTTTGAGAACGTCAAAGGCTCGCACATGCCGGTGCTGACCAACCTGTTTGGTACAGCTGAACGCATTGCGCTCGGCATGGGTAGAGAATCAGCAGATGAACTGCGCGATATCGGTGAGTTACTTGCCTACCTGAAAGAGCCCGAGCCACCAAAAGGTTTGCGCGATGCCTGGGATAAATTCCCGATTCTGAAAAAAGTTATGCATATGCAGCCTAAAATGGTGAGCAAGGCGCCGTGGCAGGAAGTCGTTATGAAAGGTGACGAAGTGGACCTCTATCAGCTGCCTATCCAGAGCTGCTGGCCTGAAGATGCTGCTCCCCTGCTCACCTGGGGCCTTGTGGTCACCAAGGGTCCGAACAAAGATCGGCAGAATTTAGGCATTTACCGCCAACAGCTGATTGGCAAAAACAAACTCATCATGCGCTGGCTCAAACATCGCGGCGGCGCCCAGGATCACCTGGAAGCAAAAAAGGCAGGTGCCGCGAAATTTCCTTGTGCGGTGGTGATCGGCGCAGATCCCGCCACGATTCTGGCAGCAGTAACTCCGATCCCCGACACCCTGTCTGAGTACCAGTTTGCAGGCCTGTTGCGCGGGAAAAAAACCGTACTCACAGAGTGTCGAAACATTGAAATGCAGGTTCCCGCTTCGGCCGAGATTGTGCTCGAAGGTTATGTCTCCCTCGATGAATATGCCGAAGAGGGGCCATTCGGTGATCATACCGGCTATTACAATGAAACCGAGATGTTCCCGGTCTTCACAGTTGAGAGTATCAGTAAACGCAGTGATGCCATCTACCACTCCACCCACACCGGCAAACCGCCTGATGAACCCGCCATACTGGGGCTGGCATTCAATGAAGTATTTGTACCAATTCTGAAAAAACAGTTTCCTGAAATTGTCGATTTTTACCTGCCTATGGAAGGTTGCTCTTACCGCATGGCCATTGTTTCGATCAACAAGGGTTATGCAGGGCACGCCAAGCGGGTGATGTTCGGCATCTGGTCCTATTTGCGCCAGTTTATGTATACCAAATTCATCATCGTCGTGGATGCGGATATCGATTGCCGGGACTGGAATGAAGTCATATGGGCGATTACCACACGCTGTGATCCTGTTCGTGATTTCACCATGGCTGAACACACACCGATCGATTATCTCGATTTTGCCTCGCCTGTGGCGGGGTTAGGCTCCAAAGTCGGCATTGATGCAACCAACAAATGGGAAGGTGAAACGGATCGCGAATGGGGACGTCCTATTGTCATGGATGAGGCTGTGAAAAAACGCATTGATGACATCTGGCCGGAACTCGGCCTCTGATCTCAGTGTGATCATGTCAGACGAGCAGCGTTAAAACTGACGGTTTCGAAACGGAAAGGACCGATGCTCATCGCTGCCCTGCTTGCCATTGCCGGATTAACTTACCTAACACCGATACAGTGATTGGAATGCAGACGGGTTGGCGCGCGGTGAAGCGACCGTCAAGCAGGGGGATTTTGATGAAGCTGCCGAATGGTTCCATCAGGTAGCCAAACTGAATAATTAGAAAGCACAGTATGAGCTGGCCAAATTATTTGAAACAGGGCAAGGCATGGAAGCTGCTGATCCGGTCAACGCTGCCATCTGGTTTCGCAATGCACAGGCCAATCTGGGCATAATCTATGGTGAAGCCAAAGGTTCCGGTTTTACCCATGACAACAAGCAGGAACTTCTGTACTTGCAGAAAGCAGCAGATCAAAACAGAGCAAAGCCGAGGCAGACGGCAATCCACCGGCGAGGTTATTGCTGGGGCTGCTTTATCAGCTTGGCCGTGGCCTCCTGCACCATGAAAAACTGGGCTCGCCGATCCGGGCAAGATTGGAGCCGCTATAAATGCTGTCGCCCCAGCTTTTGCCAAGCAGCCTGAATACCACTGCATAGATCGCCGTATTCAGCACCAGCACCATCAGTGCCAGCGCGCGGGTTCCCATCATCCCATGTTTACATTTCAACGGCGCACCCTGTAACACAATAGTTAAGACACACGACCGTGCTCAATAGTCACACCAGAGTATGAAAATATATATTGTGACCTTTTTCGACTATACTACGTCTTAATTGATGGAGTCTTAAAAAGGAGAGTGTTATGCATAAAGTTTTTTCCGGCGGCTTGTTCATTGCCGCCATCTTACTATCACCGCTTGCCGCATGGTCAGCAGAGTCCAGTGCACTGCTGCAGGAAGCTGAAGCTGTTCGAGCGGAGGAACTCTCACCGGTAGCATATAATGCAGCAAAAGACGCGTATGCCCAACGCCAGATAGGCACAGCTGACATGCAAGCCCAACAGGCTATCACCAACAGTCTAATCATGAGCCGCACGTTTCCAAAGCTCATCGAATCACGAGACCGCATGAACGCATCAGGAGCCATCGATGTTCGCAAGGAGCTGGCAGAACGTGCGGAAGAGGCATTCGACCGAGTCGTTGCGGCTGTTGAAGCAGGCGACATGCGTCGCGCCAAGAAAGATTCTGAAAATGCAGAGCTGCTGACTTATCAGGCTGAAGTTGTAGCTGCTCGTGAACAGTTGACGCGCCCAATCGCCAAGGCGCTGTCCGCAGCCCGCAAGGAAGATGGCAACCGCTATGCGCCGAAAAGTTTTGCCAAAGCCAATGAGGGCATGAAAAGAGTAGAGCGTCTGGTAAGCAGTAACCCTGCAGCGCGCGGGCAGCTCTACAATGAAAGCAGGAATAGCCTGGAAATGGCTCAGGCTGCACTGGAGATCGGTCGTTTCGGCAAGCAGATCAAGAGAAAACCGGAAACGGCAGAGGCCTGGTTCAACAGCCGTGACAATGACATGAGTGCCATCGCCAAACATCTGAACCTCAACCTGGGTGGTGCAAAGTCACATACTGAACGCGTCAAACTCATCACCGATGCGATTGATCAGATGCGCTCCAGTTATGATGAGCAGCTTGCCGATGCACGTAAACAGATCAACAAACTGCAGGGCAACCTCGCTGAGCTTGATGATACGCGCACCAGCCTTGGGAAAGCCCGTTACGTGCTGAAACTGAAACGCGAAGCCGAAGCGAAAATTGCCCAGCTCGCCAGTCTGTTCGATCCGTCACAGGTGGAGTTGTTCCTGACTACCGATGCTGACGTAATCATCCGCATGAAAGCCATGAACTTCCCGAGTGGCAGTGCTATTGTACCGGCACGCTCCTATGACCTGATGGAACTGGCGAGTAAGGCCGTTGACCTGTTTGGAGACCGGGCAGTGCGCGTAGAAGGTCATACCGACTCCGTGGGTAATGATGAATACAATCAGGCTCTCTCCGAGCGTCGTGCCGTTACTGTCAAAGAGTATCTCGATGCACGATTTGCTGAAAATAACCGTACTATCACCTCAGTCGGTTTCGGTGAAGAGCGTCCAATCGCCAACAACGAAAAGGCGGAAGGCCGTGGCAAAAACAGGCGTATTGATATCGTGCTGATTGCACCGCCAATTCCGACAACAAAACCCTGAGTCACCCACTCAGAGTAAACTGTTGTACTGAACGGGCTGCGAGAAATCGCAGCCCGTTTTGTTTTTCCAACTTCAGACATACGACCGGACTTTCCGCCAGACTACATTGCCAAGGTAAAGTTCCAGTTTCTTCTTTCCAGAAGCTTAGGGGCATTGCGGCACAGGATTATCAATTCGCCAATTCGTACAGTCAGCGAATAAACCAGCGGCTACACGGTGGGCAAGAATCTGGAAACGTCTGACACAAGCTACGGCCGCGATGGGTATCGGTGTGTAGCGTGTCGAAGCGGCGGATCCCATCCACTGCTTCGCTATCGTCGCATTAATCGGACACCTGTTGGCCTGGCTACCGCAGGAAATTGCCTCCTCGGCCGTGCTGCTCGCACTTGCAGCGCAGGGCGTCCTGCTTTGCTGCGCATGCAATTTCGCTGTCCTGCTGGCTATAGGGCTGCTTATTACTCAGCCCTGGCGCAGAGCTGTGGATCTGATAACAAGTTGCAACCCGTGACACGGGTTAAGCGACTTGTTTTCGTCTCGGTTGGCGGCACACGATATTTATCGGCGGGAGCTCACAATCAATAGCGACCTGAGGACATCCAGCGCCACTGTGAACAGGTACAGAGGCCTTACTGACCGGCGCTCTTCTGGCCGGAATGCTCGGGCAGCATAAAGTCGGCAAGCGCAGCTGTAGCCGCCGCCGCCAGGGCATTCCCAATCATACCGCCGTTATCACGGCCAGACGGGCTCAGGGCAAACTGATCTTCAACTGCAGCACGGTAGGTTCGGCTCACTCTGGAGCTGTTCATTTTCGACTCAATCGCCACTGCCACCTCCACCTTGCTTTTGATCATCTCTCTGGAGGCGGTGTAGGTGATGGACTGAATATGGATTAGCATGCCATTGGCAAGCTCACTGCTATATGGAACCACCTGATAGCCTGCGGCTTTCAGGGCGGTGACCATATAAGCATACAGGGACGCTGCAAGGTCGGAGCCCGGCACAAGGTACTCGCCGTCAACAGCACGACCGAATGCCTTGTTCTCCCGTGTGTCTTCAATCCATAGTGCAACATTGCCTTTGCCTGCTGCAACCGCTATCGCACTTTTCGGATAGACCACATCTGTTTTGATCTCACCGGCCTGAGCAAATACCGGCATGCTCAGCATCAAAACAAGCATTGTATTTCTTTTCCATGTAAGCATCTCATTCCCCTTAAAAAAACATGTCGTTGTGTTCGCAAAAGTCAGACGGCTATCGCAGCCGAAAAATCACATATTACGACAGACCCGGGAAATGCCCCAAATTACTGATTGCCCGTATCGTTTGCGTATATGCTACCTGAAAACACCATATCACAGATCATCCGGAATTTCGCGGTGCAGATCTGTGAGTCTCGACACAGATAGACGCATATGCGAAGTGACGTTAGGGTGCGCGCTGTTTTGGGTGCCCGATCGGTCGAAAGACTATGGGTGAAACGGGAAGTCCGGTGCGACTGTTATTAGTCAATTCCGGCGCAGCCCCCGCTACTGTAGGCCTGACAACGTTGTTCGAACCCACTGGGAGATTGATCACTGATCACCTGGGAAGGAGAACAGCCGCGGATGAAGGTAAGCCAGGAGACCGGCCCGAAACATGGAACCTGCGGGTTCCGGACAGGGCAGTCTCGGTGGGAGACAGATCATGTATGGCTTCGCCGCATCCAGCTCACCGATATCGGCAAACATGTACATCTTCTTCTCACCACTCCTCTGATCACACATGCACGGCGGGTGCAAACAGGAGAAATGGTGAAATCCATAACAAGTAAACACATATTGATGACTACGGCAGCAATGCTGTTGGCTTATCCGGCACAGGCAACGGAACAACTGCCTGACCTGGTCATCACTGCTGATCGTATGGCACAGGATCGCGCTTCAGTCAGTGCTGATGTCACTGTCATCAATCAAAAGAAGATAGAACAATCTCAGGCAACGTCAGTAGCTGAGCTGTTAAGGTCTCAGGCAGGTATTGATGTCGCTGCCACAGGCGGCCCAGGAAAATCGGCTTCTGTATTTTTACGCGGTAGCAACAGTGGCCATACACTTGTACTGATAGATGGCGTACGCGTCGGCTCAGCAACACTGGGTAGTTTCGACTGGAGCAATCTCTCTACAGCAGACATTGAACGCATTGAAATTGTGCGCGGGCCACAATCTTCCCTTTACGGTGCAGACGCAATGGGTGGTGTCATTCAGATCTTTACGCGCACAGGTGAGGAAGGCTCTAAAATTCGTCTGCATACAGAAGCTGGCTCCTATGGCACATCAGCAGGCCACATCAATGTAACAGGATTAGCAGAGTCTGGTATTTCCTATGCGCTTACTGTTGATGCCCTGCGCACAAAAGGCGTTTCCGCTGCCGCCACAGGCACCGAACGTGACCCATACAGTCAGCTTACAGTTTCCGGCCGTGTCAGCATGCCCCTAGGTGAAGGGGAGCTGGAACTGATCGGACGCAATGTTGATGGTAAAACTGGCCTTGATGGGTTCGGACCGACTGATGTATTAAATTTTACCAGCAACACCAGACAGTCCGTCGGTAGTGCCAAACTGAGTTACCCGATCTCGGATATGATTGAAACCAGTCTGCAGTTATCACGTTCAAATGACGAGGTGATTGGTCGTGATCCAGCTGGAGGTTTTAATAACTCAGACTTCAAAACCAACATTGACCAGCTCACCTGGCAAAATCAGATTGAAATAGACTCGGTTTCACTATTAGCTGGCCTCGATATGTACCGCAGCAAGGGATATAGTGGCAGTGCAGGTCTTGATCGTTCCATTCGCCAGACTGCCGGTTTTGCCGTACTGTCATGGCATGGCGACTGGCTGGATCTGAATGGTTCAGTTCGTCATGACAGAAATTCTGCTACTTCGAATAAAACCACTTATAAGGCCGGACTGGCGCTACGTCCTCTCAGCGGACTGAAAGTCTCTGCCAATTACGGTACGGGTTTTAAAGCGCCATCGCTGAACGACCTCTATTTCCCCCCGTCTCTTTTTTCATCGGGCAATCCCAACCTGAAACCTGAAACCAGCCGTGGCTGGGATGCTGGTATATCCTATCAGTATGACAAGGAATCGGTGAAAGCAGGGCTTTCTCTGATCTGGTTTGATCAGTCATATAAGGATCTGATTGTCTGGCAGGGCCCCCCGCCAACATTCTTTTTCTCTCCGGCCAACATTGGAGAGGCGCGCACGAAGGGCCTGGAAGTTTCTGCCAATCTGAGCTTTGGCCCAGCTTATATGCAAGCAAACTGGACATATTTGAATGCTAAAGATTCGGTCACATCTGATCTGCTGCCGCGCAGGGCGAAGGATTCAGGCAATGTAACCGCAGGTGCTACATTCATGGGTCTGAATGCTGAAATCACATGGCATGTGGTCGGCCCGCGTTACTCATCAGTGGGCAATGTAAAGCAGATGAAGGGTTATCAACGGACAGATATTCGGGCAAGCTATGCAATCAATGACCAATGGAAATTGATAAGTCGTGTCGATAATGCAGGTAATAAAACCTATGAAGAAGTCTCCGGTTACAGTGTGTTAGGCCGCGCTTGGTATGCCGGTGTAAGTGCTAACCTCTAATGCTTAAAACAGGGCATGCCAGACTCCGACTGCTGGCCGCAATGATTGCGGCTATCGGACTGCATGCCCTGTTTTTTTTCCTGATCCCTTCACAAAACAGCAGGCTATTGTTGACTCCTGAAGGCGACCTTCAGGTTGAATTGTTGGCGCAGAAACAGACTTTCCGACCAGCTAAACCGCAGCATGTAAGTGCGACTCCCCGCACAACTAAAGAACATGTAAAACCAGAACCACTTCCACAAAAGCAGTATGCCAGCCACAGGCATCAACAACCTGTTGTCATCCAACCCCGCACAATAGCCAACCAACTAAGCAATGAGATAAACAGACAGATCATAGAACCAGATGAGCCAACATCTGCCACTTCCTCAAACACCCTCCCTCTTGCAGACGTAAAAAACAGTAATGAAGAATCCGCTACAACCAGCAACGGAGTTACGGCTATTCCGCGCAATATTCATAAAACGATTCTGGCTCAGGTGCATTATCCAAAATGGGCACGACGCCATGGCTGGCAGGGGAGTGCTGAGTTCCAGTTTAATGTGCAACAGCAAACCATTCAAAACATTACCATGTTAGCCTCTACCGGCCATCCGATTCTCGATCGCGCAGCAATGCGTGGCCTCACATCTGTGAACCAGATTCCATTATCCAACGGCCTCTACCGCATGCCTGTAATGTTCCGCCTGCAATGAAAGCATTGCTCGCTCTTCTACTGCTTGCCTCCACCCTGTTTCCTGTGGTGTCAACTGCGCAACGTATCGTGGCATTAACACCCCATGCTTGTGAAATGCTCTACGCCATAGGTGCCGGCCCCCAACTCGTTGGTGGTGTCTCCTACTGCGACTACCCGGCTGAAGCCAATGAGCTGCCGCACATCGGTAGTTACGAACGTATCAATGTCGAAGCGGCACTACGTCTGAAGCCTGATGTTGCTGTAGTGATGAGTCGAAATGTGGCCGGAGTGGCAATGCTGGAGAAGATGGGTGTATCCGTCGTGGTCTCTAATCCGATCAGCTTCGAAACCATGTTCGATGATATACTGAAACTAGGCGAGATAACCGGTCAGCCAACAGAGGCCGAGATGCTTGTCGGCCAACTGCGCGAACGGCTCCAAGCGATACGTAATCGCCCCCGCTCTGAAACAGCAGTATTTTACGAAGTATGGCATGACCCGATGATTACTGCCGGTGGGCCCAGTTTTATCTCCGATCTGATCCATCAGGCCGGAGGCAGAAACATCTTTGCCGAGCTCAAGGTCGAAACGCCACATGTGAATGTCGAATCAGTGATCAGGGCAAAACCGGAATTGATCGTCATCCCCCTTGAACGACGCGACATTACTGATCGGCGCAACTTCTGGGAAAAATGGCTGGGGAGAGGCAACGTACGCTTTGCCGCCATAGATCCCGATCTGCTACATAGGCCCGGGCCTCGCCTGCTCGATGGCCTGGAACTATTACAGCAAGCCTTGCAGGAGAAACCCGATGCCAGGTAACAAAGAGCAGCCCTGCTTCTCCGAGCAGGAACGTGATGCCCTTTATCAGGTAATCTACGCCCGGCGGGACATGCGCCATTTTGCTACAGGAACAGTCGATGAAGTTGTACTGTCACGTATTCTTGCAGCAGGTCATGCCGCACCCTCGGTCGGCTTCATGCAGCCCTGGCGCTTGATTCGAATCACCCGCTCAAAGCTCAGAGAACAGCTGGTCACCCTGGTAGAAGAAGAAAAATGCCGCACATCAGATCAAATGGATGAACGAAAATCTGAATTTATGCGCCTCAAAATTGAGGGTATCCGTGATTGCGCCGAGTTGATTGCAGTCGTACTGGCACCCGATGATGGCACACTATTTGGGCGACGCACCATGCCTGAAGAGATGGTGCTCTGCTCCGCATCATGTGCCATCCAGAATATGTGGCTGGCCGCGCGTGCAGAAAACCTTGGCATGGGCTGGGTCTCCTTTTTCGACCCTGCCGATGTTGCAAAGCTACTGAACTGCCCGGATGGCAGCAAACCGATCACACTACTCTGTCTCGGCCCTGTAAAAGAATTTTACGACAAGCCCATGCTTGAAACCGAAGGCTGGCGGAAACGAGAAAAAATGAATGTGATACTTGCAGAGGATTGTTACCCCTTATGAAGGCTTTAATGATTCAGGGTACTGCCTCAGGTGTTGGCAAGTCTGTGCTGGTAGCTGGTTTGTGTCGGCTTCTGGCCAGAAAGGGCATCTCTGTTGCTCCGTTCAAACCACAGAACATGAGCAATAATGCAGCCGTCACTGTCGATGGTGGCGAGATCGGCAGGGCTCAGGCTTTACAGGCGCTGGCCTGCGGTATTGATGCAACCGTGGATATGAATCCGGTGCTGATCAAACCGGAAGCTGATGAAAAAGCACAGTTGATCGTTCGTGGCCAGGTGGTTGGTAAACTTGAAGCACGGCGCTTTCGTGAAGATCGCATTGGCTGGCTGGATACGGTGCTGGAATCCTTTGCCAACCTTCAGTCTCAACATGATGTGGTAATCATTGAAGGAGCAGGCTCCCCTGCTGAGCCCAATCTGCGCGAAGGTGACATTGCCAACATGGGCTTTGCCGAGGCTGCTGATGTACCAGTCTGGCTGGTGGGCGATATTGATTGCGGTGGCGTATTTGCATCGCTGACCGGCTCACTCGGCATACTTTCCGAATCAGAATCGAACCGTGTAAAAGCCCTGTTGATCAATCGTTTCCGTGGTAATATTGCACTGTTGGATGATGCTCTGGAGTGGTTGGAGCATAAAACGAACAAACCTGTCGCTGGCGTCATCCCTTACCTGCATCTGGAATTGCCTGAAGAGGATAGTCCCTTTCGCCATGTCACGCCCTCGCCCCTTACTCCTGACTCCGCACAGTTTAACATCGCTGTCATTGCCTATCCCCGTCTGTCCAACCATGATGATATTGATCCGTTGGCATCAGAAGCAGGCATTAAACTGCGATTTATCCGTTCAGCCGATGAACTGCAACCTGCAGATCTAATCATTCTGCCCGGCTCCAAACATGTCACGTCGGACCTAGAGTGGTTACAGGAGCAGGGTTTCGTAGCGGCACTAAAGCGGCACCTGCGTTATGGCGGCAAGATACTCGGCATCTGCGGCGGCATGCAGATACTGGGCTCTTTCATTGAAGATGATGGTATCGAAGGAGGCTGCGCAAATGGACTGGGATGGCTGCCACTATCCACAACGATGCAGGTCGAAAAAACATTGTCCCGGGTGGACCGGCTATCATCCCTGCCCGCTTCTCATCGCATAACCGGCTATGAAATTCATCATGGTGAATCAGATTCAGACGATTCGCTATTTCCCTTTGCAGCTTGCTCCGAAGACAAACAGGTGTGGGGAACTTATGTGCACGGGCTTTTTGAACAGGGTGCATTTCGTAAGGCCTGGCTTACAAAAATGGGTTTTATAAACAGTGATGGAAAAGATCAGACACAGCGCACAATGGCTTCACTTGATCTGCTCGCTGATGCATTGGAGCGTGAAATATGTCCAGATCTACTAGCCCCGCTTCTTACTGCACAGAAGCGTAACTCTCAATGTTCGACAACAAGTTCAAGTGCGCCGTTGTCGAAATGAACAAATCAGACTCGATAAGCCGCATTTCCTCTGCGTTCCTCTGCGGTGAAAGACTTTGACCTTCATCTTTGCCCTGATGCTGGAGTGGCTCATCGGAGATCCACAATCACGTTTCCATCCTGTAGCCATTTTCGGTTCCTGGGCTAACTGGTGTGAATCATTTTTATATGCTGATCAACGCCGTCGTGGCCTGGTCACATGGCTGTTTGTTATCACCGTTCCTCTATCACTGCTATGGATCGCACACAATCTGATCGGCTGGCCATTCGACGTGCTCTTATTATGGGCATCAATAGGTTGGAAGTCTCTTTTTCAACATGTCCGAACAGTACTTGCTGCAACAACTGAAAACGAAGCTCGTCTAGCGGTTTCAAAAATCGTCAGCCGCGATACGGAACGCATGAGCCAGCAAGATGCACGCTCTGCAGCCCTGGAATCTCTGGCAGAGAATGCTTCCGATGCCGTTGTTGCCCCACTCTTCTGGTTTCTGCTACTGGGGCCAATCGGTGCAGCCTGCTATCGCATGGTGAATACATTGGATGCGATGTGGGGTTACCGTAATCAACATTATCTCTCTTTCGGATGGTGTGCAGCAAAAATGGATGATATCGCCAACTGGATTCCGGCACGCTTAACCGCGCGTCTGATGCTCTGGACCGGGAAACCTGCAAAATGGGCTGACATCAAGTTACAGGCTAAGACACACGCCTCACCCAATGCAGGTTGGCCAGAAGTTGCTCTGACCTATGCTGCCGATGTAAGACTCGGTGGCCCCGTGTTGCGTGACGGCATTGAGGTGCCTCGCCCCTATTATGGCCCTGAACATGCCAGAGAGGCCGATGACATCACCGCATTTGAAGCACTCTCTGTCGTGCACAACAGCCTATTTTTGGCTACAGCAATGACATTGGGGGTCACATTTGTCTTCTAACGTTATTGAACCGCCAGTCTCTCCGGCACTCTCCAACAGCCAAGGCAATCCGCATGGTGGCGGTATTGAGGCAGCAGCTTCAAACTGGCAGTGCCATGTTGCTGATGTACTGGATCTTTCTACTGGCCTGCATCCGGAAGGACCGCCCAAATGGCTACAAGCGTGGATGGCTGAACATGTTTCACTTGCAGGCCACTATCCTGAAACAGACGGCGAGCCTGCACGCAGTCATCTGGCGAAAGAGTTTGGCATTTCTCCTGAACAGGTGCTGATCACTGCCGGAGCGCAAGCGGTTATTGAAGTCATTTTTCATGCCATGAAATGGCAGTCACTGGCAATTTGCGTCCCCTGTTACAGTGAGCCGATTCGATGTGCAAAACGGGCTGGATGCAGTGTGCATACGATTGAAACCGGAGACCGGTTTCCATCTGTTGATGCATGGTGGTGGACCTCGCCAAACAATCCATTCGGCAATGCTGAATCCTTCCCTGAAGATCTAAGTGGTGTTCTGGATGAATCGTACATGTCATTTGCTGAACGTCGAACGGCACGAGTGATTCCGAATGTAATTCGTTTAGGCTCGCTGACAAAAACATTTTGCATTCCCGGCTTACGCCTAGGTTATGTGATTGCAGATACTCCAACCATCCAGGCACTGAAAGCCTGGTTGCCCCCATGGCCAGCATCGACGCTGGCACTGCATCTGCTACCTGAACTATTACCTGAAGCGGACAAACGCGATATGCAAATTGCAGTGGCGCGTGAACGGCTGGCTCAATTATTAAAAAAATATGACTGGCACTGCTATCAGTCACAAGCATCATTTGTCTTGGCCAAACCGGTCGCGACACTGCCTGATTTTTCCTTACAGAAAATACTGGTTCGGGCATTCCCCGAATGGCCGCAGCTGAAGGGCTGGATTCGCTTTGGCTTGCCAGGAGACGAAGCCGACTGGCAAAGGCTAGAGGAGGTTTTATGCCTGTAACACTGATCCTTGGTGGTGCCCGTAGCGGTAAAAGTCAGCGTGCTGAGGCCATTGCGCTATCACTCAACAATAATCCGATTTATATCGCCACAGCACCGCTGATTGATAACGACCACGAGTGGATGGAACGCATCCAATGCCACCGAAATCAACGAGACCCTCACTGGCAGCTTGTCGAAGAGGAGCTCGACCTGATAACTGTGCTGCAGAAATATGCAGCGTCTGAGCAAGCTGTACTGATCGACTGCCTCACACTCTGGGTGTCCAATCTGATCTTTGCCAGCAAAGATATCAGCAGGGAAGTAACATCTCTATGCACACTGCTGCCCACTCTTTCCGGTCATATCATACTGGTCGCCAACGAGGTTGGTATGGGACTGGTTCCTGAGCACCCGGAAAGCCGTATCTTTCGTGATGCACAGGGGCGATTGAATCAGCAGCTCGCGGCACTGGCTGATCGTGTAGAGTTTATTGTGGCAGGCCTTCCGATCTACCTGAAAGGAGATAAAACGTGACGATAGCAACGGTAAATTTGGTAATCGAAGAAGAGGCTCGACAGCATCAGAATAATCTGACCAAACCACGCGGGTCACTCGGGCGACTGGAAGATATCGCCTGCTGGTTCGCCTCCCGTCAGGGTCACCTGCTGCCTGAAACTTTGCGACCACATATCACCGTATTTGCCGGTGACCACGGCGTTTGTGCCGAGGGTATCTCCGCCTTCCCGAGCATTGTGACCGGCGAGATGGTACAGAATTTCGTTCACGGTGGCGCTGCAATTAATGTGCTGGCAAAACAGTGTTCCGCACAACTGTCCGTTGTTGATGTCGGTACCCTCTCCGATCTTTCAGGGTTAAAGGGCATTGCACATAAAAAGGTTAAATCCGGCACTGCCAACCTGTTGCATAAAGCTGCGATGAGCGAAACTGAATGTGCTGAAGCTATCAACGTCGGTAAAGAAGAAGCCAGAATGGCTATTGCCGCTGGTGCCAATCTGTTGATTGCCGGTGATATGGGCATCGGCAATACCACAGCATCGGCTTGTATCATATGCAGGCTCACCGGCTCACCGGCTGAAAACGTAGTGGGCTTCGGAACCGGTATTGATGAAACAGGATATCAGTTGAAGGTCAGCGTGGTTAAGGCTGCACTACAACGTATCTCAGACAAACCGGATGAGGACACACTGCAGGAAGTTGGCGGCCTTGAAATTGCGGCCATGGCCGGGTTTTATCTACAGGCTGCCGAGTCCGGCGTGCCTGTATTGGTCGATGGATTTATCGCATCTGCCGCCGCACTTTCAGCACGGATGATTGAGCCATCGGTCACCGAGTGGATGCTGGCCAGCCATGTCTCAGAAGAGAATGGGCATGCCCTCGCACTGCATGCACTGGGTCTGTCAGCACTGATAGATTTCAACATGCGCCTTGGTGAAGGCTCCGGTGCCGCCCTTGTCGTACCGCTGCTACAGTCTGCCATCGCCCTGCATCGCGAGATGGCTACTTTTACCAGTGCAGGGGTCACCGATAAAGATGGCTGAACCGGTTATTGTCGACCTGCTACGTCATGGCGAGGTAGAAGGCCCTGTCGCGATTGCGAGAGGTTGTGGTACCGATGTGCCTTTGACCGAAAAGGGATGGCAACAGATGCACAGTGTCGCGCAATCCCTGCATCTTGAAGGCTCATTAACCGCGATAGCCACATCCCCGCTTTCCCGTTGTGCCCTGTTTACCGAATCTTTCAGCAACAGCAGCCATGTGCCTGCTACGATCCTTGATCAGATGCGCGAGATTGATTTCGGTCATTGGGAAGGGAAACAGGCTTCCGAGATAAAGGAGCAGGAACTACTCAGTCGTTTTATGGAAAATCCGGATGGTATCCAGATTCCCGGCGGCGAATCATTTCAGCAGTTTGGCGAACGCGTCATTACAACCTGGGATAACTGGCTTGAAGGTGCAAGTGGTGAACACCGGTTGCTGGTCAGTCATGGACTGGTCAAACGCATACTGCTGGCTCACCTGCTGGGCATCCCGGTCTCCCACATTTGGCGCCTGGCACTACCCTATGGTGCCTGGAGCAGGATATCACTGTTGAAAGGAGAGCAGCCACGACTGCTGTTTCTGAATAAGGAGACGGGGGAGTCATGCGTGGATTGATTCTCGCTTTCCAGTTTCTGACCCGCATTCCGATGCCGGAACTTGTCGACTTCAAGAAAGAAGAGCTCTGCGCTGCGGCCGTCTGGTTTCCGGTGGTTGGACTTACTATCGGTCTGCTACTGCTGTTCACAGCTCAAATCGGCATGAGTGCCAGCCCATGGATGGCAGCTCTTCTGGTCATGTTGCTCTGGACTGGTATTACAGGTGGCCTGCATCTGGATGGTGCAGCAGATCTGGCCGATGCGTTAGGTGCGGCCCACCGTGATCCGGAACGTTTTTTAGCCGTAATGAAAGATCCGCACACCGGTTCATTCGGCGTAATTGTCATTGTTGCCATCATTACCACCAAACTGGTGGCGGTTGCATGGATCGTAAAGTCCCCGGAGATCGAGTTAAGTGCGCTACTGCTAATTCCCGCCTGGGCGCGTCTGGGTGCGATCTTCTGGTCACAAACACTGGAGCCTCTTGCACCGGGCAGTGGTGAGTCTTTCGTCTGGCAGGTGTCTAAAAATATCTACTGGATCTGGGGGGCCATCCTGTTACTGCTCTCCATCTTTTTCGTCTCACTTCTCTTTGCTACGGCTGCGATTGCCTCTCTGCTATTGTGGAGGGCTTATCTGAAATGGCGACTGAACAGCATGAGTGGCGACTGTCTCGGTGCCGGCATTGAATATTGCGAATGTTTTATGCTGCTCGCTCTGGGCTTGCTCTGAATGCGCTGGTTTATCCTTTTTTCCGCAGTGATAAGCTGCCTGCTTCTGGGGCTGGCTGTTGGCGAGCAGTGGATTAATCCCTTTGCTGCCAGCGACGCACTTGAAGAAACAATACTGTGGGAACTGCGTTTTCCTCGCCTGCTCACAGCTTTTGCAGTTGGCGGTTTGCTGGCTCTTGCCGGAGCATGGTTCCAGGTACTCCTAGGTAATCCGCTGGCTGAACCCTATGTACTGGGGGTAGCAGGCAGTGCTTCCGCGGGTGCCGTGACCGGACTGATGTTGATGCCTGAATCGGCATGGGCCATGTCAGCAGGTGCCTTTGTCGGCGCATGGATCGGCATAGTCACGGTGATGCTCTTCTCACATCTGGGTGCCAATCGCATGTTGCTGGCAGGTGTTGTGCTGGCTGCATTCTGGTCTGCCGTGCTTGCCCTGCTACTCGCACTGTTACCTGAACAGGGACTGTTTCGCGCCTTCGCATGGATGATGGGGGACCTCTCTCACTCAGATATTCCCGTACCCGTACTGCTTCTGGCGTGGGTTATCGCGCTGATTTGCGGCCTGATCCTCTCCCGATCACTGGATAAGCTACTGCTCGGCGAACGCCATGCCGAAGCTCTGGGCGTGGACATTAAACAGCTGAGATCACGACTACTACTGCTGGCATCCGCCGTTACCGCACTGGCAGTCACTGCTGCCGGTACGATTGGCTTCGTGGGTCTGGTCATTCCACATCTGATGCGGCTGCTGTTCGGCTCCCTGCATAGCACCATACTGCCCGCTTCCGCCATCGGCGGTGGCCTGCTGCTGGTGTTGGCTGACTCGGCGGCACGCACGATTATTGCACCGGCCGAACTGCCGGTCGGCATTCTCACTGCTATTATCGGCGTGCCGGTGTTCCTCTTCCTGCTGTTGAGACGCAGTTAGGTGTCCGCCATCATGAAACTGGCCGATGTGACCGTGAAACGGGGCGAATCCACCCTGCTTTCAGGACTGAGCTGCCAAATCCGTGCCGGTGAAGTCACCGTAGTGCTCGGGCCCAACGGGGCCGGAAAATCGAGCCTGCTGCTGGCACTTGCCGGATTAATCCCCGTATTGGGAATCATTGAATTACAGGGCAGACCGCTCTCGGCCTACCATCGCATGGAACTTACCGCTCAGGTCGCATGGCAGGGAGATTTGCCGCCAACCGAGTTCGGACTCACCGTCAAACAACGTCTTGAACTTGCCGCAGGCGAAAGCGATGTTGAGTCCACTGCCGCTGCCATGGATATTGCACCGTTACTGCAAAGACCTTTGGGAGAGCTCTCCAGCGGCGAGCGCCAGCGAGCGGAGCTGGCAGCACTGATGCTGCGTGATACCCCGATCTGGCTGCTTGATGAACCGACAGCCCATTTAGATCTGAAACACCAGATTCACTGCATCCAGATGCTAAAGTCACAACGCGACAAGGGTCGTGCAATCATGACTGTGCTGCATGATATTCAGCAGGCGATGGCCATTGCCGACCACCTGATTCTGATTGATGGTAAAGGCGGGGCCGAATATGGTCAGGCGCATCAATTGTTCGAGGGCAGAAAACTGACCGAACTATTCGACGCCCCACTCACACAACAAGGCGGTGTACTCATGCCTGACTATGGAGACCACAAATGAAAATACGCGATAAAAGAGAAGGCATTGTGCTGGTGCATACCGGCGAAGGTAAAGGCAAAAGCTCATCGGCTTTCGGTGTGGCATTTCGTGCTGCTGGCTGGGGTATGAAGGTATGCGTCATCCAGTTTATCAAGGGTAAATGGAAAACCGGAGAAGAGCGGGCCGCCAAACAGTTCGAAAATATCGAATGGCATGCACTTGGCGACGGTTTTACCTGGGATACAAAAAATCCCGAACAGGATATCAAAACCAGCCAGGAAATCTGGGAGCTGTGCAAAGAAAAGGTGCGCTCGCACGAGTTTGATATGCTGGTTTTCGATGAGATCAACTACTGTACCGGTTATGGCTGGATCTCGGGAGAAGAGGTTGCCGCCTTCATCCGCGAGGAAAAACCGAAATGGATGCACCTGATCCTCACCGGCCGCAATGCCGCTGCTGAGGTGATCGCAGTTGCCGATACCGTCACAGAGATGAAGATGGTCAAACACGCTTTTGAGTCCGACATTCCGGCAACACAGGGCATTGAGTTTTGATCCTTGTCTCTCATTTGAGGGACAGACGAAATAAATAAGGTGGTCTATACTCACCTAAGAAGTTAAACAACAGGGAGGGGGGAGATAATGCGCAAAACAAGCCCTTGACCCCAAATACTCCAGACGCTTTTTCTTCTGCAAGCAATTGTATATATGCGTTCATTAATAAGTCAGGGCAAGGAATACATGATAAGGGAATATTCAATCTATAAAACATTATCCAAAGTAGATCTTCCATACTTTGTTAAAACCCAAGCTTCTGTTAAGCCTAATGCACATTGGAAGGTTAGCTACTATGGTGATGGTGAGAAAAGTACACATGAAAATGCTCTAACCAGCATAAACATACCAGCAATGAATATGCAGTTGTTGGCAATTGATGAACTATTAAAGTAGCGCTTAGCAAAGCGTTAGAACTAATACCTGGATATCGACGGGCGATGCAAATACAGGTTGGGGAAAAACAGGTGTCGACCTGACCAAGCGCAACAAGAAAGTAATACTGGAGCAAAGTTAATATGACGAAAGTGCTACTCGCTCATGGATCTTCCGACTCGGTGCATGGGGAACAGGTTCGGGAACTGGCCACGCGTGTCTCCGAACTGTTGGGAGAAGAAGTTGGCGCAGGCTTTTTGTCTGATGAAAGGCTGCCTGAGGGTGCACAGGTGCTGCCGCTATTTCTCGGGGCAGGCAAACATGTCACAGAAGATATTCCGAAGCTGATAGAAACTTCAAACTGTACGCTGTTGCCGTCACTGAACGAATATGCCGAAACATTGGTCAACATGGCATATGATCAACTGGCTCAGGAGAGCAAACGCATCAATGCCATGTTTGCTCTCTACCGTTTTTCAGGGTTTGAATCCCTTGCTGCGGCCATTCACAGTAAAAACAAGCGTTGCAGTAAAGTAGCTATGGCTTCAATGCACTCCGAGCCCTCCATCACCAGCGTGCTGGATCTCTGGCACACTGACGGCATAGAGACGGTAACCGTACAACCTATGCTGCTGTTTGGCGGACGAACTCTTGTTAGAGTTCAGGCTATGATTGATAACTCATCTATGAAAAATATCACACTGGCACCGGTGTTGAGTGAACATGAAGGCTTTGCTTCATTCGTTGCAGATTGCCTGAAGCAGAAATCATGAGGCTCGATGCGCCCATCAAAGCTGGTGAAGTGGCCCTTGTCGGTGCGGGTCCCGGTGATGCCTGCCTGCTGACACTCGCAGCTGCAAAGCTGATCAGTGATTGCGATGCCATTGTTTACGATGCATTGGTCTCTGAAGATGTTTTGAATCTGGCATCTGTTGGTGCCGAGTTGATTCTGGCTGGCAAACGCGGCGGACGACCTTCGGCCAGTCAGCACGATATATGCGAGACGCTGATTGAACTGGCGAAAGAGGGGAAACGCGTAGTACGTCTGAAAGGCGGCGACCCGTTTGTCTTCGGGCGTGGCGGCGAAGAGATGCGCGCACTGGCTGCGGAAGCTATCCCATTCAGAGTCATTCCGGGCATTACTTCCGGCATCGCAGCCCCGGCCATGGCCGGCATCCCTGTCACCGATCGTTCGGTGAACGCTTCACTGGCCTTTCTCACCGGTCATGAAGCCAGTGAAAAAAGCCGCATGGACTGGCAAGCGCTTGTTAAGGCATTTCCCGTACTGGTCTTCTATATGGGGGCAAAAAATCTGCCGCAGATCGCTGCCCGTCTGATTGAAGCGGGACTTGCGGAGCAGACCGCCGTTGCAGTGATCTATTCGGCGACACTGGCCGATGAAGCCACCAGCACAGGCACTTTAAAACAGGCCGCAGCCATGCAACTGGTGGCGAAATCGCCATCGATTGTCATTATAGGTGATGTCGTCAACGACAGAATACACTGGAAAAAGGACTAAGCCATGCAAAAACCAATCATGATGCCATTCAAACGCCATGCCATTATGTGCTGCGGTAAAAGTTGTGGTGAAAATCTGCCACTGCTGAACTACATGAAAGAGAAAGTCGCGCAGGCAGGTCTGATTGTCGGTGATCCTGATTCCGTACGCGTCAACCGCGCTGGCTGTTTGGGCGTCTGTATGCAAGGCCCTGTCATGGTCGTACACCCGGATAATGTCTGGTACTGCAACCTGAACGAGGCCGCCATTGATCGCATTGTTGAAGAGCACTTCAAAGGCGGCAGAGTCGTTGAGGAATTCGCTTTTCATCAAGGTTAAGTCCCATCCGCTGATGCACATGGTCACAGCATTCACCTGCTGACTGGCGAGAAAGGAAAATTCTGTCTAAGGTGGCTGCAAGGGTTTGACTCAGGAAGGGCTTATATGCGCTTAACAGGTTTGATCATTGTATTCATACTGGCTTGTGCACCCTGTGCACAGGCTGCTTCTGCGCCCCCCTCTATTGATCAGCAGCGGCAGTGGTTCGAGCAGGCCCGCCAAGCTTTAGACAAGAACAACCTGATAAGCTTCCATGAACTGAAAGCCAAACTCGAGAATTACCCGCTAACCCCGTACCTCAATATCTGGCATGCCCGCGATGAACTCAAACAGGGCCGTGATTCATCCATTGCGGATGTGCTGGAGCGGCATGCCGATGTGCCGGAATCGATCAACCTGCGTATTGCCTGGATTGAAGATCTGGCCAGGCGCGGCCTATGGTCAAAAATCTCGGAATTACTGGAAAAAAACTCATCTGACATCAAGCGAGTGCCGGAAATATCCATGATTGCCCAGTGGCATATGGGAGCCAAGGACACTGCCCTGCTGCAATTTTCGCAGCACTGGATAAAGGACAAACATGTTTCCGATTTCTCCTATCGCCTGCAACAGAACTGGAAAAAACAGGGGCATCCAACAAAAGCAGAATACTGGGCGCGCATTGATAGCTTTGTTCAACAGGGCCAATGGAGTAAAGCCAAAAAGATAGCACTAGAACTGCCTAAAGCAGAACAGCAATGGCTGGATTACTGGCAGCATGTCCAGAGGCAGCCTGAAGAGCAGCTTGCAGCGTGGCCGGATGCTATCGCATCGATCCCATCCAAGCTGATTCTGAACGATGGCTTGAATCGACTGGCAAGACTGGATCCGCTCAAAGCCTGGAACAGCTTAGAGCTATTGAAATCCAAAGCTGATCAACAGATTGAAGCGGAATTTTACAGTGCACTGCAAAAATCTATCGCCCTGCGCGGTGCCAAACGACATATGCAACAGGCTGTCGATTGGCTACAGAAGTTGCCAGCCCGCGAACACGATGCTCAGACCAGAGGCTGGACAGCGAGATTACAGATTCTCAATCAGGACTGGCACAATTTTTCTCAAACGATTGATAGCATGCCTGCAAATGAGCAGCAGGAAAGCAACTGGCTCTACTGGAAGGCACGCATGCTTGAAAAAACAGGCAAGCAACTGGAATCCGGTTCCATCTACATGGCTCTGGCCAAATCACGCGGTTATTACAGCTTCTTAAGTGCTGAGCGGCTCGGCCTTCCTCTGAGTATTACTTCGACTGATTTTCAAGCTTCAGAAACTGAACTGGAAGCACTCAACAAAGAACCGGCCATCATGCGTGCCTACGAGTGGCTGCAACTGGGCAACAGCAACAAAGCCAGTCGTGAATGGCATTTTTCACTCGCAGGTTCTGCAAATCACACATGGGAAGCAGCTGCAACTCTTGCCTCCTCATGGGGCTGGCATGATCAGGTGATTCGCGCCGCATTCAAAGCCGACAGACTCGATGCGCTGAAGCAGCGCTTTCCGCTCGCACATGAAAAATCCGTATTGCAGGCATCCGGCAAAACAGGCCTTAGCACCTCCGCCATCTGGAGTATTATCCGTCAGGAATCCGCCTTCAATGAACAAGCCACCTCTTATGTCGGAGCGCGTGGCCTGATGCAGTTGATGCCGAAAACGGCACGGGCTACGGCCAAAAAACTGAAGATGAAAAGCAGGCACCCGGATCTGTTTTCCCCATCCATCAACATCCAGCTTGGCTCAGCTTATCTGGCTGAACAGAAGAAGCGTTTTGGCAGTCTGGCTCTGGCTGCCGCAGCATATAATGCCGGCCCTCACCGCGTGAACACATGGCTTGAGCGCACCCCGTTTGATGCTGCCGAGGCCTGGGTGGAGGCCATCCCATTCAATGAAACACGCCGCTATGTGCAACAGGTCATGGCGTTTATTTCCGTGTATGAATGGCGACAGGCCAAAAGGCCATCGAGTCTGATTGTGCGACTGAATCGAGAGCAGGAAGTCAGCCTGAACGAATACCCGTAATCCAACGGCAGTAGCCATTGCCTTAAGTGCTTGCTAGCCTCCGTCGCCAATTTAATATGTGAGGTAAAGACTCATGGCGTTTGTTGTCACCCAGCTGTGTAAAGACTGTATAGATACTGCATGTGTAGCCGTTTGCCCGGTTGACTGTTTCTATCAGCCAAAAGAGACCAACGATGAAACACCGAATATGCTCTACATCTCGCCTGAAGAGTGCATCGACTGTGCCGTATGTGAGCCGGAATGCCCATGGGAAGCAATTTACCCTGAAGAAGATGTGCCTGAAATATTTGTATCTGATATCGAATTGAACGAACTGTGCGACTCCGACCGCGAAGCGTTTGATCTGGCTGAAGTCACGGATCACACACCACCCTCTGCTGAAGAAGTGGCTCAGAACAAGAGCAAATACGGCCTCTGATCGTTTCGAGTTTGCCCGTTTCCAGGCGCATGTGTGGGATCACCACACATGCGCTTTTTTTATCCGGGCATTGAACATCACCCATGACAACAGAACTGCTCGGATTACAACACACACAACTGATTGAGCTCTGCCTGCAGGCTGGAGTTAAACCTGTGCATGCCGAGAAAATTCTCGCATCCGTGTTTCGTTACAACAACCGGGATTTGGCATCTATCAAAGAACTGCCTCTTCAGCTGTCTGCGTATCTGGCCGAACATGTTTCGATATTGCAGCCGCAATGTACCGCCAAGCAGCAATCTGAAGATGGCACTCGCAAATTACTGCTGAAAATGAATGATGGAAAAGAGGTGGAGACGGTACTGATTCAGGGGTCCGGTCGCCTCACCCAGTGCATCTCCACTCAGGTCGGCTGTGCAGTCGGCTGCACGTTTTGCCTGACCGCAACAGCAGGGCTTACACGAAATCTGACTGCTGCGGAAATGGTCGCTCAAGTGATGGCCGGGCAAGAGATCAGCCATCGCAATGTGCGTAATCTGGTGTTGATGGGCATGGGTGAGCCGCTACACAATTATGATGAAGTGGCTCAATTTGTACGTATCGCCGCAGACCCCAAAGGCATGGCTTTCTCACCCAACCGCATCACCCTCTCCACCTCAGGCATGGTTCCGGCCATATACCGCATGATGGAAGATAAACTGCCGTGCAATCTGGCTGTTTCGCTCAATGCTACTACGGATGAAGTGCGCAACCGTGTGATTCCAATCAACCGCAAATACCCGATGGCTGAACTGATGCAAGCGGTAAACGATTATATCAAGGCGCGCGGCAATAAACGTGTGTTGATCGAATATGTTATGCTGGCCGGAGTTAACGATTCCATTGAAGACGCCAAACGCTTGTGTGATTTGCTTGCAGGACTGGGTTGCACCATCAACCTGCTGCCATTCAACCCCTATCCGGGTGCTGTATATGAAAGTCCGAGCGACGTTACTGTTACAGCCTTCCGTGATGTGCTGGTAACGGCAAAGATCATTGCCGTTGTCCGGGAATCACGAGGGCGTGATATTTCGGCAGCCTGCGGTCAATTGAAAACCGAAGTCGCTCGTCGCCGCCAATCAGCGACATAAAAAAAGCGGCCCATTCAGGCCGCTTAAACGCTGGAAGTTGCTTCTTAACTTTCTGAAGTTTTACATTTGCCGCATGTGCTCGCCCCAACAATTGCATAAAGCGGGCAAAATTTAATCACCGACGTCAGCACAAGCACACTACCTGCGCCAATCGCTATCGCATTCCAGGGTGCTTCCAGGCCACCCATATAACCAAAAGCAATCGCTGCCGCACCTGCTAACAACCTGAATACTCGATCAATCGTTCCTACATTTGCCTTCATCACTAACCTCCTCAGGTTCTCTGTTTTCTAGGATTACTGCATTCTAGCCCATCTCATATGACAACACCGTGATATTGTCACACATCAGTCGTCGCAATATGCCAGAGCGCATCAAGATCAGTCAGGGTTATCTCTGCACGCCCCAGAGTCACATGACCACGCCGTTCAAAATCTTTCAGAATCCGGCTAATCACTTCCCGTGCTGTGCCCAACTCGGTAGCAAGCTGTTGATGCGTAAATTTGAGCATGTGGCTACCATCATCAAGCTCCATCAATCGACGAATCAGTCGTGCATCCATACGTCCGAAAGCAACATCTTCTATCAGCGCCATCAGATCGGCAATGCGCTCAGATATCATACCCAGAGCAAACTTGCGGAATGCGCTGTCAGCAAGCAGCTCGTCAAAACGTTTGGCCGGGATAAGTGCCAGTTCGGTCTCTACTTCAGCAATACCTTCGGCAGGATAAGCCTTACCACCAAGCAGGCAGGATGTGGTCAGCATACAGGTCTGACCATCCTCCACGCGATACAGCACAATTTCTCTTCCCTCAGAGTCCATCTTATGCACACGTACTGAGCCATCGAGCACAAACACATAACCCTGACAGGCATCACCATCACGAAACAAAACAGTTCCCTTTGGCACCTTCATCGTTTGCAGCCCGGTCAGCTCTTTGGCCACAGGTGTCGGCAATTGATTCATCGATGGAAAAAGCTCCAGCCAACTTGTCATATTATCTCCAGATCCATGCGTTTGATGCGCTGCAGGGAACGTTTAAATTTATCCCAGTGCCATTGTTTACCGGGATCCCACTTGCGCCCCGGCGCAATATCCTGATGCCCGACGATACGATCAACGGAAATCAGCGGATAGCGTTTCATCAACACCCGGCAAAGGCGGGCCGTTTCACGATATTGCGCCTGAGTAAATGGTCGTTTCTCATCACCAATCATTTCGATACCAACAGCAAAATCGTTGCAACCGCTCCTGCCCTGCCATTCGGACACGCCTGCGTGCCATGCGCGGCGATCACTGCCAACAAACTGCGTAATTTCACCACGGCGGTCGACAACAAAATGTGCCGAGACCTGCAAATGGCTCAACGATTCAAAATCCGGGTGTATTGAGCAGTCCAGCCTGCCCATAAACAGATCATCAATGTAGTGCGATTCAAACTGCCCGGCTGGCAAACTGATGGCATGCAAAACAATCAGTTCTACTCCCGTGCCTTGCGGGCGTTCATTCTGGTGCGGTGAAGTCAGTTCTCGCATGGCCTTATCATGGTGCGCTTCCAACTGAAAGTCATGTTCAATGCATAAGCATAAAATAATTGTAACTTTATTCAGCGGGAAATTACGGCAGAATCGGCTTATGAAAAATACTACGCCTGAGCAAAAGGCAAACCTGCTACGATGGGCTACCTATGCTTCCACACTGGTCGCCCTTACGCTGATCGTTGTTAAAACCGTTGCATGGGGATTGACCGGCTCAGTCAGCCTGATGGCGACACTGATCGATTCATGCCTGGATGCAGCCGCTTCCATCATCAACCTGTTGGCCGTACGCCATGCACTGATGCCTGCGGACAAAGAGCATCGCTTCGGCCACGGCAAGGCCGAGGCGCTGGCGGGCCTCGGGCAGGCGACATTCATCAGCGGCTCAGCCCTGTTTCTCATACTTGAAGCCATATCTCACTTCTGGAACCCTAAACCGGTTGAGGCTGTAGCAACCGGTGTCAGCGTCATGGTATTCTCCATACTCGCCACGATCGCCTTGCTGATGTTCCAAAAACATGTAATCAGCAAAACAGGATCCACCGCCATCAAGGCCGATAGTCTGCATTACAAAACCGACCTGCTGGTGAATGGCAGCGTCATTATCGCACTGCTGCTGGCCTATTACGGCTGGGCAGGCTTCGACCCGCTGTTTGCCCTGCTTATTGCCGCTTACATCCTCTACAGCGCCTGGGATATCGCCAGCGAATCGCTCAACCTGTTGATGGACCGTGAACTGCCCACTGAAGAACGTAATCAGATCAAAGCCATCGTAAACGCGCACCCGGAAACACGGGGTTTACACGATCTGCGCACGCGCAGATCCGGCACCACGACATTTATTCAGTTTCACCTCGAACTCGATGCCAACTTAAGCCTGAGGCAGGCGCATGCGATTGCAGATGATGTTGAGGCACAAATTATGGCTGAATATCCGGATAGCGAAGTCATCATTCATGAGGACCCGGCCGGCCTGAAAGAAGGCCACCCGGAGTTTACGTCGTGATCAGACTGCTGACAGCGCTAGCCATGTGGTTATCTCTGCTGGCCCCTGCTTATGCCGCATCTGAAGTGATCGAAGTCTATTACCTGCCCATGCAGGAAGCTGCCGATGCAGCCAGGAGCCGACTTTCAGAGCAGGGTAAGGTGGTCATCATCACTTCACGCCGCATCCTGATCCTCGATGATGATGTTACCCACATCAAACAGGCCAGAACACTATTGAAACAGCTGGATCAACCGATTCAGCAACTCCTGGCCCAGGTTGAGATTGAAGATGTACGCTCAGATACAAGCTCAAGTTCAGGCCTGTCATCTGCGAATATTTCAACAGATCAGCTGCCCGGTGGCTGGGCCCGCATTCAACTGGATGATCACAGCAACAGCTCGAGCAACAGGAGCAGTTTCCAGCTTCGCATCAGCGCCAATGAACCGGGCAATATCGAAGTAGGTACGCTGCAGACACTGAACCATGAAACCAGACTATGGCTCTCCGGTTATGGTCTGGTGAAAATGAACAGTGTCGAACTGATACCTATCACCTCCGGCTTCAAGGTACAGGCATGGCCCGTCGGCCTTGATCAGGCGCGCATTCGCATTACCCCATGGATGCAACGAAAGTCAGCGCAGGTCACGGGAAGGCATGAAATGCTGGTTGATCTTGGCACGGCACAAAACCCGAACACTCCGCCATCGAATGCAGCCAACATGCGCTACAATGCAACACCACAAACCAGACCGGCTGATATCGTGGAAATCACAGGTGCCACAACAGAGCTGACCGTACCGCTGGATCAAACCGTCACCATTGCAGCCTCACAGAATGAAGCAAGCAAGCTCGGCAGTGCCCTGCTCTCTCGTCACTCCACTATTGGCAAAAGAACTATTGTGATTCGCCTGCGCATGTCACGCTAGATAAGCCAGCCACGAATGCGCGATGAAACAAGCTTAAGGGCTACTGAATTCCTTAACGCTCCAGACGATACCACTGTGCTTTTTTGCTCAGCCAGAATTCACGGTATTCTTCTGCACTAACTTCACCGTTGCGATTAGCGTCCATCTCTTTGAAACGCACATTCATGCGCTGTTCAACCATGGCCCTGTATTCCCCCTGCGAAACACCGTCCGAATGATTGCTGTCCAGATCCATAAATGCGTTGACGATTTTATCCGTTGCGGTGATCGGAGCCGCCCATGCCGGAGTTGCCATACAGGCCATCACAATTGAAACACTCATCCAACGTATATACATGGTTCACCTCGACTTAACTCTCTGCCATGATTCATGACAGACGCGAGTTTATCCAAGTTACATTCATCCGGCGAGGGGAAACATGAAAGCCTATCTAGATTTAATGCGCCATGTGCGCGACAACGGCACACAGAAAGGCGACCGCACCGGCACCGGCACCAGGTCGGTATTCGGTCACCAGATGCGATTTAATCTCTCCGAAGGCTTTCCACTGGCAACCACCAAGAAAGTACATCTGAAATCCATCATCCATGAACTTCTATGGTTCCTCAAAGGTGAAACAAACACCAGATACCTGACTGAAAATGGCGTCAGCATCTGGAAAGAATGGGCAACTGAAGATGGATCATTAGGCCCTGTATATGGTTACCAGTGGCGCAACTGGCCTGCGCCGAACGGTGAATCAATTGATCAGATTTCAGAGCTGATCAAACAGATCAAGTCCACACCCAATTCTCGCCGCCTGATTGTTTCAGCCTGGAATGTGGCCGACCTGCCTGATGAATCAATCAGCCCACAAGATAATGTGCACAACGGCAAAATGGCACTTGCCCCCTGCCATGCCTTTTTCCAGTTTTATGTCGCTGATGGCAAGCTCTCCTGCCAACTCTACCAGCGCAGTGCAGATATTTTCCTCGGTGTGCCTTTCAATATCGCCAGTTATGCACTGCTGACCATGATGATTGCCCAGTGCTGTGATTTGGAAGCGGGCGATTTTATACACACCTTTGGAGATGCCCATCTCTATTCCAATCATACAGAGCAGGTGGAAACTCAACTGGCAAGGGAGCCATTCACCCTGCCAATCATGAAAATCAATGCGAACATAAAAAACATCTTCGATTTTACTTTCGAAGATTTCGAACTGATCAATTATGAGTGCCATCCGGGTATTCGTGCGCCGATTGCGATTTGAGGCTGATCATAGGCTGGAATAAAACAAGTTAATTCAGGAGACAGGACCATGAGCAACTATCAAACTGGCATCCTTGCCGACGTGCCGAAACAGGCACGTTACCTCAGTTTCTCTGTCTCAGAAAATGGTGATGCAAGGGCCGCATTGCAAAAGCTGGCTGACTTTGCAGACGGTAAATCAGTCGTTGTCGGCATTGGAGCCGGGCTCGCCAAATCGCTGAATAGCTGCATCGTCGGACTGACTTCGTTTCCGCAGTTCGAAAATGCCCGGGTTGAAATACCGGTTACAAATGCCGATCTCTGGTGCTGGCTGCGCGGAGATGATCGTGGCATTTTGGTCCACCACACCCATGAACTGGTCAACCTGTTGGCGGGTGGCTTTGTCTGTGAACAGATCATTGACGGCTTCCGCTTTGATATCGGTCGTGATCTGACCGGTTATGAGGATGGCACGGAAAATCCGGTTGATGATCTGGCCGTTCAAGCAGCGATTCTTGGCAATGCCGGTGAAGGGTTGGATGGCTCCAGTTTTGTTGCCGTGCAACAGTGGGTACATAATCTCGATGATTTCCTCTCCAGGCCCGAAACAGAGCAGGATGACACCATAGGTCGCAGAAAGTCGGACAATGAAGAGATTGATGATGCGCCAGAAACAGCCCATGTGAAACGCACAGCACAAGAAGATTTCGACCCGGAAGCATTTATCCTGCGCCGTTCCATGCCATGGGCTGATGCGGCCCATGAAGGGCTGGTATTTGTCGCCTTTGGCCACAGCTTCAATGCTTTTCATGCCCTGCTCAAACGCATGGTTGGTGCGGATGACGGGCAGGTTGATGCCCTGTTTAGTTTCACCACGCCGGTGACCGGCAGTTATTTCTGGTGCCCGCCCATACTGGATGGAAAGCTGGATCTGCGTGCGCTAGGCATCAACCGGTGATTGCAATAACAACGCCAATGATGATGGTTAGCCGATGACAAAACCGACACTTTCCCTGATCTGGGCCATGGATAACAACCGCCTGATCGGCTCTGACAATGCACTGCCGTGGAAACTTTCGGCTGATATGGCCTGGTTTAAAAAAAACACCATGGGCAAACCTATCCTCATGGGCCGCAAAACCTATGACTCCATCGGCAGGCCACTGCCGGGCCGCAGCAACCTGATACTAACGCGCCAGCAGGGTTTGCAGGTTGAAGGCTGCACTGTAACCAACACAGTCGACGAAGCGCTGGCCGCAGCAAATGACGCGGATGAAGTGATGGTGATGGGTGGCGCCGAAATTTACGCGCAACTGTTTGATCAGGCCGAGCGCTTATATATCACCGAAATTGATGGCGAATTTGAGGGTGATGCATGGTTTCCGGAATTCGATCGTAGCAGCTGGCGCGAAATCTTCCGAGAATCCCACGCACCGGATGAGAAGAATGCTTACGCTTACGATTTCATTGTTCTGGAAAGAGTGTAACACAACAGCGTTTCTACGCCCCCCTGCGCTCACTTCCGGACAACAGTATATAGCCCCTTCAATTTTCCATCTGAAGCTTTCAATCCATACTCAGGCGGGGGAACTTCAGACAAGTTTCTACCCCTATAGTGCTGCCTTGAGGGATCACCAGGCAATGTGGTGTTCGTAACAGCCCGAAAGTCGATGCATGCGTAAGCTTCTTTCGCAAGCACAGGTACAACTTCAATGGAGCACTTTATCAGACAGTTTGCGGGCCCTTGGCCTCCAATATCCGACAAATATCGGAATCATGTAGTGAATCAGGTGGCAACATGGACCCTGTTTCGCCCTTCCTCTTTCGCCGCATATAAGGCTTTATCTGCCAAATCGATCATCTCTTTGATGCTGTTTCCTGCCTGACTATTATCAGCAATGCCTATACTCACCGTGACTGTGACAGGACTGCTGCTGCCGACATCCATTTTTTTGTTGGCCACACAGGTTCGGATACGCTCAGCCAGAATAATAGCATCCGCCGCTTTTGTAGCTGGCAGGATCACCACAAACTCTTCACCACCATAACGGTATAGGAATTCATGTTTACGCAACTGAGAACGGATAATCTCTGCTGCGGTCAGCAGAACCGAATCACCTGCAGCATGGCCATAGGTATCATTCACCCGTTTGAAATAATCCAGATCCAGCATAAGTACGGTTAACGCCTCATCGCTGCGATTGGCCAGGGAGTAAGCTGCCAGAATATCTTCATCGAGTTTACGCCGGTTGTGGCAGCCGGTCAGTGAATCCCTGTACGATGATTTTCTGAGCTCGGAATAAATATCATCCAGTTTTCCGGCCATATCATTGATGCCATGCGTCAGTTCATCGAGTTCCACTGGCATATCATTGGTAATTCTGTGATCAAGATTGCCGCGCCCATACAGCCGAACCCCGGCCATAATTCTATTCAGTGGAGGGAAAAATATGCGTGCAAGCTGAATGCTTCCAAAAACGGCTATGGCCAGTCCGGTTATTGATAATAACACCACAAGGATTGTGGATTGACTTTCTATCTCATGAAGGCGGTCATGGCTCTTTACAGTATCTTTGTAGATCTCATCATATATCTCACTTAACAGATCGGTTCCCTGGTCGATGAGTGCATCGAATGCTTCCATCTGCTCGGCAGCATGAGAATTTCCGATTGGCTCGGGTATTAGCATAATGGCGTTCGCCAGTTTTTTTGCGTTGTTCCAGGCAGCCAGGCTTTGATTCAATGTCTCGCTGAGATCAGCCCTGTTTTTCACAGTCGTGGCAAGCGCTTTATATTGCCTGTCCGTTTCATCCCGCAGGGCGATATAATTGATTTTCTCATCCTCACCCGCGCGAATAATGTAATCATTAACAGGCATGGCCGAACGGTTGAGTGCCAGTCGCAACGACATGGTACCGTGAATCTCTGTTAGCGCTGTTTCGACAATGGCATTACTTAAAGCGATAGCTTTGTTGAGACTGAACAGCGAGACACCGGAAATGAGTAGCAGTGCGATAAACGTGGCAATCGTTTCTATCTTGAAATATTTTTTTAGCGAAGGCTGTCCCAGAAAATCCCTCAATTCACCAATAACCTCCACAACATATCATATAAAGTCCGCCATAGGGCGGGATACCTTCACGATATATGTAAATTACTATCAAATCCAGCGAACAGTCAATGAAATTCTTATTTAACACCGTACGGGTTATCCAGCTTAGTTAATTTCCATCTTGTTTATACGCACTCAATGTCGCGGGTCATGTTCGTAAAGGTTGGTACAATAAAACAAACACTATTCTGCTCGACTTGACGTTTCCATACCGCTCCTGCCTCGCTATACGTCCAGCGCACGTTAGCCCGGCCGTCAGAGCGACTTGCGTGACCAACACAAGCGGAATCGGTCGCACATAGCCGAATAAGGTCTTCTCATCTGTTTGCACTGGCGGAAAAAAAGGACTCAAAAAAATAAGGGGCCGATATAAATCGACCCCTTAATCATGACTATGTCTGTCAGCTTTTTACCCCAGAGTACACAGGTTTTTCACTGCAAGGTCATCATGGCCAGGTGCAAATAGAAATTGCTTATTTTTAGATTTTCCTCTGCATTCTCTGCGGTGAACGATCAAAAGCCGTTAACTCTGTTCGATCAATTCGCGGTTACTGCGAATCATGGCCTGAATGGTTTTTACATAGTCCATGCCGCGTTCGGAGTAAGATTTCAGGCCCAGCACCAGCTTTTCAGCGTTAAGCGCGCGCCCTTTGTTTCTGGACTGCTGGCGCAAATTTCGAAACTCGGCGTAAGCGCGGGTGGTGTTGATGTTATTCATATAGGCATCCACTGATTCTCGTGCATCACTGAAGCTGCGTACTTCATGGGTGGCACCGGCTGCACGCTGTTCAGGCACGATGCCGCAGCCCTTCTCGTAACACCACTGCCCGAAATAGTTGTTTCCCTTGCGGGCGAAACGTGAAGTACCCCATGCCGACTCATTGGCAGCCTGCACCAGTGCCATTTCAAGCGGTATCACATCCACACGCGCTTTGAGTCTCTGCCACTGTTTCGGCGTGAGCTGTTCATCAATGTTCACCTCGTACTCTTTAGCAAGCGTCTGCAGCCACTGCATATCACTGCGACTGAGCTGTTTTTTATCCTGCAGTTTGAGCAGCTGCTTGCGTTGCTCGGTTATGCGTTTGTTCTCTTGCTCAACACGCGGTTTCATAAAAGCAAAAAATTGCTGCTTCTTCTCAGAGGCACTCTGTTGAACTTCCGGCTTGAAAACGTCCGGTTTCGTTTTTACGATCACAGTGGAACAGGCAGCCAGTAAAGCCAGCGCCATGAGCCAGGCGATCAGCGCAAGCCCTGAGCGAGCGAATAAGGTTGGGGTAAGGTTAGGTCGTTGCATAGCTCAACTATGCGGCATGTATCATCATGCGTCCGTGACAGGCCGCACAAAACGCATCGCCGCGATCTAAACAGTAGTTCTGACGCTTTAGCAAATGCCTGTGTTAGCTTCCCGCCATGACTAAACAGGAAGCATTTTTTGATCTCGGACCTGAACAGGTAATCCAGGCGGTGGAGAGCTTGGGCTTTCACTGTGACGGCCATCAGCTGGCACTGAATTCATACGAAAACCGCGTTTATCTGGTCGGCATCGAACATGAGCCCTCCATGGTCGCAAAATTCTATCGCCCGGGCCGCTGGTCGGATGAGGCCATTCTGGAAGAACACCAGTTCATCGAAGAACTGGCCTCGCTCGAAATCCCTGCCGTGCCTCCTTTGACACTGAAAGGAAAGACATTACATCGTTACCTCGATCATCGCTTATCGCTGTTCCCGGTCAAAGCCGGTCGCGCACCCGATCTCGAAAACGATGATCACCTGAAACAGCTTGGCAGATATATAGCCCGCATCCATGCACTGGGAGCAGTGTCTGATTTTAAGCACCGTCCTACACTTGATGTCGCCACATTCGGTGATGATTCCTACGAATATCTGATGGAGAACGACTTTATCCCCCGTGATCTGGAGTCCGCCTATGAAAGGCTGGCTGAAGATCTGCTCAACGTCATTGAAGATGCATTTGAACGTGTTGATGCCAAACAGATACGTCTGCATGGCGACGGTCATCCGGGTAATATCCTCTGGGACAGCAATGCGGGAAAACACGGCATACCCTATATTGTCGATTTTGATGATGCCCGCATGGGGCCCGCTATTCAGGATCTGTGGATGTTTCTCTCCGGTGATCGCAACCAGATGAGTGCATCGCTGGACACACTGCTGACCGCTTATAGCCAGTTCCATGATTTCGATGCTCGCGAACTGGCTCTGATCGAACCCTTAAGAACCCTGCGCATGATGCACTATGCCGCATGGCTGGCAAAACGCTGGCATGATCCCGCATTTAAAGCTGCATTTCCCTGGTTCAACACGCAGCACTACTGGGAGCAGCACATCCTTTCACTGAAAGAACAGGTATCAGCCCTTCAGGAACACCCTCTGCTGTGGGCTTAACACAGAGTATTCGCTGAACAGGCTGTACTAAAGTAGACTTCACGCATGGAAAATCGCCTCATTGAACTGGAAACCAAGATCTCCTATCAGGATCACATCATTGATGAACTCAACGATGTGGTAACCCGCCAGCAACAGCAGATCGACCGCCTGGAAAAGGCGATGAAAAGCCTGAACGAACACCTTAAGCAGGCAGGCAGCTCAGGGCTGGCCCGCCCTGATGAAGAAGTCCCGCCACCGCATTATTGATACTCAGAATAATTCAACATTCCTGACTAAAGCTTGGCTTGCACTCTGATCCTCCTGAAAGAAACTGTCCGAACCGTCCATACCGCTTGAACTGTCCGCATTACTGCTCTACCTTAGCAGGGTGAGGTTGTGGATATGAGATATATGACTACCGGTGAAGCCGCCCGTTTATGTGGTGTTGGCATCAATACCGTTAAACGCTGGATTCAAAAGGGTGAACTAAAGAGGGTGATCACTCCGGGGGGACACTGGCGCATTCTCGAGCACGAATTCCAACAGTTTTTAAAGACTCACGACATGGAACCTCTGCAGCCCCGGCTCAAACCGCTGTATAAAGTATTGCTCATTGAAGATGATCAGGCCATGTGCTCGCTGATTGAGGGTGCCCTTGAACTGGCAGCTTTCGATATACAGTTTGATGTTGCCAATGACGGTTACACCGGCCTGATGAAGTTGGGCGCCATGCAGCCGGATCTACTTATTCTTGACATTATGTTGCCCGAAATAAACGGGCTGGAGCTGATGCAGCGTATTCGCTCAAGTGATAGCTGCAGCAATCCACGCATACTAGTAATCACCGGTGCCGGTGACCGCCGGATAGTCAAACGTGCGCTGGAAAAAGCCGCACCCGATGCACTTATTTTCAAACCATTCACAACCAAAATGTTGATCGATTGTATTGAGCAGCAGATGAATGCCGTCCCGTTGCACTCTCGATGCTCAATGTGATGCAGGCAGCCTTCGACAAGACTGTCCTGATCATTGACGATGATGCAATTCTGGTCGAGCTGTTTGACGAGATTCTAAGCACTTCGTTCTCTACCAGGACCGCCACCAATATCGTCGATGCCATAGCAATTCTGCAAAACATGCACATTAGTGCCGTCATCAGCGATTATCACCTCGGGACTCATGACGCTGATGTACTCATAAACTGGATCGCACAGAAAAAACCTGAGCTCATATCAAAGATTATTCTTTTGACCGGCGAAGCCGACGTAACATGCAATCATCAAGATGAAATCTCATCTATTCTGTTCAAGCCTGTAGATTTCAACACACTAAAACTGACCGTCCATAGCCTGTTCGCTCAGCCGCAGGAGCTAAAGCCATGAAATACTGGAAAAACAGGCTCGGAGTAAAGTTGGCCGTCACAATAACACTGATACTTATTCCTATGCTGCTGGCAAGTTTCCTCTGGTTTGAATACCGCGCTGAAACCATGGTTAAAAATGAGCAGGAGGTGCGCGGGGCTCAAGTCGCCGAATCACTTGTGGCAACCCTGAGCAGCATCATGTTATCCGGCAATGCCAATATCGCCCACTTTTGGCTCAAGCGTGTTGCTTCCGTGCCGGGCGTGGAGTCGGCAAAAATCTTTCGCACTGATGGCGTTGAGGCATTCCAGGACAGGGCAACACTGGATCAGGTCAACAGCTATATCGGCAAACAACAATTTGTTCGCGCGACTGTAGAGCAACCCGGAAAAATTTCGGCTGAACTGCTGGCACCTTTTAACATGGCCAGTAAAGGCAAAGCCAATATTCGCCACTCTAAAGACAACGAACACCTGAATTATATGTCCCCGATTCGTGCCGAAGGCGCTTGCATGGGTTGCCACGGTTACGACAGCAATCCGATCCGGGGTGTCCTGGTGCTCGGCCTTACCACCGGCTCATATCAGGTTACCGCTTCCGAAATCAAACGTGACATGATCAATGTCCTTATCCTTATTATCGCACTGTTCGGCCTCACCATCTGGCTGGTGGTACGCAGGAAGATTCTCATCCCGCTCGAAACAATCACAAAAGTTGCTGCAAATATCAGGCAGGGGGATCTCTCCAACAGCATTGAGCTGAACCGGGATGATGAGCTGGGATTGGTTGCCTCCACGTTTGATTTACTTGTGCATGATTTGAAGCAAAAAATACTTCATGAGGCTGACCAGCGCAAATGCCAGGAAGCCATCACCGATGCCGTTATCTCTCTGGGCAGGGAAGCAGCCGGTGTTCCGCTGCTTAAACATATCGGTGAACTCAGTATGTAGATCACCGGCGCCCCTTATGCGGCGCTTTCCTATATCGAAAACGGCGAGAAAAAATTTATTTTCCAAGGTATTTCAGAAGAAAGTGAAGCAAACATTGCCCACTCCCCTGAAGGCAAAGGGCTGCTTGGTCTGATATGGGAAGAAGGTGAAACCGTCAGGGTAAACCGTATCGCAGATCACCCAAGATCCAGCGGGCTCCCGAGTGGACACCCACCCATGGAAGCATTCCTCGGCACGCCCATACGCTTCGAAGAGCAGATAATGGGAATTATTTACCTCTCCAAAGACCCGGGCGAACCTCCGTTTACGATTGAAGATGAAAAGGCTCTGATCGTACTGGCTTCAGCCTGTGCTACCGCCCTGTCCAACACGCTGAATTTTGAACGTGTCAAACAGGCCAACGCCGAGCTTGAAAGCAAAGTCGCCGAGCGCACGCATGAATTAAATCTAACCAACAGGCAGTTGAAAACGCGTGAAATTGAACTGGAACTGATCAATGAAGAGCTGGTATCCGCCAACAGGGCAAAAGACCAGTTCCTTGCCAACACCAGTCATGAGCTGCGTACCCCGCTCAACGCCATTATCGGCTTTTCCGAACTGCTTTCGGATGTGCGCGCGGGTGAACTGAGCGCCAAACAGCACCGCTATGTCGGACACGTCCACAACAGCGGCAAGCGACTGCTGACGATTATCAATGACCTGCTTGATATCAGTAAAATTGAGGCCGGCATGATGGAAATTCATGAAACCTCATTCAATCCTGTCCAGTTCGGGCAGCAGGTCGCAGCAGAACTAACACCTCTGGCCAGAGCCAAAGACATAGAACTGAATCTCCTTACTCCGGCGGAGAAGAACCTGAACATTCAGGCGGATCGTGATAAACTGCATCAGGTTCTGGTGAACCTAATCGGCAACGCGATCAAGTTCACGCCGGATGGCGGCCATGTTGATGTGGAAATCGAACTGGAAGGAGATGTGCAGCACGGAAGTGAATCAACACTCTCCTGCCACATTCAGGATAATGGCATCGGCATAGCGGCCGAAGATCAGGAAAAAATATTCCTGCCCTTTACGCAATCCAGCGGCGGACTGGATCGGGCACATGGCGGCACTGGCCTCGGCCTCTCGCTCGCCAAACGCATGGTCGAATTGCTTGGCGGCAGCATCACGCTGAAAAGCGAGCCCGCCACAGGCAGTACCTTTTCAATCACTCTGCCTGTTGTTGTAACCGAAGGCGACGTGGCTTTCGTGAACAACGCTGCAAACGCCCAGATGGTTTACCAGGGACAGTTCGAACATGCGCCGACCGAAGAGGTCATCCCGGACAGAGGCCCTCACCCCTTGATTATGATCGTTGATGAAAACAGACAGCGAGCAGCTAAAGCCGAGGAGATGTTCAGCTCTGAGGGATATCAGGTTATGCATTCGGACATCGCCAATGTGGAAGCTGCTGCATCCAGCACTTCCCCATTCCTGATCGTGTTAGGTATACTGGATAATACTGAATCCACCTATGACCGGATTCAACTCTTGAAACGCTCATCCACCACCAACAGAACACCCACCATTCTGATGAGCGGCGATGCAGACACGCCCCGCTTCAGCACAGGCGGAACCATCAGTCAGATTGACAAAGGCATGCAGCGCAACGACCTGCTGGAAATGGTTTCTCATTACGGCAAGCACATTGCACCTGTTCCATCGGCTCCATCTGTGCTGGTTGTCGATGACGATGCATCGGTGCGTGAATATCTGAAAGAAACGCTGGCCCCTGAGGGCTACCACATCTTGCTGGCCAGCAACGGTGCGGAAGGTGTTCGCCTTGCCATTGAACGCGAACCCGACCTTATCATTCTCGACCTCATGATGCCCGGCATGACCGGCTTTGATGTGGTCGACAAATTAAGGGAGCACCCGAGTGCCTGCGATATCCCGGTGGTGATCTTTACCGCCAAAGACCTCACCCGTGAAGAGGCACTCATGCTCGGCCATGATGTCGAGCGTATCCTGATCAAGGGCCTGAGCAAGAAAGCCGATGTACTACATCAACTGCACAAGCTGGAGCTGCTCTATCCGCTGCAAGCCAAACTGGTCGATATCAAACTGGGCTGTTTCAATCAGCGTTATATGCAACGACGCCTCGACCATGAGATCGCCCGCTCGGTCAGGTACTCGCATAACTTTTCTCTCATCGCATGGGAAATGGACGGATACGACGGCTATTGTAAAGACCATGGTAAACGCTGGGGCCTTGCTGCGCTGAAAGCCACCGTATTGACAGTCCAGTCCATCATCCGCAGAGGCGATGTACTGGCCCGACTCGACGAGAGTAGTTTCGTCCTGCTCCTGCCCGGCATCTCGGTAGAAGAAGCCAGTCGTGTGGCCGAAAAAATTCGCCTGCGTATCAGCCATCAACGGCTGCCGTTGCCCGAAACTCAGGCTGGCAAGCTTACCGCCTCCATTGGCGGTATCGCATCAGGTGAAGGTCACGACACCAGTGAACTGATGGGCATACTGAAACAGAGGCTGGCTATTGCAATTGATGAAGGCGGCAACCGCACAGTCATGGAGGACTAATGAAGAGACCTCATATTCTAATCGTAGACGATAATTTCCTGAACCTTGAACTGGCATGCGATGTGCTCGAACTCGAAGATTTTCATGTCACGCTGGTTGATAGTGGCGAGAAATCAATTGCCACAGCCCAGCAGGATCCGCCCGACCTGATTCTAATGGATCTACGCATGCCCGGCATGAGCGGCCTCGACGCTATGCGCGAATTGCGCAAATCACCTGTTACCCGTGATATTCCGGTGATTGTGTTAACCGCATCGGTGATGGCCGGGGAAGAAGACCGCCTGCTTGCCAAAGGCTTCGACGGTTTTATGCAAAAACCCATCTCACCGGCAAGCTTTGCTGATGAGGTAAGGGCTTATTTGAAGTAAGCTACAGTGCAGCCTGAAAGGTCGGCCTTCCGGCCGGTGCTTCCGTTCTCTACAGGCAAAGGTATAGTTGCCCTATTCCGGGTCACGAGGCCCAGCACAGGTGCCTAATATGTCTGAAAAACCATGGGGCGGTCGTTTCGAATCCCCTACCGATAAATTTGTAGAAGCATTCAATGCCTCCACCGATGTGGACGCTCGCATGTATGCCGAAGATATCACCGGCTCAAAAGCCCATGCGGCCATGCTCTGCGCACAGGGCATACTCTCACAAGAAGATCATCATTCGATTTTACGCGGACTCGATGAAATCCTCGGTGAAATTGAAAGCGGCGAATTTGAATTCACCATTGCGCTGGAAGATGTGCATATGAATATCGAATCCCGCCTGACCCAGAAAATCGGCGATGCTGGCAAACGCCTGCATACCGCGCGTTCACGAAATGATCAGGTCGCAACCGATACCCGCCTCTACCTGCGCAGCCGCACCGATACGATAATCAAACGTATCCGCCATCTGCAGTCTGTGCTGGTTTCTCTGGCTGAAACCCATGCCGATACTATTATGCCCGGATTCACCCATCTGCAGACCGCACAGCCGGTGACTCTAGGCCATCATCTGCTCGCTTACGTGGAGATGTTCGAGCGCGATGCAGGGCGTTTTGCCGATGCCCGAACCCGCATGAACCAGTGCCCTCTTGGCTCTGCAGCGCTTGCTGGCACAACATTCGACATCAACCGTTTTAGCACAGCCGAATCTCTTGGTTTTGATGCTCCGACTGGAAACTCGCTGGATTCTGTGTCTGATCGCGACTTTATCATGGAACTATTGGCCGCGGCGTCCATCTGCGCCGTGCACTTGTCGCGGTTTTCCGAAGAACTGATTCTGTGGATGAGCGCCCAGTTTCGTTTCATTGATCTGCCCGATGCTTTTTGCACAGGCTCTTCAATCATGCCGCAGAAAAAAAACCCGGACATGCCGGAACTGGTACGCGGAAAATCCGGCCGCATTATCGGTGGTCTGGTTGCCATTCTGGTTACCATGAAAGGATTGCCACTGGCCTACAACAAAGACATGCAAGAAGATAAAACCGCCATATTTGATGCCTTTGACAACCTGGAAGGATGCCTGCGTGTATTCGGCGATATGCTGCCGGGCATGAAGGTGAACAGAGAGATCATGCACGCAGCGGCCTCATCCGGTTTTGCAACCGCAACCGATCTTGCCGATGCGCTGGTGCGTGCCGGTGTTCCATTCCGTGACGCGCATGAAATTGTCGGTAAATCTGTTGGCCACTGCATTAAGGCAGGCATCGAACTGCATACCATGGATGAGATGGCCTGCGCCAACATTGACGCACGTTTGAGCACGGATATGGTGCGCGCACTTTCTGTAGAAACCTGCGTGGCTGCACGCGATCATATTGGCGGCACCGCGCCCAATCAGGTGCGCAAACAAGCTGCAGACTGGAAAAAGAACCTGGAGTCTCACCATGAGTAATCGCAAACACTATGGATTCATTCTATTGATGGCTGCAGTTGTCCTGCTCAGCGGCTGTGGCCGCAAAGAAGCGCCCCAGCCAGCCAGTGGAGCAGCTGCCAAACCCTATATCAGTGAGCTGAGCCACCAGGTCGTAGGTAATGTATTGGAGTTGAAGTTCACCCTGAAAGGAATCCCTGATGGCGTTGGCTACCAGATTGACCGCACAGACATGGATCCTTACTGCCAGTGCCCCGGCCTCTGGCGCCGCTTTGATGAGCATGAGCCGCAGGCAAGACTGGTCGATTTGAAATCCAGCAAACTGATTAATCTGAAAACAGACAAAAAAGATTTCCTGTTCAGAATCCGTGCATTTGACGCAAGGGGAAACCTTGGCCCATGGAGCAAGATGATTACTGCCCGTGGCATCGACCTCTCCAAGTAAGGTGCAAAAAAAATCGATGCAGCCGCGTCTGGACAGACTCGGCGCCTATCCATTCGAGCGGCTGAAAGCGCTGTTTTCTGGCTTTCAGCCTAATCCTGAACTTGCCCATATCGATGCAGGGGCAGGAGAGCCACGCCTGCCGCTTCCCGCCTTTGTTGCTCCTGCCCTGCAACAGCACCTGGCAGGTTTTTCCAAATACCCGTCCACTGTCGGGGGCATGGAATTACGTTCCGCTATCGCAAGCTGGCTGAGCAGGCGTTATGGCCTGAGCAGCGTAAACCCTGCCACGCAGGTATTAAGTGCCAATGGAACGCGTGAAGCGTTGTTTGCCATCGCGCATGCGCTGGTGAATCCTGATGCTGAAAAACAAACCGGGCGCAAACCCTATGTGATGATGCCCAACCCGATGTATCAGATCTATCTGGGGGCTGCTTATACTGCAGGGGCCGAGCCTTATCTTCTGGCATGCAACAGTGAAACCGGATTTGCCCCGAATCTGGACAGTGTCCCGGATGAGGTGTGGGCCGATACAGCCCTGGTTTACGTCTGTTCGCCATCCAATCCTACTGGCTGGATTGCCGATGAGGCCTATTATGCAGGGCTACTGGCACTTGCCGATCTGCATGATTTTTATATTGTATCCGATGAATGTTACTCCGAAATTTATTGGGCGGACAAACCGTCAGGTCTGCTGCAGGTAGCAGAGAATCTGGGGCGGAAAGGCTTTTCCCGTTGCCTGGTCATGAATTCGCTGTCCAAACGTTCTGCACTTCCAGGTTTACGCTCCGGCCTGATTGCCGGTGATGCCGAGCTGATCAAACGTTTCACCAAGTTACGCAGTTATACAGGTCCTGCCACGCCGCTGCCTTTACAGCATGTTGCCGCTGCTGCGTGGTCGGATGAGACACATGTTGAGCAATATCTGGCTGTATACCGTCAGAGTTTGGAAGCATTTTTTGATATTTACGGTGGAGAGATTCCAGCTGGCTCCTTCTTTGTATGGCTGCCAGTAAGCAACGATGAGGCATTTGCGCTGGCTGCATATCAACAGCAGAGCGTGACGATTCTGCCCGGTTCCTATCTGGGCAGTGAAGATGCAAACGGCATCAACCCCGGCTCAGGCTACATACGCGCAGCCCTGGTCGATGGCCCCGACGCTGCGGCAGAACTTGCCCGCCGCCTGAAACAAGTGAGAGTTTAATCATGCAGATTTCTAATAGTGTGGAAAGCAAACTTCGCGAACTTGCCAGCCATGGCAAGACGCTGAATTGTTATATTTACGACACCCGCGAAATGCGCAATAAAATCATCCACCTGACAGACATCATGCCTGCAGGTGTAGAAGTTTTTTACGCCATGAAAGCCAACCCGCATGCAGCATTCCTTGCTGCAGCGCTGGAAGCTGATGCGAAAGGCATTGAGATTGCGAGCCTGGGTGAAGCTGAAAAAGCTGTTGCTGCCGGATTCGACGCATCACGACTGATTTACACCGGCCCCGGCAAATCAGTCGAAGAGCTCACCTGGGCTGTAGAGCACAGCCTGCGCACCGTACACATTGAATCGTTGACCGAAGCCCACCGCCTGAATGGCATTGCTGCTGCTGCCGGTAAAACGCAGGATATTCTGCTGCGCATCAATGCCGACTTCGACATTCATGAGGCACAGACCACCTTTTCCGGCGGTTCAAAGAAATTTGGTGTCGATGAGGAGAAACTCAGCTCTGTTCTGCCCCAGATTCTGGCTCTCGGCGCATTGAATTTCCGAGGTTTGCATGTTTATGCCGCATCCGGCGTACTTAAGGTGTCCGATCTGCTGAAAAACTGCGAACTCGTATTCGGCATGGCCAAGCAGATTGAAGCTGATTTCGAGGGTGTGTTATGTGACACGATTGATTTTGGCGGTGGCTTCGGTGTTGATTATCTCGAATCCGAGCACGATTTTGATCCACAGGCCTATGCCGATGGGCTGAAGGCGCTGATCGAACAGTACGGCTTTGCAGGCCGCACATTTTTCCTCGAACTGGGACGTTATCTGGCTGCCGACTCCGGCTGGTTCTGTACTGAAATTCTCGACATCAAGGACTCACGCGGCAAAAAGCAGGTCATTTGTGCCGGCGGCATCAACCATTTTCGCAGGCCCGCAGCGTTAGCAATCAATCATCCGCTGGCCATTGTCCGCCTGAACAGGGAAAAGATGTTTGATGGACAGGAAACCATCCGGGATGAGTCGGTCTATTTTGGCGGCCCTTTGTGCACAGGTGCCGATAAACTTGCCAACGATGTTTACGTCGAAGCCGCCGACATCGGCGATATCGCCATTTTTTCTCTTGCCGGTGCTTACGGACTAACCATGTCAAATATCGAGTTCCTCAGCCATGAGCGACCGGAAGAAATTGTCTTAAGCTGAACAGTCGAGCCTCTTTCATGCTGGATTGCAGCGGCTGAAAGGATAGACTCGTTATATCTAATTCATAGAAGCACAGGGAGTTTATGCGTGAATCATTTACAACAAGTTATTGAAAACGCGTGGGACAGCAAAAATGAGTGGGACATGCGCTCAGCCACGGCTGAAACCCGCGATGCAGTTGAACATACCATTCAGCTGCTCGATGACGGTGGTGTACGAGTTGCCGAGAAAGATGCGAGTGGCAACTGGATTACACAGGAGTGGCTGAAGAAAGGTGTACTGCTGTACTTCAAGCTGCATGACAATCAGGTAATCAGTGGTGGTGGTACCAATTACTACGACAAGGTGCCTCAGAAGTTTGCCGGTTGGGGCGAAGATATGTTCCGCAAAGGCGGCATGCGTGTTGTTCCTCCTGCAAGCGTACGCAAAGGCGCTTATATCGCGCCGAAAACCGTTCTGATGCCATCCTATGTCAACATCGGTGCATACGTTGATGAAGGCACCATGGTAGACACCTGGGCCACTGTTGGTTCGTGTGCCCAGATCGGTAAAAACGTACACCTCTCCGGCGGCGTAGGCATTGGCGGAGTGCTGGAACCTTTGCAGGCCACACCTACCATTATCGAAGATAATTGCTTTATCGGTGCGCGCTCAGAAGTCGTGGAAGGCTGCATCATCCGTGAAGGCTCCGTACTCTCCATGGGCGTATACATTGGCAAATCAACTCGCATTTATGATCGCGAAACCGGTGAAGTTTATTACGGCGAAGTGCCTCCATATTCCGTAGTCGTTTCAGGTTCAATGCCTGGCAAATCCGGTGGCCCGAACCTGTACTGCGCAGTGATTGTGAAAAAAGTGGATGAGCAGACCCGCTCCAAGACCGGCATTACCGAACTACTGCGCGAAACCTGATCTCAGGAGAAGGATGTGCCATTAAGCAAACTGGAAAGCAGCATTGAGATCAACCTGCCTATTGCCGAAGTTATTGCCTTTGTTGATGACAACAGCAACGACCCTATATGGCAGACATCGGTACTGCAGTCCGAAAAAAAGAGTGAAGGCCAACCGGCAGTGGGTACGATTTACCATGTGAAAGAAAAGTTTCTCGGACGTGTCATTGAACAGAACTGGGAAGTGACTGAGCGCAATGAAGACGGCAGCTACTGGAAAGCCAGAAGCGTGACAGGCCCCTTTCCAATGTCCACCTCGATGCGCTTTGATGCAACAGATCGCGGGACGTCTGTGACCCGAACACTGAGCATTGATGTCGGGCGCTTTTTCAAGGTTGCCTCACCTGTGGTTGGCCACATCGCTAAACGTGAACTGGATATGGATTTCGCCAACCTCAAGGAACTGTTAGAGGCCGGCGCGTAAAGCCTCCCCCCCATCAGATAAAATGCTCCGGAAATTCCGGAGCATTTTTTTGCCAGTCATTATTGCATTAAAACATTTTCATTTTCGATCCACCCAACTGTTAAGATTAACAGGTCATATTGCGCCATCTTTTAATTCACAGATGGGAAAATATATGCGACATATCATGCTACTGACACTAGGTTTACTGCTTGCTGCGCCTGCAGCAAACGCAGCAGATATGCTGGAATGGCTGAATTCATCCACGACTTCAAGCAAACATGCAAAAACCCCGGCTGATACAGCTGTACTGCTCACGCTCGAGAACAAACAGAGTGAGATGTACCCCATGCCATCCCCCAATGGCAAATATCTGTTAACGATATCCCAGCTAGGCAAACAGTCGTGGGTTTCACGTCGCTTTAGTGAAAACGGAGACCCGGCTAATCGGGTATCCAATGATGAACGGGCGCTGGATTCCATAGGCTGGAAAAATGATGATCAGGTGTATTACCTGTCAGACCGTGCCGGCGGTTTAGGACTGTGGGAAAAAATATCTGATGGTGAAGGCATGCAGCGCCGAATGCAGGCATTGCACGGAACAATCACCCAACCGATTGTGCTGGCCGATGAGTCTATCATTGCAGTACGCCTGAAGCCGCTGAACTATAAAAAGGCTAAGAAAAAAGCAGCCAAACGTGATAGTTTCAACAACTGGCAATATGAAGGCTTCTCATCCGAGATCGTCCGCTTCAACAAGGATGGTTCTGAGCAAGTTCTCTCCGATGGCATCAATCCATCCCTCTCACCCGATGGAAAAAGCATCGTCTTTTCTTTGCAGGCTGGCCGCAGCATTCACCTGTTCCGCATCAATACCGACGGCTCAGATCTGATTCAGATTACCGACGCAAGAAGTGTGGATGTACAACCCTCATGGAGTGCGGATGGAAAACGGATTCTGTTCACCTCGAACCGTGCTAAAGCCGATCTGAAATACCAGAGTAAATCGCAGTGGGATATCTGGTCAATTGGTTCTGATGGCCGGGCACTCACTCAAATCACGTTTGATGCCGCCCGCGATGGCGCTGCCCGTATGGGTGAAAACGGCCATATCTATTTCCATTCTGATCGTGCCGTCAGCAATCAGATGAGCAAACAGCATCAAGTTAAAGCCACAAAGTCTCACGACTTCCATATCTGGACTATCAACTGGAAAACGCCGACTCAACAATAACAAGTTTTCAGCTTCCTCTCAAAAGGCCTCTTAACCGGGGCCTTTTTTTTCGAAATGACAGCATTTTGTAACGCTCTCAACCGATCATATTCCAATTTCATGGAGAGATTGAACAACAAGTTCAACTACATATTTTGGCACACCAACAATCATACTTTGACTGATTCACCCGGTTTCTATATTTTAAACTCTTTGCTTGCCCCAACGGATCAATAGAGGTGTGGATATGAAATTCAGAAAGCTGGCATGCTTGAAAAAAAATCATGGCAACGGTGCTGCTGGAATCGTGCTCGCAATCGTGGTCGGGCAATGCTTTTCGTTGTTTTTTGTAATACGACGCTGTATTTAGCCCTGCCTTTAGCCTGAATATCATGTCGCATAAGCCGGTACACGATTATCTTCACCTTTGCAGAAACTGGCTTCTCAGAATGAATTTAAAAAATGTATTTCTCGAACAGCTCAAGAAAGGCAATGCAATGAATCGCTTATTATTTATTGAAATTGTGGTTCTGGTAATTATATATGGCGTGATCTCATCCCTGCTTTAATCGCGAGCGGTTCAGCGATGAGATCCAATGAAACGAATGAAGGATAAAATACAGAATGCCTGCTCGGTGCTGGTCTTTAAGCAAGGCCGGACTCTTTTGCTCGCTGGAGTGCTCGTTTATAAGCCAATGCGAGCATCTTTTTGCTGAATTGGGTCTTTGGCGGCTTGATACCATACTGCTCTATGATCAAATCCAGCACTGTAGGATCGGGGTCACCATCGACCAGCTCGCTCAACGCGGCTTTGGCAAATCGCTTTCGTCGGGTCAACTCAAAGATACGAACAGCTCTGGCCAGATAAATATGATGATCAGTGTGCAACGGTGGCACACCCGTTTTCAAATTCCGATAAATTTAACCTGATTAAAATCATTGCGATCAATACTCTGCCTGATCCCAGGCCTGTAAATACTCGGCGAGATGCGGATGTGTTTCGGATTCTGATTCAAGGTAGTTGCGTATTCCGAAGATGGCACGTGCATAGGCACCTTCAGTGAATGCACCTGAAAAAAGCTGATGGCGTAGAAAAATAAGCATGGTGGTGAGCACATCGGTTTCGCAGTAGTTACGGATCGCCTCGATCTGACCACCCTCGAACATCTCACGCACATTATCACCTGCTGTTTCCAGCTTACCGGGAATGCTGAAAGCAGCGGCCACCTCATCCATTGAACACCGGGCCGAAGCACCGAAATCGGAGAGTATTTCCAGCAAATCACAATGGTAATCGCGGGAATAGCGGGATTCGTAGTTGTTCCACTTATCCCCCTCTTTGAACCAGCGCGGACAGGACAGGTTATGGGCCATAGCCCGATACTTCAGTACCGGTACATCGAAACCACGGCCATTAAAACTGACCAGTTGCGGCGCACGTTTCTCAATCAGCTGGAAAAAACCTTCCAGTATCTCCTGTTCGGAACTCTTTATATCTCCGCCGGTAGCAAGTCTGCGCATCACCAGCTCAGAGCCCTCTTCGCCCGGCTCTCGAATCAGGTGACCATAGGAAATCGCCACCACCTGATGAAACGGCTGGCGCGGAAAGTCATTACGCCCGTCAGTTTTCTCCAGGAAATAGTCGGACAGTGCATCACGCGCTTCAACGTCGGTAAGATCAGGCAGCCGCAACACGCGCCTTGCCGCATTTGCATCCACCACGGTTTCGATATCGAAGACAATTACATCACGCTGCATCGTTTCTCCTGTTTGAAATAATCTGATCCACTGGCTCCTGCCAAGGATCAGAACGATTAGGCAAAAGTGTGATGTTACCTAATCTTACAAAAAAATGGCTTCCGCCGTTTATTTTGACAGGCCATCCGTGGCCCGAAAGGAAGCACGGATGAAATCAGCGCTTCCTTAAAAAACGCAACAACAGTTCCCGCTCTCCCAATATTAAAGCAGAAACGAAAAAAACTGCGACAGCGCCGGTGACTGCAACTGCAACCCAGGCAAACTGCATCGCACCGTTGGCAGGGAAAACCCATAGCATCTCTAATCCAGCAAGACTGAGTACCATGAGCACGCTGGCTGCCAACGCACTGACCAGTCGCCATACGCTTCTAAAAGAAAGCAGCGAGCCGTATGTTTTGCTCAGTCTCATATACAGCAAAGCAACGTTTACAAATGCCGCCAGAGACGTGGCCAGTGCCAGTCCAACATAAGCCCAGAACTGCATAAAAATAACCGCGAGCACAATATTCACCGCCACACTGATGGCAGCATAACGCATCGGTGCTTTCGCATCTTTGCCCGCATAACAGGCACTGGCCAGTAGCTTCGCCCAGCAAAAGGCAATCAGACCAACCGCGTAGGCCTGCAACGTCTGTGCAGTTGCAACACTGTCAGCATGCGAAAACAGACCGCGTTCAAACAGGGTCACAACAATCGGTTCGGCCAGATAAAAAGCTCCCACCACGGCAGGTAGTGTGATCCAGGTCAGCCAGACCAAGCCTGAGCGCAAATCCTCTCCGGCTGAAACCTGATCACCTCGGGAAAGGTGGCCTGAAAGCGTAGGTAACAATGCCGTACTCATGGCGATACCAAACAGCGCCAGAGGCAACTGCACAATGCGATCGGAGTAATAGAGATAAGAAACGGCACCCGTATCGAGCAGCGTAGATAAAATCGTGCCGACGAGAATATTGATCTGCACCGCTCCGATAGCGAGCACGGCAGGGACAAACAGGGTGAATGTCTCTCTAATGGCAGGCTGCCTGAAATCAAAACTCAGCCGCGGCACCCAACCAATACGTTTCAAGGCAGGGAACTGAATGGCCAGCTGCAAAAAACCGCCGAGCACAACACCGATTGCCAATGCCATGGCCGGGTTTTCAAATGAGGGGGCCAGCACCAGGGCAGCAAAAATAATCGCCACATTGAGCAGCGCAGGGCTGGCTGCAGGCACGGCGAATCGTTTATAGGTATTGAGTACGGCCCAGGAAATTGCTGCCAGCGAAATCAGGGCAAGATAAGGAAACATCCAGCGAGCCAGTGTGAGCGACATGTTCCAGCGATCCGGTTCATCAGCGAACCCGGGCGCAAACAGATATAAAAGCCATGGCATGAGTGCGATGCCCAGCATGGTGAATCCGGTTACCGCAATCAATAACATTGTAGCCAGTGCATTGAGGAAATGGTGTGCCTCTGCTTCACTCTTCTCTCGTTCATCCGAAAGCACCGGCACCAGCGCTACTGTGAGTGTACCCTCGGCAAACATGCGGCGGAAAAAGTTGGGCAGTTTAAAGGCCACAAAAAAGGCATCCGCAAGCGGGCCGGCACCCAGTACACGCGCCAGAAAAATATCACGTACAAAACCAAGAATACGCGAAATCATTGTCCAGCCGCCCACTTTGGACGCTGCACGCAACATTGCAGACGAAGAAGATGTCTGTGTTTCTAACACCTGATTTGACTTGTGCCCATTGCTTGCCATAATCCGCCGCCCTTTTTATGCCCTTTCGGGCTGGTTGCGAGCCTAACGTCGCAATGTAAGAAGGGCGAGCCTGACGGCGTAAGTCTAAGGCCATTTTTTTTGGGCGATCCCAAGGAGGTGATTTTTTTACATGCCAGGAATTAAAGTTAATTCTGATGAGCCGTTTGAAATTGCGCTGAAGCGCTTTCGCAAACAGGTAGAAAAAGGTGGTGTTGTTTCCGAATGCCGTCGCCGTGAAGCTTATGAAAAGCCTTCTATCGCCAAGAAACGTAAAGAAGCTGCTGCACGCAAGCGCCTAATGAAGCGCCTTCGTCGTGTACGTATGCGTGAGAACCGCGACTTTTAAGTTCGCCCTCGCGTAGTAAAAGATAAAATGCCGGGCCTTTGGGTCCGGCATTTTTTATTTATGAGTTTAAGAACAAGCCTTGGAGAATCCTATGCAGCAACAGTTAACCGATGATATGAAAGCCGCCATGAAAGCGGGCAACAAACTAAAACTCTCCTCGATTCGCATGCTGCGTGCTGCAATCAAAGACAAGGAGATTGAAGTCGGGCATACACTGGATGAGGCAGAAGTGCTGGCAATAATCGGTAAGATTCTCAAACAGCGCCTGGATGCCGCCAACCAGTATGCTCAAGCCGGTCGCGAAGATTTAAGAGAAAAAGAACTGGCCGAAGCGGCCATTTTCCAGGCTTATATGCCCGAACCACTCTCCGATGATGAGCTGGCTGGACTCATTGATCAGGCCATTGCCGATACAGGTGCTACAAGCATGCGTGATATGGGCAAGGTCATGGCCATTGTTAAAGCCAAAGCAGAGGGTCGTGCCGATATGGGCAAACTCTCCGGAATCGTTAAATCCCGTCTGGGTTAGGGCTTGCATATCACTGAGTTAGACACTACAAGGTAAGCTATGGCCAACTTTTCCCCATCATTCCTCGATGAGGTACTTTCGCGCACCGATCTGGTGGAGATTATCGCGCGCCATGTCGAACTGAAAAAGTCCGGTTCAAACATGATGGGTTTGTGCCCTTTCCATAATGAAAAATCGCCCTCTTTCTCGGTCTCAGCCGACAAACAGCTCTATTACTGTTTCGGCTGCGGCAAAGGTGGCGGTCCATTCCAGTTCCTTATCGAACACGACGGTTACTCTTTTCCTGAAGCCGTGGAATACCTGGCCGAAAAAGTCGGCATGGAAGTGCCTCAAGATGCTCAGCGTCAAACCGGTGATGAGGCACGCGAGAAAAAGGCTTATGAAATGCTGGTCCGTGCTTCAGAAGCCATGAGTCGTGCATTGACCGCTCCAACCGGCAGCAAAGCAGCTGAATACCTAAAACAACGCGACCTGCCAGCGTCTATAATCCGCGATTACGGCATTGGTTATGTACCTGACGGTTACGGTTTCATGAACAAGGTGTTTGGCTCAGATGCCCGCACCAATGCCCAGCTGGAAGCCATAGGCCTGCTGTTTAAAGGAGATCACGGTTACGGTGACCGCTTTCGTGACCGTCTGATGTTCACCATCCGCGACCGCCGTGGTCGCGTCGTGGGTTTTGGTGGTCGCGTATTGGGGACTGGTGAGCCGAAATATCTGAATTCACCTGAAACCAACTGGTTCCACAAATCAGATTTGCTGTACGGATTCTCCGAACACCGTGATTGTATTCGCAAGAGCAAACAACTGGTGGTGGTTGAAGGGTACATGGATGTATTGGCACTGGCGACCCACGATCTGAAGTTCGGTCTGGCGCCACTGGGTACCGCCATCGGTGAGCGCCAGATTCGTGAGATTTTTCGCCTTTGTGATTCACCGGTGTTTTCTTTTGACGGTGATCGCGCTGGCCGCCAGGCCGCCTGGCGCGCACTGGAAAGAATGATGCCCCTGCTCAAAGCAGAACTGACACCGCGTTTCCTTTATCTGCCAGAGGGTGAAGACCCCGATTCGTTGCTCAAAACCGAGGGTGGCCAGGCATTTCAGTCTCGTCTGGCTGATGAGAGCAAACCTGTTCTGGAAACCTGGCTGCTGGGGCTAAAAAATCTGGCTGGTCAGGGTGCTGACGGACGCGCACGCATGGCCAAAAAAGCGGATGCCATGCTTGCTACGATGACGGATTCATATCTGCGTCAGGCCTGGCAACAGGAAGTGGAGAAGGCAACCGGCATCTCTCTGCAGCAGCAGCGACGTCACGTTACAGCTACGCCATCACCGGCAGCAAACAGCGAAATCGCCGAGCTGAATAAAATCGAAGATCGCTTCATTTCAGGCCTGATGCAAAAAACTGAGCGGTTTCGCCACCTCCCCGATTGCGCTAAAAACTTTTTTATTGGCAATGACGGGGTGAAATCGTTATATTTGCGCGCTTTTTCGATAATTGCGGATGCCAAAGATAATAATACCGACATCGCGAGACAATTGACGCGGGAATTTCCCGATAGTCAAACCATGATTTCTCGCTGGGTGAATCAGGCAACCGTTCAGGATATTGAATACGAAAGTCTATTGTTGGATATGGAATCCAATGATATTCGTTGGCATTTAAAGCGTGGGCCGGGCCTGAGTGAAACCGTGCGGCTGCAAAAACGCATGAGTGAATTAAAAAGCCAACAACGCAAACTGACTGAACTGTTGAACGAAACGGGAGCTTAACCGCATGTCGAACAAACAAGAGAAAGTGACTATCCGCGAACTTGGTACATTGATGGCCAAGGGCAAACAGGCCGGGTTCATCACCTATGAAGAGCTCAACAAACATCTGCCAGCCGAACTGGTCTCTGCTGATCGTGTTGAACAGCTGATCAATGTATTCACCGAAATGGGTATTGAAGTTGTTGATCCGGAACGCGCCCCTACAGGTGCCTACGCCATGCGTAAGGATCGCCTGCGTAAAGAAGATTCGGCGCTACGTGCCGACACCTCACAGCTGGGTACCGTTGTCCGTATTGATGACCCTGTGCGCATGTATCTGCGTGAAATGGGCACGGTTGAACTGTTGACCCGTGAAGGTGAAATTGAAATTGCCCGCCGTATTGAAGAAGGGCGCATGCAGGTGCATGAGTCGATCTGCCTCTGCCCTTCAACCTTCCGCGAAATCATGCTGCTCGGCGAGCGCATTATTGAAATTCGTGATGAAGCACAGGAAACCGGCGAAGAACCGAATTTCCGTGACATCATTGATGTCGACGAAAAGGTTGTGAACGCCGCAGCCATTAAAGAATATGAAAACCGCATGAGCCGCAGCGAAGATGAAGATGATGAGCCTGTAGATCAAGCACCGAAGCTGGACGGTGAACAGCTCTCCGAAGCGATCAAGGCCCGTACAGCGACTCCTGACGGCACGCCGATGATGGAAACCATCATCACCAAAGAAGAGCAGCTTGAAGAGGCGCTTGTTCATTTTGCCAATGCCAAATCACTGCATGACGACTTTATTGACGTTAAAAAGAAACTGAGCAAAAAACCTGATGACATTGTACTGCTACTTAAAAGCCGGGAAGTGCTCGATGCCATGCTCATGGAGCTGGTAAGCATTCCGTTTGCACCGCGTCAGCTGGATCAGCTTGTTCAGCGCTTTAAAAATGCGGTCGAACGCGTTCGTCGCTTTGAGCGCACCATCCGTGACCATGCACTGAAAGCAAAAATGCCACGCAAGCTGTTCCTGGAAACATTCCCGCCACGCGAAACTGACGAGCGCTGGATTGATGACATCATGAAGGCCAACAAAGATGTTGCATGGGTTGAAGCGATTGAACCTGTACTCGGCAAGATCAAGGAAAACCAGCGTCGCCTCAAACGTGTTGAGCAAGAAACCGAGATGGAAGTGGATGAACTCAAGGATGTGGCACGTAAACTGACCATGGGCGAAGCCAAAATGCGTCAGGCCAAGCGTGAAATGATTGAGGCCAACCTGCGCCTGGTGATCTCAATTGCCAAAAAATATACCAACCGTGGCCTTGGTTTCCTTGACCTGATTCAGGAAGGCAACATCGGCCTGATGAAAGCAGTGGAAAAATTCGAATGGCGCCGTGGTTATAAATTTTCTACCTATGCGACATGGTGGATTCGTCAGGCCATTACCCGCTCGATTGCCGATCAGGCGCGCACCATCCGTATCCCGGTGCACATGATTGAAACGATCAACAAGATGATGCGCGTTTCCCGTCAGATTGCTCAGGAAATCGGTCGCGAACCGACGCCTGAAGAGCTGGCTGAACATCTGGAGCTACCGGTTGAGAAGGTTCTGCAGATCCTGGAAGTGGCTAAAGAGCCTGTATCGCTGGAAACACCGATCGGTGATGATGAAGACTCCCAGCTGGGTGACTTCGTTGAAGATGACAATGCCGAAAATCCACTGGATGCGGCAGTCAGTGCAGCCCTTGCAGTAGCAACGCTTGAAGTCCTGGAGAATCTGACGGATCGCGAGCAGAAAGTACTGCGCATGCGTTTCGGCATCGGCATGAATACTGACCACACGCTGGAAGAAGTTGGTAAACAGTTCGGCGTAACACGTGAGCGTATTCGTCAGATTGAAGCCAAGGCTCTGCGCAAGCTGCGTCACCCTTCTCGTGCACAGAAACTGAAAACCTTTGCCGACACACCGGATTCAGTCACCCAGATTGACTCCATCCGCTGAGGGTTTCACAACAAACAATCAAAAGGGGCTCATTCGAGCCCCTTTTTTTGAACCTGCAAACCACCTTCTTTTAACTGAATCCAGTCTCACAATCATGTCACAACGCAACCAGTTCGAGTCCCTGCCTGGCTCCCCAAGCAGGACTCGAACTGGCTGGAGTAATGAATAACCGTTTTGGCCAACCGCTGACTCGCAGATAGCTATAGGTGAAGTTATGCAGGAGGGATATGGATGCGTTCGATGGAGGTGGCCATGCGTGTGGCTGGATCAATGCTCACCATGGTGGCAAAGATGGAACCGCCCCGCTCGACCGCTTCAAAGCGCTGAGGCAGGCGCCGCACCATACGATAGAGTGCACCCTCTACCTTCATACCGATTATCGACTGATAAGAACCGGTCATACCAACATCAGACTGATAAGCCGTGCCCGATGCATGGATGATTTCATCACAGGTTGGAACATGCGTATGCGTGCCATAAACAAATGAAGCACGACCATCCATATGCCAGCCCATGCCCATTTTTTCACTCGTGGCCTCAGCATGCATATCGACAAGAATCGCACTGACATCATCGGGGATCTCTTGCATGGCACGGTCTACGGCAGCAAACGGGCAATCCCATGGCCCCATAAAGGTCTGACCGATCAGATTAATAACAGCAATTTTATGACCCGTCGCCGTTTCCTGCACCGTCCAGCCGCGACCCGGTGCGAATTCGGTAAAGTTCATCGGCCGCACATAGCGGTCATCTTCATCAATAAGTTCCAGGAATTCGCGTTGATCCCAGCAATGGTTGCCGTTGGTCATCACATCCACACCAAGCGCGAACATCTCATTGGCCACCCTTTCGTTGAGGCCGAAGCCATGCGCAAGGTTTTCACCATTGGCGACAACAAAATCGATGCGATGTTTATCGATCAGCGAAGGCAGGTGTTCGCTCAAGGCTCTGCGCCCTGCTTTACCAATAATATCGCCAATCACCAGCACATTCAGCGCTTCGGACATTGAATCACCTCTTTTTCAGTAATAATATAATCCATCGGCATATCATGCCTTTCAACAGGTACTCTTGTGACTTCCTGACATGAGAAAGCAAGGCCAATCACCTGCTGAATATGTAGCCGCTGCTGAGCCAGCCAGAAATCAAAACAGCCTTTGCCCATGCCAAGACGGTTACCCAAACGATCAAAAGCCGTCAAAGGACATAACAGCGTGGTATTCCCCTGTGTCTCATCCCACAGGGCACCGTTCTCCGGCTCAAGAATACCGAACAGGCCGGTTTGCCATTGCGTGGCTTCAGACAATTCATGCCACTCCATATGTTCATGGTGGCGTGTAACCGGCGCAAAAAGACGAAAATCATCCAGCTTCAAAAGGCCATCGGTTGCCACCTCTGATGGCAAGGAACGATAGATTAGCAGGTTCTGTGATGTTTCGCTCTGGAGTGAAAGATAATCGAACAGCGACGAGATAATAGATTGAGAAAATAACTCGCGCTGCTCAGAACTTAAAGACTTACGCTGCTCAATTGCAGCGGTACGAATTTGCACCTTATCCATGAGATAACCTTATGTTTGTAGTGGAGCACCTGGAGAAAAGGGCACCCCCGCGTTGGCGTAAAGGCAAAAAGTCGTCGAACCCTCTAACAAGAGGTGGGCGCCGCACCTCGGCTTCAGGTATCTCCCTAAGGAGACGCTCACAGCCAAAGTAGGTAAGCTCCCATTCGACAAGTATCGGCTCAGGCAACATGATGCCGTTCGATCAACGCAGGGGCGCTTTTGCTAAACCTTCTGCTTGTAACACTACACCGTCCAATGCCGAGATCAAGCCTTCGACCCCGTCCACTTTAGACTGATTACTCTTCAACAATTCGCCAGCAAGGTTCAGAGAAACCAGCATCAACAGGCGATCTGAAGCAACCGTAGTACCCATCTGCCGCAGCTCTTCAACATGTTCCTGCACAAGCGCCGCTGCGGCCAGAACACCATCCGGGTTTTCATCGGTGAGAATGGTAAATGTACGGCCCATCAGTGTAATTTCGACAGGACTACTCATGATGTCTCACCCTGCTGAGATATAAGCTCATCCAGCTTTTCCATCGCATGCTCGACACGCGCCCGGGCTTCCAGCTTATTATTCTGCAAACCCTCAAGCTCGCCTTCCAGCTTCTGAACCTGGTCGCGCCGTTTGCGCAATTCACTTTCTGCGATACGCACAACTTCCCGCATACGGTGATTATCAGCGACAATCTTTTCCATATTACGGCGAATATCAGATAGATGTTCTGTCAGCTGTTCGATACGTGATTCGAGCGCCTGTTGTGGGGATTCCTGCATAACGCTCACATTGAATCACCTGAGCCTATCAGGGTCAATAGATTTCAGGACATCACTAGTACATCAACCATCTCATATTGTCGGTGTACTAGTTCAGTGAACCTTCAATATCGACCAGGGCCGGGAACCAATCAATCACCCAGCCTGAGATAATACTGAAGCTACCAAGAAAAATCATGCTACCAACAATGATGAGCAGAATACCGGAAAGCTTCTCCACGACATCGAAATGATGTTTAAAGCGCTGAGACCAGCGCAGGAATGAATCAGTAGCAAGCGCTGCCAGTAAAAACGGGATCGCCAGCCCGAGTGAATAAACGGCAAGCAGAGCGATCCCGTGCATCATCTCCGCCTGTGCTCCGGCCACAGCCAGAATAGCGCCTAAAATCGGGCCGATACATGGAGTCCAGCCAAAAGCAAATGCTGAACCCAACACCAGTGCACCCACGCCATGTTTAGCGTTGACGCCGCCGGCATCAAAACGCGCCTCCATCATCAGCAGTGGAATACGAATAATGCCTGCATAGTGAAGCCCAAAAATGACAATAACAATTCCTGCAAACTTGGCCAAAATCGCCATATTGGAAAGCATCCACTGGCCCAGCAGAGATGCCGATGCGCCCAATGCAATAAACACGAGACTGAATCCGACAATGAACCAAAGCGACTGAATCAGGGCATGCCTGCGGCCGGAGCCTGCTTGTTTATCATGCTGGCGCAGTTCGTTAACCGATACTCCGGAGATATAGGAAAGGTAGGCAGGTACCAGCGGCAAAACACAGGGCGACAAAAAGGATAACAGCCCGGCAAGCAACGCACCTGCAAATGTAACTTCAATCATTCCACTCTCCATTTAGGTGTTTCGTATCAGTCAAATCAGTCGCAACTTCCGGTATAAGCATTACAACGCACCAGCCAGCCAGTCTGCATACTCATCAGTAGCATCACAAACAACCCAAATAATCTCAGGTGTTTCATACGGATGGTGACCGGTCAACCAGCTTACAACTGCATCGCGCATCTCAGGTCGGGTTTTGATATTGAGATAAAACTCCTGTGCCTGATCCACCTTACCCTGCCATCGGTAAACAGACAGGCCAGGACCAGAAACCTGCACACAGGCTGCAATGCTTGCTTCAACAAGCCCTACAGCAAGACTGTTGGCCTGGGCCTCTGAGGCCACACTGGTCTTAATGACGCAGATTTTTTGCATGCGACATGATAACCTGTTCCAGCACAATCGGAAGCACACAGTAAATCCACAGCAAAGTATGTTGTCGGGAGAGCGTCAGCCTGCTAGAAATGACTCAAAGGAGCAGCCATGTCAACGTCAGAAACCATCATGAGTGTCCTGGAAGAGAATCGTAGTTTTGATCCGCCACAAGGGCATCAAGGCCACATTGCATCTCTGGATGAATATTTCTCTATAAGGGAACAGTTTGATAAAGATTTTGATGGGACCTGGAAGGCTCTGGCTCGTCAGCATTTAAGCTGGCGCGAGCCATTCACACGTGTGCTTGATCGCAGCAAAGCACCGTTCTTCCGCTGGTTTGACGGCGGCAAACTTAACCTTTCCGAAAACTGCCTCGACCGCCATGTCGAAGCTGGTTTAGGTGATCGCACGGCCATCATCTGGGAGGCAGAGGCAGGAGAAGTACGGCGCATCTCCTACAGAGAACTGTTGGGCCAAGTCTGCAAAGCCGCTAATGTGATGAAAGAGATCGGCGTTAAAGCGGGTGACCGTGTAGTCATCTACATGCCGATGATTCCTGAAGCCGCCATTGCCATGCTGGCCTGCACCCGTATCGGTGCCGTGCACTCGGTGGTGTTCGGAGCATTCTCGCCACAAGCACTGCGCGACCGTATCCAGGATGCAAAAGCAAAACTGGTCATCACCGCTGATGGTGGCGGCCGTCGCGGTGGCATTCATGCGATGAAACCAAGTGTGGATGAAGCCCTGTCCGATCGATGCCGCAGCGTGCAGCATGTACTTGTCGTTCGTCATGCTGGCAATACGATCGACTGGCATGCAGGTCGCGACATCAACTGGCATGAAGCCCTGAAAGTCCAACCTGATATATGTGAGCCGCTGGCACTGGATTCAGAACACCCTCTGTTTATTCTTTACACATCAGGTTCAACCGGCAAACCCAAGGGTATTCTGCACTCAACGGCCGGTTATCTGTTATGGGCAAAGCTGACCATGCACTGGTCCTTCGATTTCAGAGAGGCTTCTGATGTCTTCTGGTGCACCGCCGATGTCGGCTGGATTACCGGCCATACCTACTCGGTATACGGGCCATTGGCCTGTGGCGGCACCACGGTGATGTATGAAGGTGTGCCGACCTACCCTGATCCGGGACGTCTGTGGAAAATATGCGCCGATCATGGTGTTACGATCTTTTATACCGCACCGACCGCCATCCGCGCATTAAACAAGGCCGGTGATAAATGGCCGAACAGCCATGATCTTTCCAGCCTGCGCGTACTTGGCACCGTAGGCGAACCGATTAATCCTGAAGCGTGGATGTGGTATCATCAAGTGATCGGCAAGGGCCGATGCCCCATTGTAGATACCTGGTGGCAGACCGAAACAGGCGGCCACATGATCGCACCACTGCCATTTGCCACATCGACCAAACCGGGCTCAGCCACGCTCCCGCTACCCGGCATTGATGTCGCAGTCGTTGACGAACACGGCAACCCGGTCACCGAAGGTGGCGGCCTGCTGGTTATTCGCCAGCCCTGGCCATCCATGCTGCGCGGCGTATGGGGTGATGATCAGCGTTATATCGATACCTACTGGAAAAAGTTTGATGGCCGCTACTACTTTGCCGGTGACGGAGCCCGCAAGGATGAAGACGGTTATATCTGGATCATGGGCCGCGTCGATGATGTGCTCAATGTCTCCGGGCACCGCCTTGGCACCATGGAGATCGAATCAGCCCTGGTGTCGCACGATTCGGTTGCCGAAGCTGCAGTTGTAGGTCGCCCGGACGATATTAAGGGTGAGGCTATCTATGCTTTTGTTGTGCTCAAATGCCAACCTGGCGATGAACTCGCGGCAGAACTACGGGCACATGTTGGCATTGAGATCGGGGCGCTGGCAAAACCGGATAACATCCATTTTGCCGACAGCCTGCCGAAAACCCGCTCTGGCAAAATCATGCGCCGACTACTGCGTGACATCGCAGCAGGACGTGAAATCACCTCAGATATTTCCACGCTGGAAGATCCGGGTGTGGTTCAGAAGCTGCAACAAAGCAGAAGCGTTTAAGGCACCCAACATGAGGACAGCCTGAAAAAAGGCCCTCGCCTGTTTCGCCATCCGGTGGGAATTTTTCCTCCGGGAGCGCGCTGGTATCTGGCTACAATTGCAGTCATTTCACTTATCTGTGTTGCCATGCACCTGTCCATTCAGATCAAGGCTCAGGAACAAGCCGAAAACGTGATTCATCAATGGGGTGAAGAGGCGGGCATCAAGATCGGCAATGTCCGTTATCACCTGCTAAGAAATGGTTTGATTCTGCAACAGGTTCGCCTTGAACGTGAACATGATTCTCTGGCCATTAAACATCTGTTTATCAGGGCCAACCCCAAGCTGCTTACCGGCAGCAATCCGAAGATTGGACGCGTTGAAATCACAGGCTTTGATGCAGTGCTATGGAATTCGGATAGCAAGGCTCCCTGGCAGGATGATCAAAGACTGATGCGCATCTGGAAAGCCGCGCAATCACTTACTATTTCCAATGCTTCACTCACCCTGCACCTCAAAGATGAACTCCATCCGCCGATCAAATTAGACACTATCTTTATGCAGCAGCAAGTGCAGAAAACGACACGCAAGATTTCTGTCACGGCTCAGCTAGCTGGCGCTCCCATACAATGGCAGTGGCTCTCTTATGATACTCCCAGCGAGCAGGCTGACTGGGTCAGTAAAGGTGAGCTGCAGTGGCAGAATGTTAACACCAGTCTGGTTACCCATGCGCTGGGACTGGTACAAACTGAAGGACTGTTATCAGGCCAAAGCAGTTGGATCATAGGCAACGATGGCAGCACTGCTATTCAGGGCGAAGCGGACTTGCAGGACGAAGCTGAAACATCGACTTCGCATCAGATTAACTGGTCTGGCAATCAATCCGGTCATCTGAACGGAGAAGGATGGAACCTGAATGTGGCAGCCAAAGCATGGCCTGTGCAGGCATGGGCTGAAAGCCTGCCGGTTTTTGCTGGCAAAAAGCTTTCACATGGCCTGCTAGATGCACAGCTTCAGTGGCGTCAAAAGGATGGTGATTGGAGCCTGTCCACTGCACAGGCAAGACTGAGTAAGGTGAGTTATGCGGATTCGCATCAGGCTGGAAACAAACGGCATGCATGGACATCGGAAGAAATTCATCTGAAGGATTTGAGACTGAATTTCAGCAAACAAAAAATATATACGACCAGCATCTCAACAGATCATTCCTCTATGATTTTTCAGCTAAACCAGAATTCAGCCACGAACTCACAGGGTACAGGCGGGCATCACAACAAAAGGTATTGGGATATTAGCGCAGATAAGATCGACATACATGACATGACCATTGGTCTGGTGACGGAACATGGAACACTACTTCTGCCTGATCTCAAAGGTCGCTGCAGCTGGAATCTGGATAACAAGCTCAACTTCCATTTGCGTTCAATGAAACAGAACGGGGCAACGGACGGCGATAAGGGGCAGGACAGTTCAGAGCCTGAAGAGTGGCGATTGAAAGGTCAGGCGCAATATACGCACGGCAGAGTCAGAAAATCACAGTTCAGGCTCCTTGGGAGCAATGTTGATCTTGCTCAGCTGCGACCCATCATGCCCCTGCAAGGAGCCAATGAAGCATCATTGAGCCTTGCAGGCAAAAGCGAATTAGACATGAATGTTACGGTAAGCAAAGGCCTGTGGCGCGCGCATGGCAAAGCTTCAGTAAGCAATGCACAGCTCAACTATGCAGGAGACACATGGGAAGCGGATCAGGTTAAGTCCAGGTTCGGTCCTGTTGGCATGGGCCTCGATCGTCAGCAGGTGGCAATGCTCAATGCCGATGGCTGGCGCTACACCACGGCATTGCAACCTCTTGGCCCCTACGCCCCAAGAGCTGAACACTCAAGCCATTCCAGAGCAACTCCAGACAGCTGGTGGAAAAAAGACATGCGCAAATCCAACTGGCACATTGCTCAGCTGAAGTGGGACAATGGCACGATCAGCATCGGCAACAGTGATGTAAACTGGGCTGAGGGTCTGAATATTCAGATTAACGAACTCAAGCCGGAACACTGGGCCAGTGTTACTGCGAATGGCTGGCTGGGGCAGGGTTACGCTTCATTAGATGGCGACTGGTATGCGCTTGCCGATAGTCAGCGATTCAAAGGTAAGGCATCGCTGGACAATGGCCTGCCATTTTTCCTGCATAACTGGATGCTTGCATCAGGCATGCCACAGCTGGTTCGCGGGCGCCTGTCTGCAGCACTAAGCATCAAAGATGGCAAAGAGAACAACAGCTATGAGAGTCATGTAAAACTGAAACTGACCCGTGCTATCGCAGAAACAGCAGTTTCCCCCAATGATCCGATGGTTGAACGAACTGGTTATAGTACTCCGGGACTACTGGAGCGCTTAAGGGACAGTAACCACGCAATCACACTGGAATTTGAAAATCAGGGCGACTGGGACAAACAACCACTGAATATGAACCGACTGGGTTTATCTCTGCAACAAGCCCTGCACCTGGCTGCTATAGGCAAAGCGAGCAATAAACACAGAAGCGCAGGGAATTCGAATGACCCGACACCCACCATCGGGACTCGCATTCGCTTGCGTTCCGGGGGGCATCTGTCACTGAACGAGCGTATCCGGCTACGCAATACACTGCGCATGGTATCGAAGAAACCGGGCTGGACGATAGGCTTACAGCCGAAGTGGACTGGCGAAAGAGTAGATGCAGAAACGATCAAACGCATCCGACATACCCAGAAATTGATCGAGCGCTTTCTCACACATAATAAGTTCCCTGCCTCCAGAATTTATCCGACCTGGCCCACAGCCAAAGACCATGCCAATGAAATCGGTGCGATCTGGGTGACACTGACTCCGCCTGCGCAGAAATTATAAAGGGAAACAGCGTTTTTGCCTTTGCCTGCTGAAAAACCACATGGACGTAGTTTTTCAGAGTCTCCTTAGAATTGCAGCTCTGCAGACAGCTTCGCCTGAATAAACTGGCTGTGATGAATACCTAATAGATCGGCCATGCGGCGAATGATCTGCTCTTCGTACGGATCAACGATGCCATCAGCCATCGCCACTGCCCACAACTCGGTCAGTATCTCGATGCGTTCAGTCGTTGAAAAACCTTTGACCACGATGGAGGTAAACTGGTGCAGATCCAGCGCCTTCTCTACTTCGGCAGATGCCTGTTCGATCAGAGCATGGATCTCTGCAACTGAAAGAGCAAAGCGCTTTTCAAGTGCGACCATCATGCGACTGCGCTCCGCCTCATCAAGTCGACCATCCATACGCATCACTTCAACCATCAATGCTGCGACTGCCAGAGAAACATCATGTGCCCGCTTCTCTTTTGGGCTTGCTGCGGCTGCTTTCCACATCTGCTGGAGCTTCTTGATCATGTCTCACCTCGTTCTCAGACTCGGCAAGCATAAAGCTGTCATAGCTCTTGGCAACGACAGGTAACCCGATAGGCCTGACCCGATAGGGATTATTGTCAGGATGGCAATTCATCAGCATCTCCTTAGGTTTGCCCATATCATGCTCATTATCTTTTTGTTGTTTTCGATCCCCATAGGTTTATTTGCCAGCTGGTTCGGCTGGAAGGCATATCAGGTAGGCAGAAAAAAGGTTGTCTTTGCTATGGCCTGGGTCGCCTTTCTCTGTTTCGGTTTTGCCTTCCTGTTCGGTGGCTGGGCATACATCGCTACAAGCTAATACCCACTGAGTACAAAGAGGATTGCTCTGAGCTATACTGACAACATGTCTGACTCAGCATCACCCGTGCAGGTATACATAGGCGAAAACCTTGCCCGTTACGGTTTTGGTGAAGGCCACCCCTTCGGCCCTGACCGCATGGATGTCTTCTGGCAAGAGTCAGTCCGGCAAGGATTGAATAAACAGGTATCGATTGGTGCTCCAGTCATGGCAAATCGCGAAACCATTGAACGCTTTCATACACCAGAATATGTCGAACGGGTAATCCGCCAGTCGGCGACAGGTGAAGGTTACCTCGACTACGGCGACACTCCTGCTTTCAAAGGAGTATTTGAAGCTGCCGCCACAGTTGTCGGCACGGTACTGGCCGCAGCCGAAGAGACCATCAACCGCAGCCACCCGCGTTGTTTCGTACCGATTGCCGGCCTGCATCACGCCCGACGCAATATGGCTGCAGGCTTCTGTGTATTCAACGATGCCGGTGTACTGATCGAAACACTGCGCAGTAAGTACGGCATCCGGCGCATCGCATATGTTGATATTGACGCACATCATGGTGACGGCGTGTTTTACGCTTTCGAAGATGATCCCGAGCTATGTGTTGTCGACATTCATGAGGATGGTGCTCACCTCTATCCGGGCACAGGTTTCGCCCATGAAACGGGAACCGAGGATGCTGTAGGAACCAAGCTGAATCTACCTATGCGCCCCGGTGCAAACGATGATGATTTCATGAACGTCTGGCCCGAAGCCGAAGCCTTTATCCGGGCGTTTAAACCGGAATTCATCATCTTCCAGTGCGGAGCAGATTCCATTGCAGGTGACCCAATCACTCACCTGCAGTTCTCACCAAAAACTCACGCCCATGCTGCAACTTCGCTATGCTGCATTGCCGATGAATTCAGCCAAGGCCGTATCATTGCGCTTGGTGGAGGTGGTTATAACCGAGCCAACCTTGCTGCTGGATGGAATTCTGTCTTAATAGTAATGTGTGATCGTTAATAGGGAGGATGACTTATTCCACTGTCAGCCATTTTCTCTATCGATAGTAAGTTGCGCCAAGTGCCTTTCTAATACTTGAAGTTTCAAACCATGACTAAACTTGGTCAAGTCAATTTTTAGCATCCAGTACAATGAAGTGGCCATAACCACAAATTGATCCTGTGGAGTAGCGTCTTTCCAGTTTATGCTCTTACCTTGCCCCCACGAGAGCGCTGACTCACTGCATATGCTTAGCATTTCAGACTTCCGGTTAGCTGAAAAGGAATCGTAAAGATTATTCATGCTATCCTTGTCGAGAGATTGATTTAGTTTGTGAGCAAATCTGTTTCGAAGTTTTCCTATTTGTAAAAGTGGTTTCTTAAGATCTTCAGTCAAACCAGTAGCTAGCGCAAGATGAACTGCGCCAAAATAGTCAAGCTCCATTGGCTTTATATGAGCAGGATGTTTCACTGATATTTCTATGAATTTTCTCACCACACTTTCAACATTTATATGAACTCGCACAACCTTACCGATGTCATCTTCCGAAAGAAGCGCATCCCTTAAAGTCTTCGAAGTTTTTTGAGATTCAGAATCATTCACAACCACACCCTCCTATATGCATAATACTATCCATCAGGAGACGCTTTGTTTTACGCACTCTCCCCCTCCAATCCCCCCTATCGTAGTTTAGCAAGCAACCAGACTTCTGCTTAATCAGACGATTTCAGTGATTCAGCTTTGCCTTCGCCGCGAACATCGGCAATGCCGATGAGGCCACCGGTGTTTCTATCAAGAACTATCGCATACATGTTGCCGTACTGGCGACTCATCGGCTTGAGTATGTGACCACGCCTCTGGAGTTCGGAGGCCACCTCAGGCGTGAAGGCTCCTGTTTCATGCTGCACCATGTCGAGCAGGAACTGGTGGTGATAGCGAGGGGCATTGACCCAGTCGGCAGGTGCCGACTCATCTAGCATAAAACCAACCGAGGCCAGCAGGATCATTGAAATGATGCGCGAACCGCCGGGGGTGCCGACGATGAATGTGCGATTCGGGCCTATGACAAATGTCGGTCGTTCCGGTGACGTAATACATATCTCCACCTCGATATGCACCCTCAATCTATTTAATTATGCCCTTAAAGTTGCATCCCCCCAGATGGAAATCTACAGATTTATCCATCTTCTCGCTGTTTCCAGTAGTCGGGTTCGCGATGCAGGTTCATCACGGCAAGGATGTAGATGGAATCAGGCTCGATGGTATAAAGAATGCCGAAAGGAAATCGCCGGGTCAGGCATCGTCTGATGTCATCTTGCAAAACAGGCCACGCCTTTGGATAAGCGATGATGCGTTCAATGGCCGAATGAACTTCGATTGCAAAGTCATATCCCAGCCCTTTGTTGCAATCTTCATAGTAATCTATGGCCGCATATAACTCTTTTTCTGCGTCCCTATGGAACCGAAAGCTCATGATGCGTAGCGGTTTTGAATCTCTCTGAATATATCTTCACCTGATACTGTTTCTACAGACCCGGAACGAATTTCCACAAGGCGCTGTTTGGCAACATCGAGCCATTGTCGGTCAATATCCGCTTCAGGCGGATTCAGGCTTTGTAGAATAGAGTCAATCACTGCGCCTCTTTCTTCAACCGGGAGTGAAATCGCTTCAGTAATAAGTTTCTCAGTATTCATCCTGCATGCCTCCTGCCTGATTAAAATGCTGCAAATCAATATATGGAGAGAGTGCTACCTTGTTTTCAGTGCGTCAACTTTTCCTTCGCCGCGAGCATCGGCAAGACCGGTGAGGTTACCGCTTTTTCTATCAAGGATTATTGCGTGCATATTGCCGTACTGCCGATTCACCGGTTTGAGAATGTGTCCTCTTTTTTGGAGTTCGGCAGTCACCTCAGGCGTAAAGGCACCCTGCTCGTGTTGAACAACATCGGGCAGGAACTGGTGGTGATAGCGAGGGGCATTGACCCAATCTGCAGGTGCCGACTCATCTAGCATAAAACCAACCGAGGCCAGCAGGACCATTGAAATGATGCGCGAACCACCGGGAGTGCCGACGATGAATGTGCGGTTCGGACCAATCACGAAAGTTGGCGTCATCGAACTGAGCATACGTTTGCCCGGTGCGACTGCGTTGGCCGCGCCTTGCACCAGCCCATATGCATTGGGTTTACCGGGGCGCGTGGCGAAATCATCCATCTCATCGTTGAGCAGAATGCCGGTGGATGGGGAAACGTAACCGGAGCCGAAACCGTAATTGATCGACAAGGTCGCCGAAACCATATTGCCCTCGGCATCAATGACCGAGAAATGGGTGGTATCGGTGCCTGCGCCTATGGCATCAATACTGTTTCCCAGTTCGGAACTCGGTGTTGCCCTCTGGATATCAACATCTGCGCGCAGAGCTTTCAACCTGTCCGCTTTGAGCAGGTCGGGAATCTCTACAAAATCGCTATCACCCATATGTGCGTTACGATCACGGTATGCCCGCTTCATAGTCTCAATGAGCAGATGCACCCGGTCAGTTCGATCCAGAGCCTTAAGATCATCATTCTTCAGCTGCCCGAACACATGGGCCAGTGTCATGCCGCCGGATGACGGCAGTGGTGCTGAGATCACACGGTAGTTCTGGTAGTTAAACATCACAGGTTCACGTTCAATCACCCGGTAAGATGCCAGATCGGCTTCACGGATCAGGCCACCATCACGTTTCATGTCAGCAACCAGACGGCCTGCGGTCTCACCGCGATAGAAATCTTCAGCTCCGCCTTTGGCAAAACGGGTCAATGTATCAGCCAGCGCTGCTTGCTTGATGACTGCTCCAGACAAAAATGTATGCCGAGCCGTGTCATTAAATACGTTGCCGCGCCACTTGAGCATACCCTGCAAACGGGGGGACACTTCAAAACCATTTTTTGCCAAATCAATAGCAGGCTGCGTCACGATGAAACGGTTCAGTTTTCCGTAACGTGTAACCAGATGATCCACGCCTGCTGCCAACCCCGGCACACCCGCCGACTGTGGCCCATCAATGCTGGACTGTGCTTCATACACCTCACCGTTACCTGCCAGTTTCGGGGAAGTCTCACGCGCATCGAGCATCACATAACGGTCTTCTTTGGCGATATAGAGCAGGAAGAAACCACCGCCACCAATACCGGATGAGCCGGGCTCGGCCACGCCCAAAGCCAATGCCGTAGCAGCTGCTGCATCAAAGGCATTACCACCCTGCTTCAGCATCGCAACACCAGCTTCGGCAGCACTGTTCTGTGCTGCCACCACCATGCCCGACTCGGGACTGGCTGCCTGAGCGGCCAACGGCAGCAGCAGAAAGATTAATAAGAGGTGTCTGATCATGTCACTTTCTCCAATAAACGGTGAATGCCGGTAGGCAAGGCGTAACCTTCAATAGAGGGCACCCATCTGCCATCACCCAGAGGTTCGACTTCAGATTGGTATGGATAGAGATGCAAGCGCCGGTGGCTTAGTTGATGAATGTGTGTCGGCGCTTCTTCAGGCCTATCATCCAGCTCGGTGATGGGTGGCGTCCACAAGCCGCCCCAGATACCTGAATCGGGACGCTGAATTAGCCATATCCCCTTCTGCGGACAGGTAAACAGATGAATGCGCCAATGGACGTCGAGAACCGGCACTGCCTTGCGAACCTCTTTCGAAGTATCGACCTGAAATGCTGAATCACAACAGACATTCACCGGACAATCATCACAATGCGCTGACTTTGCCGAGCAGGTGGTGGCACCCAGCTCCATCATGAGCTGATTCCATGTGGCGGGATCACCCGAATCGTCGATGACCTGTTGTGCAAGCAACCACAGCTCTTTATCTGTGGCTTCGGGTTTTGCAAACCAGCGTTTAAGCACCCGTTTTACGTTGCCATCCAACACGGGTGTTGAAGTGCCGAAACAGAATGAAGAGATCGCGCCTGCGGTAGAGCGACCTATGCCGGGCAACTTCATCATATCATCAAATCGGTGTGGAAACCGGCCGCCAAAGTCAGCGATCATCATTTGAGCTGCCCGATGGATAAAACGGGCGCGGCGGTAATAACCCAGCCCCTCCCATGCTTTGAGCACATCATCCGTAGATGCTGACGCCAATGCTTCAATTGTCGGGAAGGTATCGAACCATTCCAGATAACGGTGCAACACGGTTTTCACCTGTGTCTGCTGCAGCATGATTTCGGAAATCCAGATTCGATATGGATCGGTTGTTTCCCGCCACGGCAGCTTGCGTGCATGCAAACTATACCAGGCAAACAGTAGCGCCGGAGCTGGCCGCGGGAGGGCAGGTTGCAGCAGTTCGCGGAGACCTGGCTCCTCGCTGCCTGCTCTGCTACATAGGCCGGAAGACAAAACGATCCTCAACTACCTCAAAGGTCAAATAAAAACTGACCCGATCCAGCCCCCAGGACGATGGCAACACCTTGAACGGGGCTGCGGCATGAATCGCCTCAATAGCACTGTTATTGATCTGTGCTATCGGGCTGGGGCGCAGAATTTCAACACCAGCCAGATCTCCGCTACTATCAATCGTCAGCTTGATTAATGAACGGCGTGCATCCTCGGCAAACTCCTCATAATTGGCCTGCCCCGGACGCCACTGCTCTTCTAGCGCTCTCACCAATGCCTGTGCATAGGGCGCATACTTTGCCTGACGTGTATTAATCGGAATATCAGCTTCGCGGGTGAGCTTCTGCTTCATGCGTTTCTCACGCTGGAAATCGCGGGAAAGCTGCGACAATGCCATCGCCGATGGCATCAGGTTAGCCAGCGGCACCTGCGTCGCTTGCTTAGCAGGTTCTTCACTCTTGCTCTGTTTCTCGCGTTTATTGCTCAGACTGCTATCTGCAGTGGTTCCACGTTTGGCCAGCAAACGTGTGAGTTGCTGCTGATTAGGGATTGGTGGCGTTTTCGGCTGCTGTGGCGCAACCGGTTTTGGTTTATGCTGCTGCTGACTTGGCATCGGCGCTCTGGCCTGACGTGTCATACGGTCCTGTGCACTGCTGCTGCCACCGCTGGCACTGCGATTGGACATGGTTTTAGCATCTTCGGGTGCCTTTTTAGACGGCGTTTTTTCTTCATCAAGTAGCACCACATCCATGATCTGTGGTGTATGCTTTTTCGGCAAAGGCTTCTCATCGTCAACAAAACCAATGAATACCATCAGTAACACATGGGCAACGATAGATGCGATAAGGGATGCGCCTACACGGCGCTGCTCTGTATTGATTTTATATTTCATGTGTCAGCCGGGCTGAAATATACCTTGCCAGTGCACCATTAATCCAGCCGGTTATGCAGGAGAGCAGCAATAATGGCGGCAGGGCGTAATAAAGTGCACTCTGCTGGATAAACAACGATTCCACCGTAACAAACTGGGCCAGCATGTGGGCAAGTGCCCCCAACAGGCTGATGCCAATCAGACTAATGCCCGGAATATAACGCCAGGCGACAATCATCATCACTGCAGCGGCCAGGCCTCCGGCCATGGAGATGACAAAAGTCGGCGTAAACAGTGTGCCGATAAAAAAGCTGCCGATCAGCACACGCCCGATGGCCAGAGCAATAGCTGCTCGAGGCCCCATCATGACCAGCACCAGCAGCGTCACCAGGTTGGCTAGGCCCGGCTTGAACCATGGACCAAGACTTGGTAGCGCTGCCTCAAACAGGTGTAATCCGATAGCCAGCAGCAGCAGCGCCAGCCATTGGGCCTTTCCTTCAAGCTCGGACAACGGCGGTCGTGGAATCATGATTTCAGGCATTTATTCAACAATGGCATCAAATTCGGATGCCGATTGACCTCGAATACTGATCAGAATGCGATTGGGCACACAGGCAATAATGTCACCGGCATGCCTGTGTGCACCGGAGTGTACACAGTGCTGCGTGGTGCATGGAGACGAAACGATGCGAACCCCATCCTGATCCAGGACCACCTCAGTCGCCCCCAGCTCACCCTCAATCTGAAAGCCTTGCTCAGCCTCACCTTTCTGCGGCAAAGGGTAAGTCGCAAGCAGAACTTGCCCATGATAGATCTCAGCCACGGCAGGCCCTGCCGAAATCTGCGATTGAATCACAAACCAGGAAGCAGTGATTGCCACCAGTGCTGCAAGCAACAGCAAGCGGTCTGCTCTGCTGCCTTTAAGCAGCATCAACATACTTTGGCGAGAATTAAATTCACTCGTTATAGTTGCCATATGCGCCGATAGTAACAGCAGCAACGGCCTGCAAGCTACGGGAGGTTTTATGAATGTACTGATCACGGGGGCAAATCGAGGCATTGGTCTGGGTTTCGTAAAACACCACCTTGAACATGGCCATGATGTCTGGGCCTGTTATCGCACCACTGCGGACAGCCTCTCTGCGCTTGGCTGTGAGAAGCTGCACCTGCTGCAGTGGGATGTGGGACTGGATGATGACCCTGAAGGAGAACTACCCGCATCGATCGATCTGCTGATCAACAATGCAGGCATTTACGGCCCGGGTAAGGATGGCCAGTCACTGCACAAGGTGACGTCTGAAGCGATGTTGAATGTATTCAATATCGACTGTATCGGCCCCTTGCGCGTTGTTCAAAAGCTGGCAGATCGTGTAATTAATGCCAAAGGAGTGATTGCAAACATCAGCTCCAAAATGGGTTCTTCCGATGACAACTCCAGCGGTGGCACTTATGCCTACCGTGCAGCCAAGGCCGGTCTGGTCATCGTATCCAGATCGATGGCGATGGATCTGGCACCCTATGGGGTACACGTCATCACCCTGCATCCCGGATGGGTCGCCACCGACATGACCGGCAATAACGGACTGATTGATATCGATACATCTGTAACAGGCATGAGTTCGGTAATCAACAGAGCTCGGAATTTTCACCAAGGGCAATTTGTCGCATTTGATGGCAAGATTGTTCCATACTAATCTGTACCGCTTAAGGAAATGCTGATTTGGCTGCCCGTCCGTGGATAGCACGGAAACGCTGAATAAATTAGCGTTTCCTTAAATTGAGGGAGGTCACATGCTTGAATCACTGAATATCCAGGAACTCACCGACGTATACGTCATACCGTGGGCTATCAATGTCGCGATGGCGCTGGCCATTTTCATTATCGGCCGTTGGGTCGCGGGCATATTGCTCGATGTCGTTGATAAAATGCTTAACAAGGCAGGTATGGATCCTATGCTGGTCGGCTTTGTCCACTCTATCCTCAATGCGCTGCTGCTGCTGTTCATCATCATCGCATCACTGGACCAGCTAGGTGTCAACACCACCTCCTTCATCGCCCTGATCGGTGCCGCAGGTCTGGCTATCGGTCTGGCTCTGCAGGGATCACTGCAAAACTTCGCCGCAGGTGTGCTGCTGATTATTTTCCGCCCATTCAAGGTTGGTCACTTTATTGAAGCCGGTGGTGCAAGCGGTGTTGTTGAAGAGATCGGTATATTCAGCACACGCATGAAAACGGGCGACAATCGTGAGATTGTCGTGCCCAATGGAGCCATATACGGCGGCACCATCACCAATAACTCCGCCCGCGACACCCGCCGCATTGATATGGTTTTCGGCATCAGTTACGACGATGATCTTCGTAAAGCCAGGGAGGTCATGCAGTCCATCATTGATGCGGACGAGCGCATCCTGAAAAAACCTGAGGCGCTGATTGCTGTGGGGGAACTGGCAAACTCCAGTGTAAACTTCAATGTTCGCCCCTGGGTCAATACCGCTGACTACTGGGCTGTAAAGTTCGATCTTACCGAAAAGATTAAACTCGCGTTTGATGATGCAGGCATCTCCATCCCCTATCCACAGATGGATGTTCATCTCGACAAATCAGCAGGATAGCTGATTTGGACGAAGCTTCAGCTCGCCCGCAGGGGAGGGCCAAGGATGGCCCGAATCACAAATCAGCAGGATAGCTGATTTGGACGAAGCTTCAGCTCGCCCGCAGGGGAGGGCCAAGGATGGCCCGAATCACAAATCAGCAGGATAGCTGATTTCATGGCGCACATCCGTGTGCGCCACCCTTTCAGGGCGCTTAGGCGTGTCATTGTACGATCCTGTACAATGGTGGACAGCTTCAGCTCGCCCGCAGGGTGAGGGCCCAAGGATGGCCCGACGCATAATGAACCCAAAAGGCGTATTATCGTAAAGTTAATACCCTTTTTTACTGTTCTCAGACTGTATGCAACCAGCCGAACCATATCCTCCTCCTTAAGCCTGAATCATTGATTATAACCTGCGACCTATCCCTCACCCTGCTTAAATTCATGCAATTTTTTTTTACCGGTATAATCTACTTGTATGCATCGTGAAACTCTGACACCACGACTAATCCTGACTCTCATTGTGAGGATGACGGTAATCGTATTGTCTGCCGAAATTCTGGTGATGCTGCTTTTTAATCAAATTCATATCGAAGTGTACCTTTCAGAGCTGCAGGTAGCAGTGGCCGACAGTCTGCTTCTGTTACTTATATCAGCCTACCCTGCTCTGACATTGGTTATCAGGCCCATTTTTCAAGCCGCCCAGGCCTCTTCCAAACATACCGAAATCCTGGCCGCCGCTCTGGAACATGCAGGTGAAAGTGTGATTATAACCGACGCCAATTGCGTCATAGTACATGTCAATAAAGCCTATGAGGAGACCACCGGCTACTCCTTTGAACAGGCCGTTGGCAACAATCCCCGCATGCTGCAGTCCGGCATGCAGGACGATGCCTTTTATGAACAGATGTGGGCCTCCCTTAACAGCACTGGTGCATGGAAAGGTGAACTATGGAACAGACGTCAGGACGGCACTTTATTCCCTGAAATCCTGAACATTCGTTGCATTCGGGACAATGATGACAATGTGCAATATTATATTGGCACATTCTCGGACATCACAGAGCGCATTGAACTGGAAAAAGTAGCCCGCCAAAGTCAGAAGGTGGAGGCCCTCGGTACACTGGTTGGCGGCGTCGCGCATAATTTCAACAATATTCTTTCCGGCATACTTGGTAAAATCTACCTGGCAAAAAAAAGAAGCACATCAGATGAAGTTATTCGGCATCTCGACGATATTTATGAGCTTGGGCTGGAAGGATCCAGCCTGATCAAGCAGCTGCTCTCTTTTTCACATGACAGAGCGCATGACAATCAAAAGCTTCCCATAGTCACACTGCTTAAAGAAATACTGAAAACCATCCAGCCGGGCAGTGCAAAAAACATTCAGCTGCAAACCAGTTTCCCGCAACGTGAGCTGTTTGTCTTTGGCGATGCCGGACAGCTACAACAGGTTTTTGTTAATCTGATCGGCAATGCCTGCGATGCAGTAAAAAATAGCCCCGAAAAAAATATCCGCATCAGCCTGAAAGAACAGCTATGTGCAACTTGCCCACAGAAAAAATACTGTCACGCCAGTGGCGGTCACTGGGCCAAACTCATAGTCGAAGATGATGGCTGCGGCATTAAAGAGACAGATATGGAACATATTTTCGATCCATTTTTTTCCACCAAGGATGAAGGTACGGGACTCGGACTATCCATGGTCAAGGGTGCGATCACAGCACATGGCGGCATCATCCACGCTGAAAGTAAACCCGGCAAAGGCACCAAGGTGATGATCTGTCTGCCTCTGGTATCAAATGAGCCATAGGGAGAGCTGTTTTATTGCGCTACTTATGTTCAGCACGCACGGCGAATGAGAGTGCTTCGCCGGGTTCATCACCGAGACAGGTCACCGCATGCCATACACAGCTGTCGATGTCCTTTTGTGGCATGAGTAATACATCACCGGCATGCAGCACATAGGCATAACCTCTGACTACCAGATACTCCGTAAATGCTGGCAGGCGATCCATCACCGCTTCCAATAGTTCATGATCGTACGCTTCCAGATAATCCGACATGACCTGACGGTTAGTCGCCAGCTGCATCAACGCCTGCATATCCGCCTCAGAATTCATAACACTTTTGATGGCATCAGCTTGAGTCTCGTCCGTGATAAAAGCCTTTAACTCATCCATCAAAGCCGGTTTGGCCAATGCCAGCCAGAAGGTGGAACCGCTCATTTGGGCAAACACCACGCCGTCATGGCCCCGCTCCACATCGTGATGCATCTGAGCACCACCATTTGGGGCATTGAAATAAACTATGCGCTCCACATAAGCGGGATCACTGCCCAGCAACTGCCGCATCAAGTTATTAATCTTGTCGTTTTTGGTAATCGCTGCCGATTCGGGAAACAGCGCATCGCACAGACCCCCGGCCCATGACTGGCGATTAGGATCGATCGCCACATCTTCATAACCTTCCATACCAAAAGAAAAACGGAACCTCAGTGAGGCATCATCAGCATGATATGAGAGCCACGATGCCTTGCACCACAAATCTTCAGCCACCACTTCACCATCCACTTCGGCATCGAAATAGAGTTTTTCGATACCCTGATCGTCATGCTCTTCAATCAGTGATGCAACAAACGGAAAATGTTCAGCCAGTTGCTCAGTGTAGGGAGCTTGCTCTATCTGCGCTGCCACGTCCTCCGTCTGCAGAGTTTTCTCCATCAAACGATGCGCTTGCTCAATATGTGGCTGAAATGGTTTCATTTCCAGCAACCCGGGCAACATCACAGCCTTATCCTGCTGCCAGCGACTCACGATGGTTTCGGCATCGGGCATATGTGGCCGCTTCTGCTCGCCCACCCAACCCAGCTGGAAGCCGCGCCGATTCAGTGGGCTGAGTTGATCTACAAGCTCTGCGGGTGCATTTTTGAGATCGGCGTAATAATACAAATCTATATCCCCTGTTAAACCGGTCCGGCCTGCAGCACCTGTGGTGGCACTTTTGTTTCAAACTGTTCGAATGCAGACCTGAACAGCTCAGCCAGTTCTTTGGCTGTATCAACGTAGGCCTTTTGATCATCCCATGTGGCAATCGGATCCAGCGTTTCGGGCATCATCAGGCCGAAAATCGGGTGCCGCTGGAATTTAATGTTATCCAGCTGACCGTTCAAAGCTGCCGACAACAGCGTGCGCGTCAGATCAATATCCATACGTTCACCCACACCGTAAGGGCCTCCGCTCCAGCCGGTATTAAGCAGCCAGCAGCGCACATTGCCATCGCGGATTTTATCCCCAAGCAATTTCGCGTAAACGGATGGGTGACGCGCCATAAACGGAGCCCCGAAACATGGGCTGAAAGTAGCCTGTGGTTCGGTAATACCCGCTTCAGTACCGGCTATTTTGGCTGTATAACCAAGCAGGAAATAATACATCGCCTGCTCAGGCGTCAATTTGGATATCGCTGGCAAAACACCAAACGCATCTGCGGTAAGCATGATAATATTGGCCGGTTGGTCGGCCACACCGGGATAGATGGCATTCGGAATAGCCTGAATCGGATAAGCCGCACGGGTATTTTCGCTCAGGCTGGTATCATCAAAATCGATTCGGCGTGTCTGCATATCCATGGCCACATTCTCGAGTATAGATCCGAAAGACTCAGTCGCATTGTAAATCAGAGGCTCTTTCTCCCGCGAAAGATGGTCCACCTTGGCATAACAGCCACCCTCGAAGTTAAACACATTTTGTTTACTCCAACCCAGCTCATCATCACCAATCAGTCTGCGATCAGGATCGCATGACAATGTGGTTTTTCCTGTGCCTGAAAGACCGAAGAAAATGGCCGTATCACCGTCGACACCGACATTTGCTGATGCATGCATGGGCAGCACATCCTGATCGGGCAACAGATGGTTCATAATGGTGAAAATTGACTTTTTAATCTCGCCCGCATAAGCCGTGCCGCCAATAAGCGCAATACGACGGCTCAGGTGCAGGATAATAAAAGCCTCGGAATTGGTGCCATCCTGGCTCGGCATGGCATGAAAATGCGGTACGTGCAGAACAGTGAATTCCGGTTCATCCGCTTCTACCTCTCGTCCGACATCAACAGGGCGTACAAACATCGTGCGTGCAAACAGTGCGTGCCAGGCATCCTGTGAAATGACCCTGATCCGCTTTTCAAAACGCGAGTCGGCCCCCACCAGACAATCTTCTACATAAAGCTGCTGCCCTTCCAAATAACGCTGCACACGTGCATACAGGGCATCGAAAGTCTCTTCTGAAATAGCGCGATTGAAATCGCCCCACCACACACGATCATGAGAAGAGACATCATCGACAATAAATTTATCTGTTGCTGCACGGCCAGTGCTATCTCCCGTACGTACGACCAGTGCACCGAGATGCCCCAGATAACCTTCACGGTTTCGGATCACATGCTCATACAGGCGTGGCGTAGGCAGATTCCAGAACACATCTTCAAGATTCTTCAAACCCAGGTGATTCATGGAAAGCTCTTCGCTGATCTGCTTTTTATTATGTGGCATATATCCCTCGATCTGTTCTTTGCAAATATCCGTGCAATATAAAGTAGAATTTATCCCTTCAGCTTCAGTGACTGGAATACCTCATCGGCATGGAAAGAGGATCGCACCAGCGGGCCCGATGCCACCATGCCAAAACCTTTTTTCTCAGCCAGGTATTTCAACTCATCAAACTCTTCCGGAGTCCAGTATTTCATCACCGGATGATGTTTGGCACTCGGCCTCAGATATTGGCCAATGGTGAGGATATCGATATTTGCTTCGCGCATATCATCAAGCACCTGCAAAACTTCATCCCGTTCCTCTCCCAAACCAAGCATAATGCCCGATTTGGTAACTACGTTTGCATCAACTTCTTTTGCCCGCTGCAACAGTCGTAAACTCGTATAATAACGTGCACCCGGCCGCACGGAACGATACAGGCGCGGAACCGTTTCCAGATTATGATTAAAAATGTCCGGTTTTGCCTGCATGATCGTTTCCAGACAACTGGCAGGTTTACGCTGGAAGTCAGGCGTGAGTATCTCGATGGTCACATCCGGCTGCCGTTTCTTAAGCTCTGTGATCACCGCAGCATAGTGGCCTGCACCACCATCTTTCAGATCATCACGATCCACCGATGTGATCACCACATGCTTCAGACCAATTTTGGCTACCGCAGTAGCAAGATTTACCGGTTCATGCAAATCAACCGGGTCAGGCCTGCCGGTCTCAACATCACAGAATGCACAGGTACGTGTGCATACACGGCCAAGGATCATGAACGTTGCAGAGCCCTGCTTCCAGCAGTCGCCAATATTCGGGCAGGATGCTTCTTCACAGACCGTATTCAGATTTAATTCGCGCATCATCTCGACCATCGATTTGTATTCAGGCGACATCGGCGCGCGTACTTTCAGCCATTTGGGTTTACCAATCATGGGCTCACCCTGACCTTCAACGTGGATAGGAATCACTTTTCTACTCATGTGCCCATGCTAACGCTTTGGCACAGCACGTAAATCCACTGGTTTTTATGGATAAATCTGTCATTTGTAAAAATTCTTGGCAGTCTTGCCATCGAGGAAAGCTCTGTTTGTTTTTCAGCTTTCCTGAATTTTAGCCTGCCGGGTACAGCAGGCATGGAGTGTTCATGAGCTTTTCCTGTTTCATAAAACTATTTCTAGCAGCAACCGTCATTTCCATTCTCGGTAATTTCGCTGTTCAACTGTTGGACCTGACATCCATTCCGGGTCCCTCGCTATTTGCCAGCGGTTTAATCATCGGCACTATCTTTGGTGGCCTGCTGGTCGCCTTTTATCCAACATCTGAAAGTGTGAGCAGCAGTAAGGCTGGCGGCACCAGCAATATCTATGTTGGCAACCTGCCATTTAATGCAGGCCACGATGAAATCAAAAACCTGTTTTCACCCTTTGGTGAAGTGATTGATATCCGCATGGTCAAAGATCGCCGCAGCAAACGTTTTAAAGGTTATGCCTTTGTAGAAATGCACAGCATCCATGCAAATGCTGCAATCAACCACCTCAACGATACCGATTATGCCGGACGCACCTTGCGCGTGAATGAAGCTAAACAGAAAGACGAAGTCTGATAAATATCAAAAAAACCAACAAAAAAGCGCAGTTTTCACTGCGCTTTTTTTTTGTGCTTCATCGCGGATTAGCGGGAAATAGCATTTGAATAGAAGGTTATTGATCCCCCGCTAGCAGCCTGCCGAGACAAATCAGCTATCCTGCCACTTTGTGGGCGGCAAGAAAGGACAGTGAATACATTCACTTACAAGATCTATACTTGTCGTCAAATCAGTACCCATGTCGATCAATCCCGCAATTGCGCGATGAACCTTTTTTATTTACCCGATTTTAGTTTTACTGAAACGCCCTGATCAAACTTCCCGGCGACTGCGCACTGCTGTTGCCAGAGTGTTCAGCAAGGCTTCGGTATCTTCCCATCCAAGGCAGGCATCGGTGATGCTGATGCCGAATGCAGGCTGCTCACCCGCCACAACATTCTGGCGACCTTCATGCAGATGCGATTCAATCATCACACCCGTGATGCAGCGATTGCCCGCAGCAATCTGGCCAGCCAGATCTTCACCCACATCAATCTGGCGTTTGAACTGTTTGCTGCTGTTAGCATGGCTGCAATCCACCATCAGGCTGCAGGAGAGCTTTGCACTCTGCAGCTCTTCCACGGCACCGGCGACACTGGCTGCATCGTAATTAGGTTCTTTTCCACCACGTAAAATGATATGACAGTCATCATTACCGGAAGTTGAGAAAATAGCGGATTTACCCTCTTTGGTCAGAGAGATGAAGACATGTGGATGTTTGGCTGCATGGATCGCATCAATAGCGATCTGGAAGCCGCCATAGGTGCCGTTCTTGAAACCCACGGGGCACGACAGTCCACTGGCCAGTTCGCGGTGTCCCTGCGATTCAGTAGTTCGTGCACCGATGGCACCCCAACTGACCAAATCAGCCACATATTGCGGCGTAATCAGGTCGAGGAACTCAGTACCAGCAGGCACGCCCATTTCGTTTACATCCAGCAGTAATTTGCGTGCAAGGCGAATGCCTTTGTTGATCTCGAATGTGCCGTCCAGATTCGGATCATTGATCAAACCCTTCCAGCCTACAGTGGTGCGCGGCTTCTCGAAATACACGCGCATGACAATCAGCAGCTCTTTACCCAGCTCTTTTCGCATGCGTTGGATATGTTTGGCATATTCAAGCGCAGCATCCGGATTATGAATAGAACACGGGCCAACAATCACCAGCAGACGATCATCTTCACCATGCAGAATATCGTGGATAGCAACGCGAGTATCATGCGTAGTGCGCGCGGCAGTTTCGCTAATGGCATATTCTGCATGCACCTGTTCGGGCGCGGCTATTTCACTCATGCCACTGATACGAAGATCGTCAGTATTATATTTCATCGCCATGATCTATGCCTCAACAAAACTGTGATTGCGCAAGCTGCCGCGTGCGCGCGGCGCAGTATCGCAGAAAATAAGCAAAACTGTTAGCCCCTGAGCTCTCTATCTCTATGACAAGCACAGACATTCGCCTGCATCAGCTATTGAGAATAAACATCAATAGGTGGATATTTGCATCATGTTCGATCACAAGGCAATCATAACTGGCGAGCTTGAGGCAGGAGAAACAGTGCTGTGGAGCGCCCAGCCCAGACAGGGAATCATTCTGTGCTCCTCCGACGCTTTGATGATTCCATTCAGTCTTCTATGGGGTGGTTTTGCACTATCCTGGGAATATGAGGTGATCAGCAGTGATGCTCCATGGCTGATGGCTTTTTTAGGATTACCTTTTGTCGTTATCGGCCTGTATTTGATTGCTGGCCGTTTTTATTATGATGCCATGCTGCGTAAAAAAACCTTTTACGGCATCACTGAACGACGCATTATCATGTTATCGGGTATTTGGAAAAAGCAGGCGCTGTATATTTCGATTATCGACATTGAGTCTGTCACTGCAGTTAAAAACAGTAATGGTTCCGGAGAAATCATACTGGGTCCGGCAGATGATCAAGCGGCTGAAGCGATCAACAGTGCCTTTCAGAACCAGGTGCCAATCCCCGGCCAGGAAGCAACATCACCACGTCTGAATAACTTGGTGAACGTAGACACACCGTATGCAATCATCCAAAAGCTACGCAGGCAGTTGGGATCGACAGGATCTAGCCCGGCAGATTAACCGCCAGCAGCGCGAGTTCGGCTGGTTTTACCGGTACTGGGATTTTTACCTGATGGCCACTGCCCGGAGCCACGTCCATGGGCGTGCCGTAACGCGCATCGTTGATGGATTGAACCGTAAAGGTGTGATTGCCGTCCGGATTGATCAACTCAATGGAATCACCCACCGAGAATTTGTTTTTCACAATCACTTCGGCCAAACCGCTCTGCTCATCGTATCCCACCACTTCGCCAACAAAACGCTGAGTCAGCCATTGTGAGTTGCCGGTTTCATAACTCTGGGTGCTTGATGAACGTTTGCGTGTATAGAAGCCATCGGTATAACCGCGACTGGCCAGACCATCGAGCTGGAACAGCAGCGACTCATCAAAAGCACGTCCTGCCAAAGCATCATCAATGGCCTGACGATAAACCTGTGCTGTACGCGCCACATAGTAGTGCGATTTGGTACGGCCTTCGATTTTCAGGGAATCAATACCAATGTTCACCAGGCGCTCAACATGTTCCACGGCACGCAGATCTTTCGAGTTCATGATGTAGGTGCCGTGTTCATCTTCAAATATGGGAATCTGCTCATCCGGGCGATTGGGCTCGGTCAGCGTATACACCTGATCGGCCAGTGGATGGCGCTCAACACTTCCCGTATCGGCAAACGGCTGGGCATTCATACCATCAAGTACCTGTATGGGGATAATGTCGCCGGATATATCTTCAACAGCTTTTTCCATGCCATATTCCCAGCGGCAGGCATTGGTACAGCTACCCTGATTGGCGTCACGATGATTAAAATATCCCGAAAGCAGGCAACGCCCGGAATAGGCCATGCACAACGCACCATGCACAAACACTTCAAGCTCGATATCCGGACACCTCTGGCGAATTTCTTCAACCTCGTCCAGTGAGATTTCACGGGAGAGAATAATGCGTTTCACGCCCACCGACTGCCAGAATTTTACTGCGGCCCAATTCATTGTGTTGGCCTGCACGGAGAGGTGTACAGGCATCTCCGGCCACGTTTCGCGCACCATCATGATAAGGCCGGGATCGGCCATGATCAGCGCATCGGGTTTCATGTCGATAACCGGCTGCATATGCTCCAGATAACGTTTGAGTTTATTGTTGTGCGGCAGCAAATTACTGGCAACAAAGAACTGTTTACCCAAAGCATGCGCTTCATCAATACCTGTTTTGAGATTTTCCAGCTGAAAATCGTTGTTGCGCACACGCAGTGAATATCGCGGCTGGCCGGCATATACGGCATCCGCACCAAAAGCGAAGGCATAACGCATATTGTGAATGGTTCCGGCCGGAGACAGCAGTTCAATGGGTCGTTTATTCATGATTAATCCTTTTATTCTTTTGGCTGAGCGACGAATCAGCCAAAAATGGTGCACTTAGAACTTGAATTCACCCTCAACATTCTCCAATGACCCGGCTGATTCGAGCACATAAACAGTGATGCCTCGCTGCTTCAGGTAATCCTGATAGGCCAGCGCATGGGCATCATATTGTCCCTGCTTGGACCCCACTGAAAAGCTCAACATGTCAGGTGGTGCCGGATCGACAAACGGATAGGCCGCAGCAAAACCCAGCATTGCCAACAGCAGGGCGGGCAAGAATGTTTTAAGTTTATCACCGATCTTAGGCTGGAACTCTATGCATGCACTGAAAAAAAGCATCCATAGGCTTTCTTAGCGACATCTATACCGGGATCATGCTTAGGCGGAGAGCGATTCCCGTTTTTTTGGGTAATCGAAGTCGAATAACAGAGCTTGATTATCAATATGTTGCCACTGCTCAACAGAGACCTGCAAGGCCGCAACGCCGGAGGTGGGAATATTGTTAATATAGGTCTTGGCCAGACGATTGGTCAGCTCGGTAATGCCCGGATTGTGGGCCACCACTACCAGAGTCTGAACATGATCAGGCGTCTGACGAATCAACTTCAACATCTCGGCTGCACTGGCAAGGTAAAGCTCATCCTTGAACTGAACTTCTTCACTGGGAAAGCCAAGTTCAGGTGCAATCAGACTGGCTGTAGCACGGGCTCTTATAGCTGGGCTGACCAGAATGGCATCAGGGACAATATCTTTGGCAGCAAGCCTGCGTCCCATCTCCGGCGCATCCAGCAAACCGCGTTCATCTAACGAGCGATCAAAATCTCTGGCACCAAGGTCATCCCAACTGGATTTTGCATGGCGAATTAAAATTAACTGTTTCATGTACCTCGACCTCATCACTCTTGCATATGCAAGGCCGCATACTACTGCAATCAAAAAATAATGTTGTCCCCCAAATGGGGGACAAGCCAGCATTTTTCAGTATTCGAATTGTGTTAATTTACGCGCCGCAATCTCCGGATCAGGGGAATCGAGAACAGCCCCGATCACGGCACAACTGCAAACGTGTAAAAATTCACGGTTTTCGCTGCTGATACCTCCAAGAGCAATCACTGGCAACGTAGTTTGGCTGACCAACTGATGGAAAGTTTCAATGCCTAAGTGCGGTGCCCCGGGGTGGCTTAGCGTCGGGAATACCGGTGATAAAAAAACATAATCGGCACCCGCATCTTCTGCTTTTTTCAGCTCATCCAAATTATGGCACGAAGCCGAAACGGTTTTGCTGGCATCGTTTAAGTAAAGCCTGATAGCTGGAATATTACGGATATCGCCAGCAGCCACGTGCACACCATCAGCATCGACTGCCATGGCAACATCTGCCTGCGTATGAATAATCAGCTTTGCACCGTTCTGACTTGTGAGCAGACGTAATCTGGATGCAAAAGACAGCAACCTGGCCGAGTCCATGTTTTTCTCTCGCACCAGCACGGCATCAACACCACCTTTTAAAGCGGCAGCCGCAGCTTCAAAGAGCGGCTCACCCGTCAACCGGGAGCTATCTGTAACTAAGGTAAGAACCGGAGTTTTAACCGGCATGACTCAAAACTCTTGCAATACCCATGTTGGTGGTGAAATACGTTTACCACCACCGGGAAGGCGCTGCTCAAACACACCATCACCATCTTTGTCATAAAGATAATAGGCAGGCAACCCACCGGCAGGCTGCACCTTGATTTTAAAGACGCGCCCTCTGATGGCATATTCGGTGATATCCGCTCCATCCTTGCGCTGATATGCACGTACATCTACAGCTGCATTTTTATCCGGGCTGCGTAACTCCTCACGCAGATCCGGAGCCGTTTCCTGCACGCTTTCAGCGCTGTGATCTACTGACTCTGCTGCGCTCTCCATCGTTACAGGAGGCGGCAAAACAGCAGCATCTTCAGCTATAGCTTGAAAAGCCAGCAGGTTCAGACAAATGACTGGTAAGACAAATCGCATCAAATTCATGCAACCAGTATAACGGGGCAATTTCATATCGACCATCATTTTCAACACCATCACTTCCGGAACCGTTGATCAGACTTTGCTCCGCAGCAGGACAAGGCAAGCGCCACCGCCACTGCCCGGCTGCGGAATGGCTGCCAGAATACATCTGGCCATAGCCCCTTCACGCAGCCATTGGTAAACGGCATCTTTCAGAACCGCTCTACCCTGCGAATGCAGCCCCCTGCCATGAATAACCGTTATGGCACGGTGCTTATGAGTCACTGCCTGGAGAAACTCATGCTGCAAAAAATTCAGCGCTTCATCGCGGGTCATACCATGCAGATCCAGGGTTAATCCGGCAGCCGGGTCACCTGCAGCCAAGCGCTTTAAACGCCCCCGGGAAATCCCGTCGGCTTTTAATACCCAGGGGTCTTCAGTCGTTTGCAGCAAAATATTGAGTGATGCATACGTGTTGAGTGACGGTTTTGCACGGTTCACAGGCAATGCGACAGTTCTTTTGACGCTTTGTTTTTCAGACGGCTGTTTTTTCTGCTCATGTACGAGGGGCTGCACCTTGCTCATCGCTTCGGCAAACAGTTTATCCTCATCCACGACTTATTCCGCCTTCTCCGGCCGCTCCATCAGCTGCCTCAATCCCTCAGCAATGGTCAATTCTCCTGCCAGCACCAGGTGTATAGACTGCATCAAAGGTAATTCTATTTGCATGCGTGTCGCCATCTGATGCACAGCCTGAGCTGTACGCACACCCTCAACAACCTGACCGATCGATTCTTTTGCTGCGGTAAAATCCTCACCTTGCGCAATGGCTTTGCCAAACTGTCGATTGCGAGACAAGGAGCCTGTACAGGTCAATACCAGATCTCCGAGACCTGAGAGACCCATAAGCGTTTCAGTTCTGCCGCCACAGGCTTGAGTCAGGCGGGCAATTTCTGCAAGACCACGCGTGACAACAGCAGCGACCGAATTGTGACCCAGACCCAGTCCGTCGGCCATACCTGCTGCGATAGCAATAACATTTTTCAGCGCACCACCCATGGCCACGCCGATCACGTCATCACTAAGATAGATACGGAAATTGGTATCATCAAAATACGAGGCGGCCTTTTCAGCCAGACTTATATTATACGCCGCCATGGTAATGGCCGTCGGCTGACCTTCTGCAACCTCTTTGGCAAAAGAAGGGCCTGAGAGCAGTGCAATGCGACTGTTATCAATATATTTGGCCAGCATCTCATCCGTACGCACCAGCGTTTCCGGGTGCAGTCCCTTGCAGGCTGCCACCACAGGGTATGAACCATCAGCCAGCAGCGGCAAATAATCATCCACGGCTATGCACGGCAGCGCATAAACACAGACATCGATATCCTGGATTGCCCTCTGCACATCAGAGCTCACTTCAATATTCCCCGGTAATGGGATGCCCGGCAGATAACGCTGATTTTCACCGGCCTCATTGATCGCAGCGACCTGTACATCGTTGCTGGCTACCAGACGTACATTCCGGTGACCTGAGCGCGCCAGCACTAACGCCAGCGCAGTTCCCCAGGAACCGGCACCCAGAACGCACACTTGTTGTCTTTTAGTCATATGCACCCCTGCCTCTGATCAGTGGAATGATTAACAATAACAGTGTGCTCAGCAAAGGCCAGTCACCCCATTGAACATAAGCTGTACGCGAATCCGACAATTGAAACTCTCCCTTCAGGGCAGCTTTCGTCCACCATGGCAGGCTAGAAACCACTTTGCCGTCTGGTCCGATAATAGCAGTTACGCCGGTATTGGCAGCTCGCAATACAAAACGGCCGGTCTCAACTGCCCGCATGCGTGCCGCCTGAAAATGTTGCCAGGCAGCAGGTGTCGTGCCGTACCACGCGTCGTTGGTGACATTCACCAGCACCTGAGCGCCCTGCTCCACGCGCTGACGTGCCTGCTCCGGAAACAGTGATTCATAACATATCAGAGCGCCGTATTGGATGCCGCGTGCTTCCACCACGCCGGAATCCTCAGCCGGTCTGAAATCGGCAATTTCAGGCACCAGCGCATGCAGGAAAGGAATCCACGATGGCACATATTCTCCAAACGGTACCAGATGCTGTTTGCCAGCAAACTGGCGCTCCTGCTGCTGTGGATCATGTGCAAACAGCCCGTTGTTGGCTGTCGATTCGCCGGTTAGCTTCAACCCGCCAAACAGCAGTGGCGTTTTCCAGGCCGCAATCTCATCGCTCAACCAGACATCCCAACCTGAAGCGCGGGAAAGGAAAAATGGCACAGCAGCCTCAGGCCAGATAATGATATCGCTCTTTTGCGCGACTTCGGCTGAAAGACCCGCATAACGAAACATCGTCTCATTCACAAATGCCGCATCCCACTTCTGATCCTGCGGAATATTCCCCTGAATCAGTGCTGCCTGATACAGCTCGCCTTTGCCCGCTTCAGGCTGCGGCGCCAGTAGCACCAGCAGTGTCGCCAGGACAAGACCAAAACTGCCCCACTTTTTCTCCTTATGTGTGATAAGCAACAGCAGCGATGCTGCAATCAAAGCCGGTAGCAGCGCCATGCCATAGACACCAAACCACGCTGCCCAACCGATTGCCGGTGTATCAAGCATCAGATTACCTAGCGCCGTCCAGGGAAGACCTGTAAAGATATGACCGCGCAGCCACTCAGTTGCCACTGCCGCCAATGGAAAGCTGATCAGTATCCAGTGTGTGTTGCCAGCCGTCCTTGTCGTAATCCAGGCCCACAGTGCCGGCAAGAGGGCCATCACGGCTCCCACCAGTATCACACAAAATACAGCAGCCACCCATGGCAGATGTCCGAACGTGTTCAGGGTTGGAGCCAGCCACCAGGCACCTAAGCCAAACCATCCGAATCCGAACGCATAACCGACACGAAACGAAGAACCCTGGCAGATCAACCATAGCCAACCACCCAGAGCCGGAATTGCCAGCCAGGCGTAATCGTAAGGAGAAAAAGTGAATGGCATGAGCGCACCGAGTGCGAGTGCCATGAAAACATGTAAATGATTAGTCGTGCGCTTCACTTATATATTCTTATGATTTTGCTGAAGTTGAACGCGCAGCTTACTGATGCGGCGAGGATCGGCTTCCAGCACGTGAATCTGAAGCCCATCGAGCCTCATGCTCTCTCCCTGCTTGGGAATACGTCCTAGTCGGGTCGTAACCCAGCCTGCCACAGTGTCATAGTCACCCTGTGGCAACCGCACACCCAGAGCCTCGCTCAGCTCTTCAATGTGCATACGAGCCTGAACCATATAATTACCATCGCTCATGGGATGAAACTCACCGTACTCCGCCTCACTGGCCTCATTGATTTCACCAACAATCTCTTTAAGCAGATCGGGCAGTGTTACCAGCCCGGCCGTGCCGCCATACTCATCCAGCACCATGGCTATATGACAGGAGGCCTCTTTCATCTCTGACAACAAACCGGAAACCTGCTCCAGCTCCAGCACACGCAGACAAGGACGCATCAGACTGGTCAAAGTTACCGCATCGCCATTGATGCGTGCTGCGATGACATCCTGCGCATGCACCACGCCAAGTACGTGATCAATATCGCCATCAATCACCGGTAGACGACTGACACCATTTTCTATCAGGCTGCGCTCTACATCGGCCAATGGCGCATCCACAGTCACAGAATAAATCTGTGAACGCGGCACCATTACTTCGCGCACGCGGGTATCATGAAAAGCAATGATCTGCTCCAGCATGCTGCGCTGTTCATCCGACTGAACCGCCTCGGCCCTGCCCAGCACCGCGAGCAATTCCGATTCGTCTTTGCCCGGACGCATATGTTCAATCAGCGATTTGCGCCATACCCCCATCCATCTCTGGATCAGATTTGTCATGTTATCTCCATATCTAAGGCATTCGCTGGGTAAGGGTTATGCAAGCCAATTCGTGCCATGGCCTGTTTCTCCAGAGCTTGCATCTCATCCGCGCCGTCATCGTTGATGTGATCGTAGCCAAGCAGATGCAGTGTTGCATGTATAATCAGATGCAGTTGATGCGCCGATTGTGGCAGGCCCAGACGTTTGGCTTCAAGCTCAATAAAGGGAACAGCAAGTGCAATGTCGCCCAGCGGCTGATCAACATCGAAAACGGGGCCGTCCTGCATCGGAAAACTAAGCACATCGGTCACCGTGTCTTTGCCGCGCCAAAGATTATTGAGACTTTGCACCTCAGAATCCGGTGCAAAGCGTATGCATAGATCCGGTTTTATATCACCGGCAAAGCCTGCCACCTTGCAGGCGGTCAAAATAGCCTGTTCAATGCCGTCAGGCGGGGTAAAACTACCCTCAAGTTCTTCATCCATAAGCACTTCAATCACTGCTCTTTTTTCTCCATGCCTTCATAGGCATTCACAATAGTCTCGACAAGGCGGTGGCGCACTACATCCCGGCCGCTCAAACGGCAAATACCTATATCGCTGACGTGCTCGAGCACCTGCAAGGCATGCAACAAGCCGCTATGCTGATGACGCGGCAAATCCACCTGTGTCACATCACCGGTTACGACCATTTTGGAACCGAAACCGAGACGGGTAAGGAACATTTTCATCTGCTCGCGCGTGGTATTCTGTGCCTCATCGAGGATGACAAAGGCATCGTTGAGTGTGCGACCGCGCATATAAGCAAGTGGTGCCACCTCGATCAGGTTCTGCTCCAGCATGGTATTCATCTTCTCCACACCAAGCATATCGGTCAATGCATCAAACAAGGGGCGCAAATACGGATCCACTTTCTGTTGCATGTCTCCGGGCAGAAAGCCAAGACGCTCTCCCGCCTCCACCGCCGGACGCGTAAGGATAATACGCGCCACCTGATTTCCGTTCATGGCGGCAACTGCCGCGGCAACCGCCAGATAAGTTTTACCCGAACCTGCAGGCCCCACAGCCAGCGTTAAGGTTTTGCTCATGATTGTGTTGAGATAGGCACGCTGGTTCGGTGTTTTTCCACCGATATGACGACGACCAGCAATAATGATGCCCTTGTCTACAGCCTGTTGCTGATCACGGTTATCTTCCACTGCTTCATCCTTTAATACACCTTCAATATCGACATTCGTCAGTTCGCCAGGACGACTGGAAAACAGCCTGATGAGTTTAAACATGGCCTCACAGGCACGTTTGGCCTGATCCCCTTCAATATCCCATGCGCCGGGCCGCCCGAGAAAATGAACCTGGTACTCCTGCTCTATCCTCTGCAGAATCCAGTTGCCCGCCCCACATATTGCCTGCATCGATAAGGTATCAGCAGCATTCAGGTGCAAAGGGACTATCATGATAGTGAATCAGTCGCCGGCAAGAATCAACTCACCACGCAATGACTGGCCGTAGGCCTCGGCAACAGAGACAGGCATCAGTTGTCCGATCTGACGCATTTGGCCTTTGAAATGAATAATCTTGAAATCAGCAGTACGGCCTTCCATGTCTCCGGGATTGCGCCCGGCCTTCTCAACCAGAACTTCAAGTTTTTTGCCCAATTGTTTCTGCATCGAAGCACGCGATTGCTCACGTGTCAGTTCCAGCAAGCGTTGCAGGCGCGCATCTTTTACCTCTTCAGGCACAGAATCTCCCGACTTTGATGCAGGTGTTCCCGGACGCGGGCTGTATTTAAAGCAGTAGGCCGAGTCAAAAACCACGCGTTTGACCAGATCCATGGTAGCCTCGAAATCTTCATCGCTTTCACCGGGATAACCTACAATGAAATCAGATGAGAGGGCTATATCGGGACAAAACTCGCGCAACTCGTCGATAATGCGGAAGTAGGTCTCACGGTCATGACCGCGATGCATCATTTTCAGCACGTGATCAGAACCACTCTGAACCGGCAGATGCAGATACGGCATCAGTTGCGGAATTTCTGCAAAGGCCTGACACAGTTCAGTTGTCATCTCCATCGGATGCGAAGTGGAGAAACGCAAACGCTTTAAAGCGGGCAATTCCGCCACAGCATAGAGCAACATGGTGAAATCCCACTCTTCTTCATCAGAGCCTGTGCCACGATAGGCATTCACATTCTGTCCCAGCAAACTGATTTCTACCGTACCACCATCAAGCTGGTCTCGGCACTCATCAAGAATGTCTGCAACCGGACGCGAAATTTCTGCTCCGCGTGTATAGGGCACCACACAGAATGTGCAAAATTTATCGCAGCCCTCCATGATCGTCACACAACCGGCTACACCATGGCTCTCGGCTTTGGGCAGATGGTCGAATTTCTCAATTTCAGGCATATCAGTTTGACTCACGTGAACACGGTCACGTCGAATGGCTTTCACCATCTCAGGCAGGCGGTGATAACTCTGCGGCCCAAAGACAATATCCACATAAGGCGCTCGTTTCTGAATACGCTCACCTTCCTGCTGGCCTACACACCCGCCCACGCCGATAATCATATCCGGCCGCTTATCTTTCAGCTTCTTGTAGCGGCCAAGTTCGGAATAGACCTTGTCTTCAGCTTTTTCACGAATCGAGCAGGTGTTCATCAGAATAACATCGGCATCTTCGGGTGCTGCAACCAGACGCAGGCCATAGGCTTGCTTCATCATATCTGCCATACGGGCAGAATCGTATTCATTCATCTGGCAGCCGTATGTTTTAATAAACAGGGTATCCAGAGACTTTATGAGTTCATTGTTTTGTTTCATGGGACGACGCACGCTAAAGCCCGCCTCTGATTCAGGCAATCGCAAGCTGCACACAACCGTAACCGAACTGCGTAAGTGGCGCTGAATTTACTGCCTGCCTGGTGGGCTTGTCGTGCACAATACTCGTTCTAGCACGGGTTAAATGTTACGAGTACAGCTTTTCAAAGTATTGATTCCCCGTTAGCAGGCTGGTTTTCGGGGCATTTTGATTCGAGCTGTCCATAGCCCTGTCTTCATACTCATTTGATCAGCAGAAGATATCGCTTAACTCGTCAAAGCCGTCTTCCAGCTCGACTTCCACCGCTGCCAGTTGTGTTTCATTCAAAGCCAACCGTTGGATCGGCGGATATTGCAGCGCTTCCATGCCTTCCGGAACCTCATCAAACGGCAGTTCGATACCGGTGCTATGCAAGAGGAATTGTACAGCATCAATCAGATCAATGAGATTTTCGCGCGGGCGATCATCAGCCTCGACACCGTGGTGTGATGCCAGCGAGATAAAGGCATCTGGCATCAGCCAATCGGTCAACAGACGTCCACCCATTTCACGGTGCAGTTGCCGCAACAGCTGCTTTCTCTCCTCAGCATTACATTTAACAATTTCATCAGGTACGGCACAAATGATCGCCGGTACGCCGACATCAAAAAGAAGACCGGCCAGAAACGCCTCCTCCGGATCAACACTGCCCACCAGACGGGCCAGGTGCTGGGCTGCCACCGCAACCAGCAGTGAGTGTTTGCTACCTTCACGCAACAGGTCCTGCAGTTCCTTGTTTTTCACCGACAGATGCAGCTGCGTAGAAATGGCCGTGAGCAGTTGCAGTGTTTTGCGCCCACCCAGCCGCTGGATGGCCATGGAGAGGTTGCGAATTTCCGCGCCCCCACTTCGAAATCGCGCACTGTTAGCTATACGTAACACGGTTGTGGAGAGGGTGGAGTCCGAAGCGATAACCTTGGCAATATCGGCGGCACCCTTGCCCTCATCAGCGACAATTTTTCTTACTTTAATCACCGCTTCCGGTAACACAGGCAGCTTGGCATCACCGTCCTGGAAACGCTGTCGAATAATTTTTGCCAGTTCATATGCTTCCATATCAGTGTTCATGCCCCATCAGTCGGTAAATATCTTCCACACTACGCGTAGAGAGTGTGCGCGGTGCAATGCGATACACCTCTTCAGCAGTTGTCAGGCCTAGCAATACTTTGTACAACCCATCTTCCATCAGCGAGAGCAGATCGGTACTTTCGCAACTGATCTGCCGCACATCATGCGAGCTTTTATGTGCCAGGATCGCCTCTCTCACATCCTCGTTGAGCACCAGTAACTCGTGCAGCGCGGTTCGTCCGTGATATCCGGTACCGTAACAGGTGCTGCAACCGGTGCCGCGATAAAACGTGCGGCTGCGCAGGGTTTTATCGTCAATACCGATCAGGTTGGCAATACGCTTATTCGGCATATAGGCCTGCCTGCATTCCGGGCAGATCGTACGAATCAGGCGCTGTGCCAGAATACTCACCACGGTGGATGAAATCAGGAAGGTTTCGATACCCATATCGATCAAACGCAGCAGACCGCCTATCGAATCCTCGGTATGGAACGTAGTCAGCACCTTGTGACCGGTCAATGCAGCCTGCACAGCCACCTGGGCAGAAGCACGGTCGCGCACTTCGCCCATGACAATAATGTCGGGATCCTGACGCATCATCGCTTTCAGGGACTGATCGAAAGAGCGCCCGGCAGTTGCATCGATTGAGCACTGCATAATACCCGGCACGATATATTCAACGGGGTCTTCAACCGTAATAATTTTGGTTGTCGGACGATTCAGGTAATCGACTGCAGCATACAGTGTGGAGGTTTTACCAGAGCCGGTCGGCCCGGTAATCAGGATGACGCCGGTAGGCACATCCAGCGCCTCATGTTTGAAACGATCCAGCACGCCGCGGCTCATACTGATCTGCTCGATATTTTTCAATCCTCCGGAACTGCGCAGGATACGCATCACCATATTCTCGCCGTAAACCGTGACATAAGTGGAGACCCGGTAGTCGCAGCCAACATTGCCAACCTCGCGCCTGAAACGACCATCCTGATGACGCCGGCTATCCGAAATATCCATCTCGGATAACACCTTCAGGCGCGCCATCACCCGTTGCGCCAGCTCGGAAGGAAGATCCATTTTGTGAATCAGTACACCATCAAGGCGAAAACGAATTCGGGTTGAATTCTCCATCGGTTCAATATGAATATCACTGGCATGATCACGAATAGCGCTGAGCAGAACACTGTCGACAACATCAGCCACCTGATCCTTTTGCTCAGCACCCTTGCCGCCAGCCGTCTCCAGCTTACTAAGTAGTGCGAGCACTGAACTTTCGGCTGCAATCGATACCACTGCTTTTTTATGCATCTGCTTTTCAATTTCGGCAATTGCCGGATTGTTCAAGGGGCTGGCAGTTGCAATCGACACCTTGTTGCCACTGGCCTCATACGGTACCGTCAAATGCATACGCATAAATTTGATGGCGAAGCGGCCAAGCACCGCTCGATCAGCCGTATCCAGATCGATATGGATCAGTGGCATGGCCAGTTGTTCGGAAAGCGCCTGAGCCAGTTGGCGGTCATCAATAAAACCAAGCTCACGAATCACCGTGCCAATGCGCTGACCAGGTGAAATCGCCATTTTTTGCTCAGCCTGCTGCAACTGTTGCAGGCTGATATGACCCAGTTCGCAGATCAGTTCACCGATGCGGAATTCTCTGCCATGTTTACGGATAATACGCCGATGTTCACTTTCGGTGAGCCTGCCCAGCTCGATGAGAATGGTGGAAAGCAGCTTGCTGCTGCCAAGCTTCTCCTGCACACGCATCGCTTTTTTGACATCTGCAACGCCCATCACGCCATCCTCAATGAGGATAGCGGCAAAGTGCCCGCCCGGACGTTCGTCTAAGCCGGGAATTGAGATCTTTTCGTCTGAGTTTTGCATATCCGACATGGATCCTCCTGACGGCGTCGCTTAGCCATCAGCAGGTTCCATGCCAGATTATCAAGGTGAGGTATGATGAGTGAAGAGTCGGGGACAGCTGACAGAAGGGATGATTTATTCCCATTCATGACTCTTCTCTTGTTTATTGGGGAACGTCGCCCATATCTACGGCAACTATCTTTGATACACCGGGTTCTGGCATCGACACACCGATCAGTCGGTCTGCCTGTTGCATGGTGATCTTGTTATGTGAAATAGAGAGAAACTGCACCCGGTCTGCCAATTCTCGCACCATCTCACCGAAGCGGCCGACATTGGCATCATCGAGTGGTGCATCCACCTCATCAAGCACACAAAACGGTGCCGGTTTGATCTGAAAAATGGAGAATACCAAAGCTACGGCAGTCAGTGCCTTCTCTCCGCCTGAAAGCAGGGTGACATCCTGCAGACGCTTGCCCGGCGGCTGTGCTATCACTTCAACTCCGGCGGTGAGAACATCCTCGGAATCCAGCCTGAGCTCGGCACGCCCACCGCCAAACAGCTGCGGGAACGTTTTCTGAAAAATGGCGTTGGTCTGATCAAACACTTCGCGGAAGCGCTGCTTGGTCGTGCGGTCTATGCGCGCGATGGTATCACCAAGTGTTGTCAGACTGGTCTCCAGGTCGGTCGCCTGCTCAGCAAGAAACAGTTCCCGCTCGCTGGCCTGCTCAAACTCTTCAATGGCCAGCAGGTTGACCGGGCCAAAGCGAGAAAGCCTGTCCTCAAGCTCTGTAACACGAGACATCATGATCTCGACATCACCGATATCTTGCATCACAGCAATACGCCCCAGCAACTCATCGGCAGCAACCTGGCAACGATGCATAATCTCACTGGCCATATCCTGTAATCGTGTAGCATGCTGAGCTTCAATCAATTCAACCGACTGTCGTTTTGCAGATGTTTGCTGCACAAGCTGGCGACCCTGCCGCTCGGTGCGTTCCGCCTCATGCTGTGCCTGTTGCAGGTCATGTCCTTTCTGACGCACTTCATTCATAGACCTGTGCATGGATTCCACATGTTCAGCTGCCTTGCCCAGATCCTGATCCAGGTGACTCAGGTGACTGGCACGCTCCAGTTCCTCTTCTGCCTTGTGCAGGCGTTCGGAATCCGCTGCAATCTGTTGACTCAAACGCAGATCTTCCTGCTTCAGACGACCGGATTCGCGCAACAGGTTGTCTTTGGCCTGAGCAAACAATGCCAGTGACTGATCTGCCTGCGCCACCGCTGTTCTGGCCTGATTCAACGACTGTGATGCGCGGCTCACGTGAATATCCTGCTCAGCCAATCGTTGTTGAGCAGACGCCAGTTCTGCCTGATCTACACCGCCAGCCTGCTCCAGCTGGTTTTTCCAATGGCCTTTTTCTTCCCCTGCTTCCTGCACATCAGTGATCATGCGCTGCCTGCGTTCGAACAAAGACTCAGCCTCGGTTTGCAGACGTGTCACGGTAGACTTGGCGGCATGCCATTCACTCTCCGTACGTGTAACCGCCAGATGTGCCTGCTGCCAAGCCTTCTGCTGAGACTCCAACTGTGTTTCTGTCTGCCTGAACCCGGCAGTCACCTCATTGAGTTGAGTCTGGGCTTTAACCAGTCTGGATTCGCTTTCGCGTAACTTTCTCTGTGTTGCCAGACGTCTTGCTGTGCGGTTACCTGACGGTGGCACAAGCCAACCGCTTGGCTCAAAGCGCCAGCCATCACGGCTGACAGCACAGCCAGTCATAGCAAAACCCTGCGTGATTTCATCTACGAGTGAAATCGGTGCAAACAGGTCATACAGCGGATGATCCGGCTTCAGAGCAACGGCCTCGGCCAACGATTGCCCACTGGCAGATTCAGAGTCCGGTGCTCCTGTGAAAATAGCCACCGGTGCATCCTTCATGCGCGACAACGTATCTTTCCAGGCGGGAAGATCCGGATTTGCCGAAATACGGACATCGGCAGAACGGCCACGCAGTGCTGCCGCCACCGCAGCCTCCAGCCCTTCCGGAACATTCAGCGATTCATCAATCCATACTGCGCCGTGGGCCCTGAGACCATCACGCAAGTCATCCGGCACATCCTGATTTTTGAGACGGCCGCGCAACTCCTGAACAGAGCCTTTGAGCTCGCGCACTGTCGCTTCCGTTTCAGACAGAACCCCGGCACTGATTTCACGCTCGTTTCTACAAACATCCAGTTTTTCCTGCGCTAGTGTCAGTTCCAGCTCTGACTGCCTGTAAATCTGCTCACTGTGAGCCAGAGCCTGTTCCGCCTGCATAGACGCACTGCTATTGGATTCATGCTCTTGCTCACAATCATGCAGTAACCGGGCAAGCTTCAGCTCTCGCTCATTCAGGCGTGCAAGCGCTGCTTGCGACTTTTCCTTCTGCTGCCGGGCCTGATCTCCACTATGACGCAGCCGCTCAAATTCCGACAACAGCGTGTCGCGTTTAAGCCCCTGCTGTTGATGAAACAGCTGAGCCGATTCAAGTGAACGTGTTGTTTCCGATCGCAGCTGCTGCAGCTCAGAGTCATCCTGCTCTGCCAGACGCTGCTCAAGCTTGGTAAATTCGCTACCTATGCGTTGCTGATGCAATTGAGCATCTTCGATGCGACTTTGCAGCGCTGCTTTTCTCTCTGTCAGCAGACGTCGCTCACCAGCCAAGCGTTCTGCCTGCTGCTGCAACTCAGCGCGCCCTCGCTCTGCTTCACGCAACTGATCCTGCACGGCCTGCGCATCTTCTTCATGGCTGATAGCTTGTTCCCGTGCCAGAACAACGACCCGCTCCGCTGCCGTCAATTGCCCGAACGCTTCAGTCTCTGCACGCCTGGCTTCAGCAAGTTTCAGCTCGACTTCACGAAAGTTCTGCTGCAGCGATTGATAGCGCAAGCCCAGACTAACTGACTGCAAGTGGGTGAATTCATCCTGCATCTTCTTGAATCGCTCTGCGCGGCTGGCCTGCTGCTTCAAGCTACGGCACTGGCTGCGCACCTCCTCCAACAGATCAAGCACACGATCCAGATTCAGCCGGGTATCTTTCATACGTCGCTCAGCTTCACGACGGCGGGAACGGTATTTCATAACACCTGCCGCCTCTTCGAAGATCACCCGGCGCTCTTCCGGTTTTGCAGTCACCATGCGAGCAATCGAACCCTGTTCGACAATGGCATAAGCACGCGTGGAAATACCGGTATCAAGAAACAGATCCACCACATCTTTGAGACGAACCATTTTTCCATTGATAAAGGCATCCGACCCGCCGTCGCGCACCAGGCGGCGGCGAACCCTGATCTCTTCGAGCTCATGGTAAGGGCTGGCAAGCGATCCCCGCTCAACAGCAAAGGTCAGTTCAACATCACAGACTGCCACAGGTGCCCTGGTGTCTGAGCCCTGAAAAATCAGATCATCCATGACGCCACCACGCAGATGTTTGGCTGAGTGTTCACCCAGCACCCAGCGCAGCGCATCAATAATATTGGACTTGCCGCAGCCATTAGGCCCTACGATGGCTGTAATGCCTTTATCCAGATCAATTTTTGTCGGATCTACAAAGGATTTGAAACCGGCCAGCTCAATACGCTTTAGCCGCATATGCGAACCATCCGGATCAACTCAACGGATGGCGTCATCCTCTCCCTTGTCATCATGCAAGATTCGCAGGAAAAGCAGACCATATCAAGCGCAGGTATTTAGAGTTTATTCACCGCACAAAAAGGCAGGACAGCCGTTTGGACGGCGAATAGTCGCCCGCAGGGTGAGGGACATGGATGCCCCGAATCAGAGCACGCATGGATCCCCCCAGGGGGAGTCTCTCTGGCTACGCCATTCTCCTTCTGCGCAGGAAAGCCCTCTCTGCTGTGAATGTTCTTATTTCAGGGAGTGTGACTTGTTGAGGTGGTTCATCAGCAGGAAACTGACCATGCAGGCGGTAAAACCGGAAGCTGTAATCATGTAGAGTACCGTCAACTGCGCCACCGCAGCATCAAAAGCCGTGGCACCGGCTAACACCATGCCTACAAAGATGCCGGGCATGTGCACAAGCCCCACGACACGCAGCGTATCAATGGTTGGTATCATCGCAGTTTTGATGCCTTCGCCAACCACACTGCCCGACTTCAATCGTTCGTACATAATGGAGACAGCATTCATGCCGTTAGCCGCAATCATACTGCCCAGCGGTACCAGTGTGCGTGTGGCATCGTCGATCGCCCCCGTAAATGCAAGCCAGGGTAAAGTCAGCAGGCAGCCACAGGCCAAACCAACTGATGATGCAATCCATGTTTTTATTTCACCATCGTAGTGACTGGCGCTGTTGTGGCCTGCCAGCAGACAGAATCCGGCAATCAATGTCGCCTGAGCCAAATGCGACTGAATATCAAAAATCCAGTGCAGCACAAATGCCAATGCGAGAAGCTGCACAAGCCCGCGCGCTGAGGCGATAAGCATCTTTTTGGACAAGCCCAGGCTTTCACGATGAGCCCAATAGGCGATGCCAGCCAGCAACAACCATGCAGCAATCAGCTTAATCAGCGTATCAGCCAGATTGGCATCAATAACCATTAAATCTCCCGCATCTCTTTCTTCAGCATGAAACGGATTCGAATGCATATGGCGCGTTTATGCAATGAGAATTGCATCCGGGTCATAAGAAACATCTGTGAATTTGAGATAGCCCGGCAGGGCCAGAAAATATAACCTTCGCAGCAATGAATACTTCAGCTGCATGCACGCCTGCAAAAGATGGGCATAAAAAAACCGGACACAATGTGCCCGGTTTTCAATTTGGTGGAGCCAAGCGGGATCGAACCGCTGACCTCCACACTGCCAGTGTGGCGCTCTCCCAGCTGAGCTATGGCCCCAGATTGATCAGAACTGAAAAACTGCATCCGTGCATCTTTTCAGAACGCAAAGCCAAAACCGTGGTTTTGCCTTTGTTCACAAAATCAAATACTGAGTCATTCGATTTTGATTCGCGGCGTCCTGCCGCTTACCATTCGGCGTCTTTGCCGTCCAATCCGGCTATCCTGCCGAATTGTGCCAGCACATCAGTGTACCGTACTTCTGCAACAGGTATCCCCTGTCCCGAAGGCGGCGCATTTCGCCATAGCAGAGGAACCTTGTCAACATGAGCGCGACCATGAAACTATTCCGCCGCACACTTTCCGCCGACTGCTTCACCCCACCAGGCCTGTTTTCGCGTCTGGTGAATCGTGGTGACTGCTTCATGTTTGAATCCGCTGAAGGTGGAGAGCAATGGGGCCGCTACAGCATCCTGGGCATCAGCCCTGCATGCCGTGCTACCTCAAATGGCAACGATACACATCTGTTGTACCGTGATGGCCGGGAAGAGACCTTTGATGGCGGTATCCTCGACTGGTTGCGTGATTATGTACTGAATCAGGAATTTATCCCTGAAGATGACCTGCCGTTTGCTGGTGGAGCTGTCGGTTACTTTGGCTACCAGATTGTTTCCTGTTTTGAAGACATCCCTGCCGACCTGCCTGACCCGGTTGGTGCCCCTGAATCGGCTTATTTGCTGGTTGATCGTTTCATGGTATTCGACAACCTGAAAGGCACACTGACCTGCTGCGTACGTTTGCCCGAAGATGACATTCAAGAAGCAGAGCATGTGTTGAACGGCATGGAGGCCAGCCTCTATGAGGGTGAAATGGCGAAGGTTCTGAAGCTGGATGCAGACACTACGCTGACTGAGCCTCCCATTGCCCAGACCACTCAGGCCGACTATGAAGCCGCCGTTTCCAAAGCGCGCGAATACATTCTTGCCGGTGATATTTTTCAGGTGGTTTTAAGTCAGCGTTTTTCCAAAAAACTGAACTGCGCCCCCTTTGATGTATACCGCGCTGTGCGCCATATCAACCCATCACCCTACCTGTTCTACCTGCATATAGGAGACACGATACTGGTGGGTTCTTCGCCGGAAATTCTGGTTCGCCGTGAAATGGACAAAGCCGTGGTTCGTCCGATTGCAGGCACTCGTCCGCGCGGAAAAAACGTAGCCGAAGACAAAGCCCTGGAAGAAGAGCTACTGCGGGATGCGAAGGAACTGGCCGAACATGTGATGCTGGTTGACCTGGGTCGCAATGATCTTGGCCGCGTCTGTTCTTACGGCTCGGTTTCGCTGACAGAGTCGATGAGCATTGAGCGATACTCACACGTCATGCATATCGTTTCACAGGTTGAGGGTAAATTACGAGAAGATGCCGACAGCCTTGATCTGCTCGAGGCCACGTTCCCGGCAGGTACTGTTTCCGGTGCGCCGAAAGTGCGCGCCATGCAGATCATCCACGAACTGGAGCCTGTAGCACGCGGCCCGTATGCAGGCACGGTCGGTTACATAGGATTTGGCGGCCAGCGGCTCGACACTGCTATCGCGATTCGCACGGCTGTGATCCACAATGGCGAAATCCACATTCAGGCAGGCGCAGGTATCGTTGCTGATTCTGTTCCCGAAAATGAGCACCAGGAATGTGTTAACAAGGCAACAGCCATGTTCCATGCCGTTGCTCTGGCTGAAGCACAAGGGGATCATTCATGAATACGCCTGCGACATCCTGTTTCCGGCTTATGAACGCAGGTCAAAAATGTAATTTCGTCCTGCTTACAAATGGGCAGCCTGAGTCCGCACCAGAGCCCGCACATTCGCCCGCCATTCATGGCGGGAGCAAGGATCTGCCATGATTCTTGTTATCGACAACTACGATTCGTTCACGTTCAATCTGGTGCAATATCTGGGAGAGCTGGGCGAAACCCCGCTGATCTACCGCAATGATAAAATCACACTTGATGAAATTGCAGCACTCAATCCTGAGCACATCCTGGTATCACCCGGCCCGTGTACGCCACATGAAGCAGGCATCTCCATGGACGTTATTCGTCGTTTTTCCGGTGAAATCCCGATTTTAGGCGTCTGTCTCGGCCACCAGGCGATATCTGCCGTATTCGGCGGACAGGTGATTCGCGCGCCACGCCTGATGCATGGCAAGACCAGTCCCATTGAGCACAATGGCGAGGGGGTCTTCAAAGGCCTGCCTTCACCATTTACGGCTACACGCTACCATTCCCTGATCGTGCCCCAGCCTCTGCCCGACTGCCTGGTAAAAACAGCCTGGACTAAAGAAGGTGAACTGATGGGGCTTCGCCACCGCGAGCATGCAACCTTCGGTGTTCAGTTCCACCCGGAATCGATTCTTACCGAACATGGGCACCTGATGCTGAAAAACTTCCTTGAGGCACAGGCATGACCTTGCTCCACAGAGGACACGAAGGATGCAGAGGGTATTCTATCTGTAATAACGGCACCTCAACAGCACGCTCACTCTCCTTGCTGTTTGCTCGTTTATGCATTTGTTTTTTCTCTGTGTCCTCTGCGGTAATCAATAAAGGAGTTTAGTAATGAATGAAGTCGTCAGCCGGATGGTCAAAGATTTGCAGAGCGGCAACAGCATCAGTGGTGAGGATTCTGAGGCTGTGTTTACCGCCATCATGAACGGAGAAGCCACACCTGCTCAAATCGCAGCTATTCTGATGGGTCTCTCCATTCGCGGCGAATCAGCAGAAGTGCTTGCCGGTGCCGCCAAAGCCATGCGCGCCGCTTCCACAAAAATTACTCCGAAAGCAACCGGCCTGATCGATACATGCGGCACCGGTGGTGATGGCGCCAAAACATTTAATATATCCACGGCAGTATCCATGGTTGTTGCTGCATGCGGCGTACCTGTGGCCAAACACGGCAATCGTGCCATGTCATCAAAGTCCGGTGCTGCCGATGTCTTGGAAGCGCTCGGTGTAAACCTCGACATTTCGCCGGAACAGGTTGCAACATGCATTGATGAAACAGGCATTGGCTTTCTGTTTGCCCAACATCTGCACCCGGCGATGAAATATGCAGGACCTGTTCGCCGCGAACTTGCTGTGCGTACCGTGTTCAACCTGCTAGGTCCGTTAAGCAATCCGGCTGGTGCCGAATATCAGGTGCTGGGTGTGTTTGCCAAAAATAAGCTGGAGCTGGTCGCGGGTGCACTGGCGCAACTTGGCTGCAAACGTGCGCTCATCGTTCATGGCCGTGACGGGCTTGATGAGATCACCACAACCACGATTACCGATGCCATCCTGATTCAGGCAGGCGAAGCTCCGATTGCCTTTGAAATCGATCCTGAAGCTTTTGGCATGCCCTATGCAGCACCTGATGCGTTGGCCGGTGACGATGCGGATACCAATGCTGCCATTCTTAAACATATATTTGCAGGCCAAGCCGGTGCCGGACGCGATATTGTTTTACTCAATGCTGGTGCAGCACTTTGGGTTGCAGGCAGAGTGGATGGCATTCGTGATGGTATCGCCATGGCAGCCAAAGCCATTGATTCCGGTAAAGCCACAGAAACCCTGAATGCCCTGGTTGCGTTTACCCAATCAGCATGAATGATTTACCGCAGAGGACACAAGGGACACAGAGGTTAAATGAGATAAGCGGAAAGGTGATAGATGCCGCCATGACTGTGCACTCCACCCTTGGCCCCGGGCTTCTGGAAAGTGTTTATGAAAAATGTTTGTGTCATGAACTCAATGAACGTGGAATCAGTACTCAAACGCAGGTTCTCCTGCCCGTCCATTACGACAATTTCAAATTTGATACCGGTTTCAGGCTTGATTTACTTGTAGAAAATGAGGTTATCGTTGAGTTAAAGTCGGTTGAGAAACTGCTGCCGATACATCAAGCTCAGCTGCTCACATATCTGAAATTATCCGGCAAGCACCTTGGCTTGCTTATTAACTTTAACGCCGTTCACCTCAGAAACGGTATAAAAAGGATGGTCCTTTAATGATGAACCCCCTCTGTGTCCTTCGCGTCCTCTGTGGTGCAAATGCTTATGGTGAAATAATATGAGCTCGATCCTGAATGAAATCGCTGCATATAAACGCGAATGGGTAGCTACATGTAAAAAGCAATGCAGTGAAGCTGATCTTATTGCGCTGGCCGCAACAAAATCACCTCTGGATTTTGCCGGTGCACTGCAAACCACGGTCAGCAATAAACAGAACGCAGTGATTGCCGAAGTGAAGAAAGCCAGCCCCTCCAAAGGCATTATCAGGCCTGATTTTGATCCGGTTGCCATTGCGCAGTCCTATGAAACAGGCGGTGCTACCTGCCTGTCGGTTTTGACCGACGTGAAATACTTTCAGGGTGCAGACGCATATGTTTTTTCTATCCGTGCAGCTGTGAGCCTGCCCATCCTGCGCAAAGACTTCATGCTTGATCCGTATCAGATCATTGAAGCCAAGGCCATGGGTGCCGATGCAATTCTGGTGATTCTGGCTATGGTGGATGACGGACTGGCCGCTGAGTTAACAGCCTGCGCTCAGGAGCAGGGTCTGTCTGTGCTGCCTGAAGTGCACAATGCAGCGGAGCTGGAACGCGCACTAAAACTCGATACGCAGCTGATGGGCATCAACAACCGTAACTTGCACACCTTTGAAACCACGCTGGATACAACGCTTGAACTGCTAGGAGACATAGGTGGCGATAAAACCGTTATCACCGAATCCGGCATCTTCACACCTGCGGACATCCAGCTGATGAATGAACACGATGTTTTCGGCTTTTTGATCGGCGAATCACTGATGCGCCAACCAGATCCGGGCACAGCTCTCGCGGCTCTTATCACGTAAGCGTTAACGCGGTCCTGCGGCATTAACAGATTAGAAAGTCGAATGAGTCTTGTCTAACTGAACTGTAGTATATGCCAACTTCCACCTTAGGGGATTGTATTACTGATGCATCCGACTTAGTTGCTCTTCTACTGCCATAAACAGTTCATCTGATACCTTGCGTTCAAGCAACCTATCGATCCACTTGCTTTTTTCGAAAAACTGACCAACCACATGCACCTCCAGTATGGTCATATCGCCAAGCTCAGAAGCAGCGCGACGGACATGTATAACATATCGATGGCGTGTGTAATTCGTCACATCCGGCATAACAAGGCTATTTTCGCCTTTTCGAACCCAGTCTGATGCAAGAATACCGTTGGCAGAATCTACTGATTCTAAAGGGATATTCAGGCTCACCATCGCATCAACAGCGGCGGAATAGACCCCTGCAATACTCTGCTTGTAACTGCGCGCAACCGTTGCTACCGAATCACCGTTCAACAATTTACTATACTTTTCGGGAAGCTCGCCGATAGCCGCATGACCACCGACTCGCTCAGCCATCGGCAACTCACGTTTGCTTTGTTCAATGGGTCTGGATGCCAAATGTGGGGACTCTGATTCTGCAGGAGTCTTGGCAACGGCGGCCCCTCCCCGACCATCTTCTGTATCCCAGAATAGTTTGGGCATGCCACTGCATGCCTGCAGCATAGTCAAAAGCAATGTAGGTAAAACGAGATATCGAAAGATATGGTTCATAGTCTGTGCTTCCTTCTGCTATTGCACTCCAGTTCAAGGAGGTAAGCAATTTATTTATTCATCAACAGTAATTAGCCGGAGGTTATCAACTACTCTGGTGTACCTGTTTCATCAGAAGGTAGTTGTGAGCGCACTAAACCAGGTTGTTTATCAACTGCAGCAAACAATTCCGGTATATATTTACTATGCGCCGGTTTGTTTACCCAGTGCCTGTTCAGGTACTGCTGATTAAGCACACGAACTTCTAAACGACTTCGAGTCTCATCCACCCTGAAAACACGCACAATATATCGGTAACGAACCACATTTTCCGTGTTGCTAAATAAACTTGCCAGACCCTGCGAATAATTTGGCGCAGATTTTTTAATCCAGTCCGATGTAACAATTCCACTTGGCGAGTCCACAGAAGCAACAGGTAGATTCAATGATGTCATTGCATCTACAGCTACAGAGAACAGCTGGCTAGGCGGAATATCGTACAGACGAGCATCCAGCGCGACTGCCTTACCAGCAACAGCCTTGCGGTATTGTGCAGGCACATGAGCCGAGTCAGGGCTTGCCTGAGTTTGCTCTCCTGCGGGAAGTTCAAGATCATCCCTTAGTTCGGGTGGTACATCCAGCGGCACTCGGGGCTTGTCACCAGCACCATCTATCGCTGTGCTTTTGGTATAAGCAGGGCCGGTACCTGTGCCCTCCTCCACATCCCAGAAGAGTTTAGGCATGCCGCTGCATGCTGAAAGTAGTAAAAGTAAAAAAGGTAACAGAAGGTATCGAGAGATAGGAGTCATATTGGCAATTCCATCCGCTAGAACCCTCCGGGTCAAGCGCTGCTTTCACCCACTCCCTGAAAACAAACTTATGTAAAAAAAATAGAGGCAGACCGAAGTCTGCCTCTACAAATAAAAAGAGGGAGCCGAAGCCCCCCCTCTCAGATACATCGCTTTGAAACTTGCTATTAAAGCAGAGCTTCGATATCGAGTGTAGTGGTCTTGGTTGTAACAGCAACACCAGTTGCAGCAGTTGTAGTCTTAGCGTTGTTGTAGATCAGTGCAACTACGAAGTTCTGGTAGATTTCGTATTCAGCACCAACCTGCCACTGTGCAGTCTTAGTGAGGTTATCTTTCAGGTTACCGATACCAGCCATTGCAACAACAGTGTGGATTGGTTTCAGCTCAGCACGGAAAGAGTAGCCTTTCAGTGAACCGTTAGCTGCAGTAGCGCCAGCAGCTGCGAACGGGTTGAACTGAAGAGCGCCTGGAGCGCCTGCAGATGCATAGTCAGCATAAGCTGCGAAGCCCATGTCGCCGATTTCGCCCTGAATCTGAGCATCAATCATCCACTTCTTCATCTTGATTGCAGTGCCTACTGGCAGAACCAGCGCAGCAGCAGTTTGTGCGTTAGCGGTGGTGCCGTTAGTGATACCACCACCGAATCCGAGCTCAAATCCGCCAGCTTCAACAGTTGCGAATACGCGTGCAGATGGAGCCAGTTTCCAACCATTACCAACGCCGCCCAAGGCACCAGTAGGAGTAACACCAGCAATAGAAGCAGTAAACATTTCATTTGCTGCGAACAGTGCTACACCACCGGTACCACCAGCGTTGTTAGACAGGGTGTTAGATGCAGACAGAGTTTTACCGCCCAGCAGGCCGCCGTGCTGACCGAAAGTAGAGCCTACTTCCATACCAGCTGTTTCGCCGAAGCCTGAGTTGAAGATAGAAACACCAGCTTTGAAGCCGCCAATGTCATAAGAGTTGAACAGCTGGAAGTTAGCAAAGCCGCCAGTAGCAGTAGGGCCACCGAAACCGATTTCAACGAAGGTACCAGTATTGGTGCCCACACGACCACCGATCAGGAGAACCTGGTCAGCTGTGATTGCAACAGTTTTGGTAGTAACGTTAGCAGTAACCACTGGAGAACCGGATACAGTTGTAGATACGAACTGTGGACGCAGAACTGCAGAGAAGTTTACAGCAGATGTAAGAGACAGCATGTCGTCTTCAATCAGAGTCTGTTCACCAACGTCGGTGAGACCGCCCTGTTTGAACGAACGACCGAATGCGTTCAGAGCTGGGAAGCTCAGGTGATGACAGGCCAGGCAAGCTGCGCCAGTCTGGCGTGCGAATGCCGGGATTGCTTCAGAAGTAGTTGGAGCAACTGCAACAGCAGAAACAGCAACAACAGCGAAAGCAGCAGCAGAAAGAAGGATTTTCTTCATGTTGTGATATCCTATTAAAATTAGATTTGACTCCGTGGAGCCAGTGCAAAAATCTTCATCTCTTCAAGCCAAGTTCCCGCTAGAGGCACTTGCCATCAGTGATGACGTGGCGAACTGTAACGTGATGTGGATCACTGGGTCAACATGACACATCACTCGTGTGTCATTTTGCCACAAGCAAGATAATCAAAGATATGCGGTATCTTTGATTTGGCGCTACAGGATTCTATTTATAATTTGAACATAGATATGGGGTATCTATGAGTGGGCGCGATAGGCCTTTCATTCTTTTAAACATAACAAGCATGGGTGTGCTTTCCATGTGACGCGAGAGCAAAGCAAGGATGGAGGATATGTTTGGAGAATATCCGCTTTGTGCGTGGTGCCTTTCATCACACACTCACTATATAACTATTGGACAAGTATACATCGCTGATCAGGCAGGGTAACTCATTGATCAATAAAAACTCATTATATGAGCGATCAAGTATTAGCTAGGCTAGTGAGATGATTGCTTATCTTCACTTTAAATTGATTACAACAGAACACGGGCTAGAGTTAAGGCCATGAAGAAAAAAGGCAGATTCCCCAAACACAAAAGGATCACAAGGGCTCTTATGCAGGCGCAGCAAGCCCTGAATAGTGGCCGCCCCGGCTTGTTCGAGATTGCCAGCAAAGAAGTCGACACCTTAGACCCCGGAAACCCGGAAATTGCAAATATGCGCGGCGCTGTCTGCGCACATGCAGGCAACACCGTAGAGGCCAAGCGTTTTTTTCATATAGCCATCAGAAGGTCTCCCAAGGAAGCTCGCTTCTACGCCAACCTGGCTAGGATTCACCTTGATGAGGGTGACCACTCCAACGCCGAAGTATATTTCGGCAAAGCCCTAAAACACTCACCGTCCTCGCTTCCATTACAGCTTACCTACTGCCATTGTCTACTGCGCTCCAGAAAGTATGAAGAGCTGATAGCTATATTAGAGCCATCATTAAGAAAACATCCCGACATCGAGGAGTTGAACATAGCTCTTTACTGCGCCTACAATGCTCTCGACCAACAGGGCGAAAAGGGACTGCCTCTACTCGCGCGTGTTCTCGCGCGCAATCCTGAACACGACGAAGCGCGCTTTAAACTGGCCCAGCTATGCAGGGAGGAAGGTCGCTTTAACGAAGCCGAAGAGCACTTGCGCAAGCTGCTGCTAAAACCGAAAAGCCGTGTCGAAGCATATCAGATGCTCACACTTATCAAACGTTTTTCGAACCCTGACGACCCGGACATTGCTGCTATGCGCGCACTCCACGCCCAGTCGAAACAACAGGGTTTGCATGACCGCATGGGCATGAGCTTCGCTCTGGGTAAGGCGCTCGACGATCTCAAACAGTACGATCAGGCATTCGAATTCTTTCAAGAAGCCAACGATATCCGCCGCAAGGAATCCAATTACGACCTGAAACTGGCGCAGGCATATCTCGATAAAACCATTGAGGTATTCACCCCTGAGCTGCTCTCCCATCCCTCGGATATCGAGGATGGCACCCCCATATTTATCGTCGGCATGCCGCGCTGCGGCAGCACACTGACCGAACAGATTCTGGCCGCCCACCCCGATGTCGTCAGTCGCGGCGAATGCTCATTACTGGAGGGGCCGTCGCTGGGTAAGTTCCATAGCGCCGATAATCCGATCACGCTCGACCGCATGGGCACATTCGCCCCCCCGGAGTGGGGTGAACTCGGCCGAACCTATCTGGAACTAGTGCGCCGGGGCGACGAGGCGACACAACATATCACCGACAAATCGCTGCAGAACATCTGGCTCATCGGCGTCATCCGCTGCGCGATGCCGCATGCCCGCATCATTCATGTAAAGCGACGCCCGCTCAACAGTTGCCTATCCATGTACAAGCTCGAATTCCAGGGGGAGCAGATCGACTTTGCCTATACCCTTGAGGAGCTTGGCAATCACTATCGCATGTATCAGCAGGTGATGCAGCACTGGCGAGATGTACTGCCTGACGGCGCCATGTATGAACTGAACTACGAGGATCTGGTTACCGACCAGGAGGGGGAGACCCGAAAGTTGCTCGAATACTGTGATCTGCCATGGAATGCCATCTGCTTGCAGTTCAATAAGGTGGAAAACAAGGTGAAAACCGCCAGTATTGCACAGGTGCGCAGGCCGATATACACCGATTCGCTGGATCCATGGCGACGCTACGAAAAACATCTGGAACCACTGATCCGCATTCTTGGGACCGAATAACACTTTCCAGTCTGAAAGGCCGGGACATGACGCTTCAAGAGCCCCCCTGGAGGGAAGCACCATCAACCGGATGAAATCGATCCAATATAAACGGCCTGCAACCGCGCGCAAACGTGTTTCACTTCACTACCCAAGCCTGCATCATGAATATAGATTGAAGCCTTTGCGGCAAGCAGTACAGTTTGCGCGCGAGGGCGACGACATGGCAGTGATGAAACTATCCAACAAAAAGAGACGGCAAGTTTTAGCGCTTGCCGAGCAAGCTCTGACACAGGCCGAAAGAGGCCAATATGAACTGGCCTTACGCATCTGCGCGCAGGCAGATCACCAACACAAGGACTTCCCGGAAGTCATGTATGCTCGCGCCATGATCGCCTCATCGCTAGACGATTATACCACTGCCGCAGAATGGTTCGGCAAGGCTAGTCATGCCAACCCTAAAAACACCGTTTTTCTAATTAACTACGCCAGCAGCTTGCTGCTTAGCGGACAGGAAGATAAAGCAGCTGAAATTTATCCAAAAGCCCTGGCGCAGGCACCCCGAGTGTTCGAAAAAGCCAACGGCTACGCTTCATATGCTTCAGCCCTGGATGCCATTGGCGAATTTCGTCGAGCTATAGATATTTTTGAAAAGGGACTAAAGCTGGATCCGCGCAATGTTCTGTTACTCAAAAAAGCTGCGTCTCACTACAGCCAAGTATTAGAAACTGAAACTGCCCTGACCCTGGTGGAGCAGGCTCATGCTATTGCACCAAATGATCCTGTCTTGCTATACGATGCCAGCGTATATCTCATGCAGCAAGGCAAAGTTGCAGAAGCAAAAAGCCGATTGCGCGATGCACTGAGCCTCAAACCCGATTACATTGAAGCGCTGGCTTTATTGGTCAGCAGCAGCGATTACGAAGAACAAGAAGCAGACGTCTCCACCTTGCAAAAGCTCTATGAACAGCAGCACGAAGGTACTGATGCCAAAATCATGGGCGCATTTGTTTTGGGAAAAGCAGCAGACAAAGGAAAAAACTATGATCAGGCCTTTGCCTACTGGGCGGAGGCCAACAGCCAGCGCAGGCAATTAATAAGCTACCATGAAGAGGAACAAGAAGAATTGCACAGCGTTGCAAACAGTGCATTCCCAGCCACGCGTTTTGCCAAAGCTTCCGTTGATGGTGTTAATAACTCCGCACCTATTTTTATTATTGGTATGCCTCGCTGTGGTTCAACACTTCTGGAACAGGCGCTGCTCCAGCATCCCGAACTCGTGGCATCAGGAGAAAGTGATGCCATGCAACAAGCTATAGTTGGACGCAGACGCAAAGTGCGAAATTCAACGCTCATCAAAAAACTAGCATCCATGGATGAGACCGCACTGACTGAAACAGGCCATGAGTATGTTCGACGTCTGACTCAGGAGTATGGATTTTCTGGCCGGGTGGTTGATAAAACCCTATTCAATTATCTCTACGTAGGCCTGATTGCCAGAGCTCTTCCTCATGCACACATTATTCATGTCAGCCGAGAACCGGTGGCCTCCTGCCTCTCCATGTTTCAAGAAAACTTTGCCGGAGGCTCAATACCCTATTCGTTCGACCTGGAAGAGCTAGGACGCCAGTACACTCGCTATCTGGATCTGATGCAGCATTGGCGCGAAGTGCTACCTGCCGGTGCCATGCTGGAAGTAAGTTATGAGAATCTGGTGAGCAACACAGAGGTGGAGCTACGTCGTCTGCTCGCAGGCTGTAATCTGGAATGGCATGAGGGCTGCCTCGCTTCGCACAAATCCACCGGCGCAGTCGCCACGGCCAGCATGCTCCAGGTTCGCAAACCCATGCACCAGAAATCGGTGGCTCGCTGGAAGCATTACAAAGAACAGTTGACTCCACTCAAGCAATACCTGCAGCCCTGAAACTCCCGAAAAGCAAACCAGCTACTCTATCTATATATAATAGGATAACCTGCCGCCATGACTGCACACCTCTCTCCATCCGATCTCGCCAACTGGTTTACCGAAGGCAACAAACCGCGCGAGCAATGGCGCATCGGCACCGAACACGAAAAGATCGGCTTCTGCATGGACTCACTCCGCCCCATCCCCTATGACGGCGAGCGCAGCATTCGTAAAGTGCTTGAGATGCTGGCAGGCAGCGACTGGGAACGTGTCGAAGAGGCGGGCAGAATCATTGCCCTGAAAAGAGGGCTGGCATCCATCACCCTGGAGCCCGGCGGACAACTGGAGCTTTCAGGTGCCCCGCTGGCAACCATTCACCAAACCTGTGAAGAGACCACAAGTTATCATAAAATTCTTAAAGGCATCTCCGATGAGCTGCGCATCGGTTTTCTCGGCATGGGCTTCCAGCCCAAATGGCAGCAGAATGATATCCCGCTGATGCCCAAGGCACGTTACGCCCTGATGTCTGCATATATGCCCAAGGTTGGCAGCGGCGGCCTCGACATGATGCTGCGCACAGCCACCGTGCAGGCCAATCTGGATTTTGGCTCTGAGGCTGACATGGCAAAAAAGATGCGCATTTCCCTCTGCCTGCAGCCACTGGTGACTGCGCTCTATGCCGCCAGCCCTTTTGAAGGTGGAAAACCATCGGGCCTGCTTTCGCGCCGTGCATCCTGCTGGCTGGATACCGACAAGCGGCGCACAGGCATTCCTGCCTGCACATTCGAAGAAGGCTTCGGTTTTGCGGCCTACACCGAGTGGGCGCTCGATGCGCCGATGTATTTTGTCGTGCGCAACAATATATATATAGATTGTACTGGCGGCAGCTTCAGAGACTTTCTGAGCGGAAAACTGCCTCAGATGGCGGGTGAATTTCCGACCATGGATGACTGGGAGCTGCACATCTCCACACTTTTCCCTGATGTGCGTCTGAAGCAGTATCTGGAGATGCGCGGTGCTGATGCCGGGCCATGGCCATGGATATGTTCCCTGCCCGCCCTGTGGAAAGGTCTGCTTTATAACGAACAGGCGTTGGAAAAAGCACTGGCCTTAACTGCTGACTGGACACATGCTGAAGTAAGTCAACTCAGGCAGCAGGTGCCTGCAACAGGCATGGCTACTGCTTTCCGGGATACAAGCGTATTACAGCTTTGTGAGACCATGCTCGATATCGCTCGCGGTGGCCTTGAAAGCCTGAATATCCAGAATGCGGAGGGGCAAAATGAGACCATTTTCCTGGCACCACTCGAACGTGCTATTGAATCCGGTCAGACACAGGCTGAGCACTGGTTAAACCTGTATCACCACCAGTGGGGAGAGAATATCGACCGCGTCTTCTTCGAGGCCATGCACGCATAGACCAGGCTCACCGCAGAGTACGCAAAGTTCCTCAGAGTAAAACCAGGCATTTTTGCGAAGCTTTCCCTATCAATCTGGCAACACGATGTGCGCTGCAATAGCCCTTTGATAAAACAATGAACTAACTCTGCGAACTCTGCGAACTCTGCGTACTCTGCGGTGAAAAGGTTATCCGCGCTGTTTTTCGAGGCGGCTGAGCAGTGTTGAAACAAAATCTTTCGCTTTCATGTATTCCATCAGATAAGAAGATAGCTTGCGTGCTCGCTTGGACAGGTAGCCCGGGCGCATGTGATAGCTCAAGGCATTGTATTGATTGATACGATCACGCACCCAATCGGCATGGGCTGGCAGATGAACGGCCTGCTCTTTCACTTGAGCCTTTCTGAACAACATATTGATATCCGCATCACTGTCGCTGGTGAAACTTTCTAGCAATTCAAAACCGCACTGCTCTGCCATCGCCTGCAATGTTTTTGGTGAGAAATTATAAATATGCGCATAGTGAAACATGCGGCCATAGGTGGCAAAAGGGCCGGTAAGGTTCGGACATTCGACATAAAACATACCACCGTCGTTAATCAGCCCATGAATATACTTCAGGGCTTTTTTCGGTGATGAAAAATGCTCGATGACATGAATCAGCAGCACCAGATCGGCTCTTGGTGTAGGCTCAAGATCATACAGGTTCACATTCTCTACATCGGCGAACAGCTGGCTGCGGGTGAATGCATTAAAGTCACGATTAGGCTCAATACCAGAAGCCTTTAATCCCTGATCCTCAAAATATTTCACGGTACAAGCAATGCCCGCACCGACCTCGAAAACCGTTTCAATACCAGATAATCTGGAGCTGAGCTGCTTGTAGATGCGTCCGGCATTATGCCAGGCGCGCATCACGCGTCGCTCTGAAGGCTGGCGCTCTCCATGATAATCCTGCCTGTATCGGGTGGCATAATATTCAGCCACCTCTGCTTCGTTCGGAACCGGCACATGCATCACCAGACCGCAACCGAGACAAAGGCCGGTATCCAGAGACTGCTTATGCCTGTCGGAGCGGGAAACAATCTCGAATTCCTCACCACCGCA
>JAJFLE010000038.1 GCA_021772835.1 Mariprofundus sp.
GAAACCGAATGCCCTCGATCAACCACCTGTTTCGCTGCTTCAATCTTGAATTCTTCTGTATATCGCTTGCCACTCATCGTGACCTCCATAGAGCTAATTTGTCACGCTCTTAGGTGTCTAGCAATACGGTAGCGATTCAATGGGCAAAGTTTTATTGTCTCAACTGTTTACCATGACCGCAGTTCTTTCGTTGCTATAAAAGCCTGCAATAACATGGCGGAGTATTTTCAAAAGGCGGTAACAAAGCACCTACACCAGCTCTATACTGAGCCTCAATTCAAGCATGCGATTAGTCTTGTTGAAAAGCCGGAACATCTTTCGCCTGATCAAGAGCGTTTCCAGAAACTAAAACAGCTTTATCAAGAGGGCTACATCACTGAGGAAGAGTACAAGCAAAAGAGAAGCGAAATTATTCACAAATTATAGCCCGAAATAACTGCCTGTTCTTGCCCATTTGCTATCGTTTATCAATCCACGTTAATAATGCAGAAACCCAGCATCCCTAAACTCCACTTCTAGCTGATCCAAGGCATGTTGCTCTGCAGCATCTACCCAAGCTTGAGTGGATTTTTTCCATAGTGATATCTGCTTGCGAGTTGTTTCTAACTCCCTCTGATGATGAGTGTATTTATGTCTAGGTGATAACTTGAATCGATCTCTAAGAACATCGTACATTAACGACTCGTTATATCCGAGCACCCTAGAGAGCTTACCAGCAAGAGCTCCGCATGCTTGATCCACCCTCAGGTAATCCTCTGCATTTTTTGCGAGCACTAGAAGTGCTTCAGATTCATTCAGTGTAGATGCAACCAGGCTGATAACCTGCTGCTCTACATCACCTTGTTCATCGGCATTGATTGAAGAGCCTAAGGCGTCATCAACTGACTCGAAAACTGGTGTCCAACGTTCTCCATTGATAATCATAGCTGCACCTCGACAGAATAATCTTTCTGTATGGTTCCACGTTTGCCGGATCCAACAGCACATGATGAGACCCATGTGGTTTTACCCGTTGGAAGTTTCCTGATGTGCCCCCGGCGCAAATGTAAACGAGGTGAACGATGACTTTCAGAGCTCCCACCCTCGTATGTTTTATGCCCTTTGATAGTCAGTATGCGATACTCGAATTGAAGCAGTTCACGCTTACGCCTTCCAAGCTTTTGACCGGGCCCTGCCTTTGGAGCTAGCACTATTGCCACCGCCACATTGTTGCACTCAATGAGGGAGTGGAGCGCCTGCAATACAGATTTCGCAGCTTTGGCCAAACCAATAACTGTATTTCGCTGATCTTCGCTCTCAATGCGAGATGAGCTTATAATTTGATGATGGTGTATGCCTACTGCCCCATATTCAATTGCGCACCAGCTTACTGGAACCAACCATTCGCTTGATCCAGGCTTGCGCATGAAGGTGAATACTCGAACCTCTGTTGGTGATATACGTTTGAACAGGAACGTACATGCATAATCACCATCGTCTTCGTTCGAAGTTGTTTCAATGGCCATCAGATCAAAAGGTAATCGAAGCGGTCCTGCGTTAATCACCTCATCATCCAATCCACACACACTTGGAAGATCGTTGCTATCACCCAAGCTAAATTTAACCGCATGGCGCAACTCTTCCCGCGCCCCGGCCACCAGATCATTTGCACGCCCCTTGAAGTGCTGAATAACCTTTGCTGAAAGCCCTTTAATAACTGGATACTCATACCCGGCTGGTTGCTGACTCATGTTTAACCTCCTGTTCTGTGAACTCAATCTCTGTTTGTGAATTGTTTGAATCTCCGTGAATGCATTTCTCACATGCAGTTACCCAGCTGATATCCAGCAAAGCACTGATTCCGAATATGTGGCCGCAAGTACGGCAGGTGGTGGTTTTAAGCTGATTGGGCCGCATTAGAAGTCCTCTCTAGCCAGTGACTCGTAACTGGCCGAGCTTCCAACCCATGCCATTGGTGCGTCACCAGTTGGACCATTCCGATTTTTTGCGACGATAACTACAGCCCTGTCGTTTCCTTCCTCTTGAAATCGATAAGGCATTAGAACGACATCGGAATCCTGTTCTATGGAGCCTGACTCTCTAAGGTGAGCCAGCGTTGGACGCTTTCCATCAGCCTCCCTGTTGAGCTGACAAAGCAGCATCACGCAGCAATTCAACTGCTTTGCCAGCGCTTTAAACACCCGCGTCATTTCACCAACCTGAAGGTGACGTGGCAGATCTTTGGTCGACTCAGGGTCTAGCAGACCAAGGTAATCAACCATCAGTAAATCAAGCCCTTTCTTTGCGTGATGCCTACGAGCCTGTGCAGCAATCTGGCCAGCTGACCGCTTTGGATTGTCATCTATGTGGAAGTTCAGTTTCTTTATTGTATCAACCGATTTGGCTGCCCCTTCCCATGCAGAGCTTGAAATGACTGCGCCAGTCCGTAATAGCTTCAGGTCCATTCTTGAAATAGAAGCCATAAGACGAAAAGCAACTGATTGATTATCCATCTCTATTGATGAGAAGCAGACTGCATTCGACTCAGCAACCCGTTGGCATACGCCCATTGCGAAAGCAGATTTACCCATTGATGGCCTACCCGCCACGACAACAAGCGAACCTCTTTCTATGCCGCCAGTGTAGAAGTCCAGATCAGGGTAACCCGAAGGCATGAATCGATTATCATCCGCTCCATCATGTCGCGCCTTCATGTCGTTATAGGCATCAACAATCAGATCAACTACCGGCCTATATTCAGAATCGCAATTACTGTCCGCTGCTGCTATCAAACCAGTCAGTGAAGCATCTACACTTTCACCGGATTCAACCTTCTTATGAGCAACAACAAGTGCCGACATGAAGACCCTCTTGCGGTATGCCTCGATAATCTCTCTGGCGTGTTTCTCTGCTGCAGACGTGTATGCCTGTCCAATCATTGCAGATAATGCTGACTCATGTTCGCTGCCAATTTCACGGCAAACTGAAACAGGGTCTGCATGACCAGCAAGCATCGTTCGCCAAACATGAGAGCAAAGCTTATCTCTAAAATGCTCAGGTTTAACCGATACCAAGCCGATCAGATCAGGATTAAGCAGGCATGATCCTATGAAAGCTTCTTCAACCTTTTTCATAGCGCCCTCGGTAAATCTTCGAGAGCCACACGGCTTAGGTCTGAGGCAGTTAAGTGTTGTTCACTTCCTGCTGATTTCTCCGACTGACTCCACTTCACTGCATTTCGTAACCAAGTTCCAAAAGCAGAGTGCCAATCAACATAGGTCAGTCCCTTTGCATGAGCATTGTCTCTGAACCGTTCTAATGCATCAGTAATATCTCTATTGTTCTTTGTAGCAAATGCATTGTTGTTTTCATTCGGCTGGAAGTTGTCAGGGAATGCAGTCGCATTTTTCTTTTTATTATTTTTCTTTATATCTTCTCTATTCTTCTCTTCTCTGGTCACACTTTTGTCACGTTCATTGCGTGACGTTTTTGTGACAGACCTGTGACGCTTTTGGCGCTCTTGATCTTGGGCTCTTTTTTTGGCGGTATCACCGTTATGTTGTTGATATTCAGGTAATTTTACCCACTCACCAGAAAGATCTATCCAGCAATCAGGTAGTGATTCACAGAAACTTTCAATACCAACTTCTGCATTTATGTCATCGGATGTGTAGCCATAGAGGCATCCATTTTCCTCTGCGTATTCATCGGCCAGTGACCATAGCGTGACAAGTGCGCCTACAACGTGCGTGACAGGAGCGTGACAACTGCGTGACACAATTCGAACACGACCATCTTTAATCAATGATTTTCGGAATTTAATCCAGTCGCCTGCCATATCATGCCCTCGATCTGATATCTTCTGCAGACCGCCAAAAGGCAATCTCGCATTGGAAAATCAAAACTGATGATTGTCCGGCCTCTTTTAGGACATTACGAATAGCGTTCCACACGTCTTCGGTTGTTGCATGCTTTGTCTGTGCGGCACTCATGGCAGCAAAGCTCTTGCTTGATCAAGCTGACTTTCTTCAAGCCAATATCGCCGGCACCTAGTTGGCAGGCCTTGGAACCCAGGCACTGTTTCCCAATCTCTGGAGACTTCTAACCCATAATCGGATTGAATTTCGCTAACTGTGCTGTGTAAGCTCCTATCTGAATATAATCGTTGAGCCTCGAATAGATTTAGTTTTTCCCCACGTGCAAATGCCGCAAGGATTCGATGGATTTTGCAGGGAGGTTTTGTAGAGTTGTTTCTGAGTTTACGCTGACGTGTGGATTCTTGACCCTCTGTTGACGCAGAGGGTTTTTCATTGGTGGTGGCATTCATAACTCACGCCTCAGCCTGTTCAGAAGGTTGGCGATGGCTCCAGTCTTTGCCATCCAAAATTAGTTGTGCCATCTCATCTATAAAATCTGAACGCCAAACTGTGGTGCGCGTTGCTATTCTGATAGCTGGTGGTGCCTTCCCTTCTTTTACGAGTCTCCACCAAGTTGAAGATGAAATTCCGAATCTCTTACAGCAATCGCGTGTTCTCACAAATTCAATTTTATTGTTTTCCATTATCACTCCATAATACGAAAAAAGGGCCGCCGAATGGCAGCCCTAGAAATAAAAAAAGCCGCTCAAAGGCGGCTTACAGTGTCATCCTGTGAAGGAATACAAATTGTGATTGTTGATTAATTCATCCGTATCCTCCAAACAAAAAAGCCCCGCCAAAGGCAGGGCTCTCAGAATTTATTTTGATATAAAAAAAGCCGCCATATTGGCAGCCATTAAGTAATCATTTCGCACGTGTAGCGAAAGTATGGAAAAATATAGGGGTGCATTTCCCATCTGTCAATATTTAAGTTGCATCATGTGCGCCATACTGGCCAAAATCAAGAACTCCGCATGATTGGTATCACATCAGCACCTCTACAGAGCCCATCAAGATAATCAGCCCATGCTTGCATCATAGCTGTACGCTCTGGGAGGTGCCTGGCATGGTTATATGAACGCTTCACTTCATTACCTTCTTGATGAGCCAACTGGCGTTCAATCACATCACTTGGGTACCCCTGTTCATGCAGAATGGTTGAGGCCATACCACGAAAACCATGGGCGCAAATCTCACTCTTATCATAGCCAAGGCGGCGCAGTGCGCTGTTCACCGTATTATTCGACATTGGCCGGGCAGCTGATCGGATAGATGGGAAAACGTATTTCCCCTCACCTGTGAGCGCATGTAGGTCACGCAGGATCTCTACGGCCTGATCACCCAGGGGAACAATGTGAACTTGCTTCATTTTCATCTTCTCTGCAGGTATGCGCCATTCAGCTTTATCTAAATCAACCTCTGACCATTCAGCCTGTCGTAATTCACCTGGTCTAACAAAGAGATATGGAGTTATCTTCATCGCACATTGCACAACAAACGTGCCTTCAAAGCTTTGAATAGCTCGTAACAACTCGCCCACTTTCTTAGGATCGGTAATCGTCGCCCGGTGTTTAACCATCTTTGGTTCAAGTGCCCCTCTCAGGTCACGAGATGGATCACTATCTATTCGGGCCGTTGCGACTGCGTAGCGGAATACCTGACCACATATTGAACGCAATTTGTGAGCGGTATCTACAGCCCCCCGGCTTTCAGCCTTTCTAAGCACTGCAAGTACATCAACTGCCTTTATCTCATCAATGGGTAGTGAACCGATCCATGGGCAAATGTCATTATTCAGCCAGTTCTGTATTCGGATTGAATACTCGGGCACCCACTTCACCTTATTTTTGCTCAGCCACTCCTTGGCTACGCCTTCAAAGGTTAAAGCACTTTGTTGTGATTGCTTCTCTCGCCTCTCATGCTGTTTGGCTTGGCTAGGGTCTATATTCTGCTCAAGAAGTTTCTTTGCTTCATCGCGCTTGGTACGAGCCTCTTTAAGTGCCACTGATGGATAGACACCTATTGCAAGCGTCTTCTGCTTGTCTCCGAAGCGGTAGTTCATGCGCCAATATTTACCGGAGTTGATAATTTGAAGGTACAGGCCAGCACCATCGGACAACCTCAACTGTTTCTTCCCTTCGGGAAGCGTTGCGGCTTTTACCTTCATATCAGACAGTTTCATTGCATATACCTCCACAGTAAATCGCCTGAAGCGTTGATATCAAAGCATCTACGTTATGTTTGTTGGTATAAATTAGAGCCGGATATCATCAATCAGGCTTTATACCATCAAATATACCATCAATTTGTTGGTACATTATGAAGCATCATACCGTGTCAGTTATACTTCAGGCAAGAAAAAAGCCCACAAACACTAGGTTTATGGGCCTTAATTGCGCCTTTGATATTCTTATTTGGTACTCCCAAGGGGAATCGAACCCCTGCTTCCGGCGTGAGAGGCCAGCGTCCTAACCGCTAGACGATGGGAGCGGATAGCGGCGGATTATTACTAAGTATTGATACCAAGCAAGTCATTTAATCTGACAACCAGATCTTCATTGTTTTTGAGCTGTCGTTTGATCAAATATGTGTTTGCACCTGCATCAATAGCATCGGCCTGATCATTATCACTGCTGCGGTAGCTCATCACCATGATGGGTATGCCAGCATCATTACCCTGACTGCTTCTCACTTCCCTGATTAAATCCAGGCCATTGATTCCTGGCATTTCCAGATCGGTTACAAGCAGTGCATAGTTATGTAAGGCCAGTTTATCCAGGGCATCTTTGCCCCCCACAGCTGTATCAACCTTGAAACCAAGGGATTCAAACATGTTCTTTTCAATTTCAAGCGCAATACTTGAATCATCAACCAGCAACAGGTGTTGATTGTTGAAGGAATCCGACATTGCCAGTGGGTACGAAGATATTTCAGCATCTGGAGCTGTACGCCACATTTCTTTGAGTCCATGGGGTTCGATCAGAAGCAATACGCTGCCATCTTCAACAATGGCATTGCCCATCAAACCAACAGGATGGTAATACTTCAGGTAGGGATCAATTTCGCGCACAATGATTTCACGCTCATTAAATACATCATCCACAACGATACCGAGAAAACCTTCGATATGCTCAACGATTAAAACACTTGTTTGTGTATTTGAGTCGGTGGCTTCATCTCCACCAAGAGCTAAATGAAGGTCAATAACGGGTACTCGATGGCCTTGAAATTTCAGGTAACCCTGACTAAATGGCCCATGTCCTTTTTTGATTTCCTGTTCGTTCAGTGGCAATACCTGATGAATAAATTGACTTAGCAGGCCAAAATGTTTGTTGCCAATGTTGAATGAGACTGCCTTTTGAACAGTGAGACTGACTGGTAAGGTTAGTATGAACTTACACCCTTTACCCGGTTGTGATTGAACATGAACACTACCTGTAAGCTCACGCATGGTTTCCATAACCACGTTAAGGCCAGTACCTCGCCCTGCCACGGAATCAGTAGTTAAGGCTGTAGAAAATCCTGAATGGAATATGAGCTCCAGTATTTCAGATGAGTCCATTTCACTGGCTTCGGATTCACTAATGAGCCCCTTTTCAATCGCTTTGTCTCGTATGCAGTTTATATCAATTCCAGCACCGTCATCGATCACTTCTATGCAGATCTCAGTGCCCTTCTGTTTGGCTGAAATGGTAAGCTGCCCTTCCTCAGGTTTATTCGCTTTTCTACGTGCATCTGGCTTTTCAATGCCATGTGCCACCGCATTATTGATCAAATGGATCAGCGACTCCGAAAGTGCCTGGGCTGCAAGCTGATCCATCTCTACATTTTCACCGGACACTAGCAGTTGAACCTTTTTATCATAAGGCTGTGAAATATTTCTAACGGCACTTGGAAAAATTGAAAACAACGTGCTCATCGGCTTGAGCATCAGGTCAAAGACCTGATCTCTGAGTCCTCCTTGCATGGCTGATGAGCGTTTTTGGAACATACGAAATGTATCTTGAAAATGTTGCATGTTCCTCAGCGCCTGATCAAATTCCACTTGCAGCTTGGCATTGTCGGACATTCTTTCAGGTTTCACAGACTCATTAGAAAACAGCTTTTGTTTAAGTAGTTTAAACTCGCTTTGAACCTGTTCCAGCTGCTCTACCATCGAACTACCGCGATAACGACCTGAGCTGAATTCAATAATCTGGTTGGAGAGCCTGTTCAAGCGTGTCTGGTCTACCCTGAGGAAATTGCCCGAACTGTCTTCCTGCAAGGTGCTGTCAGACTCAAGTTGCTTCAGATCTGGCCGGAAATCGATTTCTTTCTCTACTGTTTGCTGTGCAATCGGTTCATCTACCTGTGAAGGCAGCGGTTCTGCTTGTACCGATGGCCGGTTAGCCGCAATAGAACTCTCGATAGTTCCCATGACGGCAGCAATCAGGTTCCTGCTCACGCGTGATTTTTTCTTTTTTCGCTGCTGCTTTGGCGATACATCTGGAACATCAGACAAAGCAACTGCCTCTTGCTGCTGGGAGTATTCATTACGCAGGTTTCTGTACCTTTCTGCCAGTGGAGCAACTTCAATGTGAGTTTCAGTATCGGCGTGCTGCACTCGCCTGGCCAGCAAGTCATGCAGGTCATACAGGAACTGAATCATTGACTGAGAGTGTGCAGGAGTATGCTCAACAACAAACTCCATGGCTTCCTCAAACAGATGACTAACGTCACAGACATCCTGCACACCTAACATCTGTGCCGATCCCTTGATGGTATGAGCATCCCGTTTGAGCCGGGTCAATGCCTCTTCATCAATATGTCCAGACTCAAGCAGTACCAACCTTCGGTTGATTGAAATTAGTCGTTCTTTTGCTTCATCAAAAAACGAGGCAAGAAAACCGGATACTTCAAACTCTGTCACTACTTATGACATATTCTGCAGGCTTTCTGATGCTTCACTCAAACGTTTCGTTGCATCTCGTGATTCCTGCAGTTTTGTTCCTGAAAGGCTTAACAATTCAGAAATGTGTTTCAGAGCCTGAAGGATTTTTCTGTTACGGTCATTCTGGCGTTCGGATGCCTGCATAACGATCAATGCTGATTGCTTGGATTTATCTGCCATATTTTGCGTTTTATCCATCAAGCCTGAAGCACGACCGGTAATTTCCAGACAATGTTCAATTTCCTGAGCAGCAGTGTTATTTCCACTGGCAGATTCTCCGGCAAGGGCACGCACCTCTTCCACAGATGCCCGAATATCTTCAGAAATCTGACGAATCTGATCGGACATGCCTTGAACTTCAGCAGTCATTGAGGAATTATCACCTGACGATTCAATCGAAGCATTGAGTACCAGCAGATTGGCTTCTTCAGCAACCTCCATCATCTGCTGAATCGCAACGAGTACCAGTTGTGATTTCTGATCTATGATAGAAATGCTGTCTGCTGCTGTATCGATACCTTCGCGAACTTTGTCTATGGTCGATGAGGCAACTCGCATTTCTGCGGCTGCACTTTTGGCAAATGATGATGTTCCGTCTGAAGTTTTTTCTATGTTGGCAATCGTTGCAGATACCTTTTTTCCAGAATCAGCAATAAGTTCCAGGCCCTTGATAACTCTATCTATAAATCTGGATTGCTGATCAGCAGCATCAACCTGCTCTTCACTCACACTGAGCATGTTGCCTGCACTCATGGCTACGCTTGAGGAAACTTTGGACACTTCCTGAGCATGTCTGACCAGTCTGCGGTTGAACAACTCAAGCAATACTACAATCACAAGGATAAAGCCGAGCACAGCATAGAGCTGCAGTTTGGCTTTTTTCTCGTGCTCAGCCGATTTTTCCTGCAGAACTACTTCAAGACTGATAACAATGGATTCAAGCTTTTCAGCCGTAGCCAGAACCAGATTCTGCGCCAATACTGTTACATGGCCAGCCTGATTGGAGGATATCTTTTTATCTGCCACGTCCGAAGCGATATTCATCACTTCGCTCATTAATTGATTCACTTGATCCAGTGCTTTTTGGTGGTTTGCAGTCAAATGAGGGATAGCTTTGATTTGTGCATATGAATCTTTATACGCTTGAACTGCCTTGTTTAATTTGGGAAAATTTTCTTCACTGGATGTCAGAGCAAATTCATTCAGGGGCCTGACTACATCAGAAAGCGAAGCTCTGAATTGTTCAATATGAAACTGATCGATATAAACCTTTTCAAGGGTCTCCATACTGTTCTGTTCCCGCTGCATTGCTATGAAAATGATCGCAACAAGTGCAACAAACATCAGCAGTGAATAAATGAAATTTCGCCCTGCCATTTGCTTCAGCGAAGTTTGTTTGGCTGATTTGTTTTCTCCAGTCTCTTCCATGATCCAGTCCCCTTCCTCTACAGAACAATAAGCAGGTAAAACCTTAACAGGTTTGCAAAAAAATAATTCAATTTAATTTATTCCGGCAGGATTATTAAGGATATGCCGATGAATTACCATCCTGACAAATAATACTCACCACATCCATGTGGTTCACCTTCGGTTCCTGATAGTCATGTCATTTCGCTTCCTGTGAAATGGTCAGCTCGCATAGGTAAAAACGTGCTTTTACCTATGCTTACAAATCAAGTGTGTAACATACCGGATTTGATTCAATTTACCTTCGGCGGCTTTGCCAGCTATGGCCTGCAAGGGCATGCTAAAAATAAATCAGCGTTTCCTTAATGAAGCAGCTTTGAGCAATCAAGCAACTCATAGTAAAACCCATCAATCTCCATCTGTACCACACTTCCATCCTGATCCGTTGCCATGGTCTTCACAACTTTATCTCTATCAACCTTCTGAATCCTCTTCACTTCATCGGCCCATATTCCGACATGCATAACTGGATGGCGCAATATTAACAACCGTGTGCGGGCACTGGGCTCCATAGAAGGAGGTGGCAATGATGAAACCTTGCCCACATCTATAATACAGACGATTTGCCCGTGAATGTTGGCCAGACCCAACAGATGATCAGGCCCCATGGGAACATCTGTTAACGGCACAGGCCTGACTACTTCCTTGATTTGAGAGGAACGCAGTAAGATATCCCGACCTCCAATCACTATATGTAGCAGATCCTCCTGCATTCGAAGTTGCTCTTTTTCATTCGTTTCGCGCATTCACTCCACCATGTCCTTAACGTACTCTGGAGCGTATATGCTCATATAGTCCAAGCGATTTTTTTACTCGGGCCTGCAAGTTCAATGGCTCTATAGGTTTGCCGATGTAGTCATCAGCTCCCGATTTCAGGCCCAGTACTTCATGCTCTTCACTTTTGTGCGCAGTAAGAAAAATAATCGGTATGCCATTGAAGCGCTCCTGTTCTCGCATACGCTGAAGCAACTCCTGTCCTGACATGTTCGGCATTTCGCAATCAGTCAAAACCAGGTTGGGCTTCACAGTTTGCAACATATTCCATGCCTGTTGCCCATCCTCAGCCTGTAAAACTTTATAACCATCGGCATCCAGCACAAACTGAACAAGATTTCGTACACTGCTTGAACCATCGACGACGAGAATAGTAGGCTGGTCCGTATCCTTATTTTGTTGCTGGAGCTTATCTCTATTTCTCTGAACCTCTCCATAAGTGAGCATTTGCATATTTTCATCAAGATGTTCACTTAATTTGAAGCCTTCAGGTTGTGTCGCAACGCGAACAAGCTCTTCAATACTGGTCTGTCCCGCCAGCGCTTTGGACATTCCATCTTCAAACATCGTGAACATGCCCTCTTCTCGGGCCACCTGCATGATTTCACGATCAAGCGCGCCGCGCGATATCAATTTCCGCATGCGATCATTCACATATAAGACTTCATGGATGCCAAGCCGACCTTTATAGCCAATATCCATACAAGCCTTGCAGCCGACTTTCTCAAAGAATATTACACCATCCGGAATACCAAGGCGTTCGATGAGGTTACTGCCTGGGCGGGCCTGCCTGCGACATTTCGGGCATAAGCGACGTACCAGGCGCTGGGCGACAATCAAACTCAGCGATGAGCCCAACATCATAGGGTCAATGCCCATGTCTATCAGTCTGGTAATGGTAGATGGGGCATCATTGGTATGCAGTGTCGATAAAACAAGATGGCCGGTCTGAGCCGCATGCAAAGCAATTTCAGCCGTTTCCTCATCGCGAATTTCACCGACCATGACCACATCGGGATCCTGTCGCAAAATCGATCGCAATATGGTAGAAAAGGTCATGCCGGCCTTCGGGTTGACCTGCACCTGATTGATACCTTCAATCTGGAATTCAACCGGATCTTCAATGGTAATCAGGTTCATCTCTTCATCTTTAATGTGGTGCAGAAATGAATAGAGCGTGGTTGTTTTACCACTTCCCGTCGGCCCTGTTACAAGAATTGCACCTGTTGGTAGTTTTATGCATTCGCGTACCCGCTTATAGGCTAACTCTTCAAAGCAGAGTACATCCAGACTCAGGGCCAGCCCACCCTTATCGAGTATGCGCATCACTATCTTTTCACCGTGCATGGCTGGCAGTGTGGAGATACGCATGTCGTAACTCTTGCCCCACAGCTTGATACGCGCGCGTCCATCCTGAGGCGTGCGTGAATTGGCAATATCCAGCTTGGACATAATTTTAATTCGTGAAACGACCAGCGAATGTGCTTTGGATGGAAACTTCATCATAGGCCTCAAACGACCGTCCACACGCAAGCGCACCACACTTTGCCGCTCTCCAGGTTCAATATGTACATCAGAACTGCCTATCTTCATCGCCTGCACAATGACACCGTTTACTAATTTGATAATCGGTGAATCTTCAGCACCCCGTTTGAGTTCATCAAGGTTGGCTGATTCAGGGCCATCTTCCATCTCCTGGGTAAGAGCATGCTCGTCATCGAGCCCGTCCATGGCAGTATCAAATGCCGTATCACTGTCACGATAACTGTCAGAAATTTTACGATGTATCAGATCCGGATGGGTGAAGTGCGGCACGATGCGTTTACCCAACTTGAAACCAAGTGCATTGAGCATGTTGACATCAAGCGGGTTTCCCGCGGCAATAAAAATATCAGTGTCGTTCTGGGAGATTGGCACAAAACCATACTCCAGGCAGAGTTTTTCAGGACATATGGCAAGCAGACTGTCATCAATGATCGTATGGGTAATATCAACATATGGCGC
>JAJFLE010000039.1 GCA_021772835.1 Mariprofundus sp.
GCTAACAGACCATCAATTAGGTCTGCTGGTAATTTTGAAACGGTCATACTCTCTCCTTTGAGTAAGACGGAACTATCCGTCAATTTAACCGTTTACACAAAATTCAGGACACCCCCGATGGGTTGACTCCAAATATTGCTGAACGGCAATTTTGGAAAAACTCTAATAACGTGGCCAAATTTTGTTGACCACTACAGACCAAGTCCTCCTGACCCCAAGTCCTCCTGACCCCAAGTCCTCCTGACCCCAAGTCCTCCTGACCCCAAGTCCTCCTGACCCCAAGTCCTCAAACCGGATGCTCTACATACATGTTACCTCTCCCATGTTATTAGAATATACCAAGGATTAGGATAGTCTAAAACTATGTGTTTCGAATGTCCGGTTTTGGCCTAGACTGTGTGAAAAGACGAAGTATTTCAGGCTGGTGGGAGCTCAACCCTAAATAAGCATGGTATCACAAACGTGTGGCAAAACAAGATTCACTTCTGGTCATGGTTGGCCGATAAACCCTATAATTCACCACTTTTAAAAAAGGCTTTTAGTTTTCACACAGCCTAGGCCGGAAGCAGGCGTTCGGAATGTGATTAATAGTTGCATTGCTGAAGCAGTTGCCAGAGGCGTTTACCGATGGGACCCATCGGCTCGTTGACGCGACGGAAGAGATAGATATCAATTTTTAACGGGTCGAGCTCTTTGCCGGAGAGTGCAAGCAGACGACCATCGGTCAACTCTTCTGATACCCGGTGACGCGGCATACGCCCCCAACCTGCACCGGACAGAATCATGCGTTTCTTCATATCGAAATCGTTGACCAGCCACTGGTTGGCACCCTCCAGTACACCCGCCGTTTGTTTTGCCTGACTGCGGCTGGTATCGCGCACCACCACCTGCACATACTGCTCCAGGTGACTGACCGTAATCGCGGGATAATGGGTGGCCAAAGAAAATTCGGGTGAAATCACACTGACCATCTCGGTCGAGGTCAGACGCACTTCCTCAGTGTTTGGAATCGGCATGAACCGCTCGGCAATGGCGATATCGACATCTTTCTCCAATAACCGTTCCAGTGTACCACCCATATTCTCGATCTGCAGACTCATGCGTGTGGCAGGCGCTGTTTCAGAAACCCGCTTAATCACATCGATCACCTGCTCAACCGGTGCAATGGCGCCCAGCGCAATGGACACTTCCGTCTCCTCACCCTGGGCAAAATGTCTGGCTATGCTGGAGAGCTCTTCGCTGCGGGAGAGTATACTTTTGGCTTTACCGTAAAGCACCTGCCCTTCGGAGGTCAAAGCCGGGCGATAAGCTTTGCGGTCGAACAGGGAAAGGCCCAGCTCCTGCTCCAGGTTCTTGATGGCGATACTGACTGCCGACTGGCTGCGAAACAGGGCAACAGAAGCGGCATGAAAACCGCCCTTCTCCACGACTGCGCACAAAGCGCGTAGCTGTTCCAACGTCACAGGTGGATAATGATTCGATAAATTAATCATGTCTATCATAAATTTATGCTTTTTATGAATCGTGAAACTGTCGATAATTTCACACGTCGAAAGAGCGAAGGAGGTTTACACCAGTGTTACGTAACACATCCACGTCATACGGCCTGGTTGCCATCCTGCTGCACTGGTCAATGGCTTTCCTCATCTTCGGCATGTTCGGCCTCGGCCTGTGGATGGTGGAGCTCGAGTATTATGACAGCTGGTATCACGATGCGCCTTATATACACAAGGCAGTCGGCATGCTGCTGCTGTTTCTGCTCATCTTCCGTTTTGGCTGGCGGCTGAGCAATGCTCGCCCAAACCTGATGGGTGAGACATGGGAAAAGTTCGTTGCCCTGCTCGTTCACCGCAGCCACTACCTGCTGCTGTTCGGCATCACCATTAGCGGCTATCTGATCCCCACCGCTGAAGGGGTAGGCATCGATGTTTTCGGTTGGTTTACGGTCCCGGCCAGCTTCTCTTTTAGCAGACAAGAAGCAGATCTGATCGGCTTGATTCATCTCTATGTTGCATGGGCCGTGGTCGGACTGGCGGCAACACATGCAGCTGCTGCTTTGAAACACCATTGTATTGATAAAGACATGACGCTACTGCGCATGTTCGGCCAAACCAACGGCAATAAAAAAGCTGAAACAACAAAAGGAGAAACACGATGAAACTGAAACACCTGTTAACATCACTGATTCTGGCGCTTGCTATTACCACGTCAGCACAGGCTGCTGAGAACTATGCTTTTGATATCAAAGGCCAGCATGCCTTTATACAATTCAAGGTTAAACATCTGGGTTACAGCTGGCTGATTGGTAATTTCAATACATTCACCGGCTCTTATACCTATGACGAGGCCAACCCTGCCAATAACAGCGTCACCACAGAAATTGACGTCGCAAGTGTTGATTCCAACCACGCCGAACGTGACAAACATCTGCGCAGTGCCGATTTCTTTGATGTGGCCAAGTTTCCCAAAGCGAGCTTTACCAGCACCAGCTTTGAAGACAAAGGTGATGGCACAGCTGTACTGAAAGGCAAGTTCACCCTGCGTGGCATCAGCAAAGACATCGTATTCGATGTGAACCAGGTTGGAGCCGGCAAAGACCCATGGGGCGGGTTCCGTCGCGGTTTTTCAGGTACAACCACGTTGCATCTGTCCGATTACAACATGCTCAAGGCTGGCATGCTCGGTCCTGTGGCTGAAAACGTAGAGCTGTTCTTCTCTATCGAAGGCGTTCGACAATAAGTCATTCACCGCAGAGGACACAACGTTTCGCAGAGGAAAACAAACAGTTAAATTGATCTGTCACTTCACCCGAAAGGTCATTCGGCATGACGGCTATAAGTTCTTATTTTGCGTCCTCTGCGGTGAAAAGTACTCTTAATGAAAAGGGAGCTCACATGAGTCAACAACAGTCCAATCCACAAACGGACATTCACCCGATCATTGCAAGGCGTTGGAGCCCGCGCGCTTTCGATGACGACCGGACTGTCGAACCAGAAGCGTTAACAACGTGCCTGGAAGCAGCTCGCTGGTCCTCCTCCTGTTTCGGTGATGAGCCATGGCGCTTCATCGTAACCGATAAGTCACACAACCCGGAAGGCTGGAATAAGATGCTGGCCATACTGGTGGAAAAGAATCAGCTATGGGCAAAGCACGCGCCGGTACTGATCTTAGCCTGTGCAGCACAGAATTTCTCGCATAATGGCAGTGCCAACCGCTGGGGTCAGTATGATACAGGGCAGGCCATGATGTCCCTGGCATTACAAGCCACAGCCGTTGGGCTGATCACCCATTCCATGGGCGGCTTTGATGCAGCTCTCGCAACGACAACATTCAATATCCCGGATGATTTCACGCCGATGAGCGTGACAGCACTGGGGTATCTGGGTCAGACCGAATCATTGGATGAAGGATTTAGATCCATCGAAATGACAGAGCGCCGCCGCAAACCTATTCACGAGATAGCCTTCACCTCGTGGAATGAATCTTGGCAGGCACAGGAGAGAAAATGAATAACAACCTGTTTTCAAACATAGAAGTAGCTGGCCAGACCTTGAACAACCGCATGGTGATGGCGCCGATGACACGCAACCGCGCTCCGGACAATATTGCCAATGCCATGATGGCCGAACATTACGCCCAGCGCGCCGGTGCAGGCCTGATCATCACCGAAGGCACACAGCTTTCCGAGCAGGCCGTCGGTTATCCGGCCACACCGGGCATTTATAACCAGCAACAGGTTAAAGGCTGGAGACTGGTCACCGATGCTGTGCATGCAAAAGGCAGCTGCATCTTTGCCCAACTGTGGCACTGTGGCCGTATTTCCCACCCCAGCTATCACAATGGGGAGCTGCCGGTTGCACCGTCAGCTATCACGCCTTCCGGGAGCGCCTTCACCTATGAAGGACTGCAGCCCTTTGTCGAACCGCGAGCGCTGGAAACGTCCGAACTGCCAGGCATCGTCGAGCAATACCGTCATGGGGCGGCATGCGCAATAGAAGCCGGATTTGATGGCGTGGAAATCCATGCAGCAAACGGTTACCTGATCGATCAGTTCATTCGTGATGGAAGCAACCGGCGTAGTGATCAGTACGGTGGCTCATTGGAAAACAGGATTCGCCTGCTGTTGCAAATCGTGAGCGCTGTTGGAAATGAAGTCGGTCATCACAAGGTTGGGGTTCGCATCTCTCCGATCAATGCGTTTAACGACATGTCCGATTCCGATCCACAGTCCACATTTAATCACGTAGCGACCAGTCTCAGTGGTTTGGGGCTGGCCTTCCTGCATGTCGTGGAAGTAGACATGACAGGGCAATCCGACCCTGATTTCGATATGCTGCAACTGCGTGAGAAGTTTGACGGAATCTATATCGCCAATGGGGCTTACGATAAATCCAGAGGCAATCGTAGCATCGCAGCAGGCCGTGCCGATCTGATCGCCTTCGGTGTGCCGTTTCTGGCCAATCCGGATCTGCCCCAACGTTTTCGTATCGATGCTCCGCTAAACAAGGCGGATGAGGCCACCTTCTACGGCGGCGATGAACACGGTTACAATGATTATCCGGTGCTAAGGAGTGACTGATGGGTGTAATGATTGATGGCATCTGGGAATCAGACGGTGGGAAATGGGCCTCAGAAGATGGTAAATTCCATCGTGCCGAATCAAAATTTCGTTGCCTGTTTGCTTCCAATAAAATCGGCGAGAACGGTTTCACTGCCGAGGCAGGTCGTTATCACCTTTATGTATCACTGGCCTGCCCCTGGGCACACCGAGCTCTGGTTTTCCGTAAACTGAAAGGCTTGGAAACCATGATTCCGGTAACAGTCGTGCAGCCGCACATGCTGGCTCAGGGATGGCAATTTACCGAGCCTGAGCCACTCTATGGTTTTACTCGCGTTTCCCAGCTTTATGCCAAAGCCGATCCGCATTATACCGGTCGAGTCACTGTGCCTATCCTGTGGGACAAGCAACAGGAAACTGTCGCTTGCAATGAATCGGCCGAAATCATTCGTATCTTTAATTCAGCTTTTAATGAGCTGACCGGCAACAGTGATGATTATTATCCGCTCGAGTTGCGTGAAAAGATTGATGAGATCAATGCCATTGTTTACACGAATATCAACAATGGCGTTTACCGCTGCGGCTTTGCTACCGTGCAGGGTGCCTATGAAGAGGCGTTCGACAGCTTGTTTGCTGCACTCGATAAAATAGAAAAACGACTGTCCGGGCAGCGATATCTGATCGGCAATCGCATCAGCGAAGCCGACTGGCGGCTATTCACCACCCTGATCCGTTTCGATGCTGTCTATGTCGGTCATTTTAAATGTAATCGCAACCGCATCGCAGATATGCCAAATCTTTCGAACTATCTGCGCGATCTCTATCAGCATCCGGGTATTGCCGAAACAGTGGATTTTGAGCATATAAAAAGCCATTACTACTACAGTCACGAATCGATCAATCCAACCCGCATCGTGCCAAAAGGCCCGGAAGAGAGCTTCAACGCACCGCATGATCGAGCCCGGTTTTCATCTTGAGGATTAGATTATGGGTATGACTATTCATTCAGCTATTGCTGTACCCGAAGGCGATAGTGTTACAGTTAAACGGCTGATGCCGGTAACCGGATTGCGAAATTTTGATCCCTTTGTGCTTTGGGATCACTTTGATATCTCAGGCGGTGGTTTTCCCGACCATCCGCATCGCGGTTTTGAGGCGATCACCTACCTGTTCGATGGAGGCATGAATCACGCCGATAATCTGGGCAACACGGGCACTGTTTTTGGCGGAGGTGCACAGCGCTTCACTGCCGGTTCTGGCATGGTGCATTCGGAATTTCCAGATGGTCGTGCGCATGGCATTCAGTTATGGATCAACCTGCCCAGAGCTCTTAAATCACTAAGCCCGGCATATCAGCAGGTACAATCCGACATGATTCCTGAAAGCAATGCGAATGGGGTTACAATCCGAACCATCGTTGGTGAGAACGGAGCCATCATTCTAAACAGTGCGGTCGAGTATCTTGATATCCACATGCAAGCCGGAACTATGCTGCAGCGCGAACCAGCTTCCGGATTTCGTGGATTCGTCTATGCTGTTGAAGGAGAAGCTACAATCAATAATGAACAGCTCAGCAAAGGACAAGCTGCTTTTGTAGACGGTGTTGCTGCAATAAATATCAAAAGCGATAGTGCTGCACGCTTGATGTGGTGTTTCGGCAAACCTCATCATGAACCGATCTATCAGCACGGTCCCTTTGTAGATTAGGAGGAAACATGCGCAAGGTTCAAAAATATGAAGCTAAAGAGATCACTGTTTATTTTGATGCAGCGCGCTGCATTCATGCAGGCAAGTGCGTACATGGTTTACCTCATGTATTTCAGACTGACGTAAAAGGCCCATGGATTTACCCGGGTGCCGCTGATGTCAACTCATTGGCCAGACTGATTGAAACCTGTCCATCCGGTGCCCTTCGTTATGAAATGAGAAACAACACTGAGCAGGCTCCTGCAATCAACACTATAAGCGTTGAAAAAGATGGCCCGTTAACCATTCATGCGAATTACACCCTGGATGCCATGAAACCTGACTCCCCGCGCACCACGTTATGCCGTTGTGGCAATTCAAAAATAAAACCCTACTGCGATGGTTCGCATGCGGAAATTCAATTCACTGACAGCGGCGAAGTTGCAGCCTTTAATCCGAATGAAAAGCAAGAAACAGGCAATGTCGATATTAAACCCTTGAAAGACGGACCGTTATATCTGGTCGGCCCGCATCATTTGTGCGACGCCCATGGCTGTACTGCCAGAGTATGTACAACAAGTGCCTTATGCCGTTGTGGCGCCTCGAAAAACAAACCCTGGTGCGATGGTACACACACCAGCATTGGTTTTAAAAGCGAATAAATCTACGGATATTCTGAAAAAGTCAGAGTATCCGTGCAGGCATGGACGGCCTGCCAAAACCTTGCACGGCAAGTGCTTGAATTCATGCCACACATCTGTGTACGGCCCCCTTCGGGCGTGCTTCAGCCGTCCAATCGGCATCCTGACTTTTTATCACGTTGTTGCCTTAGTGTGCTAAAAAACCATATGGACGTAGTTTTCAGAGCCCCCCTAGGCTGAGCGGTGCTTATGCGAAGCTTTTTCAACCACCTTGCGCAAGGTTTCAATCGTATATGGCTTGATCAGAAAATCATTTGGCAACGTTTCATGAGATGCCATCATAACACTCTCCGGGTCATAACCTGATGACATCACCACATACAGGTCAGGTGTGAACTCACGCAGTTTTTTCAGACACTCCACACCGTCCATCTCCGGCATCGTCACATCGAGCAAAACCCAGTCAAATGCGTGGTCGCTGTTATAAATACCCACTGCTTCTCTGCCATCGCAAGCCGTAACTACGCTTAAGCCTAGTCGTTCCAGCATGCGTTTGGCGACATGAAGAACCGCCTTCTCGTCATCCACCACAAGCACACGCCCTGAGTTACTGGCTGCTTGTATTTGAGCTTTTTGGCAATCGACCTGAACATCACCCTGATAGGGGATCCATATCGCCATAATCGTCCCTGACCCTGGTTCACTGGTAATCTCAAGTCCTGCTTTATGCGCATTTAAAACACCCAAGATAGCACCCATGCCCAGCCCGCGCCCCGTAAATTTGGTGGTAAAAAACGGGTCGAACATATGTTCAATCACTTCGGCATCCATACCGCAACCATTATCCTCAACCTTAAGAACCACATATTGCCCCGGCATCAATACCGCGCCTGAAAAACAGTGTGTTTCCGGCTCGGCAAGCTCCTCAACAGCAATGGAAACATTGATTTCACCAACGTTATTAGGACCGATCGCCTCTGATGCATTAATCACCAGATTGAGTAATACCTGATTGATCTGACTCCTGTCACCCTGAATCCAGCAGCTCTGTTGGCATTGCTGAAGCTGCAGCAAAATATTTTTGCTGATCGAAGCACCAAGCAGGGGTCGCATCTCATCAACCAACTCACAAAGTTGAAGCTGTTCAGGTTTAAACAACCCTTTGCCAGAATAAGTCAGCATTTGTCTGCACAGATTCGTAGCTGCCTTTGATGCTGTATCAATGCACGCCAGCGACTCCAGCAAACCTGAACTCAGGTTCCTCTCCATTTTTGCCAATTCGACACTACCCTGAATCGCAGTCAGAAAATTGTTAAAATCGTGGGCAATACCGCCAGCCATAAGCCCAAATGATTCAAGACGTTGTGAATACCGGATCCGACGTTCCAGTGTCATCTGTTCGGCCTCAGCTTGTAGTTTACCTGAAATATCAATGGCAAAGCCGACCAAACCCAGCGCTTTTCCATCCGCGTCAGCCAGCTTGACCTTGATCATGTCAAAAGTGCGTGTAATGCCATCGGCACAGGGAAACGATTCACGAAAATAGTATGCGCCGTCACCATCCAGACAGGTTCGATCCGTAATCAGTGATTTCTCTGCCAATTCATCCGACAAAAGCGTTGAATAATCATCAACCTGCCGGGCCTGATCTTCAGATATCCCACTCCAGACCACCCATGATTTGTTAAAAAACTGGATATGCCTTTTGTCATCAACCATCCAGATACCTATGGGGGAGTGGTCCAGTACAACCTGCATACGATGTTGTTGCAGAACCAGCTGATGGTTCGTCTCCTGTAAAAGCATCTGCCGATGCTCAAGCTGGGACTTATAGTTATGAGCCAGCACCCAATAGAATAGAACTACAGCGATCAGACAAAACAACTGGGCTGCGGCATATGGGGTATCAAACACTTGCGTCAAATCCAGCATCGCAACAATGGCAATCACTACAATATAAAAAGCCATCCAATAGCGGGCTAGTCTGGCCTGTAACACGAAGTAAGTCACAAAAGGCAAACCAGCAACCCAGAAAATACCAGTATCACCGATACTTTCAAACAGAAGCAACGCTGTGAACAGCAGCATAGCAGATGCCATCAATGTGTTTTCCACCGTTATAAGTGCTGCGCCGCTACGAGTGCGCCAGTAGGTAAATATCATGATAAATATTAACCCGCCTTCGGCGATGGATAGTTCGTAACAACAGTCTTCGGCAAAATGAATCGCAACAAAAATACTCAGGGCGATACCGGCTGCCAGATGCATCCTGCCCAAAAGCAGGCGACGGTCTTCATACACAGCGTAACTCGACGCTTTTCTCTTCAAATCCATGCAGTGGTTATAGTCCCGATTTCGTACTCAGGCAAGCGACAACAATTCTATTTTATCGCAAGCAGACTGAATGTAGCATCATCGCTTCAGGAGTTGTTTATGCCTATTTATGAATTTCGTTGCCTGGACTGTGACACTCGCTTTGAAACGCTGGTGCGCAACAGCACTGAGGTCATCAATTGCAACCAGTGCGATAGCAGCAAACTGCAAAAATTAATTTCAGCCCACGCTATCACTTCAGGCACACCAGATACTGCCTGTGGAACAGCCCCCTGCTCTCCTGCACCAGCTTGTAGCGGCGGACGCTGCCCTGCATTCGGGTAAGTTTATGTTCATTCGATCACTGGTCTCTGTTTTCACTCTACTGCTTTTAGTCGCTTGCTCTTCTCAGGATGACGTGCCCACCGATAGCCGCCCCTCTTATCTGATCGCTGCGGAAAATGCCGCCAAAGGCAGCGCCTTCATGGAGGCTAATGCTAAGCAGCCCGGCATAGTCGTTCTGCCCAGCGGCCTGCAATATAAAATTCTCAGAGAAGGAAATGGCCCATCTGCACATAGTGACAGCAATGTGACCGTAGATTATCGCGGCACCACAATTGACGGTCGTGAGTTCGACAGCTCTTATGCGCGCGGCAAACCCATGATATTCAAAGCCAACCGGGTTATTCCCGGCTGGACTGAAGCGCTCCAGTTGATGAAGGTAGGCGGCTTGTGGCAGTTATTCATCCCCGAAAAGCTGGCTTATGGTGAACGCGGTGCGGGTGCTGCTATCGGCCCGAAAGAAACACTCGTGTTCGAGGTGGAGCTGCTGAACGTATTTTAGTCCAGGCTAGTCACTTCAGAAATCAGAAGGTATTGAGTCTTTATACGAAACGCGCGCACAATTGGTACTGAACTTGCTGCGTATAAGTTTATGATATGCGACATGAAGTCTGACATTTCGATTCATCTACCTGACTGGTCAGCTCAGCTGATCTCCGGCACAGACAAAACATTCCCTACCAGGGAATCACGCATGTCGCTGGCCATCCTGCTATCCAGACTGAATGTCGAGAATGCTACCGGTGGCCCGTTTGGTGCAGCCATATTCAACATGGACACACATGAGCTGCTTTCCATAGGCATGAACCTGGTCGTATCATCAGACTGCTCGATGGCACATGCCGAAATGATTGCTATCAGCTGCGCACAGCAACTGCTGGGGAGCTTTGACCTTGGTGCCACACCATGCCGTTATGAGCTGGTCACCAGCTGTGAACCCTGTGCCATGTGTTTCGGTGCCATTCCATGGTCAGGCATCCGACATCTGGCTTGCGGTGCTCGTGATGCAGATGCACGCGCAATCGGTTTTGATGAAGGGCCAAAGATGGCCGATTGGAAAGAGGCTCTGGAGAGTCGTGGCATCACGGTCGAAACTGATATCTGCAGGCAGGAGGCCGCTGATGTGTTACAGCTATACGCAAAAGACAGGGGCACCATTTACAACGGCCGCCACGGCTAAGCGGATAAAGGCACTGATGCGTCACTTCAGCATGGCCCTGCTTGCAGCTCTAAGCTTATGTGCCATTTTTCCGACACAGGTTCAGGCGTTTTCCACCACCAATATACAACTGCTCTACGGTAGTCCGTTCGATGACAACTATTACGGCAACAACACATCAGATGGCAAGATGAGCACGCTGACGCTGGAGCATTTCAGTACCTGGACCTATGGCGACAACTATTTCTTTGTCGATTTCCTCTCCGGCAATTTCCTCGACTTTACCGGCGCGCCTTCGGGCAGTCAGTCGCGCATCTATAGCGAATGGGCGCCTCGCTTGAGCCTATCCGCCATAAGCGGGCAGGATCTCTCTGCAGGAATTTTCAAAGACTTCTTTCTCTCAGGCCAGCTCAATCGCGACGGCCAGGGCTTTCATGCAGAAATGATTGGTCTTGGTGTCGATCTGACGGTGCCCGGCTTTCATATGTTAAGCACTCATATGTATCTGCGCAAAGACAACTTCAACAGGCCAACCTGGCAAACTACAACCGTATGGAATATCCCTCTGGGTGAATGGTTGTCATTTGAAGGTTTTATCGACCTGTATGGGTCTGATAACAACGGCACAGAAATAAGCGCCCAACCGCAATTACTGATTAATCTCGGCAAACTTGCCGGTCAGGAGTATGAGCAGCTACTTGTTGGCGCAGAGTGGTATTATCACCACAATCGTTATCTTAACAGCAATGCCCTGCAAGCCATGCTCAAATGGATATGGTAATCTTAGCCATGTGCTCCGGAAAGAATGCCCGCCTGGGCTCGCTACTGCTCACACTGATTCTGCTGCTCAACCCGATCCATGCAGACGCTAACGATGACATTACACTGCAGCTGAAGTGGAAACATGCGTTCCAGTTCGCCGGTTTTTATATGGCCAAAGAAAAAGGCTATTACGATGAAGCAGGGCTGAACGTCAAACTGATTGAGGGTGGCCCCGGCAAGGATCCGACAGAGTATGCCCTTGCCAGCGATGGTCATTACAGTGTCACAGATACCGGTGTTATTCTTTCCAGATCCGACAACAAACCCGTGAAGGCATTAGCGGCTATCTTTCAGCACTCCCCATTGGCGCTGGCGGTTAAAAAAAGCTCCGGCATCAAAACGTTTAAGGATTTGCGTGGCAAACGCATCATGATGCAATCAGGGTATATGGACGCCGTTATTTTGGCAGCCCTCAACAAAGCGGGGTTAAGCAGTGCATATTTCACAAGACAGGACACCAGCTTCAACATTCATGATCTGATTGATGGCAACACTGACGCCTTCAGTGTTTACATCACCGATCAGCCCCACCAATTAAAAGAACTTGGCATCTCCTATCGCATTCTGAGCCCCGCCGAATATGGTATTGATTTCTATGGGGACATCCTCATCACCTCGGAAACAGAGATCCAAAAACATCCGCATCGCACTGAATCCTTTATCCAGGCAAGCATGAAAGGCTGGAGCTATGCGCTTGAGCACATTGATGAAACCATTGAGCTGATTCAAACCAAGTACAACACACAAGGTTTGTCGCCAGAGCAACTCTACTTTGAAGCCGAAAAAACCAGTGAAATGGTTTTAAAGGATGTTGTACAGATTGGTTATATGAGCCAGGCACGCTGGCAGAAGGTCATCGACAGCTATGCCTTACTGGGACTCATTGCAGAAAGCAGCCCTGCCAGTGAGCTTATCTACAGCAGAACCCCAACCTTTACAGACTTTCTCAAACAATATCAGTGGCCGCTCATCGTTAGCGGCTTACTCACACTGCTACTGATTTTCGGCCTGCAATCCATCCTGCTCAGAAAAATGGTTCGCAGCAGAACCGAAGAGCTCTCAGAGAGTGAAACACGTTTCAGAACACTGGTGGCTAATCTGCCGGGCACCAGTTATCGCTGTCGCTGTGATAAAGCATGGACAATGGACTTTCTCAGCGATGCCATAAAAGACATATGCGGCTATTCAGCCGACGATTTTATTTATAATAAGGTACGCACGTTTAACAGCATTATCCACCCCGATGATCGGCAACATGTCCGGGACACCATCATGGAAGGCGTCCATAACAAGCAGGGTTTCACCATCGAATACCGCATTGTCGGTGCTGATGCCCGAGTATGCTGGGTTCATGAACGGGGGCATCCAAGCTTTGATCAGCAGGGACAGGTCACCTGGCTCGATGGAAACATATTCGATATTACAGAGCGCAAACGTTCAGAGGACCTGAAAAATTCAATTTCCAGTATCCTTGAGATGGTCGCGAGCAATAAACAGCTTAAGCTGATCTTTGCATCTATCGTCAGCATCTATGAGCACCGTTATCCCGGCATGCGTGCGTCCATTCTGTTGGTCGAAGACAATCATCTAAAGGCATGGTCAGTCTCAAGCCTGCCAGATGCATACAATGCCGCGATCGAAGGCCTGGAAATCGGCCCTTCAGTGGGTTCATGTGGAACAGCTGCATATCTTAAAAAACGAATCATTGTTGAGGATATTGAGCACGATCCGCTATGGGCTGATTATGCTGAATTCACAATCTCTTTTAACCTGCGAGCCTGCTGGTCAGAGCCGATATTTGACTCTAAAGGCAAAGTGCTCGGTACATTTGCCATGTACTACGATCATCCCCGCTCTCCAGCCCCCGAAGAAATTGAAGATATTTTTTATGCAGCACAGCTGGCATCCATTGCCATTGAACGTGATTATTTTATCAAAAGTCTGTCTAAATTCTCTCAGGCCATTGAACAGACCGCCGAAGTCATCACCATTACCGACCAAAATGGCCTTATCGAATACGTGAATCCCGCCTTCACCAACATCACCGGATACAGTGCTGACGAAGCCATTGGAAAAACACCGCATCTATTCAGGGATGAATCTTATGAGATGCTTGCAAAAGATATCCGCCATGTCATTGCCAAAGGTGAGACCTGGCAAGGTAAGATTATTGAAAAGAAAAAAGATGGCTCCAATTACCCTACCATGCTGACCATCTCCCCGATCCGTAATGAGCTGGGGAAGATCACCCATCATGTCGGTGTGCATGAAGATCTTAGTAAACTTCAGGAGATGGAAGAGCGATTCTATCAGGCTCAGAAGATGGAAGCCGTAGGCACTCTGGTCGGCGGCATAGCACACGATTTCAATAATATGCTGGCAGGCATTACCGGCAACCTCTATCTGGCCAGAAAGGCTGCAAAAGAGCAATTCCAAATCACAGAAAAACTCGGGCGAATCGAAACCCTGACAGCGCGTGCCGCTGACATGATCAAACAACTTCTGACCTTTGCCAACAAGGATATGGTGCAGAAACATACCGTACCACTGACGCCATTCCTGAAAGAAACCTTGAAACTGCATCAGGTGTCGGTGCCTGAAAGTATTTCCCTCAATTTGGATATTCTCGATAATCTGCAGGTCTCGGCTGACATCACCCAGATGCAGCAGGTACTGCTGAATCTGATCAGCAATGCTCGTGATGCGCTGGCCGGGGTTGAGAATCCGCGCATTGATATCCGGCTGGCGCAGTTCACAGCAGATGCAGCCTTCCAGAGAAAACATGGAGCATACAGCCATACTGAGTATGCACACCTGAGCGTAAGCGACAATGGTCATGGTATAGCTGAAGAGCACTTGGCTCATATCTTCGAACCTTTTTATTCAACCAAAGACGTTGGTAAAGGCACAGGGCTTGGACTATCGATGGTCTTCGGCTCGCTCAAGTCACACAACGGTTTCATCGAAATAGAGAGCACAGAAAACGGCGGCACCACGTTTCATATCTATCTACCGTTGTTGCTGGGTGCGCTCGAGGATCAGGTTAGCAAACGGGAAGAAACACATTCCGGCCGTGGTGAAACCATTCTGCTGGTCGATGATGAAGTAGATGTACTCGAAACCATTGGTGAAGTACTTCACTCGCTCGGCTTTCAGGTGCTAACAGCTGAAGATGGCGAAGCAGCACTCACCCTGTTTGCAGAAAATAGCCAACAGATCGACATCATTCTCACGGACATCGTGATGCCTAAATCAGGTGGCTTCCAACTGGCTGAAAAAGCCCGCGAAATCAAACCGGAGGTTCCTATTATCTTTGCGACCGGTTACGACAAAAAACTGGCCATTGGTTTTGAACACGACCTTCAACACACTGAGACCCTGAACAAACCATTTACTATTGAATTACTGACGCAGACGATCAGAAAGTTGCTCGACGGCTGATCCCCCAATAGCGATAAGGAATACTCCATGGAAAAATGGCCTATAATGCTGCCATGAAATATAACCACCTTGGACAAACCGAGCTGCAGGTTAGCCAGATCTGTCTTGGCACCATGACCTGGGGCGAACAGAATTCACAGGCAGATGCCTTTGCCCAGATGAATTATGCCATCGAACAGGGCGTGAACTTTTTCGATACGGCCGAGCTTTATTCCATTCCTCCAAAAGCTGCGACTTATGCAGCAACTGAAACCATTATTGGCCAGTGGCTCAAAGAAACAGGTAAGCGTAACGAGATTATTCTAGCTTCCAAGGTGTGCGGCCCAACCGAATGGTGTCCACACATTCGTGATGGCAAAGCACATCTGGACCGAAAAAATATCATCGCGGCTTGTGAGGATTCACTCTCACGCTTACAGACTGATCACATAGATCTCTATCAAACCCACTGGCCGGATCGCTCCACCAACTACTTCGGCAGGCTTGGTTATCAGCACCAGCGTGAATCAGCTGCCACGGCCATTGATGAAACACTGGAGGCGCT
>JAJFLE010000040.1 GCA_021772835.1 Mariprofundus sp.
GCCGCAGCATTCGAACTGGCCGACATCATCCAATCCAGATAACTCCAGTAGTTGGCTGCATCACCCTCGGCCAGCTTTCGCTTCTGCAAGCGCATCTCTGCAGGCAACCAAAATGGCACTTTATGATGATCGGAGCGGATAAATTCATCTGCCACAATCATCGTATCTCGCAACACCCTTTCACGCGCAGGGATATCATCAGGGTAGGTATCGGCCAGCGCCTGAAACAGCGCTAACGCCACAACCAGCTTGCCCACACTGCCCGGATTACGAATCTGGGCACCATTGTGTTCGGCATAACGAGGACTTGCAGGGTCACTGAGATCAAGCAAACTGATGCTGTAGTCAGCTGCCTCCTCACCAAGCAGGGCGACAATCTTCTGCGTCAGGCGAAAGTCAGGGGATTGCAGCGGATTACCAGGCACGCTTTCAACCCGCAGGATGACCTGTGCCTGCCCCATCTGTGCTCCCGAAGTGAGTTTATTACCCGGTACTTTGTCCTGCTGGGCAAGGCGATAGCCCTCCAGGCGGCTGATACCGGTCTGTTGTGCCCCATCCAGCGGGTAGGCGAATACCTGCCACGGAAAACCGAATAAATTCAATACTAAAAAGAGTCGAATCATGGCAATCCCTCCCCGGAAAATGGCACCTCGGCAAGATCAACTTTCTTGTCGGAGAACCCAGCCAACTGTCTATCCATGGTAATCAGCACTTCGCTATGTTTTGCTCGCCTACTCTCAACAAAAGGACGCAATTGGAAGAGAACAAGTTTTTCCTGAACGAAACCGAATTCGACATCGGCTGCCATCGGTTTGCCAATCTCATCTCGTGGCAGTGAAAAGCGTTTTTCAACATCGTCGGCAAACTGGCGCAATTGCTCTATTTCTGCAGCAGAGAGCAACTGTTCGCTGCCGCTCGCAGCAATTTTTTCTCCTCCGCCAGTGGCAAGCAGTTGTAGCTTCCGCGGTGCCGAAGCCTGCGCCATCAGCCGCACCTGGCCAGTATTGCGCTCCACCCTGATCTCTTCGGCAGCCTGTCCATCCACGGCACCGCCAACCCCTTCGCTGACAGCAATGGTAAGCCAGTTTCGGTCACCACTATCCACATCAGCTGTAACCATGACACCCGATTTCTCTGAAGCAACACTACGCAACAGAAGAACCGCAGGATAAACATGTTCGGGATAAGCCATATGTGCCTGACGCCAGGCATAAGCACGCTCCGAAAACGGCGATGCCCACACCTGTTGAATTGCGCGCACAATCGACTCCATACCAACCACATTTGCTAAGGTCAGGTTTAACCCTGCCCCACTGAAGCCGGGCAGATCCTCAACATTGGTATCGCTGCGCACAAATACACCCTCATCGTCGTGTCTGCCCAACACGCGGCCGTAGGTGAAGTGCAGTTGCTGGCGGAACGCGGAACCCGGATCAGTGGTGGTAATCCATTCGCGCAGACGTTCCAGAAATGCAGCCGTCTGCTTTTGTCTGAGTCCGGCATCACTGATCTTTTTCAGACGCCCGTACTCTGAGCGCATCCAGTCGAACACTGCAGGGCCGCCCTCATAGAGCGGTTTGTTCAGATGGTTGCGAAACACGGCAAATGGAATCACCAGACCAGGGGCGACCATGTCCGGATATTGGCTGCGTAATTCGCCAAGATTGGCGGCTTTAGGTCCTACAATACGCCCCGAATCAGCAGCCCTGACACGACGCAGCGCATACATCGCATGATCACGAAGATTCAACCTGTTCATGTCCGCACTGATTTTCACATGATCGGCGGCTACAGCGGTTCCGAACACCTTGTCCCACTTGGGCGAATCTCTCTCAATCGTTACTGAACCACGGCGACTGACTGCCAGCACAATGGATTCACCAATCTGACCCCTGAGTGCCAGCAACAGCTCCGCATCCGCGACAAGATTGGGAATTCCCATATTGCGCGCCAGCAACTGAACATGAGAGAGAGAACTGCCCTCACCGCTGGTAATAATACCCGCCACCGGCGGCAACTCCTGCGTCGTTGAAGCTAATATGTAAATACCGTCGCTTCTGAATGGCTTCCCATCAGCTGGAGGAAGTAGCAACACCCCGCGGCTCAGACCCGGATTAAGCGCTCGCAAACTGCTGTTAATTTCACTGCCGAACACCTTGTGGCTGATACCCGCCAAGCGGCTGGCATCGGCCAGGAGTCGATCCAACACCTGAGAAAATACCAACAGAGGGCTATCCCGCAAGCGGTCAGGCACCAGATGCCCGGCCAACGGCGTCAGCACTGACCAGCGCTCCACAGTGCCGGAAAAGTGGAATTCCAGCGAACGCTGTGCCCACTGGGGAACGCGTGCCAGGTAGCGAAGCGCCGCATGATAGTCTCCCGCTGCTGGTGATGCGTTCGCAAGCAAACCAGTTATTTCGGTCTGGAATGCCTGATTCTGCCGCTCAGATATCAGTCCAGAGCCATATAGCGCAGTCACATGATGGCGCAACCAACCCAACCGTATCATCCGGCTCGCCCGGGGAGCAGACTCTGCGAGGCGGATGCTGCGCACAGAGAACTCCCGCTCCAGTATCAGCGATGCCTGCAGCAGACGCAGGCGATCCAGCGGCGAATAGTTATTCCTGATCTGCAATAACTGGCGCCAAATGCGCATTTTAATGGCTATAAATTCAATGACGTCTTCGGCATGGCGCCTTCCAGCAAGCCCTTTCACCACCTCATCAATCTGACTGGTAAATGCGCGGTTTTTCGAATCTTTGGCCAACTGCATCAGCTGCATTATTCCCGTACGCGGGGCATAGAGCTCGTCCAGCAGTGTCGCCAGATGTTCATAGCCTTCCCGCAGCAACTGTTTTCCGGAAGCCAGGGCATAGGCCCTTACACGAGCGGAATCCTGATCGTCAGGAAGACTGTGAATTTTAACACGAAGACTCTGAAAAACCCTGTCTTTTTCACTTATGTCTGTTGCCATCTGGCGCACTCTTGTTGCCAACTGCGCTTCGCCAGCAAGGGGTAACATACGCACAGCTTCTCTCAACAACAGAAACCGTTCCCGAGAAGACCATGCCGCATCAGCCAGAAGCGCAAGCAAGATCCTTGATGCCGCAGCCTGTTCATCCTCTATCTGCAGTGAGCCACGGTATAAAAAACGGGAGCGCTGGAATACCCAGCCATCGTCGGCCCGGACAAGAAACTGCTCCATCAACACCTGTCGCAAATCATCCAGGCGCGCATTATCGCCAATAAACTGAACCGGATCGAGTGCCGCTAAAACATTGGCAACCAGATACCCCTGTTGCCGCATCTGTAAAACAGCCTTGTTCCAGTCACCATGCTGTCTGCCACCACCATGATTACGACAGGCACTTTCGACCGGCTCCAGGATAGCGCCATCTTTGCAAAACCAGCGAATACGTTCAAAAGGACCATTATCAGACTGTTTGAACTGCTCAATCCAGCCCCGCAACCGGGTTGCATCAGCAGGCTGGCCGGACTGCGCCGTAACATTGCCCGGCAAGAAGGTAAACATCAGCAGGCAGCTCAGCATCATTCGCATAATCATACTGTTCAGTATAGGTAACCATGCGCTGACATTCCACTACTGAACAGGCACGAACATGTCTTCTCCGCCCATTCTGCTATCACTCAGCCCCTAAAATAAAAGTTGGATGCCTGCTTCTGGTTTTCCGTATTTAATCATGTAAAATAGAATTATGCGTTTTGTTCGCCTGCTGGCCGCAGCCCTTTTGTTTGCACTGATCATTGCCACTACGGCTTGGTTTAGCGCGCCCTGGTGGCTGGCACAAATAGCCCGCCAAGAACTGGATAATTCAGGGTTTGAGCAGGTTATGCTGGATATCGATTTTATTGACCTGCAGCAGATCCGTATATCCCGCCTGCATCTGAGGCAACAGGAATCCGGGCTCGAGATCAATAGCGTTAATGCGACACTCTCTTACAGCATAAGCGGTCTGCTCCGGCAACAACTCGACAGCCTGAGTCTTGAAACCATTGAGGTATTCTTGCATCCCGTACCACTAGTGCAGTCGGAAAACACCCTGATTCTGGCCTCTCCGGCTCTGCTTTTCTCTCGACTCCCCATCGGAACAATAAATGTCGATCATATCTCCCTGCGCCGCCTTGATGAGAACGGAGATACTTTGCAGGCTCTAAATGGTCAGGCCAACTACCGCGATCTGGCTCTGGAGCTGAACATGAGTGAGACCGGCAGCGATCAGGGCTTGCAGGCAGTACTGTCACTGAATGCGCAGGGGCAGTGTAAAGCTCAGCTTAGCCGGGGAGACCTCGAAATCTTCATTGCTGAGTGTCTGGTTACAGAAAAGGATTCCCTGCTCTTAATGCAGGGCAGCATGCATGCCAACCTTGCCGCACTCGATAAACTGCTGGCAACCTGGGTGGAAATACCGGAACACAGGTTAACGGGAGAGATGCAGCTTTCCTGGCTAGCTTCACTGCCTACAACTGCAAACAGCGAGCGGTTGCTGCATGAGCTACAACTCAATGCAGAGCTCTATCTGGATATATCATTGGATAAAATAAGCCAACCACTCGCTGCTTCACTGAACAGTGTTTTTGCATACGACCGCGGCAAAGGAACATGGGCCGTTGCCGACAAATCGCTGCTGCGCTTTGGTCAGCGCTTACAATCCCGGCTTTCGTTCAAATCTCTGACTGGTTCATTTAACGCACTTGAGCCATTAAACCTGTCACTGAACAAGGGAGGGGAGCTGCAGTTACAGAACGTCCACAGCAAGGACATGACGATCCCGAAGTTGAAAATCAAGCTATTGAGCCTGCTTCAACTTTCCGTGACAGAAGCATCTGACCTGGAGCTTGAGCAAGCTGCAAAAATCACTGTGAATACAGATACGTTAACATGGCAGGGTAAAAACTTGCGCAGTCAAAACATCGACATCAGCCTGAAACCCGGAAAACTAACCTCCCCTTCCGGCAGCATAGTCATTAACGGGCTTGAACTTCTGACGTCGCCATCGGAAACACCGCCTGCACTCAATCTAACAGCAGACTTTGACCTTAGCCGCGTCCCGCTTTCCGCGCGCGGTGTCCTGTCCACCACGCACGACCTCCTGCATCTGGACTGGAGTCTGAGTCACAACCTCACAAATGAGTCAGGCAAGCTAAATTTCACCCTCAGGCCCGTACAACTGTCCTCTGCAACACCGCTGCTGGCACGTATGCTGGCAGACAGCGGTGCATTCGGCATGCAGGCCGGCACGCTTGCAGGCAAAGGGCAACTGCGATGGCATGCCAGACAACCATTTTCCGGCAAGATCAACCTTGTACTGGATAATATAAAAGGTTTTTACCAGACCACGACATTTGCCGGTCTTAACACAAACATGGAGCTCGCCCTGAATGATCAGGCACTTCATATCACCGCACACACACTCAGTGTGAAGGTCCTTGATCCCGGATTGCCACTGTCGAATGTCAGTCTGGATGTAATCGTAAACTATCCGTTTGATGGCCCTGTCAGCACACAGATCACGACGTTGAAAGCAGATGCCCTGGGAGGCCAGATCAGCAGCGAGTTGATCGATATTGACAAGGGTCGCAAAAGCAACCCGTTCCTTATCAGGCTTGAGCACATTGATGCAGGCCAACTTGCCGAATTCAGAAAGCAGGAAGGGTTAACAGCCGAAGGTAGCCTCGATGGCAATCTACCGTTCGACTGGACTGATACCGGTCTGAAAATGACAGCAGGCAAGCTTGCGTCGAGAGATCCCGGCGGCCTGATCCGCTATCTGGGCACAGCTTCTCTACAGCAATTTGCGGCAACCGACACCGCCACACGCATGGCGATGCAGATCCTCAGCGACTTCCGTTTCAAGCTGTTGCATATTCAGGCTGATTATCAACCTGATGGTCAACTGGCTCTGAAAATCGGCATCAAGGGCAGCAATCCGGGTTATGAAAATGGCAGACCGATCGAGTTCAACTTCAATATTGAGGAGAATGTACTCAAGCTGTTGCAGAGCCTGCGCATGGCTGACGAAATCAGCGAACGCCTTGAAAAGAAAGTGCAGAAAAAGATGCAGAAGTAGTAATTTCTACAACTGGACGGAGTCAAAGACTACGTCTATGCTGTAACCTGAAGACGGTCAGAGGTATGAATTATGCAAAATGGAATCAGGAGCACTGTGATGTTGCTGGCAATCCTCGCTTCGCTGTCGGCCTGCAACCCGACGGTAAAAGTGGAAGCGCCGGACAAACCCATCACCATCAACATGAACATTAAAATCGAACATGAAATTCGGGTAAAAGTCGAAAAGGACCTGGAAAACGTGCTGTCTGAAGACAGCGGACTGTTCTAGTCAAGGAGTTCAATGTGAAAACTAAATCCATTCTATTCTCTCTGCTCGCAATGCTAACATTGATGTTCTGTCTGACTGGCCTGAATATCAGCAGTGCATGGTCGGCCGATCTGCATCAGGCCAAGGCCGCCGGACAGATCGGCGAAATGCCTAACGGCTATCTTGGCGTGGTCGGCACTGCAGCTGGCGATGTGCATGCACTGGTAGCCAATATCAATCAACAACGGCGCACCCACTATCAGAAAATTGCTCAGAATAACGGCACAAGCCTACAGGCAGTGGAACAACTGGCGGGTCAGCAAGCGATAGGCAAAACACCTTCCGGCCAATATATACTCTCAGCCTCGGGGGCATGGATCAGAAAATAGCTAGGGTATGTTGATTTATTGGCCTGCTGCCAAAAATATGCACAAAAAGGCAAAGGTGTGACTTTGCCTTTTCTCACAAAACAAATGGTTTACACCATTTGTTTTGGCGACCCTTGCATGGGTCGCACGGAAGCACTGAATAAATCAGCGCGTCCTTAGGCAAGGGTGAACTATCTGGCCTGCCTCTGATGAATAAGCAACACAAGCATATCCACAACTCCGACCGCCGGCCTCTGTTGTCCCAGAAGCGCTCGCAGGCGGACAAATTCACTGCGTTGTAATTCGGCTGCTTTGCTGTCACGAATTAAAGGTAAAAGTGCGGGGAGAATGTTCTCTAGCGTGCAATTTTCCTGAATCAGCTCAGGCATGACCGGCCTGTCTCCAAGAATAATATTAGCAAGCCCCGCGCAGTTCAGCTTTATCAGTCTGCGGACAACGAATGCCATCAGTGGCGAAGCGCGATAAATCAAAACAGTCGGTACATCCCACAGTGCCAATTCGAGCGTTGCAGTACCCGATACCGCTACTGCGGCATCTGCTCTGAGCGCGTAACCCGCTTCAGTTCGGGAAATCGGTAGAGCGCCCTGCTGCCATAGCAGATCCAGAGCTTCCATTTTTACACCCGGAGCAAGCGGTACCACACATGCGATGTTCGGGATCTCGCTACGAACCGCCTCCAGTGTCTGCGCCAGAAGCGCAACATGCATTTTTAACTCCTGTGGTCGACTGCCCGGAAGCAGTGCCAGAAGCGGTTGCTCTTCACCCACACCCAAATGTTGCCGTAACTCAGATCGGGACCAGCCATGTTCACAAGCAATAACACTGGGATTACCTACATAGGTCGCATCAACACCATGCTTGGCAAACCATTGGGTCTCAAATGGAAGAATGCAAGCCAGTCTATCCTGTGACTGCTTCAGTTTATTTACACGCCAGGAACCCCAGGCCCAGAGTTTTGGCGCAATAAAATGTATGACCGGAAAACCCAAAGCCCGCAGTTTGCGACCAAGGCGCATATGAAAGCTGGAGAAATCGACCAGAACAACCGCATCAGGCCTGTTTTCACGACACCAGTTCAGTATCGATTGTTCTATCTTGCGAATGCGTGAAAGTGAACGCAGCACATCACCTATACCCATGACATTGAGCTCATGCACATGATGCAAAGGCACACAGCCCTTATCTATCATCTGGCTACCGGCAACACCTGTTACTTTAGCCTGAGGAAAACGCAGCATTAATTCAGCCACTACGGTCGACGCATGAAAATCACCGGAAGTCTCGCCGGCACTGATAAAAAAGTGACTCATCTGTTCAGAGCCACAGAAGAGAAAAGAGAATCAATCCTCAGCGTAACCATAAACTGAAATACCGTATTGACTCGCCATGGAAAAAAAACGATCCCGCTCTATCATCAGGGTTTTCCCAGCCTCAACTGCCAGCAGATTGCAGCCGGAAGCTTTCATCGCCTCCAGTGTGTCTGGACCTACTGCAGGCACATCAAAACGAAGATCCTGGTTCGGTTTGGCGACCTTGATGACTGCTGCTTTGCCGCTGCCGAGAGAGCCACCCCGCTTGATCGCTTCATCGGTGCCCTCGATGGCCTCAACGGCCAGAACAGCTTGTTCCTGCACCACAATAGTCTGGCCTATATCGAGCCCGGCAACACCTTTGGCCTGCGCGTATCCGAATACAATATCAGCATGGCGTTTTTTTGCTGCGGGCCCGGCCAGATGACCGGCTCCGGCAAGCATTTCACCTGCATACAGTGTTTGATCAATCAGGGTGAGTCCGCCTTCAGCCAGCAGGTCGGCAATGGTATTGAGGATTGAATCATCACGCCGATCTTTCATACGCATGAGCCCTTTCATAGCTGTCAGATCAGGTCTGAAGTTGCGAAACAGATGAAGCTTACGCACCTTACCAGCCATCACGACCTGCTCAACACCTGCATTTTTAAAGGCTTTGATCATGCCTCCAATCTGGCCAACATGCAGCCAGCATGTGGATGCCGTCAGTTTTTCAATTTCAGGAAATGTCTCTTCGCGTGCAGCAACCGTGTGAACTTCAAAACCAACGGCCGCCAGTGATGTGGCCAGCTCCAGCGGGAAGTGGCCATAGCCGGCAATAAGACCAATTTTTTTCATATGTGTTTGTAGTATCAGGAATCGCGGCGATGTGTGGTCAGGCCGCGTTTCGCTGTGCGGACAAACTCAATCATGCTGCGCCCGACTTCATCATCTACTCGAAGTACTGCTTCTGCCTGTGTAAGCTGTTCAGCACGATTGCCCTTTTCCTGCAGCAGGATACGGTAGATTTCCTTAAGGTGACCTATCTGTTCAAGATTATAACCTTTACGTTTCAAACCAACGAGATTCAATCCACTCAGACCCGAGCGATAACCACCGGCAACCAGACAGAATGGCGGTACATCTTTGGTCACGCCTGACATGCCACCAATCATGGCAAGACTACCAATACGGACAAACTGCTGAATGGCAGAAAGACCACCGATAATAGCCTGATCATCCACTTCAACATGACCGGCCAGTGTGGAGCAGTTGGCCAGCACGATGTGATTGCCAAGTATGCAGTCGTGAGCGATATGGGTATATGCCATCAATAGATTATGGTTACCAATACGGGTAACCATACCGCCACCTTCAGTTCCGGCATTGATGGTAACATTTTCACGAATCTGATTATTATCGCCGATAATGACTTGTGAATCTTCTCCGTGGTATTTCAAGTCCTGTGGAATTTGACCGATTGAAGTAAATGGAAATATCCGATTTCCTGTACCCATGGTTGTATGGCCAGTAAGCACGACATGCGACATCAACTCACAACGATCACCAATTACTACATCAGGTCCGATGACACTGTATGGCCCAATGGCCACACCGGATCCAATCTCAGCCTTGTTATCAATAATGGATGTCGGATGGATGAGGTTATTCATGATGCTTCTTGTGGCACCAGAGTGGCCGTCAGCGTACCCTCACAGACAAGCTTACCATCAACGAAAGCCTCGCCACGCAGCTTCCACAAAAAACCGCGTCTGCGCAGACAGGTCAGTTCAAAAATAACCTGATCACCTGGTCGCACGGGCACACGAAAACGTACACCATCAATACCGGTAAAATAAACCAGATACTCACGGTCATCTTCAACCGACTGGAATGCAAGCATACCACCGGCCTGTGCCATGGCTTCCACCAGGAGAACACCCGGCATCACCGGATGATTGGGGAAATGGCCTGTAAACTGTGGCTCATTGATGCTGACATTCTTCAGCGCACGAATTGATTTTTCTTTTTCAAAGTCAAGAATCCGGTCAATCAGCAGAAATGGATAGCGATGTGGCAAAAACTCCATAATCTGATCAATATTTAATTCCGGCATTTAACTCTCCCTGAAACGTTATCTATAATACTGAATATTAACGGCTGCGCTGCGCTTTCCAAATTTCGGGCAACTTCAACAACAACGCTGAAACCTTAAAAAACAATCGGTGTGGCATGGCTGGCGAGCCAGCATAAGTGCCACCGGGATCAAGGTCCGTCATCACACCGGTCTGAGCTGCGAGCTTGACACCGTCGCCAATGTTGAGATGACCGGCAAGACCGACCTGACCACCGAACTGGCATCCCTTACCGATGATAGTCGAACCTGAAACACCAACCTGACTCGCCATAACCGTGTAAGCGCCGATACGAACATTGTGAGCAACCTGAATCTGGTTATCCAACTTCACGCCGCGTTCAATAACAGTATCACCGATAGCACCGCGATCTATACAGGTATTGGCACCAATCTCCACATCATCTTCAAGGATGACACGTCCGGACTGAGGGATCTTCAGATGGCGTTCCCCACTCCAGGCATAACCAAAACCGTCCGAACCGACAACAGCTCCCGACTGTAAATATACCTCATTACCAAGCACACAATCATCGGCAACAACAGACTTTGCATGTAACAGGCAACGCTTCCCGATGCTGACACGGTCACCAATAATGCAGCCTGCACCAACCCTGCTTCCTTGACCTATCGTAACCTGCTCGCCAATAACTGCATTCGCAGCCACATCAACGTCAGCAGCCAGAACAGCAGAGCTATCGATTACTGCTGAGAGATGCCTGTAGCCGCTGGCCACTTTTTCAGGATGAAACAGGCGCTGAAGCATGGCAAAAGCCAGATACGGGTCTTTCACACGAATAGCGCAGACCTGACTGGGGTTAGGCTCATCTTCAGCTATCAATACTGCTGCCGCCTCTGTGGTCGCCAAAACATCCCTGTAACGTTTATTGGCCAGAAATGATATTTCCTTGCCATCAGCACAAGCCAGGGTATTCACCCCGCAAATGCTCAACTGGGTTGCATCACTTTCGCAGCCTGCAAGTGTACCACCGACAAGCTCGGTGATGTCATGAAGTGATACGGTTTTCACAGAGGTGCCTGATACTTACTTTTGGGCATCCAGAAGTTTGGTGATCGCTGCTGTAACATCATGTTTCGGATCAACATAGAGAAACATAGGCTTGGGCATAATCATGTCATACTTGCCTTTTTTGCCATAACTGGTCACGACTTTTTCGAACTTCGATCCGATGTTTATTTGTATACGGTTTTGCTCTGCTGACAGAGCCTCCTGAGCGTCCTGCTGCTTGCGCTGGAACTCTGTACGCATGGACTTAAGATCCTGCTGCTTCTGTGCCAGCTGATCCGGCGCCATTGCCATAGACTGACCTAACATATCTTTCTCAGACTGGCTGATTCTCTCACCCAGAGTCTGCAGCTCTTTCACTTTCTGAGCCTTCAGGCTTTCCAGGCGTTTCATACCTTGCTGATAAGCAGCTGTATTTTCCATAGCACTTTTCACATCAACATAACCAAGCTTCATACCTTCGGCATGGGCCAGTGTTACACTACAAATCATCATAGCTCCAAGCGAAGCAATAATTGACCGAACATGTATCCTTTTCTGCATTGAGTACTCCTTACTATTTCTATTCAAACTCTAAAGATATTCTGACTGCTCAGCGTACCCGTACAAGCCAAGCATGGGTCACCGAAATCATATTCACAAGTGCATAAGATGCGCTCATTTAGACTTTTCTAAAATGACCCGCCCAACACAAACTCAACATTTCGTAGCCTATCACCCTGAACACTTCGGATCGGAGTCGCCCAAACCAATCCGATAGGACCTACAGGTGACAGCCATTCAAAGCCCAATCCTGCCGAAGAACGCACCCGCGATAAAGAGAATGGTTCTGTTACATTAATTGCATTACCAGCAACGGTTGCAGACACACTCCCCCACACCGTACCCGCATCAACAAAGGCTATACCCCGAACCCCGGATGTATCAATAAAAGGCAATGGAAAGAAGAGATTAAGGGAAGCTGTGAATTTTTTATCGCCACCGACAGCTTCAAGGGTGGTGGGATCACGCAGAGAAATACCCAGGGCATCAAATCCTCGCACACTACCGGCCCCGCCGAGAGAGTAACGACGATAGAGAGGGACATTCATATTCGAATAACCTCGAATATAACCGGCTTCAAAACCAGGGTTCAGCACAAGTTTGTTGTTTTCATCCAGGGGGAAGTAGGCCTTACTTGTAAATGAAGCTTCTAGAAATTTATTGTTTCCACCCAGACCCGCACCTCCGAAACGTAGCTGGTGCATCTGTCCTTCGGTTGCCCCCACCAATGTATCCCTATTGTCCCATGTTAGGCTTTGAATCAGTTCGCCAGTGGTTTGACGGCCGATCTGTGCCTGGGTAATCAGCGACGTCGTTAATGCAGCTGTGACCAGTGATAAATCGGTGCGATTATACCGATACGATAAACTATAACTTAATTCATCGGTAAGAGGTACGCCAAAGCCCAATGAAGCACCTACACTATCCATCTGGTACGCAGATGTGGTTATTGGGTCTGTCTGGTTTTTAAACGCACTTATGGTCGCACTCATGTTCAAACCCAGAAAATATGGATCGGTCAGGCTTGTGGATACATTCTGGGTCTTTCCACCTACCGTACCATTAAGACTGGCTTGATAGCCTTTACCAAACAGGTTGCTTTCAGATATCTTGGCCTGGAACGTTACTTTTTCAACCTGCGAATAACCAACGCCGCCGGAAATTGAACCTGTTTTTTTCTCGGTCAGGTCGACTTTCATATCTACCTTGTCGCTTGAAGAACCCTTTTGCATGGAAACCCTGACATCTTCAACAAAGGCAGAACGTCGCAAATCTTTTTTACTTTGCTCAACCTGAGACCCAAAATACCTGGCACCTTCAGACTGTTTTATCTCTCTGCGAACCACCTGATCTTCAGCCTTTAAGTTCCCGGAAATCTCAATACGCTCAATATATACCTCTTCACCCTTTTCAACATCAAATGAAACAGCAACCGTTCTGTCATCTACGCTACGCTTCATCAAAGGCGTCACCGAGGCAAAGGCATAACCTTCATCACCCACTCTGCTGGTGATGGCAGCTATACTTTCGTTCATATCGTCCAGGGAATAGATACGTTCTTCTCTCAAAGCAATCAACGCTTCCAGAGTTTCTTTATCTGGAACCATGTCACCCTGTACGCCTACCTTGCTTACGGTGTATTGAGAGCCTTCATGTATACTGAAGGAGAGATTAAAACTCTTTTTATCCGAAGACATGGCAAGATTCATCGACTCAATGCGCATATCAAGGTAACCGTTGTTCATATAATAATGCTGTAACATTTGAGCATCGGCTGCAAAGCGTTTTTGATCGAACACGTCTCTATCCGACATCCACGAAGGCAGATCCATCTGTCTTGAAGCGATCTCCTCGCGCAGGATATTGCCACTGAAAGCCTTATTGCCAATAAAGAGAATGCGGCTGATGTGTGTCACCTCGCCTTCAATGACTTTCACAAGCAGATCCACCCGCCCATCTTCTCTCATGGTGGGGATAAACCTAATTTCAACCTGATAATAACCGTCTTTCAGATACCCCTTTAGCAACAGGTTTCGATCAGACTCCTGGTTTCGGGGACTGAAAATGCGTCCAGGCCTTAACTTCATGCGCAACTGCAGGTCTTTAGTCGCATGCTCGTCATTGCCTTCCATCTCAAGGTTAGCGATCAGAGGAAACTCTTTCACATGGCAAATCAGATCGATGCCCTGGCTGGTTCTGGTACCTGTAAATCTGACATCGGAAAAGAAATCTGTTTTATGCAGGGCACGAACATCCTTGCTTAATTGGCGTCTATCCAAACTGTCACCAACTTTTACGCTCATCTTGGCAAGAATCGTTTCTTTTTCGACAAAGCGGTTTCCTTCCACACCAATAGAGTGAATCCGGGTTGTCACTTGCTGATCAAGGTCTGCTGCTTCAACGGCATTGAGGGACAACAAACCGGTCAGCAGTAAGCCGACAGCAATCATCCAATATTTTAACGAGCCAATCATTTTATCCCCTGAACAGTCGAGATAGGTCATTATAAAACGCATATACCATCAGCATTACAATCAATGCCAGACCCATAAATTGTGTTATCTCCAGAAACCTTGGTGAAAGCGCTTTGCCTCGCAACTTCTCCAACCCCAGATAAACCAGAAGCCCACCATCCAGAACCGGAATTGGCAACAAGTTTAATACCCCGAGATTTACCGAGATTAAAGCCAGAAAGCTCAGGAAATAAACCAGCCCCATATCTGCTGTTTTCCCTGCCAATTGCGCAATGGCTATAGGGCCACCCAGATTATCCGGCGAAATGGCTGATGTCACCATTTTTGCAAACACACCAAGTGTTAATGCCGTCATCTCCCAGGTACGCACAAAGCCATATTGTACGCCATCCAGGATACCCATTCGGTACAACTCGGTTCCATGTGCCGCCTGACTTGATAATCTCACACCTATTCTGCCTTGCTCATTCTGATCCACTGCAGGCACGACTTCGAGCTCCAGCAGCGTCTGATCTCGTTTCACAACAACCTTAACTGCTTTATCTGCGTGATTCTTCACTTGCTCAATAAACTGATTGACGTTGCTGACAGCGTTACCATTAATCTGTTGAATGATATCGCCCTTTAGCAAACCGGCTTGCATGGCTGGAGATGACTCAACCACCTCATCCACGCTGACCAATAATCCGGGTGTGAAACCCGCAACCTGTCCGGCCACATCAATCAGCAAGGGGTCTGTCTCCTGTTCGGCCAGCGCTATACTCAAATCGATGCTCTTTTCGTCCCGGTAGATTTCAAGCTCGGCTCGATTGCCCACCCTGTGCTTCAACAACTCTTCCATCTGCTGCCATGAATGCACCTGCCTGCCTTCGACGGCAAGAACACGGTCACCCACCTGCAAGCCAGACTTCTCGGCAACAGATGCCGGTGTTACATGACCAACAATAGTCGGTAGCACAGACTGCCCCAGCCAGGCAACAACCATGTATGCAAAGATGGCAAAAACGAAATTATAGGCCGGGCCTGCTGCTGCCACAGCAGCCCGCTTCCATACCGGTTGTACGTTAAATGCCCGCCCTCTATCGGCTTCTGAAAGCTTTCCTTGAGCACCTTCATGCTGTTCATCCGGATTTTCACCCAGCATTTTCACATAACCGCCTAATGGAATGGCAGCAATCACATACAGCACTTCCTGATCATTACTGCGCCATGAGAACAACGCAGGACCAAAACCGATAGAGAACTTCTCAACCTTGATACCAAGTCTGCGGGCAATAGAAAAATGGCCGTATTCATGCACTGCAATCAGCAGCGCAATAGCTACGATGAATGCCAGTGTCGTATGTAAAATTTCGGTCATGCTGAAATTACCTCATTTGCCATTATTCTGGCCTGTTCGTCATATAACCATACTTCATCGAGTGTGCCCACGCGGACATTGTCCACTTGCGAGAGCACCTTCTCTACTGTACTGACAATATCGGTAAAGCGAATAGTTCTTTGCCTGAACGCAGCGTTCGCCACTTCATTGGCGGCATTAAATGCAATAGACAGCGAGTTTTCACCTTGCATCACTTGCTGCACAAGCGCCATGGCCGGGAAACGTTCGTTATCCACAGCCTGAAAACTCAACGAGCCTGTTTTGGCAAGATCCAGCCAGGCTATGCCACTATCAAGCCTGGGCTCAGCCTGCATGGCATACGCAATCGGCATGCGCATATCCGGCATAGCCAGTTGCGCAAGAACAGATCCGTCCCGGTATTCCACCATGGCATGCACAATACTCTCAGGATGGATCACAGCAGAGAGTTTCTCAGGTGTAAGATCAAACAGCCAGCGCGCTTCAATCAGCTCAAGCGCTTTATTCATCATGGTTGCCGAATCCACACTGATCTTGGCCCCCATATCCCAGTTCGGATGTGCCACAGCTTCTTCAGGAGTCACTGTATGCAACGTTGCCGGATCACGCTGCCGGAATGGCCCGCCGGATGCAGTCAGAATAACCTGCGTAATTGAATTGTAATCATGTCCCTGCATACATTGATGCACTGCTGCATGTTCAGAATCCACAGGTACGACTTCTGCACCGGATTCTCTGGCCGCCTGCATAAATATGTTACCTGCTGTAACCAGACACTCTTTATTGGCAAGGCCAACGCGTTTGCCGGCCCTGACTGCTGACAGCGTTGCAGGAAGTCCCGCTGAGCCCACCATAGCCGCCATCACCATATCTGTTTCTGCTGCAGCAGACAGTTCAACAGCTGCATCCATGCCGGATTCCAGACGAGCACCCGATGGCAGCTTACCCTGCAAGCGTTTTGCCGCAGCAGCATCCGTCATAACCACCCATTCAGGGTGGAGACGATTTGCCAACTCCAGCATTTTTTCATCATTCTGATGCCCGACAAGAGCAAAAGCGGAGAATTTATCCGGATGCCGTTGCATCACATCAGCCGTACTGCAACCAATAGATCCCGTTGCTCCTAACACTGTCATTCGCATCAAATCAAACCCCACAACAGCCAGTTTACAGGCACAGCCATGATGATGGCATCAATACGGTCAAGAATACCACCATGGCCCGGCAACCACTGTCCGCTATCCTTGGCCCCGGCCTGACGCTTCACAGAAGATTCGGAAAGGTCCCCCAGAATACCAGCAAGCACCACAACACAAGCAAGCGGGATGGCAAGCGGGATTGGTAGCACATCCCACAAGGTCCAGCAAAATACAGCAACAGGCACGGCAAACAGTATTGCTCCCAGCGCGCCTTCAATCGATTTCCCCGGGCTGATTGCAGGACAAAGCTTTCGCTTACCCCACTTTTTGCCGATAAAATAAGCAGCGATGTCTGAGGCCCACACGGCCAAACAGGTTCCAATGACCAGCGATTGCCCAACGACTGTGGCATGTGTTTCCGCAATAGCCAAAGTAAACACATATACCCATGACAACAGCCAGATAGCAGCGAAGAAATCCGAAAATGACGCTTGCTGTTGACGTGAATTCAACACAAAACAGAGAAACCAGACAAACCCGCCAAGCAGCAACCATGTGATATCAGCAGACCAGGCAAACAGCCCCCACATGACAGCCGATGAGAATATATACACCTGTGGATTGCGCAGCTTCATCATCAGCACTATTTCACAGCTTGCAACCAGACCGATGAGAGCCAGAGCAGCCTCAAACCAGGGCGAAACCAGATGAAAATACCAGCCCCACACCAGCAACAACAAAACAAGTGCAGTAATAACACGTTTGGAGAGTTCACTCATGAGCTGACCTGCTCGCCGGTTTTGCCATAACGTCGTTCGCGCGATGCATAATCGTTTAATGCATCCTTCAGATCCTGCTTTGAAAAATCAGGCCAATAAACATCACTGAAATAGAGCTCAGCATAAGCTGCATCCCAGAGATGAAAGTTAGAGATGCGCCGCTCGCCACCGGTACGAATTAACAGATCCAGCGGTGCCACATCATGGCGCCACATCATGCTACGAAAGCGATCAGGAGTCAGTGCTTTCCAGGCCGATTCACGATCATCCTGCCCGGCAACCCACTCGCATGCCGTACGCGCAGCTGCCAGAATCTCTTGTTGTCCGCCATAGTTTAAACAGAGGATCAGATCCATGCCTGTGTTGCCTTTTGTCTCAGACATAGCATTTTCAACCGCTCTTTTGGCGCTTCCAGGCAAAGGAGAGATATCTCCAAGCACACGAAAACGCACATCATTTTGCATCATTTCCGGCAGTGTTCTAGGTAACAGGATGGAAAGCAGGCTCATTAAGCCACGTACTTCCAGTTTTGGACGATCCCAGTTTTCAGTAGAAAATGCATACAGTGAAAGCTGACGAACACCAAAATTCTTTGCCCACTCAACCACATTGCGGGCAACCTTGGCTCCCTGTTTGTGACCTTCCAGACGCCCTTTGCCCCGGGCCTTGGCCCAACGACCATTACCATCCATAACTATGCCGACATGACAGGGTAAACTATTCGATTGATCCATCGGGGTGGATGGTGACATCAAACAGTCAGAATATCGCTTTCTTTATGCTCAACAACTTTATCAACTTCAGCTATGAAACGGTCGGTAATCTTCTGGATTTGATCCTGCAGTCGCTTGCTTTCATCTTCTGGCAGTCCTTCATCCTTGACCTGTTTTTTCACACCATCATTGGCGTCACGGCGAATATTGCGCACCGATACTTTAGCCTTCTCACCGACAGTCTTGACCTGTTTCACCAGATCCCGGCGACGATCTTCGGTCAGCTCAGGCAAAATGATACGCACAACTTCGCCATCATTCGATGGATTCAGCCCCAAATCAGATTTGAGAATGGCCTTTTCCAGATCAGCCATAATACTTTTTTCCCATGGCGCAATAACCAGCATACGTGGTTCAGGAACCGAAATATTACCTATCTGTGAAACCGGTACTTCCGAGCCATAATAGGAAATTCTGACATGATCGAGCAATGCAGCATTGGCACGACCAGTACGGATCGTCGCCAACTCGGATTTCAGTGATGTAATGGATTTCTCCATTCTGGCTTCCATATCTTTAAACATGTTTAACCCTCCTGAACCAGTGTACCGACAGGTTCACCGGATACTGCTTTGAGCATCTGGCCTGGCGTTGTTACATCAAACACAACAATAGGCATCTGATTATCGCGGCACAACGACATGGCTGTTGCATCCATAACGCCAAGGCGCTTGGTCAATGCTTCGGTAAATGTCAGTGTATCGTATCGTACAGCATCTGCATTCTTAGCAGGATCGGAGGTATAAACTCCATCCACCTTGGTGCCTTTAAGCACTGCATCTGCCTGTATTTCCATGGCCCGCAGGCTGGCTGCTGTATCAGTTGTAAAATAAGGGTTACCGGTTCCGGCAGCAAAGATTAGTATGCGGCCTTTTTCCAGATGACGTACTGCACGACGTCGAATGTATGGTTCTGCTATTTCACGGATATGCAGGGCGGATATCACACGCACTGTGGCCCCATTACGCTCGATGGCATCCTGCAACGCAATGGAGTTCATCATGGTCGCCAGCATGCCCATATAGTCGGCACTGGCGCGATCCATACCTGATGCTGTGCCGCTCATGCCACGAAATATATTTCCGCCGCCGATCACAATGGCCAGTTCAACACCAGACTTCTGTACTTCTATCAGCTCTTTGGCAATCCGGTTAATGGTAGCAGGGTCAACACCAAAAGCAGCATCACCCATAAGCACTTCACCGGACAGTTTGAGCAGCACCCGCTTATATGGGCGCTGCTCAAGACTCTCACAGTTTGAATCACTCATCAAAGATTAGCTGCCCTGAATCTGTGCAGCTACTTCTGCAGCGAAGTCTTCTTCTTTCTTCTCAATACCTTCACCCAGTGCAAAGCGTGACATGGATACAACTTTAGCATTGCCGAGCGCCTTGCCAACCTTCTGATCGGTATCCATCACAAAATCCTGCTCCAGCAGACAGATGTCGGAGTAGAATTTATTCAGCTGACCGGCAACGATTTTATCTACAATCGCTTCCGGCTTACCACTGGCAATCGCACGATCAGACAGTACCGCACGTTCACGTTCAACAGATTCAGCATCAACATCATCACGTGAGATGAACAACGGATTGGCTGCTGCAACATGCATAGCAATGCCGCGAGCCAAACCTGCGTCCACATCGCCTTCAATACCAAGCAATACACCGATTTTACCGGCACCATGAACGTATCCTGCAGCAGTACCGTCCACTTCAACTCGCTCAAAACGACGAACACTCATGTTTTCGCCGATTGTTGCGATCAATTGTGACAGCGCCTGTTCAACACTAAGTTCGCCATCAAAGTCGCTTGCCAGCAGAGTAGCCAGATCAGCAGGGTTGTTTTTGATGATCAGTGCGGCAACTGCGTTGACGAAACCAACAAACTGCTCGTTCTTGCTGACAAAGTCGGTCTCAGCATTCACTTCCAACACCACACCCACATTGCCTTCGGTAACTGAAGCCACAATGCCTTCAGCAGCGACACGGCCAGCTTTCTTGGAAGCAGCACCCAAACCTTTCTTGCGCAGGAAATCGACTGCAGCATCGATGTCACCATTGGTTTCGGTCAATGCTTTTTTGCAGTCCATCATACCTGCACCACTAATTTCACGCAGTTTTTTTACATCTGCAGCGGTAATAGCCATTCTATTAAATCCTCGTATCTTTTAGTAATTAAGATTCAGCTGCTGTATCTTCAGCAACTGCTTCTTCAGCAGCAACAGTCATAGCCTCAACAACATCATCGCCATCTTCAGCGTTTTCCAGATGCCATGACTCAGTGCCTTCCAGCAGTGCATCAGCAATCTTGCTGCAGAACAGACGAACAGCACGGATAGCGTCGTCGTTACCAGGAACGATGTAATCAATTCCGGTTGGGTTACAGTTGGTATCTACGACAGCCACAACCGGGATACCCAGCTTCTGTGCTTCTTTTACAGCCAGCTCTTCCTTGCGAACATCAACCACAAACAGACAGTCAGGCAGTTCAACCATGTCCTTGATACCGCCGAGAGAGCGCTCAAGTTTATCCAGCTGACGCTGCAAACCTAATGCTTCTTTCTTGGTCAGCAACTCAAACACGCCCTCTTCTTTCTGGCGCTGCAGATCCTTCATTTTGCGAACAGACTGCTGAACAGTTGCGAAGTTGGTCAGTGTACCACCGAGCCAACGGTGATTAACATAAAACTGACCTGCGCGAGCGGATTCTTCTTTCACAGCTTCACGAGCTTGACGTTTGGTGCCAACGAACAGTACGCGACCACCGGCTGCGGCCAGAGCCTGCATGAACGAATAGCTTTCGTTAGCCATGCGCAGAGTTTTCTGCAGATCGATAATATGGATTCCATTACGCTGACCGAAGATATATGGAGCCATTTTCGGGTTCCAGCGACGGGTTTGGTGACCAAAGTGAACACCTGCTTCGAGCAGCTGTTTCATAGTAAACTGAGACATTGAAGTCCTCCGATTGTTGTTTTCCTCCACCATCCACCACCCTTGCGGGCACAATTGGTTTGGATAGTGTGCGAATTCCACTCTAACGAGTGGGCGCGCTTTCTAGCGAAAAGTGTGTGAAATAGCAAGCCTCCCCTGACCTCACCCTGCCTCTATATCCCACCATATGTGGTAACCTGAAAATAATATTTTATTACCTTGAATGTTGCTGGCTGATGGCCTCCTGCCAAAAATATTCACCGCATCCATGTGGCTCACCTTCGGTTCCTTTTAGCCATGCCATTTCGCTTCCTGCGAAATGGTCAGATCGCAAAGGCACCATTGTACAGTATTGATCATGAATTATGGAATTTATGAATTATGCAGACACTGCATCTGTGCCTGTCAGCAATCTGCTAGTCCCCTGATATTTATTGTGGTTCGTGGCTTCTGAACGCTATGCGTTCAAACAATCACTCATGCTTTCAGACATATTTAGGGGAGCACTAAATAAATCAGCGCCCCCCCCTAAATAAAGCATCTCACAAATTTATATCGATCGGCCCGATCACAATCGGCTCCGATGACCTGAACAGAATGCGCACTCCTTTAATGGGCCCGACTGCCCTCAACTTCTCACTGATCGTGACTGATTTTTTTACATCTTTACCGAGGCTTTCAAATACATTGATCCATTTGCCTTTGACAGGCTGCACTTCTACCTTCACCCAGCCTTTTCCAAGCGCCTTATCTCCCACGCTGGCTTTGCGCAACACAATGGATTTGATGTGTACAGGCCAATCCAGATAAAGGCGCGACCAACCTTCTTTATAGGTCTGCCCACTTTTCTCTTCCATCCAATCAATAACCCTGTTGGGTTCATCAATCGTATCGAAAAAATTTGCGCTACCGCCATTAAATTCATGCTTTTTACCGGAAGTAAGTGTGGTGCCATCACTGCGCACAACCTTATGCGTTACCGAGGCTAATCCGGCTTCTGCCATATCGGGTTTAGCTACCCCCAGCCCCAAAATAAATAGGCAGGACAATAATATTGGAAATGTCTTTTTTGTCATAACAACACCTCTTGAGTACGCTCTTAGTATATAGCACTTAAACCCCGGAAATGCGAACTTTTAGCGTGCAATGAATAACGGATACCGAAACCGCGGATGACTTCGCTTTTGCTTAATGCCCTGCATAGAAGCAAGGGAGATACTACGATCACCGTATTTTTTATTGATATGGTTCACCGTCAACATTAATGAATTCTGCCTGCTGTCCTCACGTGAAAAAGCAAACAGGCCATCTGTGATCGAGCCTTCTCGGCTGATATCTGTAGCGACCACACCACAACCTCGATAGATCTGCCCGGCCCTGAACAATTTCAGAAAACCTGCTTTCACTGCTGCTGTCATGCGCTTCAGACTGTTGCTCGCAAAATCCAGTTGCATATGTGTTCCCTGCCGCTCAAATGAGGCCAGCGTCAGAAACACATGGAGGCGCCTGCTCAGCAACTGTTTGGCCACCAATTCGGATACCAGCCGCATGGTATGATAGCTCAGGTGCGCGGCGATAATCTGGCGATCCGCACTCACCCCCCCTATCGAAGCTGTTCTGGCCACACTCTTGGGCAGCACCGGCTTAAGCTGCAACGGCAACACAGAAACCCCCGATAACTCATGTTTTAACAGCATGCCGTGGCGCCCAAGCAATCTGTGCATCAACCCACCTTCAAGCTGCGCGAGTTGCAGAGCTGTATGGATCTTGAATTTCTGTAGCAATGCCGTGCGATTGCGTCCGATGCCCGGAATAGCGGCCACTGGCAGCTCGCTCAAAAAAGAGTCGATACGTTTACCCGGCACTATCATCGTACCGTTTGGCTTATTGGCCTCGGAAGCGAGTTTGGCCAGCGTACGCGTATTACTGACGCCTACCGATGCGGTAATACCTGTCTCGCGGAAGATTGTCAGGCGCATATCATCGGCCAACTGCTGAAATGATTTCCGCCACAGGAGACGGATACCGTTCATATCCATAAACGCCTCATCAATCGAATAGATCTCGATATCGGGACTGTAGCGGCGGAGTATGGAAAATACCTTGTTCGACACCTGCCCGTAATAACGGAAGTCGGCGGCCAGATAAACTACCTGCGGTGCCAGCTTTTTCGCTTCCCATACCGGCATGCCAGTCGTGATGCCAAGCGCTTTGGCGGCATAGGATTTAGCTACAACGATTGCATTCTGACTGGAGAGCACGCAGATGGGCCGCCCCTTCAAATCAGGCCGACGCGCCGCCTCGCAGGAAGCATAAAACGCATCGCAATCGACATGCGCAATCGCATTCGGCCAGTCACTGACCATTTTCATTTGGGCTCACCACGAAGAACACGAAGCGCACAAAGGTAAATAACGAAAAGTAATGCACAGAGCTCGGAAACATGAATCCATTATCTGCATCGTGTTTCATACCCTGCCTCTCAACACTTTTCTTCGTGCCTTCTGTGGTGAAAATGCTTTAGAACTTACGGAATTGGCCGACCACTTCACCATAGATATCAAGTGACTCTTCCGGATAGATATCGGGATAATCTTCATTGGCAGGTTCCAGATACATGCCTTTGCTGCCAGAGCGCAGATATTTAATCGTAAAATCACCGTCGACAATAGCCACGACAATTTTGCCCAGGTTCGGATTGCTATTACGTTCCACGATGAGGAAATCGCCGTCATGGATGCCTGCATTGATCATGGAGTCACCCTGCACACCAACCAGCACCGTGCTCGAAGGATGTTCGACCAGATAATCATCAATGGTAATGGCATCACCCAGAATCTCTGTCGCAGGACTGGCAAAACCGGCAGGCGCAAAACCCACATGCGGACGTGCAAAAAACATATTGGCAGGGCTTAATCGACCACCCGGTGCCTTGCTGATATAACCGGCAAAAATCATACGGTCGATAAACTTTACCGCGCCCTGCTTGCTCACGCCGACAAGGGCAGCGATCTCCGCATAAGAAGGGATCAAACGATGCAGCGCATAATAGTCCTGCAGTCTTCCGAGATAAAAAGGATCTTTATTCACCATCTGCGCAGTATGGTGTACGGACGTACACCATGCAACTGTTTTATATCTCACAAAACAGCAACTGCTTATGAATTTGGGGATTCCGCGAAACTAATCTATATTGTCTCAATAGACTGAGAGGGGGAGTGGATTAGATGATGGATAATGACATTGCCAAAGCAGAGACAGCGAAAGAGGTTATCTCGCCCACTTCGGTGCGTTGTGAATTTACGCGCGGCTTCATGTGGTTCTTTGATGCCGGTGACTTGATGCTCTCTCATTTTACAAAATGGCTACAGATCGCATTTATCATCGTTCTGATCAATGTGGGGCTTACCTACATCCCGATTATTGGGGATCTGGTCGGAATGGCCATAATGTTCGTACAGTTCGCTATTCTATTGCTGGCCGCTTCCATGTTCGACAACAACAGCGAGTTCAAGATCACAAACCTAATGACCCCATTCCTCCGGGAAAAAGGGCTCAGGCTGACCGGTCTTGCATTACTCATATTTGTTGCAGCCATTGGAACTGGAATTGTCACGGCCATTGCAATTTCTGCAACAGGAATACACAAAGACACTCTTCTCATCGTAATATCGATGGTATTCCTGATCGTTATGCTATCACTATGGTTTACCCCTGCACTGGTGACATTTACCGACATGAAGGTTTTTGATGCCGTCAAAACAAGCGCCATCGCCACCATCAAGAATATCGCACCAATTATAGCGCTTTGCATTCCTCTCTTTTTTATCCTGATCGTATTTGGAGGGCTTGTGATTTCGAGTGATCTTATTTCAGGTAGAGTGGAAGCGGGAGCATGGAATACGCTAGTTGAAACAAACCCGATAGCCGGAGTGATATTAATCATATTCGCTGTACTGACCACCGCATTTTCCGGCGCCATCGGTTATGTCAGTTACCGCGATGTCTTCAACAACCTCAAACAAGATGATTATACAGGCGGACCGACTCTGATCGAACCTGCATCAGAGCAAACGACCACTTCATACCGATAGTACTGAATACGATGGCGATTCCTGCCAGCTGCACTTATCCTGACTGGGATGCACTTCGGCTGTGAAAACGGCTCAACCCAGTGTCAAACAAAAGCCCCGGCATTACCGGGGCTTTGAAATGGACAGTAAATTTTAGTCGCGCAGGTTCAGCACATCCTGCATGTCGTACCAGCCGCTGGATTGCTCTGATAACCAGTTGGCTGCGCGTACGGCGCCGCGTGCAAAGACCATGCGGTCTGATGCACGGTGGTTGATTTCAATACGCTCTTCATCGGCAATGAACATGGCTTCATGCTCACCAACAATATTGCCACCACGCACCACGGAAAAACCGATAGTGCCTGGCTTGCGGGCGCCGGTAATGCCTTCACGTGAATAAACGGCCACATCATCCAGATCTACACCGCGCCCGGCAGCCAGGGCCTTACCCATCGCCAGGGCCGTGCCACTTGGCGCATCGACTTTGTGTTTGTGGTGGGCTTCAAAAATTTCGGCATCGTAATCATTGCCCAACACTTCGGCAGCTTTCTCAATCAGGTTCAGAGCCAAGTTTACACCTACCGAATAGTTGGCGGCCATTACTACCGGTGAATTCGACAGCCTATCCTGCAATTGCTGCAACTGTTCCGCAGCAAAACCCGTTGTGCCAATCACAATGCCCATGCCGCGTTCAGCCACAAATACAGCATGCTGCAGGGTGGCGACAGGTGTCGTAAAATCGATCAGAACATCGGCTTTAGCACAGTCATTTATATTATCAACGAGACGGATACCCAGCGTTTCCACTCCGGCCAATTCTCCGGCATCGCGCCCGACAAATGGTGAGCCGGATCGCTCGGTTGCACCGGCCAGCACTACCCCCTTCGCTTCAGTCACCGCACGCACCAGCATGCGGCCCATGCGACCGGATGCACCAACGACAATGACTTTCAACTCACTCATTATTTGCCCTCACTGGACAGATCTTCCCAGAAATCCTTCACTTTGCCTAGAAAAGAGGAACGTTCCGGATAAACATCGTCACCGGCTTCATTGGCAAATTCACGCAGCAGATTTTCCTGACGCGTAGTCATTTTCTTCGGCACAGCAATCTGCACACGCACATACAGGTCACCCTTCTGGCTGCCCGCACGCACATCCGGCACACCATGACCACGCAGACGGAACACACGTCCACCCTCGGTGCCAGCCGGGATTTTGATCTTCACCCTGCCGTTTAGTGTAGGCGCATCCACTTCCGCGCCCAATGTCGCCTGCGGGAATGTCACCGGCATCGTGCAGTAGAGATCCGCTCCTTCACGTTCAAAGATCGAATGTTCTTTCAATCCGATCACCACATACAGGTCACCTGCACCACTACCATGCTGACCTGTTTCACCTTCACCGGACACACGCACCTGGGCGCCATCATAAACACCGGCAGGCACTTTTATTTTTAATTTCTTGGTGACTTTTACACGCCCTGCACCACCGCAATCCAGACATGGTGATTCAATACGAGTGCCCGAACCGTGACAATTCGGACATGTGCGACGCACGGCAAAGAAACCCTGCTGCATCTGTACCTGGCCGTGACCGCCACACGTACTGCATGGTACCGGGTTGGTGCCAGGACGCGCACCGTTTCCACGGCAAGTGCCACATGATTCATGTTTAGGGATTTTCAGTTCGACTTCGCGGCCACTGGCAGCCTCTTCCAAAGTCAGGGTGAGGTTATAACGCAGATCGGCACCACGGGCAGCTCGTGCGCCGCCGCGACCACCGCCAAACATGTCACCGAACACATCGCCAAACATATCGCCAAAATCGCGGAAGGCATGTGAATCCTGAGCACCACCCTGACCCCAGAAGTCCTGCATCTGTGCATCAACACCGGCATGGCCGTACTGATCATAACGCGCACGTTTGCCATCATCGGTAAGTACTTCGTAGGCCTCCGTCACCTCACGGAAGTTCTCCGCCGCTTTCTCATCATCCGGGTTGCGGTCCGGATGATATTTCATTGCCAGTTTACGGTATGCCCGTTTGATGTCGTTTTCATCGGCATCTTTAGCCACACCCAGCACTTCATAATAATCGCGATTAGACACTGTCACTCCCTGACTTCAAACTTTTACCGCAAAGGACGCAAAGGCTCGCGAAGTTATTACGATTTATTTTTATACCTAGCCTCGCTGAATCGCTTTGCCGATATAGTTATGAAACAACCCGTACACAACAACACATATTTTCCTTTGCGTAGCTTTGCGGTTCAATCTTTATTAACGTGAAAAGGAGCGGCAGGCCCAAAAGCCCCCCGCTCCTTTTCACGTCAGGCTTTACGCCTTATTTTTTATCGTTTTCATCCACAACTTCAGCATCAACCACATCATCATCGCTCTTCTTTGATGATGCATCCGCATCATGCGTTTCGCCGCCTTCAGCCGCTTCTTTCTGCATATCCTGGTAGATCGCTTCACCCAGTTTCTGCGCTTTCTCAGCCAGTTTTTCTTCTGCTGCAGTGATGGTGTCTTTATCGCCGCCTTCAATGGCTTTCTTCAATTCTTCCAGCGCATCTTCGATTTCTTTACGTGTGGCTTCATCCACTTTATCACCGTGCTCTTTCAGTGATTTCTCGGTGGAGTAAACCAGTGCATCAGCACGATTCTTCGCTTCGATCTGTTCTTTGAGCACTTTGTCTGCACCAGCATTGGCTTCTGCATCCTGCTTCATGCGTTCGATCTCTTCCTCAGTGAGGCCTGAACCGGACTCGATACGGATTGAAGTCTCTTTGCCGGTACCCTTATCCTTGGCATGCACGTGCATAATACCATTGGCATCGATATCGAAAGTCACTTCAACCTGTGGCATGCCGCGTGGTGCCGGCGCAATACCTTCCAGGTTAAACAAACCCAGCTGCTTGTTGGCACTGAACAGGTCACGCTCACCCTGAGCCACCTTGATGGTTACCGCAGTCTGGTTATCAGCCGCTGTAGTATAAGTCTGACTCTTCTTGGTCGGGATGGTGGTGTTCTTCTCAATAATCTTGTTAAACAGACCGCCTTCGACTTCAATACCGAGTGAGAGAGGTGTTACATCCAGCAGCAGTACGTCGGTAACTTCACCGGTCAATACCGCGCCCTGAATTGCAGCACCAATTGCTACGACTTCATCCGGGTTCACACCCTTATGTGGTTCGGAGCCAAAGAATGCCTGAACCTTTTCCTGCACCAGTGGCATACGGGTCTGACCACCAACCAGCACAATTTCATGGATATCGGCAGCTTTTACGCCAGCATCCTTGAGTGCCTGCTTGCATGGTGCCAGAGAGCGTTCAACCAGATCGCCGACCAGAGACTCAAACTTGGCACGGGTCAACTTGATCAACAGATGCTTGGGACCGGATGCATCAGCGGTAATGAACGGCAGATTCACTTCGGTCTGCTGGCTGGATGAGAGTTCAATTTTGGCTTTTTCTGCTGCTTCTTTCAGACGCTGCAGAGCCAGTTTGTCGGCCATCAGATCAACACCGTGCTCTTTCTTGAATTCTGCAGCCAGATATTTAATCAGTACCTGATCGAAATCTTCACCACCGAGGAAAGTATCGCCGTTGGTCGCTTTCACTTCGAATACGCCATCACCGATTTCCAGAATTGAAATATCGAAAGTACCGCCACCCAGATCGTAAACCGCGATCAGATGATTCTCTTCAGTTTTATCCAGACCGTATGCGAGCGCTGCAGCGGTCGGCTCATTAACGATACGCAGCACATTTAAGCCAGCGATGGCACCCGCATCCTTGGTTGCCTGACGCTGGGAATCGTTGAAGTAAGCAGGTACGGTAATCACAGCATCTGTAACCGTTTCACCCAGATAATCTTCAGCTGTCTTTTTCATTTTCTGCAGAGTGATCGCAGAAATTTCCTGCGGGCTCATCTTCTTGCCGTCGGCTTCCAGCCAGGCATCGCCGTTATCGGCAGCCACGATAGGATAGGAGACCAGCTCATGATGATGTTTGGCTTCAGGTGAGCCGAACTTGCGACCAATCAAACGTTTTACTGCATAAAAAGTATTATCCGGATTGGTAACCATCTGACGCTTGGCCGATGCGCCGACCAGACGCTCGCCGTTGGCAAATGCCACGATTGATGGTGTGGTGTTATCACCTTCCGAGTTGGGGATTACTTTCGCTTTGCCGCCTTCCATCACCGCTACACACGAGTTGGTGGTACCCAGATCTATTCCAATTACTTTAGCCATGGTTCTTGTACTCCTGATTAACTATCTAAACTTGTCTTGAGTTGTTTATAGGGGGGCTGTTTTTCGTTTTCAACCCCTTCATTCATTATTTTTTTCCACCGCAGACGACACAAAGGTTGCAAAGGTAAGACAAACAATTCTATATAAAGGGTGTTTGCCACATATCTTGTTCCGCCTTGCCTTCCCCTCTGTGCTCTCTGTGGTGAAGGGTTTTCTATTTAGGCTGCCGGGCCGCTGGACACAAGAACCTTGGCCGCACGGATCAAACGACCATGCAGGGTATATCCCGCCACATGCTGAGCAATCACCGTGCCTGCAGGTGCTTCATCAGGCATCTGGGTCAGTGCTTCATGCAGATGCGGATCAAACACCTCACCTACCGCATCAATGCGCTCGACCTGAAAACGTTTCATCATATCGTGCCAGCTATTGAGTGTAAGCTGTACACCTTCACGCACCACTGCTTCATTGCCCTCTTCGGCTTCGAGTGCACGTTCAAGGTTATCCACCACATCCAGCAGTGAAGTAGCAAACTTCTCAACACCGAACTTATGTGCATCCGCCACTTCACGCTGGGTACGCTTGCGCAGGTTTTCCATCTCGGCGTAGGTACGCACCAGCTTGTCTTTCAACTCAGCAATTTCTGTCTGGGCCGCTGCAAGCGGATCAATCTCTACTTCACTTACTATTTCATTGCCGTTTTCATCCAGCTCAATGGCTTCTTCATTCTCAGCCACGATTTCGACTTCGGTTTCTTTCTTCGCTGTCACTGATTCAATCTCCTTCTTACCTATAAAGCTGTTAAGCAAACGTTTCCAAATATTCTTCAAGCTCCAGTCAACATGCGACTCACCCATTTGGCCGTACAGTCCACTATCGGCATCACACGTTCATAATGCATACGCCTTGGCCCGATCACACCGAGCGTTCCAACAATATTCGACGGCCCCTCATATCGGGAGAGCACCACCGAAATCTGTTCCATATTCACCAGCGCGTGTTCAGATCCGATGAACACCTTCACACCGCTCTCCTCAGACTCTACCTGTTTCACCAGATGCAGCAGCTGTTCCTTCTCTTCAATGGCCGTCATCAATGAGCGGATAGTCTCCACCACAGCGAATTCAGGCATTTCAAGCAACTGCCTCTGGCCACTGACAAACATGTCGCCCTGACCCTCTGTGGGGGCATCGGCCCAGCGTTTCAAGTCCTCAAGCAGATGGCGGATCTGAAGACGATCCGACTCCATCTCATGCTGCAGACGCACACGCACTTCTTCGAGATCGCAGCCGCTCAGCAGTTCATTCAAACGCTGTGAAATTTCATGCAACTGAGCTTCGCTGCTATCTCTGGGTCGCGCGATCAAACGGTTTTGCACTTCACCACCATCGGTGACGATAACCGCCAACACTTTCTCCGATGAAACCGGTACCAGTTCAATACGATTGATACGATTAAAACCCTGCTCGTGCACCCACACCATACCTGCAAAATGTGTCAGGCTGGCCAGGTCATCTGTTGCTCGCTTAAGCAGCGCATTTCTTTCCGAAACACCCGACAGATGTCCTGATACTTTCTGTTCAAGTGTCTGATTCATATTTGCATCAACGGCCATCAGTGAATCAACAAAATAGCGCAGCCCGGTATCGGTCGGCACACGACCCGCCGAGGTATGCGGAGAAGCGAGCATGCCCAGTTTTTCAAGCTCGGCCATGACATTACGAATGGATGCCGGGCTCAGCCCCAGCTCCCTCTGATCAGCAAGCCTGCGCGATCCGACAGGTAGACCTGTGCCCAGATAGGCCCGCACAACTTCGCCGAGTATATGTTCGTGTCGATCTTTCATGGGTATATGGGAACCACCTGCTTCATTAAGGTCTGGCACTCTAGCGCCGAGAGCACCGGAAACAATGCAGAGTATCCGTGAATTATTCGGTGACTCGAGTTACACTAACGCCATGATTCTTGTTTCCGTATCAGAACAGATGCTCTACCACCGCCGTAAAACCGGCGTCGTCTACGCCTATCCCGTTTCCACCGCCACCAACGGCACAGGCAACAGAGAAGGGAGTCTTCAGACCCCGCTCGGCAAGCATCGCATCGCCAACAAAATCGGATACGAACTACCGCTTCTGACAGCGTTCAGCGCCCGTGAACCATTCACTATTTTTGACCCAGAAACAGATGATCCCAGTCGCGACTGGATTCTCACCCGCATTCTGTGGCTGGAGGGTTGTGAAACCGGCAAGAACCGCCGCGGCAAAGTCGATACCCATGCGCGTTATATCTACATCCACGGCACCCATGAAGAAGATAAAATCGGCACCCCTGCCTCGCATGGCTGCATTCGTATGTGTAATGAAGATATGCTCGAGCTGTTTGAAAATTCCCATGTCGGTGAATCCGTTGGCATTAGAAATTAATAGATGACCGCAATAACCCCCAAGCCGCTGAGCCAGTTTATTGGACAACAATCATGCAGCATGAAACACTCATCTCCTCATAACTCATTCACACGGACGCAATGAAACGATGTCTGATGATTTTTCCGAAAAGCAGGATATTGATAAAGATTTTATTACGCACTTCTCCAGGAATCACGCAACAGATCTCGACGACGGTGTACTTCTCGACGACTTGCTCAATGAAATCACTGTGCCTGAGCAGGCAGCGGATAAATCCCCCTTTAAAGAAGGGAACAATAATACATTCCTGTTATTGGCTCTTTTCCTTACTCTGCTTGCCAGCGGCGCCGTCTACTCCATCATAAATCCGAACAAGGCGGATCAGAAACCTGCAGAAACAACCGTTGCCCGTGAAACACAAACTGCCGTTATTAAGTCTGTGCTGCAAATGCAACCAGCAAACAAAACACAGTCCGAGTCAGCAGTAGAGCAAACCTCATCTGCGGTCATAGTGAACAGCGAACTTGATTCAGAAACGGTTAAAAGAGTCGGCCCGCCCTGGGCATTGAACCTGGTGTCAACTACCCAAAAACAAGCTGCAGACAAGCATGTCTCAACATTGAGATCCGCAGGTTATGCCGCAGAAGTGGTGGGCGTCACTATCAAAGGGACAGATTGGCTTCGCATTCGAATACCCGGTTTTGCCAGCGTACGCGAAGCCAATCTGGTCGCTGCTGAAATGATCACTTACCCGGACAGCTGGGTTGGCGGGCAATAATGAGACGTTTGACGGACAGAATCATTGCTCAGATCGACAAGATACACTCGCTGTTGGGCAAGATGTCTCTAGTCACGACTCGCAACCCAGCTTAACATCAGGTTCATGAACTCCCGTACTATCGCCAGAATTTCCGGCCCTGCTGCCGCGCTGCTCTGCTTTGCTCTGGTCGAGATTCCGGGAGAACCATTGGCAGCAGCTATGCTGGGCATTGCATCCTGGATGGCGATCTGGTGGATATCGGAATGCGTACCACTGGCTCTAACCGCACTGATCCCACTCATATGCTTTCCTCTTTTTGGCATTGTCAGTGGCCGAGAGATCGCACCCAAATACCTCAACAGTATCATCTTCCTGTTCATCGGTGGTTTTCTCATTGCTCAGGCCATGGAAAACACCGGTCTGCATAAACGTATCGCGCTGAATATGCTGGCACGATTGCATGCCAGCCCGCTGCAACTTGCGATTGGATTCTCCGTTGCCACGGCATTCCTCTCCATGTGGATTTCCAACACTGCAACAACCATGTTAATGGTGACCATCGCCCTGCCATTGCTGCAACGCCTGATGGAAGAACACGGCGTGGAACAAATAGCACCCATTGCCTCCAGCTTCCTGCTCATCATCGCCTACTCGGCCAATATAGGTGGTATGGGCACGCCTGTCGGCACCGCGCCCAATCTGGTTTTTTTGGAAAATATGCGCGTATCTGCCCCTGAAGCGGTGCCATCATTTCTGGAATGGATGATGATCGGTATTCCGATGGTGGTGGTCGGCCTTTGTATTCTGTTTGCAGTATTCGGACCAAAACTGGCCAGACTCCCGTGGCAGGCATCTGATGGCTCAGCACTCAAACAGTCGTTAAAAGAGCTTGGGCCGATGCGTTTTGATGAAAAAGCGGTGGGCTGGGTACTTACGATAACAGCTATTCTGTGGATGAGTCGCAGTGACATTGATACCGAGAGCTTCATCATTCACGGCTGGGCCAGTCTGTTACCCTATAAAGGTGTGGACGATGGTACTGTGGCCATATTCATGGCCAGCCTGCTGTTCCTGTTCAAATCCAATAACGGCGAAGGCATCCTCAACTCCGGCTCCTTCCGCAGGCTACCGTGGGAAATCGTCATTCTGCTTGGTGGTGGTTTTGCACTGGCAGCTGGCATGCAAAGTTCGGGTTTATCCGGCTGGATTGGAAGCCAGCTCGTATTCCTCAGTGAAGTACCTCTGCCAGTGATGCTGTTGTGTATTGCTGCAGTCATTATTTTTCTCACTGAGATCACCAGCAACACCGCAACCACTCAGGTGATGCTGCCAATTCTGGCAGCGGTAAGCCTGGCCAGCGGACTCGACATCACCTCCACCCTGCTTGTCGCCACGCTATCGGCTTCGTGCGCATTTATGCTGCCTGTAGCAACGCCACCCAATGCCATTGTTTTCGGTACAGGCCATCTGCCTATGCAAACCATGGTCAAAGCAGGCATTCGATTGAACCTGATTATGATTTTTGCAGTCACGGCTATCATTTATCTTATTCGCCCTCTGCTTCCATTCATTAACTGACCTGAGAAAAACATCTGATCTGAATGCATCAGCAAGCCTTCATTTTCGATCAGCGTGATTTAAAAAAAATGATTTACCCGTTGATGAACAAGCTCAAGAATTCACCTGCGGTTGCACAAACCGTCTTGATTTTCAGTGCTATCATGTCAGGAGAATAACAACTATGGGTCATCAAGCGCTTGATAACTCTATTTGGGAAAACAACGAATCCCCGAAACAGGATAAATTAAAACATAGCAGGCGATTCGAGCTGAAGCAGCAACAAAAAAAGAAATGGGCTGACGACGAATGGGATGAGTGGAATGATTAAATCCAGCAGTCTGATCACGTAACAAAACCCGGTATGTCGACTCCCCGCGCCGGCTCTAAAGAAGCCTGTTGTTTCAAATAACAACGGGCTTCTCCTTTTCTGTCTATCTAAGCCCTGCGAATTGCAACGCAGCAGCGTTATTTACTACCCAGCCAACCACGGATTTCCAATTGAGTAGGAACGGCGACCTGAGCCAGAATAACATCTATATCAAAGGTTTTATTTCGATCCCAAATCTCGGCAATGGCATCACCACAGGCAGTCAGAAGGCGGGCATCCTCATGATCATTACAGGCACACTCGATCAATGAGTTCAGTGCTTCCTCGGAATCGAAATGGCCAAGATAAACAGCTGCCAAGTCACGATTTTCCAGCGATTCATTTCTATTGAGTAACATCTCCAGAAGAAACGCTGTACGTTCTTTTTCATTCGCAAAATCATCCAGCATGCCAAGCTCCTAAAATAATCACAAACATGCTCAAAACACGGTATTATGCCAAGTACAATTTTCATGCCATGCAGCTGTCTATCTATACTTGTAGATATCGACCCATACGTGAAAAAAAAAGATTATTACACTGGAATCATTGTGATTTCATCATCCATTACGAGGGTAGATATTTGATATTCAGATTTAGTTATAAACAAATAACAGGCTAGCGCCATCTCACAATAAGAAACCCTTATCTCAGAGAGATCACCACTTGATCAATAACCCTTCACGAGCCAGGTCAATTTCAGGGATATTGTATTTTCGTTTCTGCATACTGGCTTTGAATACTGTTTCCAGTGCATCATCACTACGTGTTGGTTCATGATGTGTGAGCAACAGATGTTTGGCCCCGGCCTGCTCGGCCAGGTTCATGCATGAATTAAAAGTTCCGTGTCCCCAGCCCTTCTTGGCAGGGTACTCCTCTTCGGTATAGGAAGAATCAGTTATCAATAGATCTACACCACGTATCTGTTCGATAATGTGATCGTTTTTCTGATCTGCCAATGACTGATACATATCGAATTCGTCATCGTCAGAATCATAGATATTATATAACGGCTCATGATCGCCTGTAAAAAACATCGATTTTCCATTGCAGCTGATTCGGTATCCAAAGTTCACCACAGGATGATTCATCATGACCGGCGTTACAGTAGTTTCACCAATCCTTACGGATTCACCTTCACGCAACGTGGTATAATCTATGTTTGCATTGAGTTCCGATTCCCGAATAGGAAAAAACCGGTACTGTAACTGGGCTGTTAAAATCTCCTCGATACTGTTCTGCCCGATCGGATCATAAGCACCGTAAATCGTGACATGATTGCCCGGGATGAAAAGCGGGATAAAAAACGGTAGCCCCTGAATATGATCCCAGTGTGAATGGGTATTAAATATATGGGCGCGTACAGGACCATCACCAAGCAAGGTCTGCGACAATGGGAAAATGCCCGTGCCTGCATCAAGAATGATTAACTGGCCGTCATCGGTACGAACTTCAATACAGGTGGTATTACCACCATAACGGACAGTTTTCGGCCCCGGTGACGCAATCGAACCACGCACGCCCCAAAAACGCACCTGCATTTATACGTTCACCGTATTGAGTAAGCTGCTAACTTCAGCTTCCAGGTTTTTCAAATTATTAACCACATCGGAAAGACCACATTTCAATCTGTTTTTTTCTGCTTCGGAAAAATCGCCAATACATGGATCACCATTATCCCCCAGCTGCATGCTTTTAACCACGGTATTGGCTGCAGCAACCGCCAATGTCAGGTCTGATGATTCATCCGTACAGTTGATATGTCCACGAATACAATCCACCAGTTCTTCGGGTAACTGCCAGCTCTCAGCCAGCATGGCTCCAACTTCTGCGCTGGTTAAACCCAAACGCTCCATTTCCACCTGATTAAGCGGCAACATACGCGCTCTGGCTTCCTGAATCACTGAAGCATACGTCGTTGGTTCAAATTGTACGAGTACAGCTTTACCAAAATCATGTAGCAGGCCACCGACAAAATAATCCGAGCCATCCCTGACCTTGAGCACATCTTTAGCCAAGTATTGGGCTACTGACGCTGTAGCCAGAGAATGAGTCAAAAAGGCGGACATATGCAATTCAGGAATACTCTGGCGAGGCAAGGTATCTACAGTGGCAATACTGACTGCCAGGTTTTTTACCGTATTCATGCCCAGATAAACCAGCGCATGTTGAACGGATGCAACATGCTGGGAAAGGGTGAAAAAAGCTGAATTAACCAGCTTAAGGATTTTCATCGTCATCACCGGATCGCGCTCAATAACTCTGACCAGATCCTTGGGACTGCAGTTGATATCGGCCGACATGGTCATGACCTGATGCACACTTTCCGGGAATGCCGGCATAGTTTCCACCATAGCAGCCAGACGCTGTTTTAAATTATCGCTACCTTGAGCATCTCTTGCTGCTGTCATAAAAACTATCGCAGCAAGAACAGTGCCGTCTATTGGCCGAGCACTCACAAAACAGGTCAGCCTTGGCAAGCCACTCAATTGCGTTATTCTCATGCTTGGCGAGAGCCACCTGATTTGACATGAAACAAGAAACCGATAGTCAGCAGCCTGTCATTTCCAAAGCAGGCATGAGCGGCTGTTTCGTTGACAATAAGGTGGCTGATTCCTAACGTCGCGACACTTTTTTAAACAAGGATGTACCATGTCAGTGATTACCCAATCCCAGAATGATTTCGAAAAGGCCAAAAAGATAATCCCCGGCGGCGTGAATTCGCCAGTACGTGCTTTTAAATCGGTCGGCGGCACACCACGCTTTTTTGCTAAAGCCAGTGGCGCTTATGTTTGGGACGTAGATGGCAATAAGTATACCGATTATGTCGGTTCCTGGGGTCCGATGATTCTCGGCCATAGCCACCCTGATGTAGTCAAGGGCGTGCAGGAAACCGCGGCGCTAGGCATGAGCTTTGGCGCGCCTTGCGAGCTGGAGATAGATCTGGCGCAACTGGTCATTGATATGGTGCCCTCTATCGATGTGATTCGCTTTGTGAACTCGGGCACCGAAGCCACCATGAGTGCCCTTCGTCTGGCGCGCGGATTTACCGGCCGCGATAAATTCATCAAATTTGATGGCGGCTATCACGGCCATGCCGACGGTTTTCTGGTGAAAGCCGGTTCCGGTGCTGCCACCTTCGGCGAACCCGATTCTGCGGGTGTGCCCGCCGATTATGCCAAGCTGACCTTGACGGCCCCTTTCAATGACATCGAAGCGGTAAAAACACTATTTGCTGAAAATAAAAATGAAATCGCCTGCATTATCGTGGAGCCTGTACCGGGCAATACCGGTGTCATGCTGCTGCATGAAAATGGCTTTCTGCAGGCACTGCGCGATATCTGTGACGCCGAAGGTGCACTGCTGATCTTTGATGAAGTCATGTGTGGTTTCCGTGTTAGTGCAGGCGGTGCACAGGAGCGTTTTGGTATCAAACCTGATCTGACCTGCCTGGGTAAAATCATCGGTGGTGGCCTGCCTGTTGGTGCTTATGGCGGCCGTGAAGATATCATGCGCAAGATTTCACCGGATGGGCCCGTTTATCAGGCTGGCACACTCTCGGGCAACCCACTGGCCATGCGAGCTGGCATCGAAACCCTTTCACGCCTGCGTGTGCCGGGTTTTTATGAAGATCTGGAACGCAAAACCACGCGTCTGGTGGAAGGTCTGTTGGCAGGTTGCAAAGCTGCAGGTGTACCTGCTGTTGCCAATCAAGTGGGTGCGATGTTCACCGTTTTCTTTACCGAGCTTGATGCAGTCACCTGCTGCTCCGATGTCAGCAGCCACTGCGATCTGGCTTTTTTCGGCAAGTTTTTCAATGCCATGCTCGATGAAGGTATTTATCTTGCCCCATCCCAGTACGAAGCAGCATTCATGTCAGCAGCCCACACCGATGCCGACGTGGAGAACACCATTGCAGCGGCTGGCCGTGCACTTGCGAAACTAACGGCATGATGTATTCACCGCAGAGTTACGCAGAGGAAAGATTCTGGATTTCTCTCGCTTGCGGCGATGCCTTGCCTACTTCTGTTAAATGGAAACAGTGCGGAATTCGTGTTTTATTCCGCACCCATTTTGCAGAAGTACGCAAGGGAGTTCATCTCAGCCTGCGAGCCCCTTTCTTTCGTTCTTACTTTGGGGGACAAAGAAAGGACAACGGACTCATGGTATGAGCCTGTTAAATCAGATTAAATTTAACGCGGACGGTTTAGTGCCTGCCATTACACAAGACGCTGCAACTGGCCGCGTGCTGATGATGGCCTGGATGAATGAGGAAGCAGTCGAGCAGACACTGGCAACGGGGTTTGCCCACTACTATTCACGCTCGCGCAGCAAGCAGTGGAAAAAAGGCGAATCCTCCGGTCATGTGCAGAAGATGGTTGAGATGTATCTCGACTGTGATGGCGATACGCTGTTGCTCAAGATCGAACAGACTGGCCCTGCCTGCCACACCAACCGCGAATCCTGCTTTTACAAACAGGAGAAAAATGGACAATGGGTCACCATTGAGGAGCCGATGACGTGAGTAATCATATCCTGAGAGAACTGGCAGCCATTCTGGAAACGCGCAAATCCGAATCGCCGGATAGCTCCTACGTCGCCTCCCTCTATGCCAAACCCGACAAGATGCTGGAGAAAATCGGCGAAGAGGCCGTGGAAACCATTATCGCGGCCAAGAATGAAGACCGCGAACAGATCATCTATGAAACGGCTGATCTATGGTTCCACTCCATGGTGATGCTGGCCCAGAAAGGTTTAAGCCCGGACGATGTTCTCAATGAACTGGCCCGCCGCTTTGGCATCTCCGGCCATGATGAAAAAGCTTCGCGCAGCAATGCGCCAAACAAGAGCTAACCCTGACGCTCCATGACTAAACGACCTAGAAATATATTCACCGATTACCATGCCCATATCTATTTCGATGAGAGCACGATCGAGCACGCAACAACTCTATGTGAAAGAGCGGGCAAACTCTTTCATATTAACGTTGGGCGAATTCATAATAATCCGGTTGGTCCCCACCCTTCCGGGAGCTGCCAACTCACATTTAATCATTTACTGTTCGATCAACTTATTCCGTGGCTTGAGGAAAATCGGCGGGGGCTTACGATCTTGGTTCACGCAGTAACAGGTAATAATCTTGAAGATCACACAACAAATGCTGCATGGCTTGGAGATGAGGTTTCGCTTGATATTTCAATGTTCGTTGCCTAACAATAACATTGTGTTCGCTCACTGTCGTTCGCGAGGACGCGCCCCACATGTTAGCCGTCATGCGTAAACAGCGAAAACGAAAAATTGAGATATTGCCCAATTTGATCAAATGAATTGGTACTTAAAACTATCGAGAATATTGATCGTCAAGCGTGTCACGCGCTTCGGGGCCAGGTCTTGTTTCGCGGATTTCAAATCCTTTTATCCATTGCATATGTTGGACGTTTAATCACTCATGCATCATGACACTTACGGATATGGTGGGGTGGAAGATGCGCAAAACAAGACCTGAGCCTGACGTTTCTACGCTCTGCTTTTTGCTTCCGGTGACATTGGCTGTTAAGAGTGTAAAAGAAGGCATCGGATATGACAAATAGCATAAGCCTCATAAAAGCCACACTCGAAAATACTGAAGCAATATGCAATTTAATAAACACAGCATATCGCGGTGAAAATGGCTGGACCAAAGAAACAAATATTGTTTCAGGTCAAAGGACAAATATTGAGGATGTTAAGTCACTATTAAAAAGTGAAAATTCTCATCTGATGATTGCAATTAAAAACACTCGTATTATCGCCTGTATCTGTGTCGATAGAAATGATGATCAAGCATATATAGGTTCATTTGCTGTTGAACCAACATTTCAGAATTCAGGTATAGGTAAAATAATTTTACATTTAGCAGAAGAATATGCAATACATGAGCTTGGCTCCAAAGAGCTAGTGATGGTGGTAATTTCACAACGTAGTGAACTCATTTCTTTTTATGAGCGTCGTGGGTATAAAAGAACAGGGGAAATCGAAGATTACCCAGTTCATCTTAATGTTGGCACTCCCGTGCTAGAAGGTTTAACAATTGAATATCTTAAGAAATTCACATGCCATGCCATTTAAAACCGCAGGGCAAAAACACCGTCCTGCTCGGACACCAAAAAACGGCGCCGTTTAAATCTAACATTAGGCGCACGACAACCAGAGGTATCAATGGAGCCACTACTCTTCACCACATTTGTTATTGCTTCGGTTGCACTAATCGTAATTCCGGGACCGAACGTATTGGTTGTGATTTCAACTAGTATATCTCATGGCACCAAACGAGGGCTTCAAACGGTACTGGGCACGTCTTCTGCGATGGCAATCCAATTGATCATTGCAGCCCTTGGAACAACATGGCTTGTAGCATCAATCGCTGAAGGGTTTGAATGGTTAAGGTGGCTTGGTGTAGCGTATTTGATGTACCTGGGTGTTACACACCTATCAAGTCTGATAAATAAAAAAAACGATGAAAAAGCACAAGCAACGGGCAAGGGCACGTTCGGCCGTGGATTCATTGTTTCACTCACCAACCCGAAGACAATATTATTTTTTGGTGCCTTTCTACCTCAGTTCGTATCTCCGAATGGGGTGTACATGAATCAAGTCATTATCCTTTCAATAACATTCCTGGTTTTGGCTACACTGCTAGATGGCTTGTATGCCATGATAGCTGGGCGTTTACGGGGCCTGATTCAAGGGCCCAGAGTACAAAAAGTACAAAATGGGGTTAGTGGTTTGTTGTTTTTAGGTGCTGGAGCATGGCTCGCAGCAATGAGAAAGAGTTGAGTGCCTAACAAAAGCGTTTAGCGTTTAACCCGGACATGCCGGTTAACGCTGGCGTTATGCAACCACATCAACTCATTGCCCATAAAGGAGTGATTATGAATATTCGAAAAGATCATAGGGACATGTCATCTGAAGAAAAGAAAACTTTTATCGATGCGGTTCTCGAGCTAAAACAAGGAGGCAACCCTAGGACAGGTAGAAACTATAATTCTTATGTGCATTGGCATCATCAAGCCATGCGATTTGCCCATCAAGGACCATCATTTTTACCTTGGCATAGAGAATTTCTTCGCTTATTTGAAGCAGACCTCCAAGATGTATCTAATGATCCAAGCCTTACGCTTCCGTATTGGAATTGGGTTGAAGACAACTTACCAGACTCTGCATTTTGGAATTCTGATTTCATGGGGGGTAATGGTAGATCAACTGATGGTGTTGTAGAAACTGGTGCATTTGCACATGCAAACGGTTGGGTTCTCCCTATGGATGGTCCGGAACTAAAGAGAGAATTCGCAGTAAACACTCCTAGCCTTCCAAGCCAGCAGGATGTGGATGATTGCATGGCTCTGAGCAATTATGACGTTGCTCCATGGACAAGACAAAGTGATGTCTCAGATAGTTTCCGTTGTCGCTTAGAGGGATGGGGTCCAAACCCTCCACACTTACATAATCAGGTTCATGTTTGGGTAGGCGGTTCCATGCTCGAAATGACTTCCCCAAACGACCCTGTTTTTTTTCTACATCATTGTAACATAGATAGAATATGGGCGATGTGGCAAGACACAGATCCTAACCATGGTTTTTCACCCACGTTGCCTGTAACTGGCCGACCTTCACATAGTCTAAATGAATCGCTGGCAATATTTGCCAACGGGAGTACCAATGCAAGTGTTTTAGATTACCGCTCTCTTAGTTATATCTATGACACGTCATCTTCTGCAATAGTTCCATTTGCAGAGCTGGAAAAGTCTGAAATGAAAGTGCCGGGTATAGAGCGATCTCCTTACCTGTACTAATGCATAACAATGTGTTCAACACGCTTCGCCGGGATGCCGTTAACACGGCGTTAGCCTCTATAATCAGCAAGGAGATTATTATCAATGCCTATAGCTAATTGCATTATCACATCTGATTGTAAAAATAGTTCAGGCGACTCTAATGAACTCATTAAACTCTGGGCCAATGAATCTAAACAGTCATCAGAGGCTATGACTATCAACATCACTACAAGCGATGAACAACATGGTAAAAAATATACAGTTATGGCCAACTTACTGCTGCCATCTATTTGGTCTGGTTCAGATATTTCACAACTACAACTGGGTTTAGCTAAAGCTCTCACATTACATTTTCATGTATCCCTAAAGGAAGTCTTTGTTGCAACCAGTATCGTAAATTCAGGTATGGTCGTTGAAGAAGGCAAAGAAATAGAATGGTAACTGCAAAAGCGAATAATAAATCATCTAATCTAACCAGCGAAAGTAAATGAATGATTATCAACATGGTCATATTCGCTGTAATTATTATTATCTCAGTGGCTGTCTTTCTAGCATTACGCATTCCACAACTGAAAATTCATGGCAATACCTCTAAAACCAATAAGCTAGAGACTTTGAATGACTGGCTAGAACTTATTCATAATAAAGAAAAGTTCAATGGATCGGTTCTCTTATCAAAACAAGGAAAAGTTATATTTTCAAAGGCTTATGGCCTTGACGGTGCGGAAATATCCAGTCCATTAACTGATCATTCTTCATTTAACCTGGCATCAGTCTCTAAGCAGTTCACGGCAATGGGGGTAGTGATACTGAAGGATCAATCAAAGCTGAATTATCAAGACAAGCTTTCTGATTATATCCCTGAGTTGTCTTACTATAAAGAGATCACCATCGAGCACCTTTTGCATCATAGCTCTGGTTTGCCTGACTATATGAATCTAGCTGCAAGAAACAGGACTAATAACGATATCTTCACAACCGCTGAAATGATTGCTCTCTACAACAGCCTCCATCCCAATCTGAACTTTGAATCGGGAACAAAATTTCAATACAGTAATGCCGGATATGTGTTGCTTGCTGAAATCATCGAGCGTACATCTGGTAACTCTTTTCAGGAGTTCATGGCTTCTCATATTTTTAAACCATTGAATATGAAAGACACCCAGGTATTTAATCTTTTGTCTGAAAATGAACCAGTAAAACGAGTTTATGGCTTTAAGCGTAGGTTCTGGCTTTTTGGTGGTAAGAATATTCCTCAAGACCTTAATTACTTTGACGGTGTGGCCGGTGATGGGGCTATTTATTCAAGCGCATATGATTTAAATATATGGCATAAAGCGTTGAGAGATGGAGATCTGGTTTCAAATGAAACCTATAAAGAAGCCTATAATCCTGCTCAATTAGATGATGGTTCAAAAACCAAATATGGCTTTGGTTGGTTTATTAATGATGACAACTCAGTTGAACATGCTGGTAGCTGGCAAGGCTTCACGTCCTATATTTATAGAGATATGGAGAATGATGATTTAATAGTCATCCTGGATAATTCGTCAAATACGCTCAGAGTCAATTCTATCGGATTTCGCTTTAACTCCATTGGACTTAACTTGAAAGATATGATGGGAATGCTCTGAGAAAAACAAGCCTAGCAATTCGATTATGTCATCCACTTTACGGAAGTTCGTTTGTAGCAAGCTTCGTGGCCAGCTCTTGTTTCGCGGATTTCAAATCCTTTTATCCATTGCATATATTGGAAATTTATATCACGCTGCATCATGACACTTACGGACATGGAGGGGCGAAATATGTGCAAAACAAGGCTGACGTTCTGTTCTCCTGCGCTTCACAAATTCCGTGAGCTGGGTCGTTATGTGTAATAAAGAATAAAACTATGGTACAAATAATCGCACTATTAGAAATTAAAGATAAAGCCTCATTCAAACACTTTGAAAAAAAGCAATTAAAATCATGGAAAAACACAAAGGCAAATTATTGTCGGCCTTTGAGCCAAACGAATCAGAAAGCACTTTACCGAATATTGACGAAGTTCATTATCTAGAATTTCCAAACCTCGAAGCATTTGAAAACTATCGTGGTGACTCTGAACTCAACGAATTAACAGCACTAAGAAGTAATGGAATATCTAAAACAACAATTATAGTTTCAGGTGAACATGTTGTTTATTAACGTAAAACACACAACAAATAAATCAACATTGACAAGCAAAACCTGCGGCCTAAAAATCAGGCCTACAGTCTTGGTTTCTAGTTATTATGGCGTTATGCATAAAAAGGAATTCGTGTGAAAACCTATGTTATATTGTTCAGAGGAATCAATGTAGGAGGAAATAATATTCTCCCCATGAAAGCACTGACAGCTGTTCTTGAGGAAAATGATTATCGGGATGTTAAAACTTATATTCAAAGTGGTAATGTGGTACTCAGAAGTCAAAAGAAACCCGATACTAATATAGACTCCATAATTCAGAATAAATTTGGCTTTAGACCAGAAGTTATCACCCTAGAAGAATCCGAGTTCATTACCGCAATAAAAAATAACCCATTTAGCTCTAAAGAGGGAAAAATAATTCATTTCTACTTTTGCAAAAACAGTCCAAAAGCAAATGCAGAACAATTGAAAACGTTAAGATCTGAATCTGAAGAATATTATATTGAAGATAAGGTTTTCTACCTGCATGCTCCACACGGTATAGGGCGCTCAAAGCTGGTGGCTAAAATTGAATCTTGTCTGGGAGTTCCGGCAACGGGTAGGAATCTCAATACAATTAATAAACTTCAAAGCATGATCAATAATTATGCATAACAAGCCGTTTGTTCGGATGCTCATTTCGCTGCGCTGCATTCGCGCGCCGCACAGCTTCATCGTTAGAAGTAAGTGAATTAATAAACACATGAAACTATCCATGAGACTATTAATAATCTTTTCGACTTGCATTACTTGCGCAGGATGCGATCAAAGTACAAAAATACTTGCTACAGAATATTTACCGAATAATGGAATACATTCATATTTAGGGGATTTTCTGCGGATTGTTTACACTGAAAATACGGGTGTTTTTTTGGGTTTAGGCAATAATCTGCTGAGCGAAGTCAGGTTTTTCTTATTTGTTGTTGTCGTTGGTGTTTTCCTTGGTGGTTTGTTTATATATATCGTTGCTAATTCCAAGCAAAGTTTGTGGCCGCTAGTCGGCTTTTCCCTGGTGCTCGCCGGTGGCATCAGTAACTTCTATGATCGTGCAATGGATAATGGTGCAGTGGTTGACTTCCTTAATGTTGGGCTAGGTTCGCTGAGAACAGGTATCTTCAATGTTGCCGACATTTCAATTATGCTTGGTATGGCCATTGTTTTAATTATGTCATTTAAAGGAAGCGACTCCGTTGAAAAAACTTCTAACAATTGAATCAAGCTTGCCCACAAACTGCGCGGGCCTGATCCGTCAAAAAGCGGCGACCACGTGTTAGTGCGTGAGCTGCAAGAAAAACATGAGAATTAGACAAGCACAACGAGAAGATGCAAGCGCCATCAGTGTCTTAGCTGTAAAATTAACAGTGAAATATATAGCGCCAGAGTTTCCTGATGTCGCGGCAAAGGCACTTGTTCAGTCGATGTCATCAGAGATGATAGCTAGAAATATAGAAAATGACTGTGTCTATCATCTGGCGGTGCACGAAGATGAGGTTATTGGGTTAATAGGCGTTAAATCCAACACACACCTATATCATCTGTTTGTAGGTGATAGTCATCAAAGAAAGGGTATTGCCAAACAGCTCTGGGAAGTAGCAAAGAATCATTGTTTTGAATCAGGTAACAAAGAAAGAATAACAGTTAATGCCTCTTTGTATGCTAAGGCAGTGTATGAAAAATTAGGGTTCGTTACTGCGTCAGGTTTACAAGAAAGAAATGGTGTAACCACTGTGGCTATGGAATATGAAATATAGAATCAGCAGCTAACAGTTGGTTTGAGACTACGGAGCTAAACAATGAAGCAAGCCAGCGTAATCAATACCATTTTAATTCCTGGAGGTATGGAAGCCAAAGCCGAGTCAATTAGAGCGAAATATGTTGAATATTTTCAAAAAAAGAAGGTTTCATTAGCTCTACTTTTTACAAATCACTATCAAGAGAGAGCGAAGACTCAATCAAATATGTAAATATAATTGTTTGGGCGCCGTAGTCTCATTTTAAGCAAGTAGTAAAAACAAAGGATTTCAAAAGGAGCAAGGCGAAAACAATGGCGGCATGCGAGCTCTTGGAAAAGGGTTTCCTGAGCCTATTTTTGATTTTCCAGGGCAACATCAAGTTTTTGGACAAACAAGTCATAACAAGGCCATTAACAGCGACCGCAATAAGCGCTCCGGGTTATCTTAAACGTTAGGCACATAAAGGAGGCATCAATATCATGGGTACAGTTCAATATCTAAAATTCAATACGATCAATCCAAGTGATTTTCTGCCTCTGCTCAATAGCAACATCATCAGAAAACACTTAATCGAACATGAATTATTTACAGTCGAAACATTGACGGCTTGGATGAATTCTAAGATAGAAGTAGATGCCATATCTGGTTGCAAAGTTAGAGCCATTATTTATGAAGACGAATTAGCTGGATGGTGCGGTATTCAACTTGAAGATGGAAAATACGAACTGGCAATTATCATAGATGATAAATATTGGGGGTTAGGGAAAAAGGTTTTTAAGGATATGATGTGCTGGGCTAAAGAACTTGGGCACAAAGATGTGTATATTCATTTTCTACATACCCGCCCTGACTATAAGTTCCTAAAAAACATTGCAAAAAATGTGTATCCAACCGAATTATTCGGCAATGTGTTCACAACCTATCAACTAACAACAGAGTAAAAACCTAACAAATGCATTAACATAAACGCTTCGCCCTGCTCCAGGTATAGGAAACGTTCATGCCAGTCGAGTTCCCCTCTCCTTTTCAATGCCGTCAATAAAAGTTGACACGAAGACTTGCGTCAATCATTGTTGACGCATGCAGGCTATCAACCCACTACCATCACCAGACAACCCCGAAGAAGCACTTGCTGCTGTCGTTGCGTTACGACATATGGCTGAGCAACTAGAAAGAAAATCAGTTAAAGAAGCTATAGCGCAGGGGTGGACCTGGTCGCAAGTAGCAGAAGCATTGGGTGTGACAAAACAAGCAGCCCATAAACGCCATGCAGCTTCTATCCAGAAAATAACCAGCAGACAGTGAGGAAAATGCCAATGTTTAAACGAATCCTGATTCGCTTCCGAGACATGAAAACCATCAGCCAATTAATATCAGGTGCTGATGAGCAAGCGAATATTAGCGGCGAAGAAAAACCCGGAGCCGAGCACTATGTTCTTTCAGCCCTGAATTTAGACGATGGTAGTGCCAAACGTATCTTTGAAAGCATTGGCGCAGACTCAAACAAGTTTCGCGAAGCCATAAGAGAACAATACAGCGAAGCTCTGAGTTTTATAGGTATTAGCCCAGATGCTACCGAAATCGAGCCGGAGCCTATAAAATCGAATAGAATGCTTCATAACTCACAGCCGTCAGGACAAGAGCTAATGAAATCTTTATACGCTCTAAAACAAGAAGATAAAGAACATCCTCTACTTGGAGCACACGTCATTAGTGTCGCTGCTGAGATGGAGCATGGCGTGGTAGCAAGAGCATTTAAGGTAATGGGGATTGGTCGGGAACAGCTAGCTAAATCGGTTAAAGAAGAACTGGATTCAATCCAATGCCAGGGCGATTAAAATGGCATCTAACAAAAGCGCTCAACGAGGGTGTAAGAAATTTTGTGTAAACGGCTTTGGTTTACTGCCTTGGCATCCTGTCGTCGAATTGAATGCTAAAGCGGTTTAGTGCTGCTTTCCAATC
>JAJFLE010000005.1 GCA_021772835.1 Mariprofundus sp.
GTTGAAAAACATCAGCAAAAAGTGGACGATGCCTATCAGAGATTGGAAAGCAGCACTAAACCGCTTTAGCATTCAATTCGACGACAGGATGCCAAGGCAGTAAACCAAAGCCGTTTACACAAAATTTCTTACACCCTCTCAGATGCCTATTTATGCCGATCATCAGTCCAAATTAAAGGAACCGTGATTAGTCACCCGTCCCACGCCTCGATACCGAGGTCTTCACAAACCTCTTGAGGGTCATTCCCACTATCACGGATAAGACGGAAATATCCTTTTTCACCAAGCCTTTCTGTATAACTAGAATAGTCACCTATGTCTCTATTTACTTTTTTGTAGATCCTCTTCAATTTACGATCAAGATCACATCCTCTGTTAGACATCTCTCTCATAATTGGATAACTACGCACAGATATTTGACATATTGCCCTTTCCCATATTCTACCGCACGCACGGTTATAGCGAGAATCCCCACAAAGATCTTCAGCTTTTAGAATTTGTTCGTCAGCAGATTCAAGAGCTTCAATAGCTTCATCAGTCATTGATGAACATCCTGCATAAGATGTTCCCGCACTTACCAAAACAAATATTGTAGCCAATAAAAATTTCCACATAATTCCTCCATTATTCATTATATTTCCTTTAGACATTTGCCTCGATACTTATCTCCGTTAGAAATAGTATTTTGATACGTTGAGTCAGATTATTTACCAGTAGGCATGCTCAGAATTCAGATCTGGTTAATTATAATCCCCAATGGCAGTACACTGAAACCAGCTCCTATCCATACTTCCCACGCAACTGCACGCTTCTCGTTTGGTTAGTGTTAGTGTTTGTTTGCCTCTGTACAACCGGGCAGGTAATTCACTTTTCGCTTTACTGCACGCCTCACTTTTAGTATCTCCAGATGCGGTTCTTCCTTGTTCCAAACCCGACGCATGCCCTGTGCTGCTAAACGCCATTAGCACCATCGCCATAATTAACCCCAAGCCTGACCTATACATATAGTTCATATCCATTCCTCCTTTTTTATTCAGGATATATCCTGATTAACCATTGTGAATTTCCAGAGACAACACTGATTCCTGCGTTCATATCTCTGCTCAATTTAGACTGAAAGAAAAGCACACTGCCAAGTGTTTTCATGCGCTTAATTATTCGTCATGCACTTGTAATTAATTTGAACCTCGCAGCGCTCTCCATAAGTGCACTTAAAGCAATTTGTATCCACTACAGAAACAGTGTTAAAATCTAAGTACACTCCCCGTCGCGTAGTGCATACTTTCTCTGCGGCATTAATAGCCTTTTGTGCTGCTATCTTTTCAGACCCAGAATAATGACATTCCCTCGATTCTCCTTCTGCCACCTGTGTGTCCGAATGTTGTATTCCAGCCAAAGCATAGTTTGATGTAACGGCCCCCATGAATAAAATTATAGTGGTTCCGATTAACGTGGTTATTACTCTTTTATTCATATTATTCTCCTGCACTTTTCGAACTGTTATGGTAATCCATTTCCCAGCTTTATTAGTTTCTAATATTGCATCGGTCTATACCTCCATTATTCGTTTATGTTCCTTTAGATATTTGGTTCGACACCAGATTCGATATTCTCGTTGTCATTCGTTCTCCATAACCACAGACGCAACGGTATTCCACCAAAAAAATGCGCACATCCCCCAAATGGTGTATGCGTGCCTCTTTTTTTTCATTTATACTTGTGTCATGGCAGAAAAAGAGGCTTCTTTATCTATGCATCATTATTCCCAGTTGATTGGGAAGATTTACGATGCCGCACAGGAACCCACACACTGGGTTGAGCTGTTGGCTGAACTGGAAGAGATCTGTGGTGGTCTGACAGGTGATATGCAACATGGTGAAGAGGTGCTGGAACCGCACTTTTTGCGTGCGCTAAAGATCAACCAACAAACGCGGCAACTAAAACAGGAAAACCGGACATCGGCGGCCATTTTGAATCGGCTACCGATTGGTATTCTTGTTGTTAATCGCAATGCGGTGCCCGTTTCGTTGAATGCACGCGCAAAAACATTACTGAATCATCAAACTGTGTTGCGCATACACCTTGGCAGTCTGGTGTGCGATTCCACGCAGCAAACCAAACAATTGCATCAGCTCATTCAACAATGCATCAGCAACCCGCAAGAATATCAGGGCGAGCCCCTGCAAGTATGCGATTCTCGCGGCCAAGCAACATCACTATGGATTACACCTTCAAACAGTCAGTGTAATAAAGAGGATGAGGATGAATATGCCGTTATTTATTTGTCATCACCGCTGATTCGCCCTGAATGCAATGCCAGGGCACTGCGTGAGACCTATGATTTATCCGAAGCGGAAACCAGATTGATTAAAACTTTGGTGAATGGCTGCAATAACCTCAATGAGGCAGCTGAACTTTTGGGCTTAAGCATTCATACGGTTCGAACGCAAATGAAAAAAGTTTTTGAAAAAACAGATACAAGTAGTCAGCTGGAAATTGTTAAAAAAGTATTGCGTAGCCCTGAAATGATTGTCGGTGAGTCCTTGCAGCTCGAAAGCGTGGCCGATTTTCTTAATGCCGAATGGCCAGGCGATACATCAGGCAAAAAAGCAGCCCTTTTTGATGGTCGAAAACTTGCCTATAGCGAGTATGGAGATGCTGAAGGCTATCCTGTACTTTATTTTCACAGTAATACGGGTGGGGAGCTTGAATGCGATCATGGCAACGATGTGCTGCTGCAACACGGCATTCGATTGATTTCAGTCAGCCGTCCGGGTTTCGGTGAATCGGACAGATCGCCGCAATACTCGTTGTTAAATCATGCCGAAGATATTAAACAGCTCCTTGATCAACTGGGTATTCAAAGCTGTGCTATTCTCAGCCTGTCATCGGGTGCTGCCCATGCGTTGGCTTGCTGCCATCACATGCCTGAAAGGGTTCGTCATGTATGCATGATCGGGCCTACAGGCCTTCAAATCAGTAAAGATGATATTGCCTTATATACTGGTTCTTTTGGTGCTCGTATCTTTGCAAAGCTCACTATGAGCATGCCAAAAGTTATGCTGCAAGTCATCGAAATCGGTCACAATATGTTTTCTCATGATATTGAAAGTTTTTGGCAAAAAGTGGATACTTATCTATGTGACAATGACCGGCTTGAAATCAGCAAGCATCGGGAATCCATGATAAGAGCATTCTTGCAGGCTAATCAACGGGGAAACAAACAAACCGCGAAAGAGATTGCTCTACTTATTCAGCCGTGGGGGTTTGAGCCAGCCAACATTCAAACGCCTGTTACAGTTTGGCATGGTCAGCATGATCTTTTTACACCTATCGCCGTTTGTCGGAATATGGTCGCCAGGCTACAAAACGTTGAATTGCATGAAATTGAACATGAAGGCTTTTATATGACCTTCAAACAGTGGCCGAATATTATTGAGAATTTGGCGAAACAATTGCAACTTGAATAGCTACTAAATTGATGGACACATATAAGTGTGCTGGCTGTTCGGGTTTGGCGTGCGCCGTGGATGGTGAAGCGGGTCATGGAAGCGGGTCAGGCATGAGTTATTGAGTTGTTCAAGGCTCAGAGGATTTCGGAGCCTGGTCTCCTAATAGCGAACAGCAATCCAGATGGTGTGGATTGCTCCGAGATAGTCCGTGTGCTCATTGACGCGTTTGGCTTCTAGTTCGAAGGCAATCTCCTTGCCTGATGATACATAAGTTTACAATTAGACGATGTAAAACTTTACGATTGGACGACATATAAGTTTACGATTAGACGATATATAACTTTACAATTGGACGGACTCTGGCTTTACTCTCAGTTGAGGTGAGTGATATGAGCTACCCACGTTTACTGCAGTCGCGCCTGGAAGTGGCGCTTGATGATACGCCAGTAGTATTACTTCATGGCCCGCGCCAGTGTGGAAAAACGACATTGGCGAAAAAGGTCGGTGAGCTGCGCGGTTACTCTTATTTTTCATTTGATGATGTAAACCTTGTTGCTGCTGCCAAAGCTGACCCTGTCGGGTTTGTGGATCGTCTTGCAGACAAAGTGATTCTGGATGAAATACAACATGTGCCCGAGCTATTTAGCTCGATTAAACATGCAGTGGATAACAAGAGAACCCCCGGACGATTCCTGCTTACGGGTTCGGCCAATGTATTGCTATTGCCCAAGCTTTCTGATTCTTTAGCCGGGCGCATAGACATTATTCATTTGCATGCGCTTTCACGCTGTGAAGTTGAAAGCAGTGGTGAAGGTTTATTGGCACAGCTTTTCCATGGTGACTTTGAAGTTGGCATGCTGGAGAAGCTTGGCCCAAAGTTGGCTGAATATGTGATCGAAGGCGGATTTCCTGAACCGCTACAACGTACAAGTGCCCGACGTAAAAGCCAATGGTATCAAAACTACATTGATACCTTGGTACAGCGTGACATTAGAGATTTAGCGCGCATCAGTAATTTAGAATCCATTCCAAAGATTTTGCAGCTTGCTGCCAACCAAAGTGCACAGCTTCTTAATAAGCAATTACTCGCAGCCCCTTTTCAGATGAGTCGGCAAACAGTTGATTCTTATTTCAGCCTGTTGCAAAACATTTTTTTGGTGGATGTGTTGCCTGCATGGCATAGCAACAGAGGCAAACGGTTGATTAAAACGCCAAAGGTACACATGAGTGATACAGGGCTGGCATCGGCGCTGCTCGCTCTTTCCGTTGAGCAACTGGACAATGATCGAACTATGCTGGGGCACCTTTTGGAAAGTTTCATCTATAACGAATTAAGACGTCAGGCAAGCTGGCACGATTCTGAAGTGAAGTTTTATCATTTCAGGGATAAAGATCAGTACGAAGTGGATATTGTGATGGAGCAATATGGTGGAGGCACGCTTGCTGTAGAGGTCAAAGCAGCAGCAACCGTTACCGAGAAAGATTTTAAAGGGCTAAAGAGGCTTCAGTCTATGGTGGGATCATCCTGGGAACTGGGTGTCGTATGTTTTGATGGTGAGGTTCCACTCTCATTTGGGGATGGCTTAATGGCTATGCCGATTAGCGCGTTGTGGCGTAAAGGTACAGCGATTTGATGCGGTTGCTTTTTTAGGTAAAAGGGAATCATTGATATTTCAAGGCTCAGAGGATTTCGGAGCCTGGCCTCCTAATAGCGAATTAGCAATCCAGATGGTGTGGATTGCTCCGAGATAGTCCGTGTGCTCATTGACGCGCTTGGCTTCTAGTTCGAAGGCAATCTCCTTGCCTGATGATACATAAGTTTACAATTGGACGGATTCTGGCTCAACTCTCAGTTGAAGTGAGTGATATGAGCTTGTCGGGCGTCAATTACCTTGTCCGGTCGGCGACAATTAGGATGGCCGATTTTAGCCCATGTACAATCAAGCCTCATTTCTATCTCCTATTTATGGCTTCGTAAAACAATGGTAGCCGCATCTGAATCAAGGAAAGATGAGCCGCGATGATCGCACTGAGTTGATACGACTTCTTACTGATTCAATCGCAGGAAATATTGTCCCGGATCGACCGGGACAAAGCGAGCCAAGAGCAGTGAATCGAAAACCCAATCATTTCCAATCATTAACCGCGCCAAGACACGTGATGAAAGAGATACAGCACAAGAATAAATATCGGGCAGGAACGGCTTAAGTTAGCGCCATTCGGTAGCGTCCCATTTTCCCATCCCATTTTCCCATCCCATTTCCCCATATGTTCAGGAAACTGTGGGGATTCAATCCCCTGTCGCAATAACGTACCCATTGCTCCCTCTTGAATGATAATGACTATCATTACCATTTACATGCAAATCGATAACGATTATCGTTCGCATGAAAGGGAGCACGATATGAAGATTAGATTAGCACTAACAATACTCAGAAAATCAGCCTGGATGGCTTGTTTTACTGTGGCACTCATGGGCACCACAACTGCCGATGTGTCCTGGGCTACTGAATACACGCTGGTGATCGAAAATCATCGTTTTGAGCCCAGAAGAATCGAAGTAGTGGCAGGTAAAAAACATCGCCTGATCGTGATAAACAGGGATGCCACGCCAGAGGAATTTGAGAGTTATGAGCTCAATCGTGAAAAGATCGTCGCCGGTAATACCAGTGCAGTGATTTTTTTACCGCCACTGGCTGCCGGTTCATACCCGTTTTTTGGTGAATTCAACGAAGAGACCGCACAAGGCCTCATCGTTGCGAAATAGGGTGGCTTTATAATGTTATCGACACTTATTATTGTATTTCGCGAAGCACTTGAGGCGATTCTGGTGATCAGCATTGCCATGGTAGCTTCCCGAGGCATCGAAGCTTCTTCTCGCTGGATCTATGCCGGTGTAACCTGTGGTCTGATTCTTGCCATGATCGTGGCGCTGTTTGCCGAAGTGATTGCCGCTTCCATGGCAGGCATGGGTCAGGAGCTGTTTAATGCTTCTGTACTGATATCCGCGTCGCTGCTCATGGTTTGGAGTGCGATTTGGATGCGCAGGCAGGGTAAAGAGATCTCAGATCGTATTAACCTGAGATGTTCAGAGATCAAAGGTGAAGGTGTTTCAATAGCCCTGCTGGCTATCGCTGTCGGTCTGGCTGTTGCCAGAGAGGGATCAGAGGTGGTTCTCTTCCTGCATGGCGTTGCAGCCACAGGAGGGGATCATCTGACAGGCATGCTGACAGGTGCTCTGTCTGGTCTGTTGCTTAGCCTGGCTGTCGCGCTACTGCTTTATCGTAGTCTGGTCAAAATTCCGATACGTCTCGTTTTTTCAATCATCACATTTCTTATCGTTCTGCTGGCCGCAGGCATGGCCTCTCAGGGCATGGCTTACCTTGTCATGATTGATGCCGTGCCAGCATTGGGTCAGATGATCTGGAACAGTTCAGGCCTGATTGCTGAACAGAGCATGCTCGGTCAGCTGCTGCAGGCGTTGATGGGTTATGATGATCGACCCAGTGGCATGCAGGTGCTCACATTCATATTGGTGTTATCGCTGACCTGGCTGCTTATCTATCTGCAGAGCAGGCCGACAAGCGGTGCAGTTGCTGCGGCACTAATGCTGTTATCTCTATCTTTGAGCACGATGCCGCAGAATGCCCATGCCAAAAAAGTCTATTCCCCCATTGTTGAGCAGGGAGAACTGGAGTTTGAGTATCTTGTGGATTTCAGCTTTGACACTGACCCGAGCAAAAATGGCAATGCCAGGCATCAGTTTGAACTGGAGTATGCGGTGACTGATCGCTGGATGACGGCAGTGGTGGGTGATTTCAGAAAGAGGCCGGGGCAGAGCTTTGCCTATCAGGGGCTAAAGTGGGAAAATATTTATCAGCTCTTTGAACAAGGTGAGCTCTGGCTGGATGCCGGTCTCTATCTCGAATATATCATACCGCAGAGCTCACTGAACAAACCGGATGTGATTGAATTTAAGCTGTTGCTTGAAAAAGAGAGTGGCAGGCTGATCAATACGGCTAATCTGGTGTTGAAAAAAGAGCTGGGTGCCAATGCAGTCAATAACACCAGCGCTGGTTATGCCTGGCGCAGCAGATGGCGTTGGATGCGAGCTCTGGAGCCGGGTGTAGAGGTATATGGCTCAATCGGTGAATTGGGAAATAGCAGTGCTTTGCCTCGCCAGACACATCAGATTGGACCGGTACTGTTGGGCAAACTTCCCGCTGGTCTGAGTTATGAGATCGGCTACCTGTTCGGGCTCACTACCACCAGTGACAAAAGTATGTTGAAGCTTGTGCTGGGGTATGAGTTTTAAAGATACGATCTTGTGTGCCAGATCTCGCGAATTCGGATGATTAAATCTTTTTGAAGAAGACGAGAGTCTGAAGTCACCGATGGCGCGCAGGATGAAAACTGCGGCGAGGAACCAGGATCATAAAAATGAGCAGCCAGGTCAGGGTGCTGAATGAGGGCAGGGCAAAAGCTACGAATGCAATGCTGACGGGGGTTATGGCTGGTTTTTCGTTCATTGTCTGAACGGCTTTGCTGGAACCTCGGTAGTGAAACAGATGGCCGGGACGGTGATCGTCAGTACAGTTACTGCATCAATCAACGTCCAGCCTTTGCCATCCGGATGCGAGGGCAGAGACAGGCTTCCGCTAATGTTAATAGCGAACCGCAACCCAGATGGTGTGGATTGCTCCGAGATCATCGGTATGTTCGTTAACACGTTTGGCTTCCACTTCGAAACCGATCTTCATCAGCCTTTGGGTGAAATTACTGTCGGTATCTGCCGACCATACGGTGAGCACACCGCCGGGTTTGAGCGATTCGAAGGCAATCTCAAGTCCGTCGAGACCGTACAGGTTGTCATTGTCATCGCGGGTGTAACCGTCGGGGCCGTTATCGACATCGAGCATGATGGCATCGAAGCAGTTTTTATTTGAAGACATCACTTTTCCAACGTCCTGAATGATCACATCCACACGTTCATCATCAAGAGGGAAACCGGCAATGGCGCCGATGTGGGTACGATTCCAGCGTACAACGGCAGGCATCAATTCGGCCACAGAAATGCGTGCGGTTGGGCCGGAGTGGAGCAGGGCGGAAGCCAGCGTGTAACCCATACCGAGTCCCCCGACCAACAGGCGCGGGTTTTCCCGGTGGGCAACATGTTTGCAGGCGATCTCTGCCAGTACATCTTCCGAGTTGTGCACGCTGCTATGCATCAGTTCGCCAAACTCACCATCCACGCGAATGGTGAATTCATCACCGCGTTGCAGCAGTCGCAGGGTTGTACCGTGTTCGGTTGAGTTGTCGATTTCTGTATAGGAAGTCATGTTATGTGGGCCTGCCCTTGGTTTTGTGCAGCCTACCCTATCTTTATGAAAGCATTTTCAGCAGCTTAATTTGCAAGCCTGCTTCGAATGGACCCGACTTCAGGTTATGCTTTCCCCGACTAACGCGCATGGTTTCATGTTAAGGATGCTCTGAAAAAGTCAGAGTATCCGTGCAGGCCATGGACAGCCTGCCAAAATCTTGCACAGAAAGTGCCTGATTTTGCGAGCAAAGGCGAAACCACGTTTTTGCCTTTGCGTACTGAAAAGCTACATGGACGTAGTTTTTCAGAGTTTTCTTAAGTAAGAAGAGGTATTGAAGTGGCCAAAAAGTTTTACGTGGTATGGCAGGGCAGAGAAACCGGGATTTTCACGGACTGGAATACGTGCAAAAAGCATATCGATAAGTTTGCCGGTGCCAGATACAAGTCGTTTCCGACGTTGGCAGAAGCTGAAACCGCTTTTGCTCACAATAGCAGACCGGTTAAAGGTGCGGGCGCATCGGCAAGTGCACCAGCCAAAAAAAGATCGTCGAATCAGACCGTTAAAACGTATGTTGCTGCTGAAATTGCAGCCATGAAAATTGATACCAAAATCTTTACCGATGGCGGCTGCGAGCCGAATCCGGGTAAAGCCGGTTCAGGTGTTGCCGTGTATCGCAAGAATGTTGTTGTTGAGCTGTGGTACGGTTTATACAACCCGCATGGTACCAACAATACGGCTGAGTTAAATGCGCTGCATCAGGCATTGATGATGGCAAAAGGGGAGATCGGCAAGGGTAAATCCGTGGCGATCTTTTGTGATTCCAAATATGCCATTCAATGTATTACCCAGTGGGCGATTAACTGGCAGAAGAAGGGCTGGAAAAAAGCCGGTGGTGAAATCAAGAACCTGGAACTGATCAAAGAGATGTTCGCTTTGCACCAGGAATTGAAAGATAAGGTTCAGGTGTTGCATGTGAACGGGCATGTAGGCGTGGAAGGCAACGAACTGGCGGACCGCATGTCGATTTTGGCCATAGAGTCCAGAAACAGTGACTTTAAACGTTATGCCGAAAAGATTGATATTGAAGCTCTGCTGGCAATGAGAGAAGGGTGAATTCATTTGCTAATGAACTGC
>JAJFLE010000041.1 GCA_021772835.1 Mariprofundus sp.
TGTTCATGATTTTTAATTTCTTTTGGGATTCCAATATGCTTTGCTATGATCATATTTCCCAAACATGCTTAAGTAAATGTTGAGCGGACCCGAGAGATCCATTCGAACAATGAAGCTTAGTACACATTCGTATTATGTTGGTTCTTAATCATCTTTAGCGACATAATGATAAGCATAGAGCATTGAAAATGAGCAAGAAAATGACTGCAGACGACAATGCACCCGAACGAAGCACTAATCGCACTGATCGGGGCACTGGAAGCCAGAGGTTTATTCTCAAAAGTTCATTCCGTTCCCGTCAACCAGGTGGTAGCTGCTCATCTCGGTAAGATATAAAATTCGGCTGTCGCAGCTAAGGCACTCGCACCGATCAAGTCACCCGCGGCAGAACAAAAAGTGATGTTTCATCATGGCGAGCGCTGGGCTGGACCCGGTCACCCGGATGGTCTAAATAAATGGTAAAAATATCCATCTGGGCGCGGGTCTGATCGCAGCCGCCGAAGCGATCGATGCCATGACCCAGAATCGACCTTATCGCAGAGCACGACTGATTTGTTGCTGTATGGATCAGTTTAAACGCCATGCTGGCTGCCAGTTTGATCCTGACTTTCTCAGGGTATCCCTAATGCTTGGCCAGTTCCCGCACATCATTTTCGACTGCCAGCAACTGGACCTCAGCTTCCAGGTCCAGATATACTTTTTTAATAATTCCCTTTCCATCAATCAAATAAGCAATATTTTTGGCCATATGATTCATGGAAGTGTGGGCTGAGTAGTCACTGATCACATCCCCTTCAGGGTCGGAGAGCAAGTCATGTGTCAGATGAAGTTGCTCAGCAAAATCGTGATGAGTCACAACCGATTCATAACTGATGCCAACCAGCCTTAAATTTATCTGCTGCAATACGTCGTAGTGTTCTTTTATACGTTTGGCTTGCATAAGACCATCGGGTCTGTTGCCGTTATAAAAATAGATCAGGCACCAGTTACCAATGTAGTTACTGCTTTTCACATATGCACTGTGTTGATTAAGCAGCCCGAATTCAGGCGCTTCTTTACCAACGGGTAAAGGTTTGCCGTTGTTTACCATAACACCGATGGCATAAACTGCAGGTAAGATAAAGATAAGAAACATGCCCACCACAACCTTTATGATGACGCGATGCACCTGTTTCTGTAGTTCAAAATTGTCGGCTCTTCTTCTTACCATCGGTAATTTCTAATACACCGGCATAATTAAATAAAGTCTAATATTCGAATGTTCACGCCCAATCCATATTTATTGTTTCAACACTACAGAGATACAAGCAGCAACATTTCACGCACGCACTTGGCAGCCAGCACTGATGAACAGCCACTGTTATCCAGCTGAGGAGCCAGTTCCACCGCATCGAGACCCACAATGTCACACCCCTTCATGACTCCAATAAAACGCTGGAACGTCCACCAGTCTATGCCGCCCGGCTCGGGTGTGCCTGTGCCGGGAAACGATGCCGGATCAAAAACATCGAGATCTACGGTCAAATAAAGCGGTCGATTGCCAATCCATGCCCTAAGCGCTGCCAGATCGTGCTCACGAAACGTAGTCAGCGTGCTGTAATCAGACATCAGTTTATACTCATCCCTGGTGCCTGAACGGATTCCAATCTGGCGAATATGTTCCTGTCCGAGAAACTCTGAAACTCGTCGCATCACACAGGCATGAGAGAGTTTTACGCCCAAATAATCTTCACGCTGGTCTGCATGGGCATCAAGCTGCACAACCACCAGATCAGGGTACTTTTCATACACGGCTTCAATGGCGGGAAGCGAAACCAGGTGCTCGCCTCCGAGCAGAAATGGAATCACATTATCTTTAAGCGCATCCTCAACCGATTCTTTAATGATAGAGAGTGATACCTCGACACTGCCCATCGGCAGCTCCAGATCACCTACATCGGCATAACTGACAGACTCAAGGTCGTGATCGAGCAGAGGTGAATAGGTCTCAATACCATCTGATGCATCACGGATGGCTGCAGGGCCAAAACGGGCACCCGGGCGAAATGACACTGTACCATCAAACGGCACGCCAATGACGCGGATATTGTGAGGCTCTTTTACGTCTCTGTCAGTGAAATCAAACATGGCAAAAGATTAACTGTTTGTTGCACAGGCGGGAAGAGAGCACGTAATCCACTCATTATTGCCATGCTGATTTGTGAAATCTGGCTTCCCCTGCCTGCAGACATTATCATGCCCTCGCCCTTTACAGGCTAAATTACCCAGACAGAGGTCTCTTCCATGAGCAGAGTGCTTATTATCGGTGCCGGTGGCGTCGGACGTGTAGTAACCCATAAATGTGCACAGAATGCGGATATATTTTCCGACATTTGTCTGGCCAGTCGCACCAAATCCAAATGCGACCAGATCGCATTGGAAATCACTGAAAAGACAGGGCGAATCATTCAGACTGCGACAGTAGATGCCGATAACGTGCCCGAGCTGGTAGCGCTGATCAGAAAAATTCAGCCGTTTATGATCATTAATGTAGCGCTGCCGTATCAGGATCTGAGCATCATGGATGCCTGCCTTGAGACTGGCGTGCACTATCTGGATACGGCCAACTATGAGCCTCTGGATGAGGCGAAGTTTGAATACAGCTGGCAGTGGGCTTATCGCGAACGTTTTGAGAAAGCAGGCCTGATGGCACTGCTCGGCTCCGGTTTCGACCCGGGTGTGACCAACGTTTTTTCCGCCTATATGCAGAAACACTATTTCGACACCATGGATTATGTCGATATTCTCGACTGCAACGGCGGCGACCACGGTTATGCCTTTGCCACCAATTTCAATCCAGAGATCAACATCCGCGAAGTGACCAGCAACGGGCGTTATTTCAACAATGGCGAATGGATTGAGACATCACCGATGCAGTTTAAGAAACAGTTTGACTTCGAACAGGTTGGCCCGAAAAACATGTACCTGCTCTATCACGAGGAGATGGAGTCACTGGCCGTCAACCTCAAGGGTGTCAAACGCATGCGCTTCTGGATGACTTTCGGCGACGCCTATCTCAGACACCTGGAAGTCTTCCGTAATATAGGTCTGGACTCCATTGAGCCCATCATGTTTGAAGGCCGCGAAATTGTACCGATTCAGTTCCTCAAGGCACTGCTTCCGGACCCTGCAAGCCTTGGCCCACGCACGGTTGGTAAAACCAATATCGGTGTGATTGTAAAAGGTACTAAGGACGGCAAACCGGTTTCGCGTTATATCTATAATATCTGCGACCATCAGGAGTGTTATAAAGAGACCAACGCACAGGGTGTTTCCTACACCACGGGTGTGCCTGCCATGATCGGTGCGATGATGATGATCCAGGGCCACTGGATGAAAGCTGGCGTGTATAATATGGAAGAGTTCGATCCTGATCCGTTTATGACAGCACTGAATACACACGGCCTGCCGTGGACAGATATTGAAACCGACATTGACGTCGACGCTTTACCTGAATGATTATTCACCACAGAAGACGCAGAGGGAAAACAATTACTGCTCCTCCTTTTAGCTCGACGGGGCCCCTTGAGGTGCAACCGGTTTCGCATCAGGCGAACATATTGAAAATCGTTTCTCCGCGTACTCTGCGGTGAATGATAGCTTGAAAAGGTTCTAATAATGAATATTGATATGACAAAGATCCCCTCACCCTGCTATGTGCTGGAAGAAGAGAAACTCATTGCTAACCTTGAGGTTCTCAAACGCGTGCAGGAAGAATCAGGCTGCAAAATCATCCTTGCCTTGAAAGGTTATGCCATGTGGTCAACGTTCGACCTGATCAAAAACTACCTTCCCGGCTGCACTGCCAGCTCCCTGTATGAACTGAAACTCGCCGATGAGACGTTCGGCCGCGAAAACCATATTTATTCAACCGCCTTCCGCGAAGATGAGTTTGATGAAGTTTGCCAGTTAGCCGGTCATATTGTATTCAACTCGGTTAATCAGTGGACGCAGTTCAGCAAAAAAGCCATCGATAGCGGAGCTTCATGCGGCCTGCGTGTGAATCCGGGTATCTCTGAAGTTGCTACTGATCTGTATAACCCCTGCTTCTCAGGGTCTCGTCTGGGCGTGCGTCCCGAGCATCTTAAAGGGGTTGAACTTGCTGGCATCGAAGGCATGCATGCACATGCACTGTGTGAAAACATGGCCGATTCGTCCGTTGCCCTGATTGACGCCTTTGAAGAAAAGTTCGCCGATTATATTCCATGGCTGAAATGGGTTAATTTTGGTGGCGGCCATCTGATCACACATGCCGATTATGATGTTGATAAACTCATTGGACGCATCAGAGCATTCAAGGATAAATGGAACAAACAAATCTATCTGGAACCGGGTGGGGCCATAGGCTGGTGCACTGGCCCGCTGATTACATCTGTACTCGACATTGTGCCCACTGATGGGCTGGATGTGGCCATACTCGACATCTCAGCCACGGCTCACATGCCTGATGTGCTGGAAATGCCCTATCGCCCCACCATTACCGGTTCAGGTGAAGCTGGCCAAAAGAACTATACCTATCGCCTTGGCGGCACCTCGTGTCTGGCCGGTGACGTGATTGGTGATTATTCATTTGACGAAGCTCTTACGATTGGTTCCAGACTCGTGTTCGAGGACATGATTCACTATACCATGGTGAAAACCACCATGTTCAATGGTGTACGTCATCCCGATATTGGCATCTGGCACACGGACAACACATTTGAGCTGGTACGTCGATTCAACTACGAGGATTTCCGCGACAGACTTTCTTGATCAGCATGACACGTTCACAGTACAGCTTGTCACAGAGCTTTAGTCAGATAACTGTAGCCTCTGCACCGCACTAATGCGGACTACTTGTAAGCAGTTTCCCCGGCAATATATGTCTTTTTCATAGCCCTTCTGGAAATTTTAGTTCCGGTACGAACAGCACGTGTGAGGTTGACGCGTTTCAGCGATGCACCGCCAAAGTCTGCATCGGTTAAATTAGCAAAAGAGAGGTCGGATTCGTTGAGTACTGCACCGCGCAGATCGGCACCTTCCAGGTTACAACCGGACATGTTGGCATAAATAATTTTGGCATGGCGAAGGTCTTGCCCGGAAAGATCCATACCTGACAGATCGACTCCATCCATGGTCCAGCCACTACGAATGCGGGAGAGCACACGCTGCAGGTCAATACGCGTACCTGCCTGTTTACAGTTCACCAGTGAGGCACCATCAAGGCTTGCATTGCGCATATCGGCACCGGACAAATCGGCTCCGGAAAAGTTACAGCCGTTGAGGCTTGCCCCCGAGAAATCCGCACCGGTCAAATCCTGATTTGAGAAATCCAAGCCTGACAGATCGGATCCAGCCATACTCTTTCCCTGTTTGATTTGTGCAATCACTTCTGAAACTGTCATAACCCCTCCTAAGGACATCAGTCATGGTAAAATGAAACGTATAAAGCGCAAGCAGTATCTCAATGAAGCGCAGGAATAATCAGCTTTTGCCTTAAACCTTATCTTCTGCAATACGCTCTTTTTTGGCCCGAATGCGTGATTTTTTGTCATCAGCAGCATGAGCATCGCGTGGTTTGCGTGGTAGTGGGCGATAAATCTCTACGCGGTCACCATCACTGAGAACTTGAGCACCTTTTACCAGCTTGGCATAAATACCCAGTTTATTGACCGCCAGATCAATGTCCGGGTGTTGTTCCAACAGCCCTGACATATGTACTGCTTCTTCTGCCGTAGTACCTTGGGCAACATCAAGCTCTTCAATAATCTGCTCGTGTGCAAGCGCATAAACCACAGAAACGTGCATCAGTGCCCCTTCAGTTCCAGCGCACGTTTTTCAAATGCCTGCACCATAGACTTACAAGCAGTTGAAAAAATCGGACTGGCCACCAGATCAACCATCATACTGCGAAATTCGAATTCTATGGAGAAATGCACACGGCAGCGCTGCTCATCAAGAGGTTCAAATGTCCATATGCTTTCCAGAAAGCGAAATGGGCCTTCAAGCAAGCGGATTTCAACCAACTTATTGGTAATAAAACGATCAATGGTTTTAAAACTGTGCCGGGACCCTGCCAGGTCTGCAATCAATTCTGCAGTCAGCTCTGCGTCCTTTCTGCTCAACACCCTTGATCCTGCCACCCAGGGCAGAAAAGAGGGGTAAGCATCAATATCCATCACCACATCGAACATAGTCGCTGCTGAGCATGGAATGATGCGCGTCTCTTCGAAGCTTCGCATGCCTAACGTTTTTTCTCCGGAGCATACGGGTTGCTGCTGGCAGAAAAAATAAATCGAATGGGCACACCGACCAGTTTAAATGTTTGGCGGAAGGATTGCTCAAGGAATTTACGATAGCTGGATTTCAACCCTTTCGGTCGATTACAAAAGATTTTGATAGTAGGCGGCGATGTAGCAATTTGGGATGCATATTTGAGCCTGACTACTGCGCCATTATCACTTGGTGGATGTTGAGCTTCCTGAGTGTCGCTTAGCCAGCGGTTCAACGGACCTGTACCCAATTCAAAACGATTCAGTTTGGAAGCATAAATGGCCTTGCCAAGCAGTTGTTTCACACCCTTGCCGGTTTTGGCCGTAATTCTGAACGTTGGAATTTCAGGAAAGCCGCGCATACGGAAATCAAGGCGCTCCACATAATGTTTCCATTCAGCTTCGGAGATCAGATCCAACTTATTCACGGCGACTATCAACGCACAGCCTTCATCAAAGGCCAGCTGCATCAAACGCATATCCTGCTCAACCACACCTTCTGAACCATCAAGCACCATAACTGCTGTATCCGCGCGCTTGAATGCCTGTACTGCCTTGACGCGGGCAACAAACTCAATGACATCGGCAATACGGCCATGCTTACGCTGACCTGCGGTATCCACAAGACGAATAAATCCATCGCCATAAGCCAGTTCACTATCAATAGCATCACGGGTAGTGCCGGCAATATCGCTGACTACCATGCGTTCACGCCCTAACCAGGCATTAATCAGTGTGGATTTACCAACATTCGGGCGTCCAATCACCGCAATACTGGCAATCGGAGTACCATGCTCTTCCTCGTTGTCCCTGACACTCGGGAGCTTGTCAGCGAGATCGGCAACAAACTCTTTTACGCCATTGCCATGTGAGGCGGAAATGGCGATGGGATCACCCATACCAAGTCCATAAAAATCCATTTCTGAATTCGGTCTTTCGGCTTTATTCACAATCAGGAAAACAGTGATTTGATGACGGCGCAGTTTATTGGCAATGGCCGCATCCACGGGTGTGCAACCTGCCTGGGCATCGGTTACAAAAAGGACGATATCAGCGATTTCAAGGGCTGCTTCCACCTGTGCATCAATAGCCGGTTGCATGGCATCATGTGTCCCTTCACCAATACCACCGGTATCAACCAGGACAACCTGCTGATCGCCAACCAGACATTCAGTTTCAAGTCTGTCTACTGTCACGCCCGGACGGTCACCTACGATTGCAGTACGATGCCCGACAATACGATTGAATAGTGTTGACTTACCCACATTGGGTCGGCCTACGATGGCAATAACGGGAAGTCTCCCGACAGCGATATCTCGAACAGTTTCAGTCACTTAGGCCACCCAGTCAGGAATCAGTCAGTGCAACAGATACAGGGTGCCGAGATTATTACGAACCAGCACGCCCTTCTTTGTTGCAACAGGGACACGATCAATACGACCAGTTAATTCAACACTGGCTTTGACCTTGCCATTTTCAGTTAAACGAAAAACTTTACCATGTTCATTGGCAACCCAAAGGTCACCCTGCCACAGCACTGGCCCGGTAAGCTCATTTGTAGTTACTTGCTGTTTCCATAATGTTACACCATTTGCAGCATCAAGTGCGCTCACAGAGCCGGTTGAATCAGCAATGTACAGACGCTTGTTTTTTAACAATGCAGAAGATTTAATCGATATTGAGCGACTGTTCAGTGTACTCCCATCCTGCAAGGACAAAAAAGCTATGTCTCCCTGAAAAACGGGTACGACAAGCGTATCTTCATCACGACCGGACTCTTCAGCAGTCACAACTGTCGGTGCTGCAACCGGCACTTTCAGCTCACTGAGTATCGATGCGTTGTTATTGAGCAGCAACTGTCGCTTCCATAAGAAACCACCATGCTCAGCCTTTAATGCAACGACCTCACCATTGGTCATGGCGGCGTAGACACGATTCTTGTGCACCACAGGAGACGGGCTTAAGTGCATGCTCAAACCACCATCGTTACCGGAATAGCTCCACAGCTTTTCTCCGGCAGCACTGAATCTGTACACTTGATTGTTAACAGTCTGAATGATGAAGCCACCGTCGATAGCTACCGGTGTGCCCACAAATGATGAGGATAGTTCAACCTTCCAGCTCACGACTGCCTTCTTAATATCAAGGCCATACAGGCCGCCTTCAACATCACCAACCACAACCAGACCATTGGATAACTGCAATGCGCCGGACTCACAGGCTGCCCCTAAGCCAATGCGGCCCAGTTCAGTTCCATCTGCGCTATAAATCCTGACTCTCTTATCCTGAGCACCAGCTACAATCTTCTCCGCACTACCCGTTTGATAGATCAGAGGTAAACTAAAACCAGGTACACTGGCAGGCATGCGTTGGTCTAAATCCGTTCGCCACACAGTGGATATACCGCCAAGATTACTTTCAATGAATGCCGGTGCTGCAATTTCAGCCTCTGTACTACCACTCTTTTGAGAGGATTCATCACCCCCAAACCATGAGCTGGTACTTGAACAGGCTGTCAATGAAAGCGAACACAATATGATCGACAGTGTTTGTTTCCAATTCACACATTTTCCCATCAGGATATTTTCTGGGCTAGCAGGGATTCAATTTTCTGCTTCAGGTTATTATCGACAGATGGTGCATCCAGTGCCTGCTGCAAGTGCTGTTTCTTTTCTGCCTCACCGTCAGTTGCCTGAGCCATCAGATAATGGCGAAGCTGCTGGTACTGAGCACCAAACGGGGATCCCAACTGCAGCATAGCCGCGGCTTTATCTCCCTGCTCAATTTTCAGCGCAGCCAGATCAAGTCTGGCTTCCCATACCCATTCATCCATGGAGGCAGGATGCGCAATCAGTGCCATTAAATGCGCTTCACGGTTGGCTGCATCCAGATTTGCCAGCTGCATCAGAGCCAATGCCGCATAGGAACCTGAGCCAAAATTTTTGATAACGCTTTCCATCAACGCCGTCTTTTGCGTCTTATCAGCAGCTACAAGCGCTTCCTGGTATAACGTCGCAGCAGTTGAACGCTGTACTTTATCATTTTCAATCCACAGACCGCTTGCAACCAACACGGCAATCAGGGCACCAGCAGCGATCATCAAAGTTTTTGTATTGTTCTCGACCCACTCCACCCATTTTGCAGAGCGCATCTCGCGTTTCAGTCCTTCCATTTCTGCTTCAAAAGCAGACTGATGTTCTTCGTTCACTGGAGTTTTTTCAGTCATTCAATCATCCCCGCTCTATATCGATGCATCATTGGCGTACGGCCATGCATATGCAAAGCTGCTGCACCCTAAAAGGCACCCTGCTGCTGTCAATCAGCTATCGCAGCTTAATAAGATGCTGAATAATTGCACCCTGCAATTATTCAGGGCGTAAAAGTAATTACTTTCGCGCCCAATTTCTCACCCCGTCCATGGGCTGTGTGGTAACGTCGAATATATCAGAGTTCTCTTACTGAAACCTGACGCCGCTCTAGCACGATAGAAACCACACTTTTCACCAGTGCCGCCATAGGGATAGCAATGATCACACCGATGATGCCCCACAGAGCGCCAAATATCAGAATAGCCACTATAATGGCTATCGGATGTAAGTTCACAATTTCAGAAAATAGCCATGGTACAATCACATTGGCATCAATCGCCTGCACAATGCCATAGGCCAGAAGACTGTATGCCATGGTATCTGTCCAACCCCACTGGAAAAATGACAGTAAAATGACCGGAATCGTAACCACAGCAGCGCCGACAAACGGAATCCACACCGATATGCCCGTTAACACGCCGAGTAGCAGAGCATATTCGTGACCCATCCACCAGAACACCAGCCACATGGCGATGCCGACAATAAAGGCCTCCCAGAACTTGCCACGGATATAGTTACCGATCTGGATATCCAGTTCCAGCCAGACGCGTTGCAACAGAGATCGTTCCGATGGTAAAAACTGTTGACCCCAAGCAATGATTTTTTCCTTATCCTTGAGAAAAAAGAATACCATAACCGGCACCAGAACCGCATAAACCAGTAACGTGATCATGCCCGGAATGGATGCAATTGAAAATGATAGCAGCGCACCACCCCACTCTTGAAGCTGGGCAGCAGTCGCGGCAATGATTTTCTGCACGTATGCCGGATTGATCCATTCGGCATGGTTGGCCTGCAACTGTTGCAGCGTCTCACGGATCGACTGCACATACTGCGGCGCACGTAAAACCAGACGCCCTATCTGCTCGGTCAACAAGGGTAGAATTGTCAGCAGCGTAAACAGCAACATCAACATGGCACCACCACCGGTCAGGGCAATGGCCAGCAAACGTGAACACTTGCAACGCAGCAACAGGTTGATAATGCCATCGAACACATATGCCAGCGCTATGGCCAGCAATACCGGAGCAAGAATGTGCCCCAGCAGGATAAGAAGAATAAAAATTACCAGCAGCGAGCCTAGCAGCATCACCAGTTCAGTGTCTGCCAGGCGCTTAAACAGCCACTCTTTTAAGACGGACATGACTCGCGTGAGGCTGACCGCCCTCCCAGCGCAACCAATGCCGCAGCAGAAATCGCCGAAAACAGGTGAATCACTGCACTCACGCCATGCCATATACCAAACAATTTCCGCTGTGGATCATCGTCTGCAACCTGATCCATCGGGCCTATCTGTGCTTTCAGATCAGCCAACAAAGGCGACACACCGTATTCATTGCCGACAATCAGGGCGGCAAGCAGTAACAGCAAAGACCAGCGTAAACGCCCGATCAAAGCACCGCTTTTCTGCATCCTCAGCCAGAACACCATTACCGCAGCAGTCAGAAAGATCAATCCCATGTTTGCCATATGAAAGATGTCTCCGGCCAGGGAACCCGCCAGAGAGATGCTGCCAGCTTTGGCAAACAGTACGGGTGCCACTACGTAACCCGGCACCACTAGCAAACCCAGCATCAGCGCCAGGCAAAGGCGCACTGCGCCAATACGAATGCAATCAACTCTCATTTCAGTGCCATACACATCATAATATCTCCCTCTACCGCACCACAGGAGGTGCAGCAGCGGGTGAAGCCCGTGGGCAAGGGCAGGCTTACCGAAGCAGCATCAAACAATTTAGACATAGTCAATGGATTGAACTTCATACTCGCGTTCACCACCAGGAGCCTGAACCACAGCAACATCACCCTCTTCCTTGCCAATCAGCGAACGGGCAATCGGCGACGTAATCGAAACTTTTCCCTTTTCGATATCTGCTTCGTCAATACCGACTATCTGGTATGTAATTTCTGTACCTTCATTCATATCGATCAGTTCCACTGTAGCGCCGAAAACAATCTTCTCCGCGGTAATGGTTGAAGGATCAATAACATGAGCACGTGCCAGACTATCTTCTATATTTGATACACGAGCCTCATTCATGCCCTGCTCTTCCTTGGCTGCATGGTATTCGGCATTTTCAGAAAGGTCGCCATGCGCGCGCGCTTCTTCGATCGCAGAAACAATCTTATGACGCTTCTCTCCTTTCAGATATGCAAGCAACTTACGCAGATCTTCTGCGCCTTGCTTTGTCATTGGAACACGTTCCATGCTTTTTTACCCCTTATGGTATTCTTGAATACTTTTAACGGCTGTAACATCCGAGTGACCAGCAATAGCCTGAGCCGCAGCAAGCCCTCCTGCCATGGTTGTGTAATAAGCTATACCGCGCTGCAGTGTGGCCTGGCGAATGGATTTGGAATCCCTGATCGCCTGCTCACCCTCGGTGGTATTAATAATCAGGTTCACTTCATCATTGAGCAAACGGTCCACAATGTGCGGGCGCACTCCATCGGTCACTTTGGCAACCTTCTCTGCCGCTATACCGGCTTCAGCCAGTGCTTTAAACGTACCACTGGTCGCCAACAGCTCAAATCCAGCGCCCTTCAACACACGTGCAATGTTAACTGCATCATTCTTATCGCATTCGCGAACCGAAATGAATGCACAGCCAGATTCAGGTAATCGCACACCAGCGCCCAGCTGCGCCTTGGAGAAGGCAGCGGTAAAGCTGGTTGCAATCCCCATCACTTCGCCTGTGGATTTCATTTCCGGGCTCAACAATGGGTCCACACCACGGAATTTCACAAACGGGAACACCGCCTCTTTCACCGCACGGAAGTCTTTTGGCTGTGGAATCTCATCGATCCCTTGCTCATCGAGAGTTTGACCCGCCATGATACGCGCAGCAATCTTGGCCAGCGGCTTGCCGGTTGCCTTGGAAACAAACGGTACTGTACGCGATGCACGTGGATTCACTTCCAGCACATAAATCGTTTCGCCCTGAATGGCGAACTGGATATTCAGCAGTCCTTTCACATTCAGTGCCAGCCCCAGTGCTTCAGTTTGGCGGGTGACTTCTGCAATGATTTCATCGGAGATGGAGTGTGGAGGCATACAGCAAGCCGAATCACCTGAATGTACACCAGCCTCTTCGATATGCTCCATAATGCCACCGATCACGACACGTGTACCATCGGATAGCGCGTCAACATCCAGCTCAATGGCCTGATTTAGAAAGCGATCTAGCAACACAGGGTGATCGGGCGATGCCTGCACTGCCTCTTTCATATAACGCAGCAATCCCTTCTCATTGTGTACGATCTGCATAGCACGGCCGCCGAGCACATAGGACGGGCGCACGACAACCGGGTAACCGATTTCATTGGCGACCTGAACTGCTTCTTCGGTGGAACGGGCTGTACCATTCTCAGGCTGTTTCAAGCCAAGCTCATGCAGCAGCTTTTGGAAGCGCTCGCGATCCTCTGCAAGGTCGATCATGTCCGGGCTGGTGCCTATAATTGGCACACCGGCAGCCTCCAGAGACTCGGCCAGTTTCAGCGGTGTCTGACCACCAAACTGCACGATTACGCCATAAGGTTTTTCGACATCAACAATGGCCATCACATCTTCAAAGGTAAGCGGCTCAAAATAGAGACGGTCGGATGTGTCATAATCAGTGGACACGGTTTCAGGGTTGCAGTTGACCATGATGGTTTCATAACCATCATCAGACAGTGCGAATGCAGCATGCACACAGCAATAGTCGAATTCGATGCCCTGGCCGATTCGGTTCGGGCCACCACCAAGCACCATGATCTTCTTCGCATCAGTCGGACGCGCTTCACACTCATCTTCATATGTAGAATAGAGATACGGGGTATGTGCTTCAAATTCCGCAGCACAGGTATCGACGCGTTTGAATACAGGGTTCACACCTGCAGCCTTGCGTGCTTTGCGCACACTCAATTCATCAGTTACGAGCAATTCAGCCAGACGCAGATCAGAAAGCCCTTCGCGTTTGGCTTCGCGCCAATCTTCTGCGCTCAGCGATGAAACATCACGACCACACAGGGTGGCTTCCAGCAGAATCACGACAGTGATTTCACGGATAAACCACGGATCAATGTGGGTCACTTCAAAAACGCGTTCTTCAGACCAGCCAGCGCGCAGCGCTTCACCAATCCACCACAACCGCTCCGCACCTGGAACTGCAAGCATCTCCTGCAGGAACTGTTCTTCTTCCACATCATCCGGAATAGTTTTATCGAAACCGCAGGAACCTGTCTCCAGACCGCGCATCGCTTTACCCAGTGATTCAGTAAAACTACGACCAATGGCCATCACCTCACCCACTGACTTCATCTGTGTAGTCAGGCGTGTATCGGCACCGGGGAATTTTTCAAAGGCAAAACGCGGCAGCTTGGTGACCACATAATCAATGCTAGGCTCAAATGCAGCCCATGTTTCACCGGTAATATCATTACGGATTTCATCAAGCGTGTAACCTACAGCAAGCTTGGCAGCAATTTTGGCAATCGGGAAACCGGTTGCTTTGGAAGCCAATGCAGATGAGCGGGATACACGCGGATTCATTTCGATGACGATCAGGCGTCCGTTTTTCGGGTTCACCGCAAACTGAACATTGGAGCCACCTGTTTCCACACCGATCTCACGCAGGATCGCGATCGAGGCATCGCGCATGCGCTGATATTCCTTGTCGGTCAGTGTCTGAGCAGGGGCTACGGTAATCGAGTCGCCGGTATGTACACCCATTGCATCAAAGTTTTCAATCGAGCAGATGATGACGCAGTTATCCGCATGATCGCGCATCACTTCCATCTCGTACTCTTTCCAGCCGATAATCGACTCTTCAATCAGAATCTCATCGGTAGGTGATGCATCAAGGCCGGAGGCCGCTATCTGTTCAAACTCGTCGGGATTATAAGCAATGCCACCGCCGGAACCGCCGAGGGTGAAGGATGGGCGAATAATGATGGGATAACCGATATCGGCGGCAATCGTGCGTGCCTCTTCCATGGAGTGACCAAACCCGCCACGTGCCATTTCCAGACCGATATGATCCATGGCGCGTTTAAAACGTTCACGGTCTTCTGCCTTATCAATGGCATCGGGCTGTGCACCGATCAGATGCACATTAAATTTTTCCAGAACACCGTGTTTATTCAGAGAAAGTGCGCAGTTTAGCGCAGTCTGACCACCCATGGTCGGTAGAATCGCATCGGGGCGCTCTTTTTCGATGATTTTGGCTACAACTTCCCAGGTTACCGGCTCAATATAAGTCGCATCAGCAAACTCGGGGTCGGTCATAATCGTTGCCGGGTTGGAGTTGACCAGGATGACCCGGAACCCCTCTTCCTTCAGCGCTTTACAGGCCTGAACACCTGAGTAATCAAACTCACAGGCCTGCCCGATGACAATGGGCCCTGCTCCTAAAATCATGATTGATTGAATATCACTACGACGTGGCATGCGCTTTACTCACTCCTTGAACGGATGATTCGGTTCCAGACACAGAAAACGGGTAAGTTGGTGACTCACCCGTCAGTTCGCCAACCCTAGCGTGACGAAGCTATGGGGAAAAGGTGCAAGGTGATAGTCCGCATGACAATTGCTTCATATGCTGTAAAACAGTCCGCCAAAGCGTCCTGAAGCTTCGCACCATCCGACAAGTTATTTGCCACACATGGGTTTACTAATATCCAATAACCCTGAGTGATATCACAACCGCAATCTCCTGAAAACTGCAATATTTCAAATTGATCAACGCCTTCGGCTACAAGTCTCGTGTCAAACGCATGCGCTAACATAATAATTGCACGAAGCAGCTTCTGGTTATCCGGCTGATTGGCCAGTCCAAACATAAAGTTGCCAGAGCAAAAAATGCTGCCGAAAAGCTTTTTAAAGCGGGCAGTTCCATCCCGATTCAATCGCACGCTGAACATCCGCCGGAAAATCCACATCAAAACTGATATTCAGCAACCTTGATGAAAGGTTTAACCTGTGGATATTGGCCATAGTCTGCTCCAGAACTTGCGGTGTAGACCAGACTACGCCCTCAAATATCGGATACGCAGCAGACATGGCCACCAGGTCATAACCACCGTCTTCCACAGGGCCGAGCACAGTATCGTTGTCCCGCAACGCTATCACCGCTTCAAGCAGCCTTTCATCCAGCATATGCGGAGAATCGGTTCCGACCACCACTACTGCATCCAACCCCTCGCAAAAGGCCATCCCGATCAACTTCTGCATGCGATCACCAAGCTCCCCCTCACCCTGAGCTGCCACCGGCAAATCAAATGATGAAAAAAAGGCATGTTCGGGGTCATCGGCAGCAATCACCACATCATCGAACAGTCGCTTTGCCCGTTCTATGACCGTGCAAGCCATGGCCGCATGCAACTCAGCCGCTCTTAAGGCAGAAAATCCACTCGTCAATCGAGTTTTAACGTTGCCAGCTACGGGAGCTTTGCACATCACCACGATCCTAACATCTGTGACCCGGATAGCTGGATTTTTCATCAGCGTGAGCTCCTGTACATCAGCGCAAGTCTGTCGGCAGGCATGCCCATCCAGTACAACAGCCGCATTTTCCACATCAGTAATACGGTTCTCATAATGCCATATTGCTCCCAACGACGGGAGCTGGTGATCACCTTTTCATTCAAACAGGCCGTCTCACCTTCTCTCTTGAGAAGCTTTGAAAACGCCACATCTTCCATCAAAGGTAAATCCGGAAATCCTCTCAATTTTTCAAACACTGAACGGCGAACAAACTGACACTGATCACCCGTGCTGATTCTGCTCAAGCGGGAGCGGACATTGATCATTCTCTCGATCACACGAAAAGCAGGATGCTTGCCAGATAGTGAAACATCAAAGCGCCCACCTACACATTCGGAGTCAATCATGGCCTTCTTAACCGCCAACAAATGAGATGAATCAATCGTTGTATCTGCATGAATAAACATAATAATATCACTTTCACACAAGGCCGAACCGGCATTCATCTGCCGGGCTCTTCCGGCTTCAGCAGAGATCCAACGCAGACCCGATTCTGCCAACAACATCCGGCTGCCGTCAGTCGAACCACCATCGACAAAGATCAGTTCATCTGCACCGACCTGCGACAGACGCGAGAAAAGTTCAGGCAACTGCCTGCGCTCGTTGAACAGAGGTACAACGACGGCGAAACTCAGTTCATCCTTCAATACTTAGTGACACCCAGCCGCTGCCCGGCTCCCTGAAATTGGTCAGCTGCCCCCGCCAGACACGCCCGGCCAGCGCTATCAGCCTTTCACCATGCATATAGAAACGAATATCGAGTTTCATGTTTTGGCCTTCGACAACCACCTCGGATGCTGGAACCAGCTGCTGCACAATCGTCTCTTCGATGTCCAGTGTTTCGAATCGTTTGCGGCTCATGCCTTTACCGAGCAACACACCCTTACCGCCATGTCGGGCTGCAGGTTTAAACACCCATTGTTTACGCTCTGCCCATGCCTGCTCCACATCCATTTCAGACAACTGATGCGTTTGTGGTGTTACAGCCCGGATGCTGCTGATGACATCTGCATCAACACAGGCTTCGAGCAGGCCCGCGCGCCACCAGTCCACCATGCGTGATTTATCACCAATCAGCGCATAGGAACGCGGATGCGGGTTAATGGCCACCTGCCTTCTTTCATAAGCTAATCGTATGTCTGCAAGGCCTTCGGTATCCAGATAAAAGTCAGTATGCCTGTTGTAAATCGCGTCAATCCTGCGACCTTCGAAAAACAGTCCATCATGCCTGAGCTGCAGATTTTCCGGGCTGACAAGCACGACCTGACGGCCGTCTTTCTCAAGCATCTCGGCATAAGCCAGCATCTCCGGATACATGAATTGACCGGTTACATCTTCATCCATAATGGCAATGGTCGTCCAATCGCTGTGAAACATTTCAGTCAGGCGCTGCTCCAATGTTCCATTGAATGCATCAATCTCAGGCTGAGGTAACCAACGTTTGTCGCCGATATACAATCCGCCTGCATTGTTATTGATTTCAATGAGTTTCGGCCCATCATCAGTCAAATGGAAATCGTAACCCATCAACACGCTAGGCCAGGCTGTTTTGATATGAGCGGTTTCAGGCAATTTATCTGACAGGGCCTGTAAATAGGCAGAATTATCTTTCAACCGGAACACGTTCCTCGCAAATGCGAGCATCGTATCAAATTCATGGTGTGAAATGGGAACCGGGGTTTCACTGGCAAGGGCTGTTGTCATGGGCGAAGCATAACTCAGCAGCTTTCATTTGGCTTTTACTTAGCCCTGACTATTCATGAGTCGTTGTGATGATTGTGCCGGATCTTTGGCTACAACGGAATTTAGAAGAAGGCGTGCGTAGCCGTGCATACGGGCAACTGATGAAGGGCTTGTTGCAGGCAAAGGCACAAGCAAGGGTGCAACAGAATTCATGAACAGACCGGGTTAGGCAATGGGCTGTTCTCAATGCGACTTGCTGCAGCTAGTCTTGATTCGCAGACTACCGCTGGATTTGGCGACGAATCCATCCACAGGGGGGAGATGATGAGTAGAATAGACGTTATCGGAGACGCTTTACCCAACCTTCCCTGGCAAGACAAACCACAGGATTCCCCGGATGTGGTATGGCGATATAGTCAGAACCCGATCATTCCACGCAATCCTTTTTTTGGTGCCAACAGCACATTCAACAGCGCAGCAGTGCCGTTTAACGGCAAGTTTGCAGGAGTCTTCCGCTGCGACTCCACCGCTCGCGAGATGCAGCTTCATGCCGGTTTCAGTGAAAACGGCATCGACTGGCAGATCAATGCCGAGCGTATCCGGTTCATCAACGAGAATCCGGAGGTTTCCGCCTGGGAATACGGTTATGACCCGCGCGTGGTGTGGATCGAAGATCGTTATTACGTCACCTGGTGCAATGGTTATCACGGCCCGACCATCGGTGTGGCATGGACCAGAGATTTTAAAGAGTTTCACCAACTCGAAAATGCATTCCTGATTTTCAACCGCAACGGCGTGTTGTTTCCGCGCAAGATCAACGGCAAATACGTGATGCTTTCGCGCCCCAGCGATAACGGCCACACACCGTTCGGCGATATTTTTCTCAGCCAGAGTCCTGACATGGTGCACTGGGGTTGTCACCGTCATGTGATGGGCACAACCGATGGCTGGCAATCCACCAAAATCGGTGCAGGTCCGATTCCGATCGAAACCAGCGAAGGCTGGTTAATGATCTATCACGGTGTACTCACCTCCTGTAACGGTTTCGTTTACAGCTTTGGCGCGGCCCTGCTTGATCGTGATGAACCATGGAAGGTCATTCACCGTTCGAAGCACTTCCTGATTGCGCCGTGGGAACAGTATGAGTGTGTGGGTGATGTACCCAATGTCACCTTCCCCTGTGCCGCACTGACCGATGCGCCCAGTGGCCGCATCGCCATCTACTACGGCTGTGCTGACACGGTGACAGGACTCTGTTTTACCACAGCCCAGGCGGTGATCGATCATCTAAAGGCCGGAAACTAAACCTTGGCCGAAGCAACCGGACAGGCTGAAGACCCATCCGGAAGCAGAATCGTGACTGGAAAGCTGCCGGTAAAAACCAAGTTGGCATGGGGGGTGGGCGGTTTCGGCGAAAACATCGCCAACTCAGCCATCCTCTCTCTGGTGTTCCCGATCTTTAATGTGGCACTGGGTTTCAGCACGCTGGCTATCGGACTGGCTATGGCGGTCTCCCGCATCGCCGATGCCATCCTTGACCCGGTCATTGGTAATTTGACGGACAATACCCGTTCGCGTTGGGGACGCCGCCGCCCATGGATGTTCGTCGGTTCCATACTTATGGCGCTGTTTTTCTCTGCCGTCTGGTTTCTGCCAACGCTGGTACCGCAACTGCCAAGGTTGATCACGGTGCATGTCCAGCATGCGCCCCTGATCGATGCAGTCACACAAAACCCCCAGTCAGTTTCCATACTGCAAGATACACTGTCATGGTATGTCCTCAGCACGAAAGACGTCCGGCTCGGCCCCGAAAAATCCTCCGGAAGCTTCAATGTAGTGCTCAAACATGCACCGGAAACGACCACCGAATTCAGTATCGAACAGATGGAGAACGGCGCTGTCCCGCTTCACCTGACAGTGCTTCCGCTTCATCTGATTTTCACGCCCGATAATTGGCAGATACCGCAGGCCGTGACCGTTACCTCGCCAGTTATATCAGGTGGCAGTGGGGCTGAAATCACCACATCGTTGCGCATTTTACCCAGCAGCGATGTGCTGGATTATCCGCCCTTGCACCCGTTCGGCATCACCTCCTGGTCTGCACTATCGATGTTTCTGGCGTTTGCGCTGGTATGCCTGTTTTTCTATTTCAGCTTCTCGGTATTTGTGATTCCCTACTCGGGTCTCGGTATTGAGTTGACCGACGATTATGCCGAGCGCACCAACCTGCAAATCTACCGACTGGTGGCCTCGTTCTGTGCCAGCCTGCTGGTGGGTTATCTTTACCTCTGGTCGCAAATGGCCGGGGCCTGGCTCGGTGGCGATGAGGTGCTGGGTGTACGACTGGTGGGTCTGTGCATCGGCGTGCTTGTTCTGATTTCCACCATAGTGCCCGCGCTGTTATGCCGTGAACGTTTTGCCGACAGCGAAAAAAGGAAAAAAGAGCATCTCTCACTGTTCAAAGCCATTCAACTCACAGCGGTGAACAGAAGTTTTCGCATGCTTATGGGTTCGGTGTTTTCAGTGTTCATCGGCCTGTTTTTTGCGCTACCGTTCATGACCTATATCGGCATCTATTATGTCTGTCAGGGTGATAAAATGCTGGCCGCTGAGATTGGCGGAGTGATGACCGTCGTACAGGTCACAGGCCAGTTTCTCGCCATGCCGCTGATTTCGTGGGCCAGTGCGCGGGTGGATAAAAAGACTATCCTGTTCACCGGCCTTTCCATCTCCATTGTCGGTTATGCCTCAAGCTGGTGGCTATTCACACCTGCGCATCCCTGGCTACAGATTATCCCCGTAGTCGTGGCGGCATGGGGCCTGTGCGCCTGTTGGGCGGTCAACGGCTCGTTTGCGGCAGATATATGTGATGAGGATGAGCTGAACACCGGCCATCGCCGTGAAGGCGTGTATAGCGCGGTGTTCGCACTGGTCTACAAATCTGCCATCGGCATCGTGGCGCTCGGCAGCGGGGCTCTGCTGGCCTGGGCGGGAGTTGTGGGTCAGGAATCCATGTTGCCCGCAGAAACCCTGCTAAAGGTGCGCATTGCTTATCTGGCCATTCCGGTGGTTTTTTTGAGCCTCGCCGTAATATCGATGTGGTTTTACCCGCTCACCCGTGAGCGCGTGGAGGAGATCCAGTCACAACTGCGCTCTCCTGAGCAACAGGGCTTGTAAATCCCCTAAACCCGAGAACATGCTACACTCCTTAGCTTGGCCCTTGTGTCCCGTTTCCATCAATACCAACTGTGTCACGATGACGCTCACATGCTTTGTCATCCTTGCCTAAGGAGGAACCAGCTTGTAATTTCGTCATAGGTTCGTTGCACTGGTCTGTGGTTTGTAATTCAGGGCCGATGCGTACGCAACGGGAGCTTGCTATTCAGGCTGTGCGAATCCCTCACGGGATACCTGATGCCTGCATGCTGCGCCCACCTCACATATAGGGTTCAGTTTTACAGGCCATAGACCCGTGCAACGAAAGCGTTCAAGAAAGGCCTGCCTAGATCCCCTCCCTGGCAGGCCTTTTTGATCGTCCCCCACCACTGTCACAACAAGCCTATAAGGGCTGCCTGCTTTGACAAACGCCTGAGGGCCAACCTGCCTGAGCTGTATGCGAGACAGTGTCATGAACCCTTACTTCATCTATAATGACCACATACTGAAACAAGGAGTCTATCATGTTATTTCGGCAGCTTTTCGATCAGGAGACCTGGAGCTACACCTATCTGCTTGCCGATCAGCATACGGGCAAGGCAGTCATTATTGATCCTGTGGACAGACAACTGGAACGGGACATCAAGCTTATTCATGAGTTGGGCTTAACGCTCACATATGCCTTTGACACCCATGTACATGCTGATCACATCACCGCTCTGGGAGCCCTGCGCGAGCGACTGAGCTGCACAACCGGCGTGTCAAAACATGGCCAGGTGGCTTGTGTTGACCTGCAGCTCTCTGAGGCTGATCAATTCAGTTTCGGACAGCATTTTATCCGTACCCTGGAAACACCAGGCCATACCAATGGTTGCCTGAGTTTCGTCTGCGAATCCCGGGTCATGAGTGGTGATGCACTGCTGATCCGTGGCTGTGGTCGTACAGATTTTCAGCAGGGTGATGCTGGCACGCTTTTCGATTCAATAACAAACAAGCTGTTCACTTTGCCCGATGATACGCAGGTCTATCCCGCCCATGATTATAAAGGCATGGCAACCACAACCATTGGTGAAGAGAAGCAGTGGAACCCGCGCATGAAACTGGGCAGGCGTGGTTTTATCGCCTTCATGAACGAGCTGGATTTAGCCGATCCAATACGCATTCACGAGGCTGTGCCAGCCAATCTGGCCTGCGGCAAAACCGGCATCGAATGAGTCTCTGGTTGGTGCCTGCAGCCCTGCTTATCGGGCTGGTTCTGGGCCTCTTTGGCGCAGGCGGTGGCATGTTAACCGTGCCTGCCCTGATGATGATTGGAGATATGACAATCAAAGAGGCCGTGCCCATGAGTCTGTGGCTAGTCAGCCTGGTCTCGTTGACTGCAGCCATTCACCAGCAGGCATGGAAACAGCTGCAATACCGCCTGCTACTCATTCTGGGAGTAACCGGCATGGCAGGTGGTGCGCTTGGGGCACGTATCGGGGCAAACATGGCCGAAAGCCTGCAGCTGGCAGTTCTCGCCATACTCATTTTAAGTGTCGCGTTATGGACCGGATTTGTTCGACTGGAAAACAAGGTCAGAACTTTTCGCTATATTCCTGCGCTACTGGCTGGCTTTATTATCGGCCTGCTCACCGGGATGCTCGGCGTTGGTGGTGGTTTCCTGCTGGTCCCTGCCCTGATTTTTCTCGGCATCGGCCACTTCCCCACAGCTGTCGGCCACTCTCTGATTATTATCATCGCCAATGCTGCAGGCGCAATGATCAGCTACTCAACGATAGCATCGGTACAAATTGATATCGGTCTGACCGCGAGCATCGCGCTGATTGCCGCCGCTGGCAGCATACTCGGCGGCATCCTGCTCAAGCGCTTGCCTGCAGCTCTGCTGCAGAAAGGCTTTGCCATGGTGCTGATCTGTCTCGGCTGCTTCATCGCCTGGCAAAGCCTGAGTGCCGCATAAGCTGCGTTCGACTATGGCCTACCAGTGCTTACATGCCGCGCATATACCATGGTCGCAAAGGCGCTTCTCCCTCCATCGCATGCTGCAGTTGAGTCAGTAATTTTTCACGATCACGCGGAAGATTGCCAGCCAGCGCCAGCGCATTGGAGGCATGGTTGGAGCGGAAAATCAGGGAATTCGGTGGATTCAATCCGCTGATCAATCGCTCCTGCTCCAGAAGCATCGAGTGATCATCCTGCATCTCGAAGACTTCGCCAAACTTGCTCTGAAATTCAGTAACGATATCGGCCTCCAGATGAAGCTGTAACGTGGAGAGATAGGTAACAGGTGCGGCATTGAGCAGCGCTATGGTTCCATCAATGTGCTCCTGCCAGTGGCTTTTACCACCCAAGCCAAGGATAACGGTGGCTGACACTTTCAAACCTGCCACAGAGGCTTTAGACATGGCTGTCGCGATACCGTTCTGGCTCGCCCCCTTGGTGATTTTCTTCAAGATAAGATTGGAACCGGATTCAATGCCAAGATAGAGCAAGCCCAGTCCCCGCTCTTTCAACAGCTCCAGTTCATCCGCACTTTTGTGCAGGAGGTTTGCAGGTGTGGCATAACATGAAACACGCGAAAGCTTGGGCAGTGCCGCATGCAGGACATCAAGGATGGCCACGAGTTGCTCAGTCGGAACACTCAGTGCATCACCATCGGCCAGAAACACCCGCCGTGCATCCGGCCAGCTACGAGCTGCTTTGCCGATATCTTCAAGCACAGCATCAAGTGGGCGTTGGCTGTACGCTTTTGTCCGATACATGGAGCAGAAACTACACTGATTGAAACTGCAACCAAGCGTAACCTGGACAATCAGGTTATCACCCTCACTCGGTGGTCGATAAAGCGGCATGTCATAATTCAGTGGCATTGTCGCAACTTAAGCGTTATTGCGCACATTGCCATCCATTATTTGATAAATTTACTCGCCGAACAGGTAAAAGTCTGAAGCAACGCACAGGGTCTGAAAAACAAAATGTGCACTATTCATCGGTTCCACATGGCGCAAACGCTTTACATACATGGCTGAAGCCAGGATAAAGCATTAACCTGCTGGCATGCGTCCCAAAGCACCACCAAACTACCTTGCCGGTTATCCGCTCGAACTCAGAGAGAAGATCAGCCTGATGATTGAAGAGGATCAACTGGCGGACTGGCTGCTGCGCAAATATCCGCACAGGCACGCGGTGCGTTCTGACAAGGCGCTTTATGATTATGTGATGGAACTCAAAAACAGCTACCTGCGCAATGCAGGACAGATCAACAGGGTCGCCTTCGATAACACGCTGCACCTCACACGTTATGCGCTCGGTATGCACACCAGCAAATCGCAGGTGCATGGAGCAAAGCTCAAAGCCAAGCGCGAGATTCACGTGGCGACCATATTCAAGGATATGCCACCCGAATTTTTGCGCATGATTGTGGTGCACGAGCTGGCGCACAGTAAAGAGTCTGAGCACAACAAGGCATTTTATAAACTCTGCTGCAACATGGAGCCGGACTATCACCAGCTGGAGTTTGATCTGCGGACCTACCTCACCTACCTGGAATCAGATGGTGAACCGCTGTGGCCTAATCATTAAGTATAAAGGTCTGGCTCCTATCGTTTTGCAACGACTGTCCCCCGCTACACTCATACTTCCACTGTTTCAGATACTCAAGAACCGCATGCAACGATGCAGCTTTATTCATCTCTCCGCGATGCAAAACATAATCGGCACACTGCGTATAATAAGGGTAACGCACCTCCGCCAGTTGCTGCAGAACCGTCAAAGCATCACGGCCAGCAGTCAGCGGCCGGTTTTCATCACCCTGAATACGAGCAGCGAGAAAATGAAGGGAGGACTTCAACCAGATCACCGGCGAATGGACCTCTAACATGGCTCTGTTCTGCTCGCGCATCACCACCCCGCCACCGCTGGCAATCACCACAGGTGTGCCGAGCACCTCACGCAGGGCCTCGGTCTCCAGATCACGGAATTCCTCTTCGCCATGCTCAGCGAAAATCTCGGGAATCGTTTTACCCGCCTTTTCAACGATGTAATGGTCCAGATCAAGCATGGTCAAGCCAAGCTCTTCAGCCAACAGCCTTCCGATACTGCTTTTTCCACATCCCATCAATCCGATCAGAACGGGATACATCTGAAAAGTACTCTCTTCAATCATTGATTCTGTCCTTTTGCCGTCCCCAGCCACAGCCGGGCAGTCCATCACCACTAACCCATTCATAATAGCCTATTGCGGCCTTGCTTGTCCCTTAGCCTGCAACACATGCTTCATGGATAGTCCGGGCTAAAAAGTGACGGAATACTACTACTGAGTCTGTTGATTCGAAAGTAGATGGATTCAACTTTGAAGGGCTTCCCCCGAAAACTTCTTGCGAGCTCCGGGTACACAATGCCTAACCGCCCCTGTCCTTTTCTGTTAGTTTGGAACAAGATTACCTGAGCAATCAGACACATGGAGAGCACGATGAAGCACTGGAAAAATCCAAGTGATGCAGAACTAAGCATACTTTTAGACACGGCAAAAACCATCGCCGTAGTCGGCTGTTCACCCAAGCCCGATCAAACCAGCCACCAGATAGCCGCTTTCCTGCTGCAGCAGGGCTATCATGTGATTCCTGTGCATCCCGTGGCGAAAGTCATCCTCGGACAGAAAGTATATCCGACACTGACTGACATTCCGGTACCTGTGGATATTGTAGATGTGTTCCGCCGCCCTGAATTCACGCCGCCCATCGCCGAAGCTGCCGTTTCCATCGGCGCCAAAGCTCTCTGGCTGCAACAGGGTATCATCAACGAAGAGAGCTACCGCATTGCCACCGATGGAGGTCTCACCTGCATCATGGATCTCTGTATCGCGGTGATGCACCGCTCGCTGCTGCACTAAGCTGTGACTTGAAACAAGTCAGACGCCAGATCCAAACATAACTCTTCGCAGATTGCTTCCAGGTTGATCCGACAGCGCTCATTATCAGTCGGGGCGGCGCATATAGATGGTAAAATCGTTTTCCTGGTAGTCGGTTCGCAAGCGGCAATCCGGTGCAACCCCTCTACAGAAGCAGAATATTTCATCGCTGTCGTAAGCAAAAAGCTCTCGAAACTTTGCTGCATCAGAGTCTCGGTTATCGAGCATATTAAACGCCACGCCTTTACGGCAGAGCCTGAACATCTCTTTAATCACCCGCCGCGCATATGCCCCGTCATCGCTAAGGTTCCAGTTCAGTGTACCGGAGAGAAACACCCAGTCGAAGCTTTGCGGCTGCCAGTCGAAGTCGAACAGCTCACCCTGACGCAAATCCAGCTCCGGATTCATTTCGATTCCCTTGGCCAGAATATCCTGCGAAAGATCGATGCCCGCGTACTGCACAGGCAGTTCGTGTTCGTTCAGCCAACGAACAAGATCCCCGAATCCGCACCCCACATCCAACAACGAATCCCCGGCAGCAATGCCGATCTCAGCCAATACCTTAAAGCGAATCTCCTGCACCCCGCGAGATTCCCAGAACAGTGCCTCTGCCGAATAAGAAAAATGTGAAAAATTTGTCCGATGCAGCTCGATCAAACGCTTGCGCTGCCGGACATCCATGCCGGAGCTCTCATCTGTTTTCCCAAAGGGCAGGTAAATCCGTCTCATACCAGCCACCCTAAACTAAATGCTCAGAGAATCGGAATTCCCAAGTGTGATGTCAGCTATACTTAATTATAAAAATGTAGAGCAGCATAGCGCAGATGATAATTACGATTGTGAACATCCAAGCCATTCAAGTAGCAGCATTAGAACATGCTGATGAGCCTGGAAAACTGCCGCAATCCTTTGAAAAATTTAAAGCCTGGCGCCAGGAAAGCGGCTGTTCACCTGTTAGCGGGAAGCGAACGTTTGGCGTTGCTCACAGTGACCCGGAAGCCAGGCCTGTTCAAAAGTTTCGTTTCGATATTTGCGGCGAAGTCGATACTGACGTACCCGAAAACACATATGGCGTGATGAACAGGGAAATCCCTGCTGGTCGTTGTGCAAGGCTGCGCCACAAGGGTTCACTCGATAGCATCAATCTGAAAGTGAATACCCTCCATCGGAACTGGCTGCCTGGCACCGACGAAGTCAAACGTGATGCCCCCATTTTTTTTGAATATCTGAATGTCGGGGCTGCAGTTCCGGAAGAAGAGCTGCTTACGGATATCTATTTTCCTCTGAGATAGCTCACCACTTTCGTGGCACGCTTGTTTGCTGTTTCAAAACCCTATTCCCTGAGTATTCCGGTTTTGAAAGCCTGGTCATGGTGCAAAAGAAAATATGGCTCAGCGACCCGCAAAACTCAAGGACTGGTGGCAAATCCATCTCATACCCACCGTCATAAATCCTCAGGCGATTGAATAAAATAAAGCGGCCAGCAAATTTCCGGATTGATTACGCTTTTGTAAGCTTCTCAACGGAGAAAATGTGATCCCGATCACAGAAAATCGACTTCGAGCTTCGCATCATAGGCACCGGCTAAATCAATTTTATTTAGGGGGGGGGGGCCATTTCAATCTGGAGAATAGTGCCAAACCCCTGCCTAAAATTTTACCCTGGCATGCATAAGGTTTCAGCACAGATGCCCTGAACTGCTGATTTTACGCATATTTTTGAGCGTTTTTTTATGGACTACAGATTGCTTTCTCTATGAAATAACCCTCAAAGGCAAACAGGAGCATTGATGCATTGTTCTAAAGGATAAGCCATATGATCGCATCAAAGGGAACTCTGAAAAAACGGCATGCATGAAAAGCACCATGATCTGTGCTGCAAGGCATTCACAACACTATTGCATCACATGTAACAATGGTGGGTAAGGAAAGACCAGGCAATATATATAAAGGAGTCTGACTTGAATCGACTAAAACTGATAACAATCAACCTCACCCTGCTGGGGGCTGCATTTTTATTCAGCATTCCCGGATATGGCAGTGTGACAGCGGGTGATATTACCGGCGGGGCTAAAGCGCCACATGTTAATATAGCTATATTCCACAAGCTGTATGGCCACGACGCTTATATATATCCGGAGAGAATCAAAGAGCGTGATATTCTTGGTGCGACCCAGGGCCAGGCACAGTTCATATCGATCAATCATACGTCAGGCTTAAAAGACGGAGATGTGGTATCTATTTCCAATGATGTACTGCGTAGCTCTGACGATTCATTCCAGGATTTTGGGGTGGACTGTCGACTGGCTATACATGTAAAAGGCGCGGTAACAAACGTTTCAGGTTTATGTGAAATGCTAATGGTGGATCAGGATGGACGGCAGATTGCGCACTCCGGTTTAATAAAGCCTATTGATCTAAAAGCAGGACATGACTGGGTGCTGGTGTATAACGATAAAGAAGACGGCATAGCTGTCTATGTGGAAATGGACATAGGCATAGAGTGATACACCACGGTTAAAACGTACAGTATAAACATGAGATAAAAAGTATCGGCAAGGTGAGGTGTAATGATGCAACATATGATAAAAATAACAGTGCTGGCCATGATGATGACAATCGCTACGACAATAGTTCCTACATACAATCAGGGCACATTTTCTATAGGCCAAGCCGAAGCTTCCAGTGATTTTGACCAGCATATGACAAGCATTGAAGATCGCATGCATATGTTGGATCTTGTGCTCAAACGCTTACTCAAGACTTTTACAAAGGCTAAACATAACCATCAACTCATGCTGGAACAGGGCATGAATGAAGCGGATATCAATCAACTTGAGAAAGCCTATAAGATGAAAGTAGACAAGATGGTTAACGATGCAGTCGCTCAAATCAACAACATTTAGACACCTGTCACTAACAGAAATAACACTCTCCAGGAGATAACAACTGTTGCTAGTTTGAATCATCCAACCGTAAACCGAATATTCGAAGCTGCGAATGAACATGCCCAGAACAAGTCCTGCCCCCCCCCCGCTACACTTCAGCCGACGATTCGAAACGAGAGTCCATTCCTGAGTCCCATATTGGAATTAGTATCTGATATTCCGGTGAGGTAGTACCACTTCGTTGCATCCTCTTTTGATGGGAAGGCGAGGAAAGTGAAGCGATTACAGGCATCTGATTACAGGCACCTGTTTAGCCCTGAGATTGACCTTCACTTTCGTGGCATGCTTATGTGGCGTTTCGAACTCCCTAAGGGTTCCAGCTTTGAAAATCTGTTGATGGCACCAAAAGCAGCCCTGACACGTTTTACCTAAGCATACTCTGAAAAAAATCAGCCTACCTGTGCTGATCATGCACGGGTAGGCCACAACTCATCAAGAGAGAGAAGTAGCTTCCAATGGTTGCCGTCGCGATAGATCAGACAACGTGGCGTATACCTTGCAAAATCATTTGAATGCCAATCGTGCCGGTCAGCAAAGCGCCGGCACGGCCGGTAATATCGATATAACGTTCGAGCAGACTGGCATTGCGTACCTTGATAATGTCGAAGGCAAATTTCAGCAACATCAGCATGATAACGGTCAAGCTCAGAGCCAGCGCAATGTTACCGGCAGCCATCGGAAAACTCAGTGTGGATCCGGCCAGGACGCTGGCACTGATGGTGCCCGGACCAATCATGAAGGGCATGGCGATGGAGCCGGTAATATGTTCGGGGTTTCCACCACGCATACGTTTGATGGCATCACTGCCAATGAACAGCATCTGCATAGCAATCAGGAAAATCACCAGCCCCCCGAAAATCAGAAAGGAGGCGAACTCGACCTGCAAGACATCGGTGAAGATAGCTTCGCCGCCCCACGCGAATAGCATGAATACGAAGCCGCTGATCACGCTGGCGCGCACCAGCACACGCAAAAAAGTTGGGCGATCAAGGTCCTGAATCAGATCCAGCAAATAGATGCTCATAAGGAAAGGGTTGAACAGCACCAGAAACAGTGCCAGAGACTTGATGAAAGGATCCATAATCCCGGCACCCAAACACTAATATGCCGATAAATCAATGCAATTAAAGGTGTTTGCATTGATCGGCCACGCTGCAACATGTCGCCGGTCTACCACCAGCTAGGACTCAACCCACGCGCTTACCTCACCTGACTGAAACAACAGCCCCCTGCTTCGGTCTGGCCCTTCGTCCAGCTATGCATTGTGCCCCAGAACCTCGGCCGTTCGCTCATCATATTTTGTTGCATCAAGCTCTCGAGCATTCCAGTCACCAACAACATATTGTCTTCCGGTGATAGAGCAGGTATCGCTAGAATAACATTATTTCTCAAAGCGAAAAAACTCTGCACAATGAATACATTCAGCACGCAGATAGAAACTATTTTTCAGATGCAAACAAGCTTGAAATATCTGTACTCCGAACCCGCCGATTCAGAACCATTCACCGTAAGTTTATTTCGATCTTGATAATTTCAAAGGGATGAATGACTCCTTGGCGCATCATGTCGGAGATACGCTGCTGGCTTGTGTTTCAGACAGATTGTCTTCTTTTACTCGTAGCACGAACATTTAGCCCGCCTTGGTGAAGATCAATTTGTGATGCTTGTTCCCGAACTGGATAAGGATGTGCGGCAGGAGCTGTTCTGGAAACGATACAAAAGGCTTGGCTTTCTGAGATGAAGAAGCGGCAATGGGCGGTTACTTCCACCAGGCCTATGGGTTCTATCCTCGAAATGCTGCAACTTGCAGATTCCTTGATGTATGCGGTGAAAAAGCCGGGCAAGAACAACAGACTTCATATCATATGGCCAGAATGAGTTCATTGTGTTTTCAGAAGATGTCATTTAAAGTAAAGAGAAGTGTATGCATGTATTGTCTGATGCTTAAGGAGTAGATCATGAATGAGTCTCCTTCAATCTTGAATAAGTTTAGTCTGGCGATGCAAAGCACGGGCTCACAACTGGCTGACTTTTTACCACAATTACTCATTGCTATGTTCGTGCTGTTTGTGGGATGGATGGTAGCTACGCTCCTGAGAACCATCATCGTTCGTTCAAGCAACAGACTGGGTCATCTCTGGCAGAAAGTTGCAGCCAAAGAGACCTTAGAGCCGCTTAGACATCATAAACCACCGGTCAGGATCATTGGCGAGCTTACCTTTTGGATAGTGATAGTGGCTTCTCTGGTGCTGGCGGCTGAATCACTTGGTTTTGAATCTTTCAGTACTTTACTTGCCGGGATGCTTTCCTACCTCCCTCTTGCAGTCGGTGGCTTTCTGGTTGTACTGGTTGGATTCGTGGTTGGTTCACTGGCAAATAATCTGATTGCCTCAGCAGTAATTTCTGCAGGGCTTGAACAAGGTGAAATGCTTGGCCGAGCTGCACAATTCATTATCATTTCGATCTCTATCATCGTGGGCATTGATCAAATTGGATTTGATGTGGAGCTTCTCTCATTAATCGTAGGTATTGTGATGGCAACCTTTTTGGGGGGGATGTCTCTGGCTTTCGGCCTTGGCGCTCGAACCCATGTCAGCAACATCATTGCTGCAAATCAGTTGCGGTCACTCTATCAGTCCGGTGACATTGTCAGCGTAAATGACATCAAAGGCCGAATCATCGAGATTACAGTGTCACGGGTAATCATTGAGTCAGATACAGGTACGGTTGATATCCCTGCAAAGTTATTTGATGAACAGATAACGATGATTATCGAAAAGGGCGACTGATATGGATACGGCCCCCCCACTATCGGTAGAATTCATTCGTCGATACCCGGTTGAGGCGGCACGGGTTCTTGAGCGACTTTCAGCCGATGACGTTGCAGCCTTACTTAATCCGATGCCTGCTGAACTCATTGCTGCTTTGATTGCATCCATGTTGCCTGAAAGAGCGGCATCGTGCATCGAAAGCATGGAGGATGCTCCCGCTTCCCGTTTGTTGATGGAAATGCCGCTAACGCACTCCGCACGTATTTTCAGGATGTTTCCGGAATCGACACAGCAGCGCCTGCATGCCCTGTTGCCTGATACGATGTGCCACAAATTGCGTGGATTTCTGAACTATGAATTGTTATCTGTAGGCAACCTTATGGATCCGGTCGTCAATATGTTACCTGAAGCGATTACAGTAGCCGAGGCCATTCGTCGCATTGAGCGCTTTCATCATCCTGCCAGTTGCGAATTATATGTTGTTGATGAACTACACCGTCTGCTGGGGGTGATCGAGTTAGGGAAACTATTGATCTCAAATCACCATGCTCGCTTGCGGGATATTATGAATAATAAGAGTCAGCCATTATTTGCACATACTGCAATAGATGCTTCACTGCTATCACACCCTGGATGGGCATCGCGACGCAGGTTGCCGGTAGTGGAACGAGACAATACTTTGATAGGTATACTTGCCTATAACCGTTTGCAGGATTGTGCTGATATCGATGAACATCATTTGAGTTCTCCTACAGATGGGGTGATCTCTTTGGGCGGGCTATACTGGTTATGTTTGGCGCGATTGCTGGATAATCTTTTCACTCTGGCAGCTACGGAGAAAAAGTAACTATAATGCCAGGCAATGCAAAACACGCGTTGGAAGCGCTAAACGAGGCCTTTTTGCGTAGCCACCCATCCGTTGCCATGGAAATCATTAGCGCGTTGCCTGCGGATGGGGTGATTGAATTGCTGGAGTCTCAACCAGAGGCTGACCTGATTCGCATATGGGATAACTTGTTGCCCGACATGGCTACGTCCGCTTTGCAGCAATTGTCCGGGATAAAGATCAAACTGATTATGCAGCGGGGAGATTCTGTTCGACTTTCCCGAGTATTGGTTCGCCTTGAAGAGGAAGTTCGACTTGGCTTGATGGCACTTATTGATGCCTCCCGGCAACGTGAGCTTAGCCTACTGGTTGAGTATCCGGAGAACAGTGCCGGTTCATTGATGGATCCGCGCTTTATTCCGCTCTATGAAACGCTTACTGCCAGAGAGGCCTTACACCGTATTCGTAAACTGAAGTCTATTACCTCACGACAACTGTATCTGATTGACAAAGATGGCCTACTTCGCCGAATGGTGGAAATACACAATCTGGCTCTTGCTGAGCCAGAAGAAACCCTCGCTTCATTATCGCAACACGTACCCGCCTTTGTAACAGCGACAGCAACCAGAGAGGAGGTCGTGGAGCAGATGGAATTGCACCGAATCAGCGGGCTTCCTGTGGTGGACATTGCCGGGCGGCTGATTGGTCTGATCCGACATGATGCTCTGGTAGAGGCTATGCGTGAAGAGAGCAGTGTCGATATGTTGACTATGTTTGGTGCAAGTCGCGATGAACGAGCTCTGTCGAATATCAGCTTTGTCGTGCGCAAAAGGCTGCCATGGCTTTCTATTAATCTGCTTACCGCATTTCTGGCAGCATCAGTCGTTGGACTGTTCGAAGCTACGATTGCCCAGTTCACCGCTCTGGCCATATTATTGCCGGTGGTCGCCGGGCAGTCCGGCAATACCGGAGCGCAAGCGTTAGCCGTTACCATGCGCGGACTTGCCCTGCGTGAAATTGGCACCAGTCAGTGGCTCAAAGTGGCAAGAAAAGAGGTTGGAGCAGCTTTTTTCAATGGTCTTGCCATTGCGCTGCTAACGGCTATTGGCGTGCTTGTGTGGAATGGTTCAGAGGGTTTGGCCCTTGTTATTGCTGTTTCCATGGTTTTTTCTATGCTGGCTGCTGCATTGTCCGGAGTTGTTATTCCGGTCACACTCTCTTCTCTTGGTCAGGATCCGGCGCAATCATCCTCAATCATATTAACGACGGTAACGGATGTGGTTGGGTTTTTCTCATTCCTCGGAATAGCCACATTGCTGTCCGGATTGCTGTAACCCAATGGATCAGTTGCTTGCAACATGGCTCGGCATACGCTTAAGACGGTTGACTATATGAAAGAAGTTACGTCATTTCAGAGGTCCTGGTTCAAATTAAAATTATCCAGCCAGTGCAGGGAATAACTGTTTTAGTCCATTAGCCATGATTTCCACGGCAATAGCGGCCAGAATCAGTCCAAACAGGCGATTGATGATATTGAGTCCGGTATGACCAAGAGCCTTACCTATTGCTCCTGCCATTCGCAGTACAATCCAGAGTAGAAGACAGACCAGGGCAATGGATAATATAACGGGGAAAGCATGGTATTGAGCTTCAGAACGATGCATCTCGATAATGACGGTGCTGATGGAGCCCGGTCCGGCCAACAGGGGGAGTGCCAAAGGCACGACGGCGATAGTGTTTTTTTCTTCGGCTTCTGCTTCTTCCGATGGGGTGGTGCGCACAGCTCCCGTTTGGGCCTGTAGCATTGCTAATGCCATAAGCAGCAGAACAATACCCCCGCCGACGCGAAATGATGCCAGGCTTGTTCCCATCCCATGCAGCATGGTCTCACCCAACAGGGCTGCGGCTACAAGTACAAAGAAAACTGTGACTGCAGCGATATTTACAACTTTTCCCCGTTCAACTGCAGAAAAGTTTCTGGTTAGAACCAGAAAGATGGGTACCGCTGCGAAGGGATCCAAAATCACAAATAGTGCCGTGAAAAAACGAGAGTATTCAGTCCAGTGCTCCATAGGAACTTCCCCTGCGCAGATATGATTATGAAACTGTAACTCAATTTCAAATAAAGCAAATATCTATCTGTTGGGACATTATTTGTCTTATTCGCTATTTAAAACCAGGAGGCTGAGAATGGAAGCAACAACTACAGATGCTCTTGTCTGGCTTGGAGTCATTTTCTGCATTATTCAATCGGCAATTTTCTCAGGCCTGAACCATACCTTGTTGGGCATCGGTCGATTAAGACTTGAAATGGAAGTTTCTGCTGGCGACTCTCAGGTAAAAATCACGTCATCAGAAGTCTGTCGAACTGAAACAACTCAAACACCGCCTATTTTGGATTAAACAGGCGGTAGAAAAACAGGGAGCTATAGCTGACAATAAACAGGAGGGGGATGAGTTTGACAATGAAGGGCAGTTTCTCCGCTTTTAGTTTCAGTGCCAGTAAATACGGAAATAATTTAGTCCTGTTTTTTCGGATGGTCTCTTCCTGATAATCCAGCATTCTGAACAGAATAGCGTAGGCCAATTGATGATGCGTTCGCATTAAATGAATAAAGCTGGCATGTGATAATTTATACACCGTGCAATTATCATCAGCCACAATCTGCACATCGGATAGCTTATGCTCATCCAGCAGGCAGTGCTTGGCGAACAAAGCGCCTTCCTCATCTCTGGCCAGCAACACATCTTCATCTTCACGTTGCATCATGATGCTGATGCGACCTGATCGCAGCAAAAACAGACCACCACCGAGTTGCCCCTGTTGCAGGATTGTTTCGCCTGTGCTGAATTGAAATATATCCATGCAGTCGAGTGCCTTGATCGCATCCTGGCTTACATTGCGCAATTGCAGTGATTGTTTTATCCAGCTTAAGTCTACGCTCATTTATCATTCCTTCTGATGTTCCACTCAGATGACAATTGAACGCAAACTTCATGCCATTACGAGGGGAAATCGGGGAAAACTACAAAGTATAGGCCTGCCACCGTCATCAAACAGAACAGCACTCCGGGCTATGAGTAACATTCATCTTTTTCCCGGTGATCCCAGTGACCAGCCGCCCCCTCCATAGTTAATGGAGACTCACCATCATCCACCTGCTTCTGCCATTCTCCATCGCTGTTTGGCTCATGAAACTGCGAAGTAAAGAACTGCCCCTCATCTCCTCCCAATAACAACCAGTTGCGTGCCATGCTGCTTCTGGCTGTCGTTCCGGATTTGTATTTCTTTCAGCTTTAAAGCCTGGCGATGATTCAACAGTAGAGTGATCCCGTCTGTGGAATTATTGAATGGTGGTAAAGCTTTGAGACTCAAAATAATGCACCGTGCCTCTATAAGCGTTGTCTTTCAGTAGTTTCTCCAGGTCCAGTTTGGCATCGAAATACTGAATCTTTCCATCCTTCGTACTGAGCTGGTTAATCACACAGCCTTTCCCCATAAATATTGCAACGTAACCGTTAATACGCTGGAACACACTGATCTCTTCATTTAATGCCGTAGCCATGCTGCTGAATTCTTTGATAACCATACAACCCCCTGTCATGCAAAAGAAAACACACTATAGCAGGGATAAGGGGGTATTCTCTAAGGAAACTCTAAAAAGCTACGTCCATGTGATTTTTTAGCACGCAAAGGCAAAAACGTGGTTTCGACTTTGTCCACAAATTCAGGCACTTACCGTGCATGATTGTGATTCGGGCCACCCATGGCCCTCACCCGTTGGGCATGCTAAAGAATGTCCAACTGCTCTTTCCTGAGGCGTTGTGGCAGGCCGTCCACGGTCCGCACAAACACTGCAACTTTTTCATTGCGGCCTTGAACGTATTGTATGGTCATTTGGCAAGATCCAACTTCACTACGACTTTCCCACCTGATGTATCAAAGCCTCCTGAAGGTTCTACATTTAGGAGCTTGTGGGAATTTACCCATATTTTTCCGTCAAGGCTGGCCCAGTACTTGTACAAATACATATTTTCTTTGAAACTTACCATGAGCTTTGATGATACCGACTTATTGAATACGTCACCATTTACGGAAAACTCAATTGGAAATTGAGTATTCGCAGGGATGAAAACAATGTGGTCTTTAGGTGGGTTACTTGTACTGCCAATAGTAATCACTGGCTTTTCATCAACCAGTGAAGATGACGGTGTATCCATCTTTGCACAGGCAAACAAATTACTTAATAACAGCCCTACAGCAGCTATTTTAATGAGATGCATGATCCCTCCTTGAAACATCACGCCGAAGCTGTGAGGCGCAGCGTGATATACGTCCGAACGAGCGTTTTGTTATACATATGATTTTGCTAACCTAAGAATAACCCTATCGTTGATGAAAGTTCCATTCAATATTGTAATCAGAACAATTTTCTTCAATCATTCCATCTGGAGGAGCACCTAGAAAACCAGTGGAAAATCAGGTTCAGGGTGAGCCTCCCCTTTTACCTTTAACGTCGAACTGGAATGTATATCTCAGTTCTTAAGTTCTCAGGCTTGGTTTTTCGTGGGTCTTTATTCAGATAGGACTCAAAACATGGTTCATCACGCAAAGTAAATCCGCTTTCAGGTAGCCATGCATTAAATATCTGGGCATATGTGTTCGAAAGCTTTTCGTATGAACCTTTATGAATGAATTTAGCATAGGTTCCACCTTTGATGACCTGCTTAATCAGGCTGTCCTGTTCTTCAATGTTGGCATCAACATCAATGCAGGCATCATAACGAATATGGTCAGGGCTTGTGATGCTGGGGTCATCATGTGCTATACCTATTCGCTTGGTTACCTTAGCCATGAGTTTGTTTGAATATCCAAACTTCATGATTTTCCCCCATGCCTCAGCTGCGGCATTTCCATAACTACCTTTGGCTCTTGCGCTAATAACGTTTATAGCTTCCATTTCAATAATTTCAGGTTTCATTTGATTACTCCATGTATGAGAAGGCTCAGCTGTAAATGAATCGAGCGAGACTTCCTTGTTTTTAACCTGACCAGGAGTGCAAGAAAACTGGTTTTTGAATGCCTTATTAAATGAGGCTTGATTTTCATAACCGCACTGAGCCGCAATATCGGTTAGATGTTGATCGGAGTAGATTAGATGTTTGATTGACCGCTCCAACAGCAAACGTTTCCTATATGCATACACACTTTCACCAATATATGCATGAAATAAACGGTGGAAGTGAAATTCAGAATAGCAAGCAATGTCAGATAACTTTCCAACATTAATATCGGCATTGAGATTATCCTCAATGAATCGTGCAACCTTTTTCATTCTATCGTGATGTGTGTGTTTACTCATAGTTCCTCTGGCAGCTCCTGACAAGTGATAGCCGAATAATAGCGGCGCCTTTTCTTGGGTCTTTTCCATTCCTGCTAAATTGAACTGCTTGATAGCTCACAAAGGTCAAGTCTTGGAGTTGCGAGGGCTTCAGGGCAGACACAAGGTCATGATTCGTTCATTTTCATTATCAAGGCTGTCATCACTCTTCCCCCTATTCCTTATCTGCTTGCACAAAACCAATGGGGCGCTTCTTTGGCTCAGGTGGCTGCATCAGTCCCCGAATGGCGTCGAAGGCCACGGCAAACTGTTTATCGTATTTCTTCTGTTCGAGCTGATGAAGCCTGCGCGCCAGCGCTTTATGCTCGGCAGTCCTTGCGCGCAGTTGCACAAAGGTGCGCATGATTTCGATATTCACCTAATCAATCGAGTCTGACCCCTTGATTATTGATTAAGCCTTCTGTTGATTCAATATTCAAGACCTGACCCCGCCTGCATTAACTTGATGTAAAGAAATTGGGTTATCATCTTCATCAAGAATAGCGAAATCTTCTAGGCTATCTAACTGCAGTTTATAATTGGAGCAGCCCTGTATATCTTCAAGAATAAGCTTGAGGCTATGATATAAAGCAACCTTCCCTTGGTAAACAAAACCGCTCCAAGAAGTTATTGCCGTGTGCGGTGACTTTTCCTCGGCACTTTCTTCACACATTACTTAGTCTCCTCCATCATCATGACCAGCAGATCGGTGGGTCCAGGGTCTACACCTGCCTGAAAGAGCAGAGTCGTGACCTGACCTCGGTGGTGGGTCTGGTGATTGAAAAAGTGCTGCAACAAAGGCCCTAGCGAACGTTCCTGTTTAACACCAGCCGTGTTGCGGTAACGAATCGGCTCAGCAAGCAACTCATCGGTCCATTTCTGGCTGAAATCAAGAATCAGGGTGTCGAGTTTTTCGCGGGCGGCGGTCAATTCAGAAAAATCATCAATCAGGATATCACGCAGGGATGCGGGTCTGGGGAAATCGGCAAGTGCGGCAAGTGTTTCGCGGCAGTCTTTGTTGAAGGCAAAGCGGCTTAACCAGAACAGGTCGGCAACCATGATGTGATTGAGGGTGCCAAGGATGGAAGAGAAGAAGGCTCCGCGATCCTCGCAGAGCGCTTCAGCAGACAGCTCGTTTGCCTTGGCAAACAGCTTGTCATTCATCCAGCGGTTATAAACCGCCATACGTTGTAAATATTCACTCATGCCCACTCCCACATGTCTTAGGACAGACTATAGCAGAATAATAAAACTCTGCTGCCCTCCAAATGTGGGACAAGCAAGCGGCGTTGTCCTGCCACGCGATAGGGGCTTATCTTCAAAACTGTAGAATTGCACCCTTCCGGCTACCCCTGACTCCCCTGCTCTGTCACAATACCGCGCATGCCTACGAACACTGCAATCACACCCCCCACTGCCACCCTGAGCAACAGACCGGATCTGCCGCAACTGCCTGAGTTGGGCTTGGCTGAGTTGCAGGCGTTGATGACGAGCTGGAATCAGCCGAAGTTCCGTGCCAAACAGGTATTCGACTGGTGCAACAAAGGGGTGTTGAACCCGGATGAAATGAAAAACATCTCCGCCGAGCTGCGTGAAAAACTCAAAACAGAACTGTTGTGTGAGCCGCTGAACCTGATCCGGCGGGAATGTTCTACAGATGGCACACGCAAGTATGTCTTCGGCCTGAAACGTGGCCGTTTTGCCGGAAAAATGGTCGAGAGCGTGTTTATTCCCGAAGAGAAACGGGGAACGGTCTGCATCTCTTCCCAGGTCGGTTGTGTGCTCGACTGCCCGTTCTGCCATACCGGCACACAGGCCTTTGAAGCCAACTTAAGCGCCGGTGAAATTGTCGCCCAGATTCTGGCGATCAAGGCAGACCTGCGTGCTGAACCGTTAGCACAAGCACTGGAGATGCACTCGGATGTCACACATATCGTCTACATGGGCATGGGCGAACCGCTGGCCAATGAAGATTCCGTGCATCAAAGCATCGCTCTGTTCATGCATGAAGATGGCCTGAATATTTCGCGCCGCCGCATTACCCTCTCCACTTCCGGCCTCGTTCCCCAGATCAAACGGCTCGGAGAAGTGCAGCCGGTCAATCTCGCCATCAGCCTGCACAGTGCCATTGATGAGCTGCGCGATGTGCTTGTGCCTATCAATCGCAAACACCCGTTGAAAGAGCTGCGTGCTTGCCTGAATAACTATGAACTGGCCAAGCAGCGTCACATCACACTTGAGTATGTATTGCTCGATGGCGTGAACGATCGCCCCGAAGATTTGAAGGCGCTGATGGCTTTCGTGAATCCGGAGCGCGAACGGGTAAACCTGATTCAGTTCAATCCTTATCCCGGAAGTCCGTATCAGGGCACATCAAAGGACAACATGAGAGAATTCGCGCAAAGCTTGATTTCTAAAGGAATTCGTGCCACGGTGAGGCGCTCACGCGGGCAGGACATCATGGCTGCCTGCGGCCAGCTCAAAGCGGACACCAGCAAATAAGTAAGTGGAGAAGTAATGCAGGCACGTACAGGAATTATCGGCGGCAGCGGTTTATATCATATTCAGGGCATCGAGTTGATCGAGTCCCTGGACATCGATACACCTTTCGGTCGCCCTTCCGATGCACTGATGCTGGCAAAAATCAACGGCCATGAAGTCGTTTTCCTGCCCCGTCACGGTGGCAGCCACAGCATCCCTCCGCACAACATCAATTACCGCGCCAACATCTATGCCATGAAACTCGCCGGTGTAAACCGCATCATCTCGATTTCGGCAGTTGGCTCTCTGCGTGAAGAGATCGTGCCGGGTCATTTCGTTTTGGTGGATCAATTTGTTGATCGAACCCACAGCAGGCAAAGCAGCTTTTTCGATGGCCCTGTCGTTGCCCATGTATCCATGGCTGATCCGGTCTGTGCATGCCTGAAATCAGCCCTGTTCACGGCCTGCACCGAGGCTAATATCACCACACATGAAAATGGCAGTTATCTGGTCATGCAGGGGCCTCAATTCTCCACCCGCGCAGAATCCGAGCTGTATCGCAGCTGGGGCATGGATGTCATAGGCATGACCAATATGCCGGAAGCCAAACTCGCCCGCGAAGCTGAGATCTGCTACGCAACGGTGGCCATGAGCACCGACTACGATTGCTGGCACGAAGAAGAGGAAAATGTCTCGGTCAGCTCCATTGTCGAAATCATGCACGCCAATGTTGAGAAAGCGCAAAACATGTTACAGCAGTTTTTCACAACCGATGCTGCCCTGCCAACTTGCACATGCGGCTGCCCTGAAGCTTTGCAACATGGCATTTTTGCAGACCTGAAAGCACAAAATGATGAAAGCCTGCGCCCCGTTCATGCGCTGGTGCAGCGATTCCTGTGATATTTAACTTTATACATATCAAACGCCTCTGCCTGTTGATGGTTGTTGCGTTCGCGCTGACTGCCTGTGCATCGAATAATCCTGCAAAACATGAGATTAATCAGGAAAAGCTGGCCCACATCCACTATCAGCTGGCCATTGATGCACTCGGTAAGGAAGGCATGCTGCCCAAAGCCTTTGATGAGCTGATGAAATCCAACGCATTGCACCCGAATCAACCCGAAGTTCTCGATGCTTTGGCCTACGCGTGGTTGCTGCGTGGTGATATGAAGAAATCTGAGCAATATTACAAACAAGCCCTGCATCATGGTGGCCGTGCCGCCACACAGAACAACTATGCCAACCTGCTGAATAAATTGCAGCGCTTTGAAGAAGCCGAAGCCATGGCCAGGTTATCTCTCGATGACCCCCGTTATCCGAATCAGGATCTGGCTTTTATCAACCTTGGTGATGCCCTGCTCGGTCAAAAGAAATTTGAACAGGCTATTGGCGCATACAGTCAGGCAAAAATGTTCAACCCAAACAGTGGTTTAACTCAAAGCAAACTGGCCAACGCCTACTTCCAACAGGGCAGGCTCAATGAATCCGCTGAATTGTATCGCGGTTTACTGCGTATAGACCCGGACAACAGAACCATTATTGAGGGGCTGGTTGAAGTGCTAAAGAAACAGAATAAACAGTCCGAGGCTCGCATGATCCTGCAAGATTTCAGCAGCAAGAGTAACTCTTCGCTGGATAAGGCCTGGGCCATGGGTAAAATCGGACAGATGGAATAATCATGGACGATACACTGGAGCAAAAAACCGAAGAGTGCGAAGCAGCTGAAATCACTTCACGTGAGCAATTGCTGAAGCAGATTGGCTGCAAGCTGCTTGCAGCCAGAGAGTCACGTGGCATAAAAATTGACCAGGCCGTTGTTAAACTCAAACTTCAAAAAGTACATTTACAGGCACTCGAGGCTGGCAATTGGGAGCAGCTTCTTGATCAGGTGTATGCACTCGGATTTCTTCGCCAGTATGCCCAATATTTGAAACTCGACCTGTCCACGGAAATCGGGCAACTCAATGAAGACCTGTACAAACTCACCAAACCACTCACATTTCCCGATCCACCTGTATCACCCTCCAAAAAATGGGCCTGGGTGGCAGGCATAGGCTTCGTACTCCTGTTTATCATGTTCAACATCATGGACAACAGCGAGCACAATGAAACCATAACGACAGTCTCAAACGAACGTGCTGCGGACAACTACAATAAACTGCCGGTCACAAACACTGATGTCGAACTTGATGATGGACTCAAGACAGAGGTAGCACCGGAACCCAAGCCCACGCACAAAGCAGTCGTAGATCTGACTGCCAAAGCACCGGATATCACCCCAGAACCAGCAACCATCAGCCTCGTGCATGAGTATAGATTCGAGGCTGTGACAGGCGCGGTATGGATGCAGGTTTATGCACCGAATGCGTCGGGGGCAGCCAAAGGCAAACTACTCAAAGAGGTGCTGCTTCAGGAAGGCCAGTATTCCACTGTCAGACTGTCAAGCGAATCGCTGTGGATCAACTGCGGTAATGCACTCTCATTGCGTGTGAAAGTGGATGGGAAAATCGTCTCCGATACAGGCAAACTCGGCGGAGGCAAAAAAATCCTGCGCGACTTCAGGTTTAGCATTAAATAAGGCTCATCGCAAATGAGCGGAAACCACTTACATTATCTATGGTTTGAAGCAGCTCAATTGCTGTGAGGATAATTCCCATGGTTGCACGATGTAGCAATTAATCGGGTCTATTTCAGCACAGACAATGACTTGCCATTTTTTGCCATCTGCTGCATATTGCTGGGCCTTGTAATCAAGCTTTATCTGAAGACATTAAGGAAACGAGGGGAACTTTTCTATGAATGCCACTGATTTTGCATTTGCACGTCAAAATATGGTCCAATATCAGATTCGTTGCTGTAAAGTACTCGATCCTACAGTTCTTGATCTGATCGAATCCATGCCCCGTGAAAATTTTTTGCCTGAAGAGATTAAAAGCCTCGCTTATATGGAAGGGCGTGTACCACTGCCGTGTAATCAGGAAATGCTGAGTCCGCTTCAGGAAGCCTTGATCCTGCAGAATTTGATGCTTGATGGCAGTGAACGTGTTCTGGAAATTGGCACAGGAACAGGTTTCCTGACCACGATGCTGGCGATGCAAACGGACGAAGTTGTCAGTTGTGAGATCCACCCTGCCCTGGCAGATGCTGCCCGCCATAATATAAGCAACCACGGTGTCAGCAATGCCAAGGTGATTCAGGTCAATGCCATGGATGCTCAAGCCATGGCACAGGTTGATGAGATGAACACAAGCTTCGACGTGATTGTGCTTTCTGCCGCCACCAAGAAAATTCCTGCCCATATCGAAAAGCTGTTGCATGACGGCGGCCAGATGATCGCTTTTATCGGCTCTAATCCTATGCTGACCATGACACACAGACGCAAAATTGGCCAAACATGGCAGGAAACCACCCTGTGTGAAACGCTATTGCAGGACATGGAAGGCATCACAGAGAAGCGCGAATTCGTTTTCTAATTAACTGTCGCGTTCTTTCTTCAGTAACTCAGTGAAAGCATCAACTATCTGCGCCATGGCTATTGCTATGGTGGCACTGAGTGCCTGTTCCGATGATCAACAGGATGTAACTCTCCCTACCGACAAAGAACCACTGGACGCTTTATACTTTGTACCTCTGCAGCTTCCAGCAGCTGTTGCCAAGCAGAGTATCATCATCCGCCTGGATAAACAGCAGTTACCCAACAAGGCTCATCGCTACTGGCATGCCACGGTGTTCACCATGCCGGGTTATGCTCCGATGACACATGTGACAGGCCAGTTCATCGACACGGACACTTACCCTCAACTACTGGCCGATACCAGTGATGAATTTATCCTGCACATTCCGGAGCCCCAACTCTCGGGACAGGCAGATGCCAGTGCTGTCTGGGTACGAATCAAAGCTTCCACAGCTGCTTTCGTGCAAGCCTCTGTGAATCACCGCTGGTTACCCATTCTACTGACCCCGGATATGGCCACAGTGCTTGAGGCAGATAAAAAGCGCCGTTCGAAACTGGCAATAAAACTGGCGGATAAAGCTTATTTTTTTGGTTATGCCACCAATGAGGCTGCACTGGAATAAAAAAAGTTCATCGCCGATTAGCGGGAAATAGCATTTGAATAGAAGGTTTTTGACCCCCCGCTAGCAGCCTGCCGAGTCAAATGGTCAAAATCGGAGGAGAGCGGCAAGGCCGCGGCCATTTTGATTCAGGCCGTCCTTGGCCTTCAGAGTTTCACTCCGCTCTAAAGAGCGTCCAAATCAGCTATCCTGCTGATTTGTTAGAATGCAGGATCGGGTATCCGAAGGAGCAAGCGGCGCTGTCCCGCCGCGCGATAGGAATCAGATCAAAATAAACCGGGGCTTTTCCTTGATTCGGCACATCCATGTGCCTCACCCTTAGGGCGCGCTGTGCAGCGCGTCCAAGTTGGCTTTCCTGCCACTTTCTGGGGCGGCAAGAAAGGACAGTGAATTCATTCACTGACAAGTTCTATGTTTGTCGTCAAATCAGTACCCATGTCGATCAATCCCGCAAATGCGCGATGAACCATAAAAAAGTCCATCACCGCTGCGTGTTCATAGCGACCATTCGCATGATTCCCCCCTACTTTGGGCTACCTGTAAACAGCATTCACCGCTACCATGCGGACATGATGTTTTCCTATTCCTCCAGCCACCCGATTAGCAAACTGCTTTATGCCAGCCTGTGTCTGCTTATGTTGACCATGCCTCAGCTTGTACAGGCCGAAAACAAGGAGCCTGATGGCACCCAATACGTCAGCCGCGAGGAGATCGTAACGTTACTGGCCGCTGAAACCGGCCTTAGCGTTAAAAAACTCACTGCTATCATGAAAGATGCCACCTTCAGGCCGGATATCATCAAGCGTATGAACACCCAGTGGGAGGCGCAGCCTTATGCCAAATACCGTCCGCTGTTCATCAAAGCGAGCATGTTGGACAAAGGCAAAGCCTTCGTTGCCGAGCACAGAACAATCTTCGACGCAGTTGAGCAGAAGTATCAGGTAGATAGCGCCATCATTGCCGGCATCCTTGGCATCGAAACCCGTTTTGGTGAAACACACGGAGCAAGGCCGATTCTTGATTCGCTGTATACGCTCTCCACCGGATTTCCAAGGCGCGCCAATTTTTTCCGCCAGCAGCTCGGTGCAATCATCCAGATCAGTCGTCAGGATAAACTTAACCTGAAAGAGCTCAAAGGTTCGTACGCCGGTGCATTCGGCTCCATCCAGTTTATCCCTACCTCCTTTCGCGATTTTGCCGTCGATGAAGATGGTGATGGCATCCGCGATGTGTTCAATTCCAAACAGGATATTATCGGCAGTGTCGCTAACTATTTCCACAAACACGGTTGGCAGCACGGCAGACCTGTGGCCCACTGGTTACCGCCTCACACCCGTTTGAACAAAGCATGGCGCAAACGTGACAAGAGTAAGCTGAAACACTGGGTAACACTGGCTGAGCTGCGCAAAGATATGCCAAAGATCTTCAATAAAATCCCTTTGCCATGGCTGGAAAATGATAAAGTCGGCATCATTGAAATGGAGACATCCAAAGGCAAACAGCTGGCGCTGGTTCACTTCAATTTTCGGGTCATCATGCGCTACAACCCATCCTTTAATTACGCCATGGCTGTCACAGAAATTGCCGCCATGTGGGAGAGTGAAAAATTCGCTGTCGACTGATTTCATCTACGCTGATCATGCTGTTCTCAGCAAGTCTCATCACTGCCTGTGGCAGCAAGCAAGAGGTCTCAAAGGTTGAACGCCCGGGTGGCCCTGTACTGCCTGATGGCAGTGGCGGCACCTACAAAACCGGCAATCCCTATCAGGTTGCCGGTCGTTGGTACAAACCCATGGCCGGTGTTTCATCCTATGATGAAAGCGGTGTGGCATCATGGTATGGAGCCGATTTTCACGGCAAACGCACTGCCAATGGTGAATTTTATGACATGCATACACTATCGGCTGCGCATACAACGTTGCCTATGCCTACACTGGTACGTGTGACCAATCTGGAGAACGGACGTTTTGTGATTGTGCGTGTCAATGACCGTGGCCCGTTCGTCAAAGAGCGCCTGATTGATCTCTCTTATGCTGCGGCTAAAGAGTTGGGATATACCGACAAAGGCACCACACGCGTACGTGTGCAGACACTGGATCAAAAACCTGAAATTCAGGCTGCCACACCGCCTCTCGCCCCTGCCCCGATGATAGCATCAGTGCCTGTGCTTGCATCTGCTCCCGTGCTTGCATCTGCTCCAGTCGTAGCATCATCAGCACTAGCCTCTCAACCACAGGCAGCGGGTAACATATACGTTCAGCTCGGTGCATTCAGCTCTCAGACCAATGCAGATCAACTGCGTCAATCGCTGTTAACACTATACCCGAACACAGCCGTGTATCCGAAACAGCTTGCCGATCAGACCCTGTACCGGGTTCGCATTGGTCCGTTTGAGCAGATGCAACAGATCGAAAAAACTGTGATCTCCCTGCAAAACAGCGGTTTTGATAAAGCCATCGTGGTGATTGAATAATGAATACTCGTGTAACACGCCCACGCCTGACCGCATTCGGTTCATCCCGCATCGGGCCTGAATCCGCTGTATATAAAGATGTATTGGAGCTCTCCACCAAGGTCGCGCTTGCAGGCTGGGATGGCATGACCGGTGGTCATCAGGGTATGATGGCTGCATTTTCTCAAGGCATTCATGCAGGTCACGGCCATATTCGTGGCATTACGCTGGAGCGCTTTCCTACTCCGCCTGACAACACGCTCAGTGAAGAGCAACGTGCGCATAACTTCTTTGATCGCATGGGCATCCTGATTGAAGATGCACAGGCCTGGCTGGTTCTGCCCGGCGGACTCGGCACACTTTCCGAGCTTGCCATGACCTGGGATCTGCTTGCCATCAATGCGCTCGAACCCAGACCACTGCTACTGTATGGCGATATGTGGGAACCGATTATATCCACACTCTCGGAACAACTGGTGTTATCAGCAGAGAGTGCCTTTGATGCCATCCGAATTTGTAAAACACATGATGATGTGCTGAACGCGCTGCAAACCTGCGCATGAGTAACGTAGCAGATTTTCAGGACCTGCGTGCTGTTGCAGGCAGCACTGTTCACGGGCAAAGGCTCGATCAGGGGCTGACCCTGCTGTTTGAGCTCTCACGTCGGCGTATACGCAGGGCGATTGATGAAGGTGGTGTATACCTGAACCAGAAGCGTTGCCGTACAGCAGGACGTAAACTAAGTCGCGGCGATAAACTGCGTATCGTGTTACTGGACAAGGAAAAGTTAAACCCGTTTGATGCAGCACAGCTCATCTGGCAACAGCCACCGCTCTACCTTCTAAACAAACGTGCCGGTCAGTATTCCCAGGAAGCATTGCATCGCAGCCGCGGCACCTTGCCTGATGAGTTGGCCAAATACCTTGCCTTGCCACCGGCACAGGCATGCACGCTGCGCCCTGTGCACAGACTCGATAAAGGCACGTCCGGACTTTTACTGTTTTCTTCGGACCCTACCCTGTTGCAACAACTGCAGGCTCACTGGAAAACCTGCACATCAAAGTCCTATCTCGCAGTCGTTGAACCGGCACCCGAGTGGCAAAGCCAGGAGATCAATCTGGCTATTGGCCAACTGCGTGACAACCAGGGCCGTTATCATGTCAACGAACATGGCCGATCCTGCAGAACATCTGCGCAAGTCGTTGAACGCAAAGGCAACAGAGCCTTGATCCGATTACAACTGCACACCGGCAGAACCCATCAATTGCGTGTACATCTGAGTGCATTAGGGTGCCCCATTCTGGGTGACACGCGCTATGGCGGAAAAGCACATGCACGATTAATGTTGCACGCTGAATTTTTGCGCATTATCCAACCGGCTTTGCCGGAAAGTATTGAATGGAAAGCACCCCCTGAGGAGAACTGGTTATGGTAAACACTTCACAATCCCGTCTGATCGGCATATTTGCACTGCTTATGATGTTCGTCATCAGCATCAAACCGATTGATGCCCAAGCTGTGTCATGGCCGACGGCAACGATCGATGCCAAATCATGGGCGATGATTGATGCACGATCAGGACAGGTTGTTGGCGCACACAATGCCGATCAGCAACTGCCACCGGCAAGTCTGACCAAGATGATGACCCTGTATCTGGCATTTGAAGACATCAAACTGGGCAGACTGGACAAAAATGCCCGTGTCACGGTCAGTAAAAAGGCCTGGAAAATCGGCGGCAGCACCATGTTTCTCGAGCCACGTATGACTCCGACTGTCGAAGAGCTATTGCACGGTATTGCCACGCTTTCAGGCAACGATGCCTGCATTGCCCTGGCTGAACATGTGGATGGCTCTGAAGATGCATTTGCCGAGCGCATGAATGCCAAGGCCAAACAACTCGGGATGGAACACTCCCATTTCGCCAATGCCACCGGATTCCCGCAGGATGGACATTACAGTTCAGCACTCGATATGGTGAAGCTTGGCGCTGCCCTGTGGCGCGATCATCCCGACATGTACAAACTGTTTGGAGAAAAGGATTACACTTACGACGGCCGCACCCAGCCTAACCGCAACCGCATACTGTGGAGTTATCCGGAAGCTGACGGCATTAAAACCGGTCATACCGAAGAAGCAGGTTACTGCCTGGTTGGCTCTGCCGAAAAAGATACCACCCGCTTTGTCACTGCCGTATTCGGAACAAACTCAGACCGTGCCCGCGCTCAGCAAACCAAAACGCTGTTGATGTTCGGTTTCCGTAACTTCGTCACCTTGCGCCCATCCGAGCGTGAAATTCGTCGCCAGGTAGAAGTATTCGAAGGCACGGAAGGACAGGTCTGGTTGAAACCGGTCGACCCCATCTGGGTGACTGTGCCTAAAGGTAACGAATCCGCGCTCTCATTCCGCCTGCGATATGAAGCGCCATTGAAAGCACCGATCAGCAAAGATCAGCAACTGGGCTCCATTGATGCTGTGTTTGGCGATGCGGACAAAAAGGAGGTTCTCCAATCGGTGGCCATGGTGGCCACACGTGACGTTGAACGCGCCTCCTGGCTCAGCCGTCAGTGGGATGGTGTTCGTCTGTGGTGGCGTGAGTCCGATTCCGAAGAAAGCGAAGGCAGTGCAACTGAAGCAGGTCAACAGTAAATATGCAGCTTACGGCCTGGGTCAATGGCCACTTTCTGCCGCTGGAACAGGCATGCGTTCATATTGAAGACCGCGGTTTCCAGTTCGCCGATGGCGTGTATGAAGTCATAGCCTGTTTTTCCGGTCGTTTCCTGGACCTGAGGCCACACCTGGAGAGGCTGGAGCGCTCCTGTAACGCCATAGATATCACAATGCCAAGGACACTGGATGAGCTAAGCGAGCTGGTTGAGCAGGCCTATCAGCGCAATCCGTTTGAACATGCCATGGTTTATATTCAGGTCACCCGCGGTGTTGCCCCCCGCTCTCACATGGTACAACAGGGTATGAGACCGACTCTGGTGATCACTGTTCGCGAGCTGCCCATGCCATCGGCTGACACGCTGGAGCATGGTGTTCGCGCCATCACCATGCCGGATATCCGCTGGAAACATTGTGAGATCAAGTCGATTGCCTTGCTGGCCAGTGTCATCGGTAAACAGGAAGTTTCGCGCCGTGGTGCGGATGAAGGCTTCTGGCTCGATGATATGGGGCATCTGCTTGAAGGTTGTGCTACCAACTGCTTTGCCGTCATTGATGGTAAACTCGTCACCCACCCGCTCGACCATCAGGTGCTTGGCGGTATTACACGGGATATGGCCCTGCGTATAGCGCGAGCCAACGGAATCGACGTTGAAGTTCGCCCCTGGAAACTGTCTGAGTCAGGTCTTACAGAATGCATGATGAGCAGCACCACCAATGCTGTCATGCCGGTCACCCATATGGATGATGACATCATTGGTGACGGTAAGCCCGGACCTGTATCCATCAGCTTGCGTCAACTTATGCTCGATGAATTTCAGGCCCTGAAACAGTGAACACGATTAAAGCAGTTTTGCTTGATATGGACGGCACCATTGTCGATGCCTTCCCTCCTATTATACGGGCACTGAATCAGACCTTTGTCGAATACGGTCTGCCACAAATGACGGACCGGGAAGTCAAACGCCATACCGGGCGTGGTGACTGCAGCATGATTTCGCTGTTCGGTGATAAACGTGAGCAAGCCGGCATCCGATTTCTGGAGATTCATGACGAGGATTATCTGCAGAAAATCAGACCTCTGCCCGGTGCCGAAACCCTGTTTCAGTGGCTATCAGAAAACAGTATCCCGTGTGCGATTGTCACAAGTAAATCCCAGATACGAGCAGAGGCTCAGCTGCAGGTGTTGGGTTGGTCAGATTATGTCGGTGTGGTCATCGGAAAAACAAAAGACCGGCCTGAAAAACCGGATCCGACGCCGGTACTGCTTGCCTGCGAAGCACTCGGTGTCGCAGCGGTCGATGCTGTGATGATTGGTGATGGCGTCGCGGATATGAAGGCTGGCCTTCGTGCAGGCTGCACGCCGATTGGTTTGTGCGATGGCTTTTCTGCTGATGAATTAAGCGAAGTCGGTGCAGCATACTGTTTTGATTCTTTAACTCAGGTACAAACATGGCTGCAACAGAATCTATGAGCGAGATAAAGCAAAACCCTGATGGCGACACCCTCACCCGGTTTTTACTGGCTGATGCCCAAGCTCGCGGTGCCATCATACGCGGCACCCACATCATTGAAGAAGCCAACCGCATTCATGGCTTGAATGGCCCCGTTGCAACACTGTTCGGACAGACGCTGCTTGCGTCCATTCTACTGCTTTCCATCAGCAAAGGTGGCATGCGTCAGGTATTGCAGCTTGATTCCACAGTTCAGGCTCCGATCAAGCGACTGATGGCTGAGTCCAGTCCGGGTGCAGTACGCGGCTATGTGGACTGGCAGGAAGAGGAAACGGTGTTGCGCTTTGAACAAGGTGACAGCCTTGGCAGCTGGATGGGAAGTCCCGTTCGCCTGGCCACAATACGTGATCTCGGTGTAGGCCACCCCTACATCTCTACCATTGAAAATGAATCTGACTTTCTTGCTGACCACCTGCTTCACTACCTCAACCAGTCCGTACAAATCAGGGCCGATGTTATCCTCTTGGGCGATATTGCCATCATGATAGAAGCCATGCCCGGCTGCGATGAAGAGCACTGGTTCAAGGCCGTAGAAAGCATGGCAAAAATACCCGATTCGGTACTGGAATCCGAAAGTCCGGAATCCATTCTGTCCTACTTTGAAACGCTGCGCTGCAAAGTTGTCGGTATCGACACCTATACCTACAACTGCCCGTGCAGCGCTGAAAGAATGGCTGCAGCCATCGGATCATTCCCGCCCGAGCAGTTGCACGATCTGGCCGATGCCAATGGCAATATTACGGTCAGCTGCCAGTACTGCGACAAACACTACGCCATCAGACCTGAGACAACCTGAGCAGCACTTTCAGATGACAGGTTTTGATTATCAGATTGTTCGCAAGGCCAATCGCAAAACAGCCAGCATCATCGTCAAGGCCAACAATGAGATTGAGGTGCGTGCTCCAACCCGTATGCCAAAATCCCTGATAGAGCAGTTTGTGCAAAACAAGCTGCAGTGGATCAACAGGAAACGTCAGTTTAACAGTGAACAGCGCTCCCTCTTCGTGCCCAGATCATTCAGCCACGGTGACCCGTTTGAACTGCTGGGCAGCACATACACGCTGCAGCTGCAGCAAGGTAAACGTTCCGTACAGATCATCGATGATGAGCTGCATGTTTCGCACCCCGACCCGCAACCTGAAAATATTCGGCGGCAACTGACCCGCTGGTATCGTCAACAGGCCGAGCTTCATTTCAAACAACGCTGTGCCACCTTTGCAGAAATGCTCGGCAAACATCCCGCCTTTGTCGGCACCAAAGCCTATAAGAGCCGCTGGGGCAGTTGCCACCTCGACGGCAGAATCTATTTCAACTGGCGCCTGATTTTGGCGCCCGAGTGGGTGGTCGATTATGTCGTGGTGCATGAGCTCTGCCATCTGGTTCACCACAATCACTCCAAAGCTTTCTGGCATCTGGTAGCAACGCTGTTTCCCGATTTCAAAGCCGCCAATAACTGGCTGAAATGTCATGGCCTGACACTGGATTTATAAGCTGCCCTGCCAAGCCCGCTTGACCCGCCAACCGATCAGCCCGGAAAATTTTCCCCCTTGCTGAAAAATTTTAATCCGCTAATGTGAAAGCAGTTTCACCCGATAATAATATTATGTAACCCTTGAACTGATCAGAATATCCTTTGAGAGGTCTGGCTATGTTAAGAGTGAAAGTATGCGGTCTAAACTATCAGTATCAGCCCACCAACAGGCTTGAACGCGAACAATCCCGCAGTGACTGGGAGATTGAGAAATTCGATGCACCGTTCGATTTCTACAGCGTGCACATCACCAGCCGTGGCAAACTCAATGAAGTAACATCCATAGACGAAATTGCCGAACAGTTTCTTGAAGGTGGTGGCAGTATCGTACGTGAGAAACTGATCATTCCCGGTGTCGCTTCACTGATCAGCTGTAAAGATGCCGCAGGTCAGGTCTTCTCTTTTATCGCAGAAGATCAGTCTGGCAGCCACTAAATCCACAACCCGGAGGACTCGACATCACTAATGGGTTGATGGTTTCTCCTGATTGCAACGGTATCAAGACGCTGGAGTAAAAAGAACAGCTCCCGCGAATGCCATCCTCTGCATGCCAATGCGTTATTCCGAAAGCATTTTATTATGATAGGAGTATACTCGATCAGCGAGGTCAAAAAAGATGCTGAGAATTAAAGTGTCCGACCTGAATTTTCAGAACAAGAGCGATAACCACCTTGAGCTTGAGCGCTTCCCAAGTGACTGGGCTATTGAAAAGATTGATGCACCTTTCGACTGCTATACCGTACATATAAACAGCCGCGGCAAGCTGAACAAGGTTGTTTCTGTGGACGATATTGCCACGATGTTCATTGAGGGTGGTGGCAGTGTCGTACGTAAAAAGCTGACCATTCCTGGAATTGCATCACTGATCAGCTGCAGAGATGCCAGCGGGCATGTATTCTCATTTATCGAAGAGCATCAATAGATTCAGCCGACTCATCGCGGCATATAAATCGTAAAATCATTTTTCAAATAGTCGTCGTGCAACTGGCAATCCACACATAATGTATTACAAAACTCCAGCATCCGGTGTGGATCAGTACGCTGCAAGTCATGCGCTTTCAGATGTCGAGCATCGAGCATATTAAACGCAGTTCCCTTGCGACATAAATCGTACATCAAAGCGATCTGCCTGCGTGCATAGGCTCCGTCATCAAACAGCTGCTCATTCATCGCACCGGAGAGTATCACCCAGTCAAACGCAGCGGGTTCAAAATCAAAATCTGACAACTCACCACAAAGCAGTGTGGCATCCGGATGCAGTCGTTCAGCTTCGCCAATCAGGTCGGGTGAAATATCCACTCCGGTAAAGCCCAGTGTTTTCCCATCTGCTTCAAACCAGCTTTTAAAATCCCCGAACCCGCACCCCACATCCAGCACCGAATCACCGGATTTTATACCGATCTCAGCCAGTACCCTGAAACGTATCTCCTGAATCTCCCGACTGCTCCAGTACAGTGCATTGGGGTGATGCCCGTGCCGTGTCAGGCTGTCCCGATGTTTATCAATAATGCGTTTGCGTTGCTCTTTTTTCATTGGGTATATAGCCTTGCCCTGTTTTCAGTTAAAAGGTTCCACCCCGGTAACAAGAGCTCATGGAGCTCTTCCTCTTCGGAGGATAGCCGGGGTGGTCGCATTTTCAGCATTTAATAAAACTCAGTTTTGCCACTTCTGAACACATCCCATTCAGCATCAATACTTGCGCTGATGATGTCGTATGATCGAACATCTCCACGCGACCACTTTCGATAAATTGCCCAGTTACAATAATCTACGACCTGCAAATTCAAGTTGGATTTTGATTGGTGATGATAAATTCGATAGGTGATTCCTTCATTCAACAGCGCCTTAAGCACCGACTTCACGCCTTTTTCCATCGCTTTCTTCTTTTTAGCTACAGGCATCACATCCGTAAACAATATCACCCGCTCATAGCCTTTGCCGTGAACATGTTTCTTCATTCAGAACAATAAGTTGCATAACTTTTTGTTGTATTTCGGAGTATTCAGGTATGTAGGTCTGAACATATTGATCAAATCCAAATAATGTTATCAGATAGGAATATAGCCTTACACCTGTTGTTCGATGGAGTGTGATAAACCCACGCCTATCGAGCACCTCCATGGAATCGGATAACTCGCTTTCCGGGAAAACAAACTCTTCTTCTCCTTCACCAGCAAAAACTTTTTCAGGTTCAATGAGCAAATCCCCATGAGAAATTGCATCTTCACATGACAGTTTAAGCACGAGATTGTCAGCCTTTGTCAGATCGGGAATATTGATAACTGATTCCTTGGTATATGAAGGTTGATCACCTATTGCCGGTTTTTCTCTGTGCCCAAAGATTGCGCCTATGATCCGATTGAAACTCGCATCGTAGTCGTCCAAGTTACGGATAGGCTCCCAAACTGTCGAACGAACACATTCAGGAATGATGCATTCATCAATGACAACCGGAATTAATTTGCAGCCTTTCTCAATTCTTTTTATTAACCCCGCGTTTAGCTCTTCTTTTACCCAAGGTTTATCAACGCTAGCTTTTGATAGCACGACAATAACTGCTGAAGCTTCTCTGAGACCTTCCTCAAAAATTTTATCAACAAGGCTATCTCCGGGTAGCATTTCCCATTTATCTAACCATACATCAATACCATTTGCACGAAGCTTTTTGGCAAATGCTAATACAAACCTTTCTTTATCTTCTGAGGCATGACTTAGAAAAACTTTCGATGGCTGTTTATTGATCATATCCTGCCCCCCGCAACGATTTGATTGCCGTGATTCGACAGGAATCCCAAAGCAACATCAGCCTGTCCTGCGTCTGAGATCGACACTTTCGCCTGCCATTCCCGGCATTCTCCATGACCATCGGTAATGCCGGTATAACCAAGTACATTTCCAAACAGATCAGTAAGAAATTGCCCGTGCAGTGAAACCTCTTTGATCTTTTTAAGGGAGCCGGACTGGAGTGAAGCTTGCCATTTGCGCAAAACTTTCAGGTGCGCATCGGGCACAGCACAGGACTGGCTTCAGCAATGCTTCGGAGAATCAGGTTTTTCTGAAACAACGGTATATGTGCCATAAATGCTCCCATTCCCAATAAAGACTATAGGGAATGCAAAAAGGAGTGCAAAAAGTATTTCGATCAACGATGCTTTGTGATGTTACCCATTGCCACGTCATTATTCCAAAATATACGCAACAAGGCCAGCTCATGATCCCCTTCAGACTACTTGATACAGCCACCGAATACGGCACTACCATCCGGCTTTACCAACGCGGGATGGAATATTCGATTCGCGTGGACAAAGCCGGTGACCTGATGAACAGTCGTCAGCATCATTCTGAAGATGTGCTGGCTGAGCTTGCCTGTAAACCTGTCGCTGCACGGAAAAACGCCCATGTGCTGGTCGGTGGTCTCGGCATGGGATTCACGCTGGCCGCAGCCCTTTCCCATGTGGGTAAATCAGCAACAGTCACGGTAGCCGAACTGATGCCTGCAGTAGTACGCTGGAACTATGAATTCCTGGGTATTCTTGCAGGCAGCCCTCTCGAAGATGATCGCGTCCGCGTTGTTGAAGCAGATGTTGGTAACGTGATGAAAGAGCACAAAAATGGCTTCGATGCGATCATGCTCGATGTCGATAACGGGCCTGATGCATTCACCATCGATGACAACGATTCGTTATATGGACTGTGCGGGCTGAACAATGCCTATGACGCTCTCAAACCCGGCGGTGTTCTCACCGTCTGGTCTGGTTTTCCGGACACAGCATTTACCCAGCGCATGAAAAAAGTTGGCTTCAAGGTCGAAGAGAAACGCGTACGGGCGCACAAGTCACAAAGTGGTAACCGGCATACAATCTGGATAGGTGTCCGCTAAAAACTCATTGCGCTGATTGCTTAATCAGTCGAACTGGCCCTTTCTGCAAACTCAGCTATGCTGAATGAAAGCAGGAGCTTTTCAGGGGAGGTATTCATGAACTCAATTCTGTGCGGTCCAATTGTTCGGCGAACAACAACTTCTGCAGTTTATATCTGGCTTGCAACCGAGCATGATGAGCAGCTGCTTGGTGAAATCAGACTCCGAGGTAGTAACGACGTCATCAGTTTCGACGGCGGAAGTAAAAAAGTTCAATTGGGCCAGAAACTTTATGTGCATCTTATTTGCCTGCATCCGGGCGCAGGTAGTTTTCCGAAGGACGTCATTCTCCACTACGATATTTCCCGCACTCTTCCTGACGGCCAACATCAGAGCCTGTTAGCGACGGATCAGGAGATTAAATATCCGGGAGAGCCCTACCCCGGCTTTGTTATCCCCAACAAGCTCAATCAGGTTTTACATGGATCATGCCGCAAGCCGCACGCTGGTCGTGTAAAAAAAGCATGGGGCAATATTGACCAGTTAACCGTTGCCGATGATCTGCTCGCAGAATCTTTTCAAAGCCCCACAGATCGCCCCTCCACTCTACTTATGACCGGAGATCAAATTTACGCCGATGATGTGTCCGGCCCCATACTCAATCAGCTGATAAAGCTCGGCAATCATATCACCGGCTGGGATGAGACAATCCCGCGCAGGCGTCAGCTGAACTGGCATGGCTACACAACCGGGGATGATCATAAATGTGCTGCAAATATCCCTTTGTACGGAAGAGCTGCCTATCTGAACAAGAAGTATACGGGGGTTACATCAGGGAAAAAACGCAACCACCTGATAACATTCGGTGAATATGCGGCCATGTATTTAATGGTTTGGGGTGGCCCGGGTGCAAAAGCTAATCTGGCCGATTGGCCTTCGGTGAAAGCAGGCGCAAGTTCAACCGCCTCCCCCAATGGTTATGAAAAAGAGCGTCAGCTGAGCAAAGCATTCTGCCAAAGCCTGGGGAAAGTGCGGCGTTTATTGGCGAATATTTCCGTATATATGATTTTTGATGATCATGACATTACCGATGACTGGAATATTCATCCTGACTGGGAAAACAAAGTCAATGAAAGCCCATGTGGCAGGCGGCTTGTCGCTAACGGTCTTGCAGCCTATTGGGCTTTTCAGGGCTGGGGCAATAACCCCGATCAATTTGATGACCACTTTGTCACCATTTTGCATGAGCACCTCAGCAGTCAAAAGTACCAGGGTGACAAGGCCAATGCATTCGATGAACTATTATGGAAGAAAGAGGCTGATCGTTGGGCCTATGTGACACCAACGCGCCCTGCGATTATTGCTTTGGATACGAGAACATGTCGACAGCAAGGAAAACGTGCCAGTTCACCGGCAGAGCTGATGAATCAGCCAGCTCTCGATTGGTTAAAAGCCAAACTGGAGCAAGCTGTTGATGCAGGAGGGAAACATGTTTGCATGATTTCCGCGACCCCGGTATTCGGCTTACAGGCGGTAGAAAATTTACAGCGCATTGCTTATGTGATTAGCGGTAATGCTGCTGCTGTTGATTTTGAATCGTGGAATGAAGGGTTCGATGAGCTTCAGGCTGCCATCACTTCTGTTTCCAAACGCCCTGAATCCATTGCCATATTGTCGGGAGATGTGCATTACTCGTTCATGCGAAAAGGTAAATTCCAGACCAGCTCAGACAATATTATTTCTGTATATCAAATGACAAGCAGCCCTTTGCATAATCAACCGCCAAACCTCCAATTCAGTCATCGCGATGTGCTGGTAACAGATGGCGGTTTTATCGAATCCCAGGAAAAGTCTCAGGGCAAAGCTACGACTATTATTTCAATCAACAACCTTGCTCTGGTTAACTTTGATACGAATGGCAAAGTCACAGAACAAAAATTAATCACAACCCTGCCTGATGCCCAAAAGCTGCATATGACATATAAGGTGTGATGAAAGTCGACTTCAATATCGAGCAACAGCGTGTACGAACACACAAGTCACAACGTAGCGACCCGGCATACGATCTGGATCGGTATTCGTAAAACCTGATTAACAAAGAAAAGGCTCCCATGCATTGCCCTGCATGGGAGCCAAGATCACCTGTTGATCAGTTGCTTCTCAGGAAGGCAATCAAGTTATCCAGGTCTGAGCCTGTAACACCGTTGAAGTTCATCTTGGTTTTGGCACCAGAGTCACCCGACACTTGCTTGACAGCATCCCTGGTTTTCTGGCCCAACCAGACTCTCAGCTTGGCATCATCCCATTTCCAGCTGGAAGTTTTTAACGTATCACCATAATTGTAACCAGCCGCAGTGCCTGCCTTGCGATTGAACACCCCTTTCAAACCGGGGCCGATCTTGTTGACAGTTGTATCAATATTGTGGCACATCCTGCACTTCGAACTGGCGAATTTAGCGCCTGCAACAGGGTCACCGGTAACAACAACCGTGCGTTGTTTCATCATCGCTGTATTGCCAGATTTATCACTAACCTCATACGTCAGTGTATAGGTGCCAATATTTGCAGTATTCAGTGAACCTGATTTAGAGAGTCGTGCAGAAATATCACCATCTACATCGTCCATAGCCCTGGCACCAGGATCGTTGAAGCTGGTGCCAACAACGACCATAAGCGATGTTTCGCCGTTCAGTGTAATCACCGGTCGCGTGGTATCAGATGCTGCTTTCACTGTCACAAATCGGGATACTGTTGCAGCCGCATTTCCTGCCCTGTCTTTGACATTATATTCCAGCGTATAAATACCAGCCCTGGTGCTATCCACAGAACCTGTCATTAGGATGTGTGTTGAGATATCTCCATCGACATTGTCTGATGCCATTGCTCCAAAGTCTTTATAAGAAATACCAGCAGTAATAGTTACTGCAGAGTCTCCAATCAATTTGATTACCGGTGCCTTGCTATCCCTTTTTGCAACCTTGGAGGTTTTTGCTGTTTCAGCGGCTTTTGCAACCTCAGCTGCCTTTGCAACTTCAGCGGCTTTTGCGGCTTTTGCGGCTTTTGCGGCTTTTGCGGCTTTTGCGGCTTTTGCGGCTTTTGCGGCTTTTGCGGCTTTTGCGGCTTTTGCGGCTTCAGCTACCTTTGCAACTTCAGCGGCTTTTGCAACTTCAGCGGCTTTTGCAACTTCAGCGGCTTTTGCAACTTCAGCGGCTTTTGCAACTTCAGCGGCTTTTGCAACTTCAGCGGCTTTTGCAACTTCAGCGGCCTTTGCAACTTCAGCGGCCTTTGCGGCTTCAGCTACCTTTGCAACTTCAGCAGCCTTAGAGGCTTTTGCAACCTCAGCTGCCTTTGCAACTTCAGCGGCCTTTGCGGCTTCAGCTACCTTTGCAACTTCAGCGGCCTTAGAGGCTTTTGCAACTTCAGCGGCCTTTGCAATTTCATCGGCTGTTGCAGCCTTGGCATCAACGACTTTAATAAATCTGTAAACGGGTATTGCATCATTTCCAGCACTGTCACTGACATTATAACCCACGGCATACATCCCGGAGTGGGCAGCATCGAGTGTACTGGTTGAACGGATACGCTCAGATATATCTCCATCCACATCATCGGCAGCCTTCGCTCCGGCATCGGTATAATGGTCACCGGTCAGGATCATGACTGAATCAACCCCGTTCAGTGTTATAACCGGCAGAGTAGTGTCTGCAGCAACTGCTTTAGCTTTGTTTGCAGCGCTGTCTTTAGCACTGCCGGACACCTCAGCTTTTGCAGGCTCAGACTTTTTTTTGCCTGCATCTTCACAACCATTCAAAACCAATAAAGTCATAATGAGCATGGCAAGTATATTTCTGTTCACTGTTTCCCCCTTTGATATGCCGATGATTAGTAGGTAAAATGGCAAGTTTGTCAAAGCCCTGTCCACAATTATCCGCTTAAGGCACAATTGTAGGCAATATATTTTCAAATGTGTTTTTCAAAAGGACAAGACCCATATATGAATGAACAACCCAATAACCCACTACACGGCATGACGCTGGAAATGATAATCGAAAGTCTGGTTGAGCACTATGGCTGGGGTGAGCTGGGCATCCATGTGAAAATCCGCTGTTTCAACAACAACCCTACAGTAAAATCCAGTCTGGCATTCCTGCGCAAGACCCCCTGGGCAAGAGCCAAGGTCGAAGAATTATACCTGAGCATGCTAAGAGAAAAAGAGGGTAAAAATATACCGGCCTGGCCCTACTCCGAATAATCTGGACAGGTGAAAGCTGTCATGCAAACACACGTAAAATGGGATCAAAAGCTTTTAGATATGCATACTCCATATGCCTAAGATTTACAGCCACGTAGAATAAAACCTGCGCTTTGTTCGACAGAACCATTGATAAAGCAGAACTCTTGTGGCTTCCGGTATCACTGGTGATATCATGAAACGAGCAACCATGAACGCATATCGATCAACTACTGGGTGTACTCTATGACTGAGACTGTAATGGCACACGACAATCAAAAGAGCACAGCTCCTCCGCATGTGTGGCACCAGCATATCAATCTGAAGCTGGCCGCACTCGGCCAGCCGACCTGCCAGCTCGATAGTGGTGACCAGTCTTACCTGACAATTGCTGACATCCTGCTCAAACACTACGCCCGACAAAGACGCCTGTTATCGGCATACCGGTGCCCTGCCGATCAGCGCATTCAGAATTTTCTCAACAGCTATCTGGCCGAGAATGACGTAGCCCAACGCATCGAGCTGCCCGGCACCACATTTATCCTTGATAGGCCGGGCATGGCACGCGAAGTATCCCTGCCATTGAACGGCACCCATTTTCATTCCGATCTGGTTGATTCATACCGCCTGTTGCAAGGCGTGCTGCACAACCCTAAAAGCGATCGCCGCACCACCAAGGGTGTCTTTCATATCGCAGCCGGAGGTCTTCCTGTACCAGCCGATAAACTTGAAGTGCCAGTCGCAGTTTTTGGTGCTTTGCTCAGGGAGGCGCTTGATCCCCTCCGCTCCTTGCTTGAGCTGCCCGCGACCAGCGAAGAAGAACAGAAGGCGGAGGTATGGGTATCCCTGCTGCTGCGTCCAAAAGTACGCCCGGGTGTACCGGGTGTTGTCGGTGTTGCAGGGCTGTTATCTGACAAGAGCCTTGAGGTGCGTATGTTTGCACCCGGAGGACTGGTATCCAACCTTGATTTTGTGGAATCTATTTTCGGCAATGCCGGTGACCCATTCCTGACAGAAAATGATGCGGCACTCGATATCGAACACTGGACCGGCCAGAGCGGTTGCATCATTCTCGCTCCGCATCTGGTCAAACTGAAAAAAAAGGATCTTGGTTTACCACATCTGAACGATGCCAGTGAAAGGCAGCGTCGGGATGGTATGTGCTGGCAACATGACGATGAGTTATACAATGATGGAAGTGCATTCAAGGTGGTCTGCCGTGATAAACGCGGTATTATTGTCACCATTATCGCCGACAACTATTTCGGCTATAGCAAGAAAGAGATCAAATCCCAGATTAGCTATTCAGCCAATCTTTTTGGTGGTTGCGAAGAGGAGCATGCAGGCGGTGCGCTGGCTTTCCCGCGTTATAATCTCGGTGAGGTCTATATCCCCCGTGCCATTGATATGCTCGACAATCACACCTTTTCCGATCTCTGTCATCGACTGGGCGATAGCATTGAGCTGAAAGCGGAGGGTTATGCAGTTGATAAGCAGTATCCAGATATCATCTATCTGCCTGAAACTGCCCGTATCAGCCTTCATGACATGCAAACCTGCTGGCAAAACCCATCAGGGCCGCAGCAACTTAAACTGCTTGCATCTCATGTCTTCATCTATCCAAGCGGTTTCAGAGTACGCATGGAGCGCCCTGCCCATTCACCCAACTGGCGACTGATTGGAACGATTGGTGAAGGCACATTCTGCCATAAACCGAGCACTGTTTCCGGAGGGGGAAAATCGGAAATCTCCAAATCTATCGAGGGAGCAGTCATTTCGGGTCCTGTTTACGTGGATAACTTTGATAGAGATTTGAAGCAGGTGCGTGCCATCTTCGAGCGCGATTACAGCAACCGTTTTCGTCACCCTGAATCGCAGGAACCGGATGAGCGCAGCCTGCTTAGTAAAGAGCGCAGCCTGGGCTCTGTGATTAAACTGTTAACACCTTCGGTGAATGACTATTCAGATACATACAACCAGTGGCTGCAGAGCATTCCGCACCATATTCTGGCCCTGGCCTTCATGATTAAACGCTTTTACAGAAGCGCATGGGAAAACAATTGGCACGAGCATTTCTCTGTTGACACAGTCAATGGCAAACCCGGCCATGAACTGCGCTACAATGGACGCAAACTGATGGCCAGTTATCTGCGCGTGGGGTTTGCAGATGACGGCAGCTGGCGCCTGTTCAAGCTGCGTCAGGATTTTGTTGCATCGCATAAAATCCAGATGGAGGATGACATCAGTGCCTCCATCGTCATTCCTGCACATTACGTCAGCGGCCTTAACCCTGAGTTTGATCACCCCTGCATCAAGCTGGTGGATAACTGTGAACATACTCTGTTTCAACGCCCGGATGAAGCGATCAACCGCGGCTCGGACATTCAAACCGAGACTGACCTATCCAGTGGAAACAGTTTCATCTCCAATTTTGAACCACTGCAGCGCGAAGATGCGAAAGAACTGATTGAAGACGTGATGCATTTCGAGCAGTTCAGTCCTGCCATGCAGTCTCTGATACGCAATGCCGCCAATATGGATGAGTCACTCTATTTTGTTTCTTCCGCTCACCCGAGAATAGTTGACGGTAAAGCAAGCCTGAACGTACGTTATCTGCAACAACGGCCAGACCTGGCAGATCCACGCTCGCGTTATCTGGCCGAAATCAGCACACGTCTGAGTCGGGGGCTGCAAGCTGATCAACCCGTCTACTTCCCGGTCAATGCGGTGCTTCCCGGTCGACGCAATAACCCGCCGGAATCGGGTATCCGATCACTGGCAGTGTATAACCCGATCCATTATCAGGAGTTACCGGAACTATTCATGGATTTCATAAGCAGCCTGACCGGAAAATCCCCATCAACCACGGGAGCAGGTTCGGAAGGTGCTCTGACCAAGGGCCCGTTCAATTCACTGACTGCTACGGCTGATCTGAACACCGCACTGGTCTCCTTCATGTTGTGTGGTTATGACGGATTTACCACTGCAGCAGGTTATATCGGCTCAAAAAGGAGAATCGATCACGATATCAGTATGTTGATCCCGGAAATATGGTGTCGTCTGCCTGCCAAAGTCCAGAAACCCGCTTATATGATCAAATGGGGATACCTGAAAAAACTGGAAGATTTTGAATACAACGGCAAAACTGTTTTCGCCAGCAGGCTCGGTTACCGCATCACCAGGCGTTTTGTGCGCAATCATTTTGGCAAACTGTTTGATACACCCATGATGGTATTCGACAAAGCCATGTTAAAGCCGGAATCACAGGATATGGAGAGCTTTGTCGATGGCATCAACAATATCTGTGAAGCACATCAGCGCGTTGCGCTGGACTACTTTGCGGATGGCTCTATCAATGATGCATGCCCGCCACTGAATGCTTTGTTACATGTTATGGCATATGGGCAATTCGAAGGAAAAAATATACATGATGCTTCCATCCGTCACATGTTCAGTCTCGAATACCTGCTGCAAAGCGACTGGTACAAAGAGCGTCTCGATATCAAGCAAGCCAGAGACACGCAGCTATGGCTGCAGAACCGGGAGAATCTGAACAGCCTGATGCAAAGCCTTGATGATGATGAGTCCGACAGACGTACTCATCTGAGCGAACGAATCGACAAGGTTGACCGCATGATTGAGAGGGTTAGCAGTCCGGATTATCTGCAGCGCTTGCACGGGACACTGGGGGCCGACTGGATACATCGCGAGTGAACCAAACAATGCGCCTAAGTCGCTGGATGAGACAAAAGAAGGGCCGCTATCAGCGGCCCTTCTTTCAGTCTGTCATGTTTATGTTTATTTGATAAACAGCATCTCACGGTATTTAGGCAGTGGCCACAATTCATCAGCTACTTCTGTTTCAAGCGCATCCGCATGCAATCGCACCTCATCCATCAGCCCACGCACATCCTTGGCAAGGAACTGCATGTGCTCTTCAGTCGAAGCAAAATCATGCTGTTCCAAGGCAGTGCTGAGTTTTGCTACCGCAGCCATCATGGCATTTGTTGCTGCAGCGACTGTTTTAGCCGTTGTTTTATCCAGTTCGATAGTCATCTCGGCCATACTTACGTTTGCTGCAGCAAGTTCAGATAGGTAGGAGATTGCGGCAGGATAGATGCTTGATTTTGCCATCTCCACAACCAGTTTTGCTTCCAGTTCAATAGCCAGAATATACTGCTCCGAATAGACCTCAAAGCGGCTTTCCAACTCTACAGCAGAGAGTACACCTGTGCTGGCAAACAGTTTTTTCACAGACGCTTCACGCAGTGCAGGCAGTGCATCAGCGGTTGTAGGAATGTTTTTTAAACCACGCTCTTCAACGGCTTTGCTGTGCCAATCTGACGAGTATCCATCTCCACCGAATACAGCGTTGCCATGCTCAGTGATAAGATCTTTAAGCACAGCAATCACAGCAGTTGCCTGATCACTACCTGCAGTCAGTTTTGCCTCAAGCCTTTCAGCAATCCACTCAAGAGAATCAGCCAGCATGGTATTCATTACTACCAGAGGGCCTGATACAGACTGACCGGAGCCTACAGCGCGGAATTCAAAGCGGTTGCCGGTGAAGGCGAATGGAGAGGTTCTGTTGCGGTCGCCAGGATCGCGTTTGAAGTTGAGGATCTGTGAAAGTCCAAGATCCATATCACCACCAGCTTTTGTAATGCTGAGGTTTCCTTCTTTGATATCTCTGAAAAGATTTTCCAGTTGATCGCCGAGATAGACTGACATGATAGCCGGTGGCGCCTCATTCGCACCCAAACGGTGATCGTTGGAAGCAGTCGCAATAGCGGCACGCAACAGTGGCCCGAACAGGTGAACACCACGAATCACTGCACCACAAAACAACAGGAAGTTCAGATTGTCATGCGGTGTATCACCAGGATCAAGAAGGTTACCCTGTGTAGCATTACCTACCGACCAGTTTACATGTTTACCTGAGCCATTGATGCCTGCGAATGGCTTTTCATGCAACAGACAGAGGAAACCATGTTTCTTGGCTGTATTCTTCAATACAGTCATCAACAGCTGCTGATGATCTGCTGCCACATTTGCCGCTTCGAAATAAGGTGCAATTTCAAACTGCCCCGGCGCAACTTCATTATGATGTGTCTTTGCAGGGATACCGAGTTTATAAAGCTGATCTTCAAAATCCTGCATAAAGACCTGAACACGTTCAGGAATAGCGCCAAAATAGTGGTCATCAAACTGCTGACCTTTTGCAGATGGCGCACCAAACAGGGTACGTCCGGCCAGCAACAGATCAGGACGGGCATTGGCAAAATTGGCATCCACCAGGAAATATTCCTGTTCAGCACCACAGCTGGAGTTTAATGGAGCAATGTCTGTTTCGCCCATTAATGAAAGAACTTTTTGCGCAGCCCTGTTCATGGCTGCGTTGGAGCGCAGAAGCGGTATTTTTTTATCCAGTGCTTCACCGGTCCAGGACATGAAGACGCTGGGGATGGTCAGTGTTGCACCATTGGCTGTCTGCATAATATAGGCAGGGCTGGTCGGGTCCCAGGCGGTATAACCACGCGCAGCATTGGTCATACGAATGCTGCCGTTGGGGAATGATGAACCATCCGGTTCACCTTTGATCAACAGGCTGCCACTGAATTCAGTGATCGCGTTACCTTCAGAGTTTGTAACAATGAAACCATCATGTTTTTCAGCAGAGGCATTGGTCATCGGATAGAAGATGTGAGAGAAGAATTTAGCACCCTTGCCCATCGCCCACTCTTTCATCGCCGCCGCAACAACTTCGGCTATAGCCGGATCCAGAGGTGCTCCGGTCTGTACTGTTTTTTTGATCGCTTTAAAGGCGTTCTTGGAAAGGCACTCTTCCATTTTTGCCAGATTAAACACATCGCATGCCCATATTTTATTCAAAGGCTCGGGTTGTGTTACCGGTGTTCTTTCACGGTTCGTGATTTGATAAATGGCTTGTAGCCGGGATTCATTTCCACTCATTGATGACTTCCTCAGTTATTAGGGTTAAATAGATCATTCATAAAGAAAAGCAATGGGTGTGCCATTGCATCAATGCCGATTTATCAACGTTTTTTGACCTTTTGACCACAATGTGTGATTAATAATTAATCAGCCGCTGCCTAAAATTCCAGCCACAGCCCTGAAACAGCACGAATCCGGTTCATTTACTTCTAAAGTCTAATCCCTAAACCAGAGTGCTTTATTCAAAAAAGTATAAAAATGAAAAAGCTTTCGACTCGAGCATCAGAATGAGAGACCTGGACATAATGACGATAAGGGTGCCCTTTGCCGGGACACCCTCAACACGCTTATTTGGTCAGTGAGATAAACAGTTCCGGCAACCTTTCCGGCAAACGATCGATATGATCAATAATGGTGTACTGGCGTCCGAAAATATCCGATACATATTCATCAGCTTTAGGATCAAGATTGATACAGTAGGTATAGATACCATCGCGATCCAGTTCATTCACCGCCTGCTTCGCATCCTGAATAAGCAGCTTCTCATCATCGACATCAATATCGGCGGGTTCACCGTCAGTCAGAATCAACATCAGCTTTTTATCAGCCTTTTGCGCTTTCAGATAATGCGCTGCATGTCGCATCGCACCACCCATTCGGGTTGAGTACCCAGCTTCCATGGCAGCCAGGCGTGATTTAACTTCATCGCCCCATTTCTCCGAGAAACCTTTGATATGATGAAAACGTACATCATGGCGTGTATTGGAATGGAAACCTGCGATAGAAAATGGATCGCCTACCTGATCAATCGACCATGCCAGTAAGGATACAGCCTCCTGCGACAGCTCAAGAATAGTCTGGTTACAGCCGTGCGCCTTTTCACTTAAAGACTGCGACAGGTCAAGCAGAATGGTAACAGCAATATCACGGCCATCGGTTCGATGGCTCATGTTGATACGTGGATCAGGAGATGCCCCACCCTTTAAATCAATCAGTGAACGAATTGCCACATCCAGATCCAGTTCAGAACCTTCTTCCTGATAGCGGATACGCACCTTGTCCTGCGGCTTGAGCATATCAAGCATGCGCTTCAGACGCTTGGCAAGCTGACTGTGTTTGGCCAACAGATTATCAATGAGGGTGGAGTTGCCCCGTGGATGCAACCCCTCATAAACACTTACCCAATCCGGGCGGTAGTGCATGGCGTTGTAATCCCACTCATGGTAGTGCCGTGGCGGCAAACCTTTGAGCTCTTCTTCCTGCTTCTGTTTCTTATCGAGATGCTCAAAGGTATCTTCCTCATCATCCCCTTGCTCAATATAAATCCACAGGTGGCGGTTATCATCGCGATAATCCACTTCGGTATTATCGAAATAGGTATTCGGCAATGCATCCGACTGTCTGCGGGTGCGGGCAATAAAGGAAAGTGCAATGCTGGCCATATCCATACTGGTCGATTTGCCATCTTTCATTTCAGCAAAAAAGCGCTCGACAAATTCACGAACATCAGCATTTTCATAGTGAAAATCCGGATCAAGAATTGCCCTTGAAACCAAAGCCAGGCGCAGGTTGATCAGGGATGTGTCCTCCAGCTGTAAAGCTGTTTCATCCGGAATGGGATGCAAGGCCAGAAAAATTTTACGTAAGCCCGGAAAGCGCTGTATAGCCAGATATTCAACACGGCAATCTTCAAAGGTCTCAACCGCCACACGCTGGAATGGACTCCAGTTATCGACGACCATCTGTTGGCTCCAGCGGCGATGCGCCGCCATATGTGCAAGAGCCGCACGATAACGATTGATACCGCTTACACCGCGATCATCGTCATAAACATCGGGCAGCCTTATGCCAAGGTCATCATAATATGGCATGGGTTTACGCAACTCATCAAAAGCCAGCGAATATGGCACCAGATAATCAGATTCCTGCCACAGGCCACGCAAATAATGATCAAGCTTACGCTCGTTATCTACCATCAGGGTTCCGTGACGTTCGCGCTGCATCACTGCTACCGCATCCGCAGACTGCAGGCTGAAATAATCGACCTGGCGACCCGGATGATTGTTATAATATTTAACGCCGTATTCGACCCAGTTTGCAAAACCCTCAAGAGAGAGTTGAGTAAGTAGACGCGGCGCCTGTTCAAGCAGAGCAGGCAGACCCGGACTTGGGTATGTCGTTTCACGACCATGCACAGAGCCTGTGGTCCTATCCAGCATGTCCCGAATCAGTCGCAAATATTGTTGCACTTGCTCGGCTGTATGCAAACGACGTGTTACCGCTCCAATCGTCTGCAGGAACGGCACCATCGCCTGGGAGTTTGTATGGGTGGACATGTAATGCGTAAATTCACACACTTCCACCAATGCATGTTCACCGATTTTGGCAGCAACACCGGGGGCTTCCTCGAGATAGACCAGCAGAGGCTCCGGGCCTCGACCCATTTTACCAATGAAACGCGCGTTCTCGATGTAGGACATCACACCCTGATCGGTCAGCAGTGCCTTAGCTTCTTTCATACAATCGTCGAAGATCCGGTTAACCTGAGCAAAGTTACAGCCCAGCTTTAGCCAGTACATCTCCATTTTACTGTTTCTTGCTGATAAATCGGGCATTTAAATCAACCTACCTCCAGCTGTATAAATCGGTTTTACCCGAAGGTCGCATCAATAGCGTGGTCCAATGTATCGCGGATGTCAGCATCATCGGTAATCGGACGAACCAGAGCCATACGGCAGGCAGGCTTAGGCGCAACGCCACCTTTGATCAGAGTCGCTGCGTACACCAGAAGACGGGTGGAAATACCCTCGTCCAGGCCGTGACCCTTGAGGTTACGCGCGGTTGTGCCGATAGAAACCAGCTTGGCTGCCAGCTCCATTTCAATACCGGTCTCCTGGGAAAGAATGCCTGCTTCAACACTTTCTTCCGGATAATCGAACTCGAAACCGGTAAACCGCTGTTTGGTCGACTGTTTCAGATCCTTCATCAGGTTCTGGTAACCCGGATTATAAGAGATCACCAACTGGAAATCAGGATGTGCTTCAAGCAATTCACCCTTTTTATCCAGCGGCAGTGTGCGCCTATGGTCGGTCAGCGGATGAATCACTACAGTTGTGTCCTGACGTGCTTCAACAACTTCATCCAGATAGCAGATCGCACCAATGCGAGCGGCTGTAGTTAGTGGGCCATCGAGCCAACGTGTGCCATTGGCATCGAGCAGATAGCGGCCGACAAGGTCAGAAGCTGTCATATCTTCGTTACAAGCCACAGTAATCAGTGGGCGTCCCAGCTTCCAGGCCATGTATTCAATAAAACGAGATTTACCACAACCGGTTGGTCCTTTGACCATCACCGGTAATCGCGCGGCATAAGCCGCTTCATACAGTTCAATCTCGTCGCCCTGCGCCTGATAAAATGGTTCCTTGCGAACCTTGTACTGATCTTTATCGGTCATAACTTCCCCCGCAAAACAAATCTTGGGGAGATTGTAACCTGTGTTTGAAAAATAACTAACTTATAAAAGTTATGGATTGCATAAACAAAACTGATCTTAATCTAACCGTTTTGGCACTAAACCTGCTTAATCATTAAACAAAGTAAACTCAAGGCCTGTTTACAAAAGGGGTGCAATGAACAACATGAAACCAAACGGCACACCATGCCTCTACTGAAAAAGGCTTGTGCGCCAAAGCTGCAATATGCAACAGCACTATTTTCAGTGTTATTGCTTTTATTTGCTTCCGCGGCCATCGCCAAACCCACTGTAGTGGCGACTGTTCCTGCTCTTGGTCAAATTGCACAAGCCGTTGGTGGTACTGATATTAATGTTAAAACCATCACCAGTATTGGCCACGACCCGAACGTGTTCTCTCCCCGCCCTGGCCATGCCCGAATGCTGACGCAGGCTAACCTGCTACTTACAGTGGGTTTCGGCCTTGAGTCCTCGTGGCTCCCCTCACTGATTGAACTCTCTCATAACGATGCAATTATCCCGGGTAGCGTTGGTTATCTCAGCGGTGGTGATGCCATCGAAGCGATCGGGGTGCCGCGAGGCATGAACTCTCAACAGATGAGTGAATGGTCGCCCGACACCAACCCCTACTGGTGGCTGGATCCGGAAATGGGCATCAAGGTAGCCAAAGCCCTGGCCATCCGATTAAGTGAAATTGATGCGGTGAATGCAGAACGTTATATGCAGCGGGTTCAAAAGTTTGAGCAGGCCATCTACGCAGAGCTACCTCGCTGGCGCGATTACATGAAAATTCATACAGGTGCTGTCATCACCTACCACAACACCTATGTCTATTTCATGGAGTCCATGGGTATTGAGCTGGCAGGATTTATCGAACCCAGATCCGGCATAGAACCCTCAACGCGTTACATGGACAGATTACTGGAAATCATTAAAGAAAGAGATGTTCAACTCATTTGGGTAGAACCCTATAACAACAGAGCCATCGCAAAACGTCTTGCCGGTGCCGCAGGCATCAAAATGATGGTATTACCGGATTCAGTTAAAGGTTATGGCACAGAAGGATATGTAGGCATGTTTGATACAATGATTGAACGCATAGCGAGGTGGAGCCAATGATCCTATTAACCGTATTAATCGCAACACTGGTCATTGCAGTCAGCCTGCCGGTACTCGGACAACGCGTGCTGGCGCGCCGTATCGTATTTGTGGATCTGGCGCTGGCACAGGTAGCGGCAACCGGTTATGCGCTAGGCATGGCACTTGAAATTCCAGGTGTTTATGCTGCCGCTGCAACGACAGCCATTGCTGTAATCTTCTTATCACTGATGGATGAGGATACACCCTTGCCTAAAGAGGCAGTAATGGGCGGCGTTTATGCCTTTGCCGCATCGGTTGGCATGGTCCTGCTATCGCTACTGCCTTACGGCGAAGGACAACTCATGGGGTTACTGTTCGGCAGCGTACTTGGCATTGATTGGCAAGGCATAGGAGAACTGGCTGTCTTTGCAGCCCTGGGGCTTGCGCTGGCACTACCCGATCATGCAAACAGCTTTGCCGGCCGCATGCGTTTCTATGCTGGCTTAAGCTTGATCATCGTGCCTGCCATTTATGCCATCGGAGTATTGCTGGTATTCGCCTATCTGGTTATGCCTGCACTTTCCGTCTGGAGGCGCGGTCATAACGGGCCCGCATGGGAAGCGTTGACGCTGGCGGCTATTGCCAGCATTGCAGGCACATTTATTGCTGATTATCTCGACCTACCTCCCTCCGCAACTGTGGTACTTACACTGGCCACGATTGCTGTCATCACAGGCACTTATATTCATTTCAACAATCTTGGACCTCCTGAAACAGAAGAAGCGACAGACACTGAAGATGAAGCGGATGAAGACGGTAAAACAGCTGATGAAACATCAGCGCTCACGACAAGCGACAAAAAAACCACCTGAACCGGACCAGATACTGCCAATACAGTGAGCACTGTTCTTCATATATATGAATTGCTTTCGATGAGAGCAAACGCCAGATCAGCGCCTGGAGATGATCTGCTCATAAGCTGTCTGACAGCGGAACGACTTATGTCTTAATGACAGCGCATTATCTGGCCACCTGGTAGCATTTAACTGCTGCGCCTCTGTTTTTAACCTTGATCTCACCTTTCGGTCGCATAGGAACCAGGCTCTGGCAGCACGTATAGGTCTGCTCACCGACAACAATGCACTGGCCTTCTGCCATCTGTTCCAGGCGTGCAGCTACATTCACGGTGTCTCCAATCACTGTATAATCCATTCTGTTCTTTGAACCGACATTACCCATGACAACATCGCCGGTATTCACCCCTATACCCACTTCAAACACAGGGTACCCTTTCAACCTGAATTCGGACATCAGACTTTTGCAGCGACGCTGCATATCTATAGCTGCATTAAGCGCATTAAGTGGTCCCTCCTCAGGTTCACCCAACAGGCCAAATGTTGCCATCAGTTCGTCACCGACAAATTTATCCAGTACGCCATTGTGATGGAAAATAATTTCCACCATGGCATCAAAATAGGCATTGAGCATGCCAATCACTTCTTCGGGGGCCATATGCTCGGAGATAGATGTGAATGAACGGATATCGGCAAACAGAATGGTGGCTTCCTGTCTGGTGTTCTGCAGCGGAGTATCCTCTTTATTGTTCATGATTTTATCTGCCAGATTATGGTCTATGTAACGCGTCAATCGTTGACGCGATTCCCCCTCTTCTCTTAATCGTTTCTGATAATGTTCGATATCTCTTGCATAGAGCATCATCTTGGTCGTCAGCTCCTGGAAATTTCTCGATGAACGTTCGGACTCAGCCACCATAGTATTAAAATGGTCAACGATTCCAAGCAGTTCGTCCGGTATACCTTCATCCATTTCAATCGAATATTTATGATCAGACATGATAGCCCGGCCTGTTTTATCATGAACGGACTGCAACTGTTTGCCAAATTTTCGTATGAGCATAAATCCGGTCAGATGTGCCACCAGAGCAACGAGCGCCACCACGAGTACGGTCGTATTGATTTCTATATCCAGATACGACACAAGATAGAGCGCAAGCAGATACGGAATAAAACCGATCAGGCTATAGCTTGCCTGTTCAATATACGCAAAACGTAAGGTTTTTTTCATGTCATACCGAGTCGCCGTGGCCATGCAGATGCTGACTTTCAAACGACATGAAACCATCCAGACAAACGCCGATCAGAGCATGTTTACGCTCTTGATCATCAGGCTGGCCAGCATAATGAATCCATACCACCTTGGCCTGGCACTCCATAGATGCATCGACTTGATCCGTTCCCGGCATGCGCACTTTCAATGCAACATGCTGACCTGCGTAGTAGAACTCCGGCTGCAATGTGCTAAAACATACGCCGCCACCGGAGATATTGTTTAATTTGCTTTGATCGAAAAAAGGCGTGGCCTGATCCGATGCAGGACAAACCTCTATGGAGAAATCAATGGGATGGCGTTCAAATTCTCTATAATCCTCATGCTTTTTCTCAGACATAAACCCTCACCTCATTTCATGCACATAACCTTGTTATGATGCACAAACAGCTGCATGCAACTATCATAACAAATATAGACGCACGTTGCGTGCCAAAAAGTACCCTGACAAACCAGTCAGGCAAACATGTCAATTCTGACTGCATCATTAGTGACCGGATTTGGCTGCCCCTGCAGATTGTATGTTAAAAAGAACACTCCGTGATGCTTGCTGAATTCGAACTGAGAAGAAATTTCCGAACTTATATTCACATCAATTACTGGTTCAAGCTGAGCAACTGAATCGAGTCTATTCGTTTGCTCTGTTGGCATGGAAGAAAAAACAATGGCTGAGCCGTTGTTGTCATATTGGAGGCCAAGAGCAAGCGTCAACTTCATGAGTCCCCCTCTGTCACAGGCAACATGTGCCCTTCAAGAGCGGCAATCATTTCCGCCCACAATCAAAAATTGACCCATATGTACCTTTAACAAATCAATATAACCACCTGTTTTATAAAGATGTTTACGATACCATCCAGGCATTCATTCAAGCGTCGGTGAGCTATACTCTGCAAATAGAGGGCCATAGCTTGGCCTTGAGTCGGGCAGGATATGCGACTGAAAAAACAGGCCGTTAGAATGGATTTCAACCAGACCTGAAAAACAATCCCCCCTTTTCAGTAAGGCTGCACAGGCGTAACATTTACGTGTTCGTCGTAAGCTAAATATGACTTGCCCAATGCACATAAAAACCATGAGCACCGACGTGCTTTAATGGGCTTCAGGGAAAGTAAATCATGACTATTGAGCAAAACAAATACGTCTACTCTTTTATGGAGGGAGACGGCAAAGCGAGACAACTTCTGGGTGGCAAAGGTGCGAACCTGTGTGAGATGACACAGATAGGCCTGAATGTCCCACCGGGTTACACGATTACAACTGAGGCATGTCTCAGTTACCTGGAGAATGGCAACCGCTATCCGGATGGTCTGATGCAGGAAGTGAACGAGCAGATGACCGCGCTTGAAAAAGTGACAGGCAAGGGCTTTGGCGATGCCCACAACCCGCTGCTTGTCTCGGTACGATCCGGATCGGCCATGTCGATGCCCGGCATGATGGACACCATCCTCAACCTCGGCATGAACAGCGATACACTGCAGGGGGAAATCGAACAGACCGGTGATGAACGTTTTGCCTATGATGCCTACCGGCGATTTATCCAGCTGTTTGGCAAAGTAGCGCTCGGTATCGATGATGAACATTTTGAAGCGCCGTTCGCAGCCATCAAAAAACGCGAAGGCGTTAAAGAAGACGTTGGCCTATCTGCAGAAAACCTGAAAGAGATTGCCACGCTATTTCTTGAAGTCGTATATGCTCAGACAGGACGCCCCTTCCCCGAAGACCCATATGAGCAGCTGGATCTGGCCATTAAAGCTGTTCTCGGCTCATGGTCGGGCAAACGTGCGGTCGATTACCGCCGTGAGTTCAACATCACCCCCGATCAGGCCAATGGTACTGCTGTAAACATCTGCACCATGGTATTCGGCAATCGCGGTAATGACTGCGCCACCGGTGTGGCCTTCACCCGAAATCCGGGTACTGGCGAAAATATCTTTTACGGCGAATACCTGGTTAATGCCCAGGGCGAAGATGTGGTTGCAGGTATCCGTACACCTAAACCGATTGCTCAGATGGCTGATGAAATGCCGGATATCTACCACCAACTTGAAGAATTGCGCAGCAAACTGGAGACCCACTATTCCGAAATTCAGGATTTTGAGTTCACCATAGAGAAGGGTATCCTTTATTGCCTGCAGACCCGTAACGGCAAAATGAATACTCAGGCCATGGTTCGCACCTCGGTTGAACTGGTTGCAGAAGGTCTCATCAACAAAGAGCAGGCGCTGCTGCGTATTGCACCTGAATCGCTGGAACAGATGCTCTTCCCTCGTCTTGATCCAAATACTGATGCCACACCTTTGGCCTCGGGTCTGCCAGCAAGCCCGGGTGCCGCATGTGGTCATGTTGTTTTTGATGCTGACCGGGCAGTGGCGCAAAAAGCCGTTAATGACCGCCCTCTGATCCTGCTACGTGAAGAGACCAAACCGGAAGATATCCATGGATTTTTCGTATCTGAAGCGATTCTCACCTCACGTGGTGGCAAAACCAGCCATGCTGCTGTTGTAGCACGCGGCATGGGCAAACCTTGTGTGGCCGGAGCCGATGGTATTGAAGTTGATGTCATGTCCCGGCGTGCACATATTGGTGATGTTGTCATTAAAGAGGGTGACCTGATCACCATTGATGGTACCTCCGGTAATGTCTACATGGGTGCTGTTGACACAGTTGAGGCAGAGTTCTCCGAAGAGCTCAAAACCTTGCTGTTGTGGGCTGATGAGCGCGCCCATCTGAAAGTCATGGCCAATGCCGACATCCCTGAAGATGCTGAGCGTGCGCTTAAATATGGAGCTATGGGCATAGGATTGTGCCGTACTGAACGCATGTTTAATGCAGCAGAGCGTCTGCCTATCGTGCTGGAAATGATTGTTTCCGACACGCTTGAACAGCGTCAGGCAGCCCTTGATAAACTTCTGCCCATTCAGCGTCAGGATTTCATCGAGCTATTCACAACCATGTCGCCAAATCCTGTGACTGTTCGCCTGCTTGATCCACCGATCCACGAGTTCCTGCCTTCTGAAAATCAGCTGATTGATGATCTGGTACAGCTCAAACACCTGAAAAATACGATGCGCGGTTCAGAAGTTCTGTCTGCAACGCTAAGTCTGCTCTCCACTCGAAACGGAGTCATTCCACCCATTCTGCAAGTTGCTGATTCATCTCTGGTGGATGAAGCGATTGAAAAGAAGGAGGCGATACTTAAGAAGGTTCGTGCGCTGTTCGAAGTCAACCCGATGCTGGGGCATCGGGGCGTGCGCCTGGGTATCACCTTCCCTGAAATTTACGCGATGCAAATTCGTGCGGTGCTTGAAGCCACCTGCGAATGCCAGAAAGCTGGCCTCGAAGTGCATCCTGAAATCATGATTCCTCAGGTATGTACATCTGAAGAGCTCATCACGATCAAAGTTATTGTTGAAAGCATCAGAAAAGAAGTTGAGCAGACTCAAGGTATCGCACCGATCTTCAAGTTCGGCACCATGATGGAAGTCGTTCGGGCCTGCATGCGTGCTGAACAACTGGCACAGGAAGCCGATTTCTTCAGCTTTGGCACGAATGACCTGACTCAGGCCACATTCTCATTCTCTCGTGAGGATGCTGAAAACAAGTTTCTGCCAATGTATAACGAAGCAGGAATCCTTCAGGATAATCCATTTGAAGTGCTTGATGCCAATGGGGTCGGCAAACTGATGGAGCTGGCCGTGAACTGGGGGCGTGGTATTAAACCGGGCATGAAGATTGGTATTTGCGGCGAACATGGTGGCCATCCCGCCTCTATCCGCTTCTGCCACAGCATTGGCTTAAGCTATGTCTCGTGCTCTGGGCCACGCGTGCCTATAGCACGTCTTGCGGCTGCACAGGCAGCGCTGCTGGATTCCTGAATAGGAGGCATAAAGCAACAAAAAAGGGCAGCGATATCGCTGCCCTTTTTTGGCTTACGGAGTTTATAAATAGTCCGGTAACTGCGCCCTAACCATCGTTTCATCCTGCGCCACCAGGTTCTTGTCGAGACTACCCATCACAATGCGCTGCAAAGAAGCTGAGAGGTGTTCTCTCAAATGCCCCAGAAACGCAGGCGCTGCAATCAGATACAGCTTTTCAAAACGTCCAGTGGCACGCCCGACCTCAAGATGATCCGTAACCTGCCTGGCGAATTTAATCATCTCCTGTTTTTTCGGATCAACGGAACTCGACATGGTATGCCTTCCTTCTCCGACACTATCAAATGTTCTGCCCGGTAAATCTGTTGTTAATTCCTGTTCATGTAATCTGCCCTCAGGATGATTCAACACTTCAATTTCCGAAAGCTCCATGCCTGGCTTTTCAGCCATGAGAATTCTCGCTTTTGCACTATCAGCAACAACAACCCAGATACTCATAAGGACCTCCTTCGTACTGTCCTGTTCTATTATAGATGAATAAGATCGCGCCTGTTTAACGAGTGCTGGTTCTCCTGGCATTCGTGGTGACAGATGATTAATCGCCTCCCGCCTTCCTAAATGTGCCGGTGAAGCGGTCTATTTCAGGAGGCATTTCCGGATCGGTGAGCTGGCGGCAATCACCACTGGCATCGCCATAATCGGGCTGATTGCAGCAATGGCATTCCATGCGGATCATCTGGCCACGCTGCCTGAACGATTGCCACCGCAGGAGATAGAAATCTTGACTGCGATTACATTCGGCGATTTTATCAGCTTTTGTAAAACGGATTACCGCTTCTGTCAGTGTGATTGCCATTGCTGGCATTGGCTCAGTTCACCCGTTTCATCACACCGGTAGTCTTTGCGGCCATTCATCTATCGCTGTGATACTTAAAGTGCGCTCAGAAGTAACTCTATCTAAGGCATCAATATACCGTTATGTGTGCCTGTCTGCGGCTTTTTCATCTGCCCGCTGTTTTTACTGGTTCAACTGCTGCAGTTATAAATAGAAACTATTCGGCCTTCTTTGCCACGATGAATACGGCCTTTGTTTTGCCCGGAAGCCACTTGTAAACGATCTCAAACCCTGCATTTCGCATACTCCTCACCAGTTGGTTTACCGTAAAAAATGTCACCACCTTCGGAGCTTTTCCGATCAAACACATGATCGGAATTATCGGTTTCAGAAACCACATCGAATCCTTGAGACACGCCGTACTGCTAACAAAAAGACCGCCTGGCTTGAGCATGGCGAAGACCTGCTCTATTGCAGCATCCCTCTCTTCCAGCAGGTGCAACACGCTATGTGCCATCACCACATCCATACTTTGATCTGCCACATTCAGATCATCGATGCTCGACACTTCAAATGTGATATTCTTTATCTGTTCCGCCTCAGCTTTGCGCCGGGCGATCTCAATCATGTTCAGTGAAATATCAACAGCTCGAATATGTTTTACATAAGGGGCATGAACAATGGCTGTCGAGCCGGTTCCACAGCCCATCTCCAACACTTCCATGTTTGGTTTAAAATACCCTTGCGTAATTTTCAGCTTTTTCTGATAAGAAACCTCATCGGCAATCGGATCTTTCGAATATTTATCCGCAACCTTGTCCCAGAATTCAGCTGATTTATCCATATCTACCATCCTCTGTCACCTATCCAAATACTGCATTGCACCTGACGGGCACTATGTGCAATTACTCAAGGAGGGATACTTTCTAACGTACAACTTCAATATTTTATTGGAAAGCATCTCGCTTTCTTGCTTGTTCTTCCATTTCGCCACTACAACATCCTCAATAATGGCTCCGGTTTCTTGCGAGATTGAAAGTTGTGCCTTTGCAGCATTGAGAAGCTGGCCAAGAGTTCTCCTACTGAGAGATTCGAATGCTTCATCGAATTGTTCTTGGGTTAGTGCCCCAATATCTGCTAATGCGAGAACCACGGCTAAATTAAGAGCACTATGTTCTACAGTCGACGCCCAGTAGAATGCTAAACCGGCGAAAGCATAGGTCTCTTTTTCGCAGCCATGATCAACAACGGGCAGGTCGAAATCCGCCTCATTCTGCATACTTATACTGCACACTTATTTACTAAAAAGTATAAGTATGCATTTATCATTGCGGACCCATGACATTGGGAATATTCATGTATTGAGCGTAGTCGAAGAATCAGACTTCGTCAAAATCGTATAGAATAAAAAAAAGACCCCCACTTGCGTGGAGGCCTTTTTATTTTGTTGACGGTTAAGTCTGGACTTACTTGTGTGAGCCCAATTTTTCGCGCCAGTCTGGATAGATCTTGTCAGCATCGCCCGGGAATGAATCAAATGCGCGTGCAAACTCATTATGAGTCTTAGCGTATTCAATCGGATCAGTACCTGACTTCCAGCACTCGTATGCCTGGCTCAAGGACTTAGCACCTGCACCAGGTGAGTCGATATGGCCGTATGCACCACCACCACAGGTATTGATCACGTTGCCGTGGCCAAGGTTTTCGAAGAAACCTGGCAGACGCAGTGCATTCATACCACCAGAGATGATCGCAACCGTTGGCTTCATGCCATACCAGTTCTGGTTGAAGTAGTGACCCATGCACTCATCACGTTCCAGCATATATGCCAGTACTGTCTCATTGCCGTGGCCTTCCATTTTGCCGTAGCCCATGGTTCCTGTGTGAATACCGGAGGCACCCATCAGACGAGAGAGCTTCATGTGAACCAGTGGGTCCATACCCATTGGTGACTTGTAAGAGGTGAAAGAACCATGGCCAGCACGATGATAATGCAGGAAGGTATCCGGGAATTCGCGACGACAGGTGGTTACACCGTGTACGCCGGTTACTACGCCGTCAACCAGGAATGCAAGGTGATTTTCGTTACCATGTTTGGCAAATGTTTCCTTAATATAATCGCCACGAGCGATCATCTCTTTGTAGCAGTCAGCAGTAACATTGGCGGAGAATATCTTCACTTCGCCGGTTTCCTGCTGTGCTTTATCCATCATTTCTGCAACCATAGGCAGTACAGTCTTCATTGGGCAGAAGGTCTGGTTACCCTGTGGCTCATCATTTTTGATGAAGTCGCCGCCAAGCCAGAATTGGTATGCAGCTTTTGCAAACGGTTCTGGACGCAGGCCCAGCTTAGGCTTGATGATGGTGCCGGAGATGTATCCGCCATCTTTTTCAGGACGACCCAGCAGCTTCCACAGATCAGAGATGCCAACACTAGGGCCATCAAACTTGTCCATCATTACTTTAGGAACCTGGAAATCGAGCAGACGCAGACCAACATGGTCGCCCATGCCCTGGTTATTGCCCAGAATCAGCGAATGCATCTGGGAAACCATGTAGTTTCCATCAGTAATGTTGATGTCGAACAATTCGACCGGATAAGCAGCCTTGAACAGACCAAAACCGTCGTCAAACGCAGTCTCGTCAATCTCATACACCATGCAATCAACGCCACGGGTGAAATCATCGGTAGTAGATACTTCTACGTTGGTGCCTGTAGAAGATTCAGCAGCGATATGTGCAGCCACTTCCAAAAATCCGTAGCCAGGGGCTGGTTTAAGTTTATATGCGGTCAGCAGATGCCGGCCACCTGCGATCAGATCTGCTTCATTCAGACTTAGATCGGCGTAACGATTCGATTGATCCATTAGAGTGTATCCTCCAAATTTAATTTGTTGAACAGGGAAGCTTAATTAACCCCCCCTCCTTTGCGCTAGAGCACTTTAGTCCTCTTTGGCGACGTTGTGAAGTATAGAATCGGGTTTCATAATGTAAAATCAAAGGTTATGATGCGAACCATAAATATTACTTATAGGGGGACCGTGTGAACATTACACTCAAGCAACTAAAAATCCTCGAAGCAGTCGTAGAACATATCAGTTATACCGATGCAGCCAAAGCCCTGTACATGACTCAACCGGCTGTTTCCATGCAAGTCAAACAGATGGAGCTGCAGATTGGTCTACCCCTGTTTGAACGTGAAGGCAAACAAGTTTCACTGACCGAAGCTGGCCGCGAACTGCTGCACTATGCCCGCAATATCCGCCAGCAACTGGATGAAGCTGAACTCATGCTCGAGGAGTTAAAAGGGCTAAAGCGTGGCAGGTTGCATCTAACCATGGCATCCACGGCCAACTATTTTGCTCCGCAACTGATCGCAGCCTTCCATCACGACTATCCGGGAGCTCAGGTCACCCTGGACGTAACCAATCGAACCGGTCTGCTTGATGCACTGGATAATAATACCACCGACATGGTCATTATGGGCAAACCGCCCGAAGGGCACAATGTGACTGCCATCCGCTTCATGGACAATCCACTGGTGGTCATCGCATCTCCCGCTCACCCACTGGCCAGACAGAAGACACTTGTTCCGCTTAGACAGCTAGCTGATGAACCCTTTATTGTACGCGAACGTGCCTCAGGTACACGCATTGCAGCTGAAAAATTCTTTGCCTTGCATGATATGCAACTCACTACAGGCATGGAGATGAACCGATCCGAATCGATAAAACAGGCTGTCATGGCCGAACTCGGACTTGGTATTGTTTCATTACACACCATCGAGATGGAACTGGCATTGAAAAGAGTAGTGGTACTCAACATCGAAGACTTTCCCATCATGCGCCAGTGGTATATTGTACATCGTAAAGGCAAACGCTTCGCAGCTATTCCCGAAGCCTTTAAAAACTATGTGCTTGAACATGCCGAAGGACTCATTAATATCGTACCACTGGAAAACAACCACAGGTACAACCCATGAAAAACACAGTACAAGCCAGGCTTGCATTCGACTTCCGCGGAGAACAATTCTCCGCTTGCATAACCATTGATCTGGACGCCATTATGCTTAAACAGGGCGACCTCAACGGCTTGTACGACATGCTCGCCGACTCCATTGGCCTGGATGCCTATAGGCATGAATATGATGTCATGCTAATGGAAGACATTTCGTTTTCTGAGCCCACCGGGCTTGCCTGCAAGTTTGTCCACGATGGCCAGCTTAATTTTGACGGGTTTATAGAAACTTGGGAAAAACAGCGGATTCTCGATGTCATTCAGCCCATAGCTGAAAGGCATTTGAATATATCTGATTTATCAAACCACAGGGAACTCGAAACAGTACTGATAGAGTGCTACCGGGCCGGACAAAAAAAACAGTTACTGATAAATAGCCCGCAATCATATTTTTTCTGAGGGTTCACTTGCATCGTCCACTTTAACTTCACCCGTTACAGCCTCGTCCAATACAATATCCTCTGCTTCATCTATCGCATCATCCGCTGTCGTCTGCTGCGCAAACATCTGCAGTGTTGACTGACCTTTGACACAATAATTTACCTGCCTTTCAATATTTTTCATTAATTCAATCAGCGAAACCATATGTCTGACTGTCAACTTTCCGGTTGTCCCCGCTCGCAACAATTGTGCCTTAATGACGTCATAATTGTTTTCAAGTGCAGCGATTGCAGCAGCTTCTCGCACGAGAATCTCTTCATGCGTAGCCGACTGTTTCACATCATCCAGAATCGCTATGGCCTGACGGCGCATATCGGCCAGCGCCTCTTCCAGCTCATGAAATACCCCCACCACTTCTTTACTTTGCAACCTGTCGATTTCCTCTGCCATTTCAGCCACATCAATAAAATAGCGCATCGATGCCAGTGCCAGAGGCAATGTCTCAGCTATTTCCTCTGGAAGTCCCTTGCGACGCAGCTTTGAGCAGAATGAACCCACAGCATCAGAAAGTTTATGCAGGGCTTCCAGATCAACCTGCAAGCGTGGGCTCAAACTGGCCTCGGTATTGATCGCATCCTCAGCCATACGAATAGCAATCGTCTGAATACGCTCTAACTCTTTAATCAATGCCTCATGTGCCAACTGCGGTGTACCAATCAGCGTATCATCCAGATATTTCGGCTGCGCCTCATCCTCTTCTGCAGCGACAAACTGTCGTTTAAGAAACTTCACCAATCTGTTGGTAAACGGCCAGAGTAAAAGTACACCAAGCAAGTTAAACGTTGTGTGAAACAGAGCCAGAAATGTGGCAGGCCCATCAGACATACCTGCAAACGTCTGAAGCCACTCGATGCCAAACAGAAGAAAAGGTAAAAGCAGCAGTGCTGCTGCTCCGGTAATCACATTGAATATCACATGGCCTGCTGCCATTCTGCGGGCATTGGGCGTAGCTCCAATAGCAGCAATAACAGCGGTAGATGTCGTACCCACGTTGGCACCAATCACCATGCAGGCAGCAGAAGCAATGGTGATCACCCCACCTGCTGCCGCGGTCAGGGTAATGGCAATGGCTGCACTGGAAGACTGCATCATCAGTGTCATAATAAAACCGATGCCAATAAAGATGATCAGGCTTAACAAGCCACCCTCTTCAATAGCTTCGAGGGAAATAACGCCCTCTAGCCCCTCAAACCCTGATTTCATTAAATCAATGCCAAGAAAAAACAGGCCGAAACCTGCGATCACCTTGCCGATGGCTGCATAACGTCCATTCTGAATCAGCAGTGTCATCAACATGCCGATTCCGATGGCTGGCAAGGCAATTGCTTTCAGATTAACATTAAATCCTACAATGGCTACCAACCAACCGGTCATTGTCGTTCCCAAGTTACTCCCATAGACAACCCGAATTGCGTCCTTAAGCTTCATCAATCCAGCATTCACGAAACCGATCGTGGCAACGGTAACTGCTCCAGAGGCCTGAACCAGCGAAGTTATCAGGGCACCAGAGAGCACACCCCGAAGCGGGGTTTTGGTCGAACTTCTGAGGATACGCTGCAGTGACTTTCCAGCTGACATTTTCAAGCCGTCGGTCATCAACTCCATGCCAAGCAGGAACAGTCCAACACCACCAGCCAGCCCGGAAATGATCTGCCAACTCAACATACACCTCTATAAAACAATCTGGAACAAACGGGAATCATTGTTCTATGATAGCACGATTCAAAGGGCAATGTGCAGCCTCAACTATTAAGTTATATGCCACTTTTTAAGGATTCATGCATGCCTTTTATCATGCAACAGCGGTTTTTGAAATCACTATCCCATCGTTATCAGCATACACATATTCGCCCGGATTAAATACAACACCGGCAAAATGAAGTGGGATATCCATCACACCCTGATTCCGTTTTGTTGTTTTCCTGGGAATGGTGGCAAGGGCTTTCACGCCGATATTCACCTTAGCCACATCGGCCGAGTCACGGATGCAGCCGTTGATAATCACCCCCTCCCAACCATTGGAGGCTCCGAGAGCCGCCATCACATCGCCCATCATCGCACAAAACATAGATGCTGCAGAATCCACCACCAACACCTTACCAGCACCATCAGTTTCAAATACCGCTTTAAGGTAGGTATTATCCTCCAATGCTTTAAGTGTGACGATCTGGCCTGCAAATGAGTCTCTGCCTCCAAAGTCACGAAAAACCGGAGCTGCCACCTGCAAGGCTTCAAGATGTTCATCATACAGGTCTGTCGTTTTAAACATATCGCCCCCACCTCAGCAATTATTTCAGCATAAGGCATTGAATACTAACCATTCCTTCTTTTGAAAGAAAATGAACAGTAAAAATAAACAAAAACAATAAGATATGATTATTTTTCCAAACCTACAATCTCATTGTTCTCTCACCAATCAGCATATTCAAAGTAGAATGAAGCAGCCTTTTCACATAGCGTTCACGCCCATATAAAAAGAAATTTCGGAGCGTAATGATAGCGATGAATGAACTATTAGCAGAAGGTTTACAGTTGATGGGCGTTGGAATGGGCGTTGTTTTCCTCTTCCTCGGTCTGCTCGTAGGTGTTATTTCACTGGTATCCCGCATCATTCAGAACGTTGAGGAAAAAGCCGTTGGCGCTGCTGGAACCGCTGATATAAGCAATGACGAGCTGCTTGAGGTTATTACCGAGGCAGTCACACGGTATCGCGTAGAGCACCACCGCTAAGAACTTGAAAAGATACCAGGAGAAATCTTCAGATGAATAAGCCACTGGGAATAACCGAACTCGTACTACGTGACGGCCATCAGTCCCTACTCGCCACACGCATGCGCATTGATGACATGCTTCCCATTGCTGAAAAACTGGATCGGATTGGCTTCTGGTCAATGGAAATATGGGGTGGTGCCACCTTTGATTCGTGCATTCGCTTTCTCGGAGAGGATCCCTGGGTACGCCTGCGTCTACTGAGCGAGGCTATGCCCAACACCCGCTCCCAGATGCTATTGCGTGGACAGAACATCCTTGGCTATCGCCATTATGCCGATGATGTGGTCAATGCTTTCGTAGAACGCGCTGCAAAAAATGGCATGGATATATTCCGTATATTTGATGCAATGAATGATGTGCGCAACCTAGAAACTGCGGTGAAGGCGACGCTGAGAGTAGGCAAACACGCCCAGGGAACCATATCCTACACAGTCAGCCCAGTGCACACTCCGGACATGTGGATTGATATGGGCAAACAGCTTGAAGATATGGGCTGCCATTCCATCTGCGTTAAAGATATGGCAGGCCTGCTCAAACCTTATGTTGCCGAAGAGATGATCACTCGCCTGAAACAGTCTGTTGGCATCCCTATTTCCCTGCATTGCCATGCGACTACCGGCATGAGTACTTCTACAATCATCAAAGCCGCTGAAGCAGGTGTTGATGTCGTTGATACTTCGATTTCCTCGATGAGCCACACTTATGGGCATTCTGCCACGGAATCTGTTGTTGCCATCCTTGAAGATGAGAAGCGCGCAACAGGCCTGAATCTGAAGCTGCTTGAAGAGGTTGCTGCTGACTTCAGGGAAGTACGTAAAAAGTACGAAAAATTTGAAGGGTCTCTGCGCGGCATCGATTCCCGCATTCTTGTCGCCCAGGTGCCGGGCGGCATGTTGACCAATCTTGAAAGCCAGTTGCAACAGCAAAACGCATCTGATCGCTTTGATGAGGTGCTGAAAGAAATCCCGAAAGTGCGTGAAGACCTTGGTTTCCTGCCACTGGTTACGCCTACATCACAGATTGTCGGGACTCAGGCTGTATTCAACGTACTTACCGGCGAGCGCTACTCAACCATTACAAAAGAGACAGCTGGCGTACTTAAGGGTGAATACGGAAAAACACCTGCAGATGTGAACAAAGAGCTGCAGGTAAGAGTTCTTGATGGCGCTAAACCAATCACCTGCCGTCCTGCTGACTTGCTCGATGATGAACTTGATCAGCTAACTGTCGAACTATGTGCTATTGCCAATGAAAAGGATTTTGTACTTTCCGACAAACTAATCGAAGATGTATTGATCTATGCCCTGTTCCCTCAGGTAGGACTGAAATACCTGAAAAACCGTGATAACCCTGATGCCTTTGAACCGGAACCATGGCTGGAAGAAAAACCTGTAAAACCTGCAGCAGTCGGTGTTGCCGAACGCTATAACATCACGGTGAATGGCAAGGATTACAATGTCGTGGTTTCACCGGAAGGTGAGGTCACTTCGCTTCATCCCGCAGCCATGGCTGTAGGCTCTATACCTGCAGCAAGCCCCGCTGCAGCTCCGGCTGTGAATACACCGGCAACTTCGGTCGGTGCTCCCATGGCTGGCAATATCTTCAAAATCAATGTGGCACCGAACCAGCACGTTAACGATGGCGATATCATTCTGATAATGGAAGCGATGAAGATGGAAACCGAAGTACGCTCCACCCATAGCGGCACCATTGTCAGCATCGAGGTTAAAGAAGGTGATACCGTGGATGTTGGCCAGGCACTGGTCACGATTGCCTGATATCTTTTCGATAAGCGAGCGAATACATCACTATGCAGAATGAACTGTTAGATAAACTCTGGGTCACCACAGGTATTGCCAACTTCGAGTGGGGGCAGATACTCATGATTGGCGTGGGCCTGCTGCTGCTCTTTCTGGCCATCGTCAAAAAATTCGAACCTCTGTTACTGGTTCCCATCGGTTTCGGTGCCATACTAAGTAATATTCCGGTCGCCGAAATTTCCGGCCCTGATGGCTTGCTAGGCATGATCTACCATGTCGGCATTGAAACCGGCATTTTCCCGCTGTTGATTTTTATGGGTGTAGGCGCCCTCACCGACTTTGGTGCACTGATCGCCATGCCGAGAACACTGATGCTCGGTGCTGCGGCTCAGTTCGGCATCTTCACCACACTGATCGGTGCACTGGCGCTGAATATGATACCGGGCTTTGAGTTCAGCCTCGCAGATGCTGCTGCCATCGGCATTATCGGTGGCGCGGATGGCCCGACAGCCATCTTCCTGGCATCAAGACTTGCGCCTGACCTGCTTGGTGCGATTGCAGTCGCCGCTTACTCCTACATGGCCCTCGTTCCACTCATTCAGCCACCAATCATGAAGCTGTTGACCACTGAAAAAGAGCGCAAGATCAAGATGACTCAGCTGCGTCACGTCAGCCGCACAGAAAAGATCATTTTCCCGCTCACCGTTCTGTTACTCTGCGTCATATTTCTGCCTACAGCAGCACCGCTGATCGGCATGCTAACTTTCGGCAACCTGTTGCGTGAATGCGGCGTGGTAGATCGTCTGTCAAATGCATCGCAAAATGAGATCATTAACACAGTCACCATCTTCCTTGGACTGGCAGTAGGCTCCAAACTATCGGCTGAGAAGTTCCTCAATGTTGAAACACTGGGTATTCTGGTGCTTGGTATGCTGGCATTCGCCGTCGGTACGGCCGCAGGCATCCTGATGGGCAAACTGATGTGTCGCCTCAGTGGTGGTAAAATCAATCCTCTGATCGGCGCAGCCGGTGTATCTGCCGTACCCATGGCAGCCCGTGTGGTGAACAAGGTAGGTCTGGAAGCGGATCATCATAACTTCCTGCTCATGCATGCCATGGGCCCGAATGTGGCAGGCGTGATCGGTTCAGCCGTGGCCGCGGGTATCCTGTTGGCAATTGTTGGCGGATAAGAGTCAGTTACTACTCATGAACGTTTCTAATAACACCCGGGTTTCCATTCACTACACCCTGAGCAAACCGAATGGTGACATTATTGAATCGTCGCGTGATGGTGAACCACTCGACTACATACACGGCACTGACGCACTGGTTCCGGGTCTGGAAAAAGAACTGGCAGGTAAATCCGCAGGTGATCGTATTGTTGTGAGCATTCAACCAGAAGATGGTTACGGGCCACGTAGTGATCAACTGATCCAAAATATTTCCCGCGATATATTTCATTATGATGGTGAAATCGAATTGGGCATGCGCTTTCAGGCTGACACCGGCAATGGCATTGAACTGGTAACCGTCATCAATATTGATGATAAAACCATCACCGTTGATGCCAACCACCCTTTAGCCGGTGAAACATTGAACTTTACTGTTGATATCGCAGCCGTTCGTGAAAACACAGAGGCTCAAAGCTCATAACCCCCCTCAAAATCAACCCTTTCAGAAAAAAAATATGAGAAAACCCGGCTTGATATAAACATCCGTTTCTGGTATAAATAGTTCTGTTCGAAGGCTTACATCTCATCACAAAGGAGGATGCTTATGCTCGGTAGACACCAACACACCTCACCTGAGGAAACCACGCTGGTCACTCTGGAATGGAGAAGGATTCATCAGTGGCACACTCAGGAAAAAAGACGTTTAAAAAGGGCCATGAACAAGCGCATGAGGCAGTGTGATAAGCACGAGGCTAGGGCCGCCTTAATCCTGACCGTTTAATTACCGTAAAAACTGATAAGAAAGCCCTCCAGATTGAAAGATGCGGAGGGCTTTCAAGTTTCGGGCTATAGATTCCTGACTACCTCTAAAGCCACTCGTTTGTTGTAATCATTAATCTTCCAGTGTGTCGGCATCCAACCGACCAGAAATCGATAGAAGTCTGTCTGAGCGAGCGGAAACAGTGCTCGCCACTCCGCTTCCAATGCAACAAAATCCACGCACTGATCACGTATATCCAGTGCTTTTCTCAGTTCTGAGAAATAGCAGTCCAGCAACATTGCTTCAAACGTTTCATGGTCACTGTCACCCAGACAGCTGCCGAGAAAATACGCTACATCCTTCATGCCACAACCACCACCGACATACTGAAAATCCACCGCAGCAACACCTTTGCCATTTGCTGAAAAACAGAAGTTGGCCAGCTTGGCGTCACCATGCACCAGCGTCTGGAATTTTGCCTGGCTCAACAGCGAATCCATGACAGGTGCCGCGTCACGCAGATCGTTATCATCCATAACGGCCAATTCATCCGGTCGTGTCGCCAAATGCCAGTAGGTACCGGTCTGCCATAGTCCGGAAGGGTTCTGCCCCATATAGGTGGCATGGAAGTTCGCCAACCACGTCAGGCACAGCCTCACCCCATCCAGATCAAGTCTTGACCTGCGCACAGGAAAACCAGCGGCATCCAGATCTTCCAATACGATCACATGTTCCTCACCTATCGTTTCTGAGGCATAACAGTGTGGCACCCTGCACAAATCATTGCAGCACAGCGCCCAATCATGATACCAGGCCATCTCCACTTCATAGGATTTCACCTTGCGCTGGTGTGACAGATCGTTATGCCAACCACGCGGATGATTCACTGTGGACGGGAAGATCACATGCTTGAGCACAGCGCTCTGCATCTCTGCCCCGCTCAATCCATAACGCACGATCTCCCCATAACCGCTCCACAATGACTGGATCACTTCCCCCCGCTCAGTGGATACCGCCCCTGTGGATTTCAGAACAATCTCATGCAATTGTCTGTTCATATGTTATTTCTCTTTACAGGAAAAAGTTGCATTGCCATGCTCATCACTTGCAAATCAGCAAGTCTCCTGAGCTGCTACCGGCATGTTATCAGCCTTACGCCCTACCCAGATGATGCTTATCATAATCAGTAATAACAGCGGCAGCACACCCAGGTTCACAGCCTGCCATCCCAGGTGGTGATGCAATGCCCCCGCAGTAAGTGACGCGGCTGCAACCGTGGTGAATACAAAGAAGTCATTGAAGGCTTGAACCTTGGCCCGTTCCACCGGATGATAGGTTTCAGTCAGCAGTGTGGTTGCACCCACAAAGAGAAAGTTCCAGCTGACGCCCAACAATATCAACGACAGCCAGAAGTGGTTTTCACTGGTGCCTAGCAGATTGATCACTACGCAAAGGACAGCAAGCAGGGCACCGACAAACATCACACGTAACACGCCAAAACGACATATCAATGAACCTGTGAAAAATGCAGGTGCAAACATACCCAGCAAGTGCCACTGAATAACGAATGCTATTTGATCAAATGACTGGGCATGATGAGCCATGGCAAGTGGCGTTGCTGTCATGATCAATGACATCACACCATACCCCAACATGCCGCATACCACGGCAGCCATAAACTTGGGTTGCCTCATAATAACCCTGAGTGAACGTTCTTCATCACTATCTCCCGACTGACTCATGGTGAGATGGGGTGGCAGCTTAAGAAAACTCAAGGCAAGCAAGGCGAGCAGATAAAACCCTGTTAAAGCCGCATAACTGCCGGCAAACGGAGCGACATCAATCACGTCATGCGTGATATTAGCTACATTGGTGCCCACAAAGGCTGCAACCACCCCACCTGCCAGCACATAGGAGATTGCACGGCTTTTATGGCCATGATCCACCGCATCTGCCGCTGAAAAGCGATAGTAGCTGGCAAAGCCATTGAAAATACCGATCAGCATATTACCAACAACAAAGAGCCAGAAATCAGTTTCAAGAATGGCGAATAACGAGATAAGGCTACCGCTAATGCCAAACAGCGTGGACAGCATAAAACCATTTTTTCGACCTATCTTTTCCATCAGCAGTGCAGCAGGAATCGAAGTGCACATCGTTGCAATCGCCATCAATGCAACAGGCAGTGTGGCGAATGACTTGTCATCACTCAGTGCAAGGCCGACCAGTGCCGATGTAGTGAGAAGCAGTGATAAAGCACTGACCATCAGTGCCTGGCTCAATGCCAGCAGTGGTACATTACGTGTGAAAGAGGTCACAAGGTCAGTCTCCTGTTGAAGATTATATACATATCCGGCAAGTAACTGCCGATAAGCCTATTGCTACAATGCAGTGTTGCAATCGCTGTAGTCGCAGCTGGCAAGCTGGTAAAAACCATTTCCCCCTAGCGATGCAAGTGTTGTTCTGCCATGGCATATGCTTATGTTCAAGCGCAGACTCATTGTATAAAACTGGGAGTAACCATGTCGCACACTTCACCAACTGCCATTCGCAGCATGCTCAAGGATGCCCGAATGGAGATTGATTGGGATGATGACCATAAAAGCATCTATTCGCATGAACACCTTCGCATGGAATGCCCCTGTGCTGACTGCCGTGGCCATACGCCCGATCAGGCCAAGGTCATCACAGGCAAGGAAAATGTACATGCAAGACATATCGAGATAATCGGAAACTATGCCATTCGTATCGAGTTTGATGATGGGCACGGCACCGGTTTATACACATTCTCCAGCCTTCGCGACGCATTGTGTCAATGTCCGGATTGTCTGACTCAATAAATCATCTGTTCGTCTGATCACCCCGGAATGAGTAGAGTCGGCACTATGGTTGCATATAAGGTATTAGGGTTCCTGTTATTAGGCTTGGGCTTTATTGGCATCTTCCTGCCGCTACTACCCACCACTCCCTTCATCCTTGTCGCTGCAGGCTGTTTCGCAAAATCATCCGAACGTTGGCATCGATGGTTGCTGAACAATAGAACCTTCGGCCCGATGATCAAAAACTGGCAGGAACACGAGTGCATATCCTGCAATTCCAGGCGTATCGCTCTCTTATCCGTAACTCTGTTTGGCGGGTACTCAGTCGCCTTTGCACTGGCAGACCCATATCTCATTGCCTTTGGTGCAACCCTGATCCTGTTCACCCTCATTTACCTGTTACGCATGAAGGTATGTGAACACAAAACCTAAGCTCAAACCTCAGTCTTGCGCTCGAAGCAGTGCACCCAGACTTGTGAATCGCCTTTCCACTCCATGCCTTTGTGCATTTTCAGAATCAATGCCTTATACATTTCCAGCGACGGATAACCTTCGGCCTGAGCATCCGCATCGCTCATCTCACCAAGAGTTTGACGTTTCAGTGCAGTAATAATAAAGGGTACCCCGTCCAGCTCAAACTCTTCATTCGGGTATGCATAAACACCGTCACGACGCTGCTCCGTTTTTGTGCCTGCAAGAGTTGCAGCAACCAGCTTCGGATGACTTACGAGGCGGCTGATGTCGCATGTTTTTTCAGGAAAATCATTCATTTTATCTCCGTGTATCAAATTGAATCCATGTGGATACTTCACAAATGTAGAAAATAACAACCATTGTGGCTCCAGTGCTTACTCTACATTTCGTTTCAAACAGGTTTTAGTTCATATCCTGAGAGTAGTTTATGCACCAGCAGCATGCTTGTGATAACACCTGCACCGAAAACATATAAACCAACATGCACTTCGATCGTGGCGATCATGCCCAGCTTTACCGTGGCGGCGAGAACAGCAATCACGAAGACATCCGTCATCGACCATTTACCAATGATGGCAAGCCGTTTGACTGTTTGAGTCTTGTGCCCTGCTTCCTTGATTCGGTTGCTCACCAGAAAAAATGAGAGAAGCATTTTGTACAGCGGTAGTGCAATACTGAAAGCAAACAGAATCAGGAAGAGAAACAGCTCACCTTCTTGTAACAGAAAACTGACTCCGCCCAGCAACGAGAATGTATCATTGAAAATATAGAATTTATGAAATGAAAACATCGGCAAAACCATGCCTGTAACCAGCAGAATCGACGATGCAAACCACAGCAGGTATGCGAATCTGTTGTTTGCAGTCGAAACCGGATTCAACTGTTCTCTTCTGCCTGATCTTGCAGTGCAGCGGTTTCCACCAAATGATTTGGCAGTTCCTTTTTGGTTTTACCGGCCAGTTTGCCGAGATCATGGATCTGATTGATGACATTACCACGACCGGACTTGATACGGTTACGCGCTGTTCCGTAGGCAGTTTGTGCCTGCTCAAGGCGCTGGCCGATCTCTTCGAAAGAGGAAACAAAATCGACCATCTTGTCATGCAACTTACTTGCACGATCAATGAGGTGTACCACGTTCTCACTTTGGCGTTCATAACGCCAAAGCTGCTCGATCAGCTTCAGTGTCGCATACAGTGTTGACGGCGTAACCACTGCCACACGCTGCTCAAAAGCGCTCTCAAAAATACTCTGGTCCGCTTCAATGGCCATCAGGTAAGCACCCTCAATCGGCACAAACATCAAAACATAATCCGGCGCATTCACATCAGGCAGGTGATCATAACGTTTGGAAGACAGCGCTTTGATATGCTCTTTCAGACTGCGCAGATGCGCAGTGACGGCAATCTTTCTGCTCACACCATCAGAAGCCGACACAGCACGTTCATAATCGGTCAGTGATACCTTGGAATCAACAATCACCTGTTTGTCACCGGGCATATAGATGACAACATCAGGGCGGTATCGTCTACCCTCTTCATCAGTGAACGACTGTTCACGGGCGAACTCATGCCCTTCGCGCAGGCCTGTAGCTTCGAGAATACGCTCGAGAATCATCTCGCCCCAGTTACCCTGAGCCTTGCTCTCGCCTTTCAAAGCCTGCGTAAGATTCAGTGCATCAACAGACATCTGTCGATTGAGACTTTCCAGTTGTGCCAGATGTTCACGCAAGGATGCACGATCTTTTGAATCATTCAGATGTACTTCATCCACACGTCTGCGGAAATCGCCCAGTTGCTCGCGCATGGGTTTTAGCACTTCATCAAGGCTGGCCTGATTTTTCTCGGAGAAAGCTTTGCCCCTCTCCTCGAATATCTCATTGGCCAGCAGCTTGAATTCACTCGACATTTTGGCTTTGGCATCCTCGAGCAGTGCCAGCTTCTCTTCAGTTGCCTGACGCTCCTTGTCCAGCGTGGTTTCCAGTTCCGCGATATGTGAGAAATGTTTGAGAGTTTCCGAATTTGCGTCCGCAATCACCTGCTCTTTGGCAAGCACTTGCATGCGTTCATCGGCCAACTGTTTGTTCAGCTGCCCGTTACGCTCCGCAAGCGTTGCATAAGCGACCCGTTGATCTGCGTATTCAGCTTCCAGTGCCTGACATGAAACACGAAACCTTTCACACTCCTGATCCAGCGTCTCAATCTGCTGACGCTGATTATGATAAGTGAGCAACCAAACCAGTAGAATGATGATGACAAGCACCATCAAAGCAATGACCGCAGGTTGAGCTAAAAGCTCAATGAACACGCCATCACCCATGATCTATCATCAAACGTTACCGTCTTGTTCTATAAAAACCTTGAATTGTTCTTCCTTGCAATGAGGGCATATGCCATGAGGTACTTCATTCCCATGATTCAGGGAAATATACTCTTCAAGAATATCCCAATATGCCTTGTCATCACGAATTTTTTTACAACAGAAACAGACAGGTACAAGGCGGTTAAGTCCCTTGACCTGAGCCTGTGCCTGTTGAAGCCAAACATTGGCCTGATTCAGCTGCTCAATCAGTTTCAGTAAGACATATGTAAAGGGCGGAGCTACCAGCAGTGGCCCAAATATCGCCAGCTTGATCCAGAACCCCGCATGCCCCTGCACTCCTGCCAAAGTCATCACAGTGAACGTCAAAGCCAGTGAAACCACAACAGCCAGCAAGGTAAAAAGAATGCAGCTACCAGCCATACCAAGCCTGCTGATCAATGGGTACAGTTTATCAACCAGGCTCCCCATCAAATACTTACCCTTTCAACATATCTGAAACAGAGGCCAATGCCTCTTTCAGCTTTTCGGGTTCGGTGCCGCCAGCCATCGCCAGGTCCGGTTTACCACCGCCTTTACCGCCACAGATGGTCGCGACTTCGCGCACAATATTACCGGCATGGAACTGCCCCATCAGATCAGCAGTAACACCTGCTACCAGCTGTACTTTCGGGCCACTTTTCATGCCGAATACGATCACGCCGGATTTCAGTTTACCCTTAGCCTTATCCATGAAGTCACGCATATCTTTGACACCGCTGACTTCAGCCACCAGCAGATTGATGCCATTCACATCAACTGCCTGTTTTACCAGATCATCCAGCAGTCCCGTCGCCTGTTTGGCACGCAAACTGGTCAACTCTTTTTCAGTTTCTTTCAACCTCACCTGCAGGTTTACAACCGCTTCTGCCGCTTCAAATGGACGTACTTTCAACGAACCGGCAGTTTCATTCAGCGTCTCAATATCGCCGACAAGGCTCTGATAAGCTGCAGCTCCGGTGACGGCCTCAATACGACGTACACCTGCGGCAATGCCGGTTTCAGAAACGATACGGAACGGGCCAATATCCCCGGTACGCGACACATGCGTGCCACCACACAGCTCGGTAGAGAAACCTGCGGAGACCACACGCACTTCATCACCATATTTTTCACCAAACAGTGCCATTGCACCCGAAGCCACCGCTTCATCCTGTGTCATCAGCCTGGTTTCAACAGCATCATTGGCCCAAACTGCAGCATTCACCGCTGCTTCAATCTTTGCAACATCCTGACCAGACACCGGCTGAAAATGATTAAAGTCGAAACGCAGACGCTCTGAATTCACCAGAGAACCGGCCTGTTTAACATGCTCGCCCAACACATCACGCAGCACAGCATGCATCAGATGCGTTGCCGTATGGTTGCGACGAATTGCATTGCGGCGATCAGTTTCAACCGACAGATGCGCAATACCACCTGAGTTCATGCTCCCTTTCGTGACTTTACCGACATGCACAAACAGATCGGAGAGTAGTTTCTTGGTATCGGTCACAACGAATTCGCCATCTGCAGAGCTGATCGCACCTGTGTCGCCAGCCTGACCACCGGACTCACCATAAAACGGCGTCTGATTACAAACCAGCCAGCCCTTTTCACCTTCAGCCAATGTGGCAACAGCCTGGCCATCTTTGATCAGGCCAGTCACAGCACCCTCTGCAGTGACTGTACTGTATCCCAGAAATTCGGTCGGGCCATGGCTTTCACGCAGTTCAAACAACGCTTTCGGCAAAGCTGATTCACCCGATCCGCCCCATGCTGCGCGCGCACGTGTGCGCTGCTCTTCCATGCAGGATGTAAAGCCGTCCATATCCAGATGAATATCGGAACCTTTGAGAATATCGGCAGTCAGATCGGTTGGAAAACCAAACGTATCGTAGAGCGTGAATAACGTCTGGCCGGGAATCGTACCGCCCTCACCGGCATCAACAACAGCCTGCTCAACCAGCTTCAGCCCCTTATCCAGCGTTTTGATAAAACGCTCTTCTTCGATACGAATAACGTGCTCAATATTCGTCTGATTCTCTTTGAGTTCAGTGAAATGTGTTCCCATCTCACTAACCAGTGTTTCCACCAACTTATAGATAAACGCTTCCTGCATGCCAATCAAACGCCCATGGCGGCAGGCACGGCGCAGAATTCGCCTCAGCACAAAGCCGCGTCCTTCATTGCTCGGCAACACACCATCGGCCAGCAAAAAGGTCACAGAGCGCAAATGATCGGCCAGAACACGCAGAGATACATCTGCCTCAGCATTTGCTCCCAATGTTACACCGGTAACGTCACAGGCTTTGGCAATCAGGTTTTTGAACAGATCGATATCATAGTTGTTGTGTACGCCCTGCATGACAGCAGCCACACGCTCCAGTCCCATGCCTGTATCAACAGACGGTTTTGGTAACGGATTCAGCCTACCATCTTCATCACGGTCATACTGCATGAATACCAGATTCCAGATTTCAACATAGCGGTCACCATCTTCTTCCGGTGTGCCCGGAGGGCCACCCCAAACCTCGGCACCATGATCAAAAAATATCTCGGAGCATGGCCCGCATGGGCCGGTATCTCCCATGGACCAGAAATTATCCTTAGCGCCAATGCGAGCGATTTTATCTGCGCAAATACCGATCTCTTTGGTCCAGATGTCATAGGCTTCGTCATCTTCTTCAAATACGGTAATAAACAGACGCGCCGGCTCCAGCTTCAGCTCAACGGTGAGAAATTCCCAGGCGTAGGCAATCGCATCGTGTTTGAAATAATCGCCAAAGGAGAAGTTGCCCAGCATTTCGAAAAAGGTGTGATGACGAGCTGTGTGCCCCACATTTTCCAGATCGTTATGTTTACCACCGGCACGCACGCACTTCTGGGAAGAGGTTGCCGTGACATAGGGTCGTGTTTCATTGCCAAGGAACACATGTTTAAACGGTACCATGCCCGCATTGGTGAACATCAGTGTCGGATCACCATGCGGCACCAATGAACTTGAGTCCACGGCCTCATGGCCTTTGGATACAAAGTAATCGAGAAATTTTTGTCGAATCTCGGATGTCTTCACCGGGAATCCTCCACCTGTTAGCGCTTATTCAGATCTTTCTTTTAATATGCGCAGCACTGTAGCACTGCTATAACCTTTATTCCGCAAAAAACGGGCCTGACGCTGCCATGCCCGTTCATCTTTAAAGCGAAATCCAGCCGGGTCTCGCGATGCAAGCACCTCTCTGGCTGCCTGCATTTCATCATAGACTTCGTTCATCTCTGTAAGCACATCTTCCAGAACTCCAACATCGGCGCCCTTTTGTCTGGCCTTCTGTGCTGCAAGCCATGGTGCCTCGCCTCTTTTCATACGTGAGCGCAGAAAAGCTTCGGCATAGCGCTGTTCGCTCAGATAATTGTCAGCCTTAAGCTGAGTAATAACCACCGCAATGATTTTTTCATCATAGTCACGAGCTGCAAGGCGCTCGCGCATCTCTCGCGTGTTAAACTCACGCTGGGCCAACAGGCGGACAGCACAGGTGTATGCTGCCAACTCATCTTTATTCAGCGTTTTCAACCTTATCAATCAAACCCAGCTCTGTGCGCACCTTGGTTTCGATCTCAGCCAGTATCTCAGGGTTGGCTTTCAGAAAATTGATCGTGTTATCTCTGCCCTGACCGATTTTCTCGTTATCCTTGGCATACCAGGCACCGCTCTTGTTCACAAAACCATACTGCACACCCATATCAAGGACTTCTCCGGCATGGGACACACCCTCGCCATACATGATAGAAAACTCAGCCTTTTTGAATGGTGGTGCCATCTTGTTTTTCACCACCTTCACACGGGTCTCATTACCAAGGATTTCATCACCCTTTTTGATCGAGCCGGTACGACGCACATCCAGCCTTACGGAGGCGTAGAATTTCAACGCATTACCGCCCGTGGTGGTTTCCGGGTTACCGAACATCACACCGATCTTCATGCGAATCTGGTTAATAAATATGATTGTTGTTTTGGAGCGTGAGATTGAGCCGGTAAGCTTACGCAGTGCCTGACTCATCAGGCGCGCATGCAAGCCCATATGCGAATCGCCCATGTCACCTTCGAGCTCTGATTTTGGGGTCAGTGCGGCAACGGAATCCACGACAATCACATCCAGTGCGCCAGAGCGGGTCAGCATATCCACCACTTCCAATGCCTGCTCACCGGAATCGGGCTGTGACACCAGCAGGTTATCGACATCCACACCCAGCTTTTCAGCATAATTCGGATCAAGTGCATGTTCGGCATCCACGAAAGCGGCCGAGCCACCCATGCGCTGTGCTTCGGCAATCGCATGCAGCGCCATGGTGGTTTTACCCGATGACTCGGGCCCGTAAATTTCAATCACGCGGCCGCGCGGATACCCGCCAATGCCGAGTGCAACATCCAGTGCCAGGGAGCCACTGGGAATCACCTCTACAGCTACTCTGGCATTATCACCAAGGCGCATCACAGTACCTTTACCGAACTGGCGTTCGATCTGGCTTAATGCGGATTCCAGAGCTTTCGATTTATCAGACATATCTTCCCCTCGTTCGATGACTCGAACCTTTCAATTCAAATGTTTCCAGTCGCCGGTATTGCGGACCATCCGGTTGCAGGATGGACTGGAACAGGCTCAGGCGATCTGCACACCAGTTGATAGACGGAACTGCCGGTATCAACTCAATATCAGCCGAACTCAGTGCCGCAGGAAAACCTCTGCTTCGCGCCACAGTAATATGGCCACGAAAAGCCGATTCACCAGCCGTGTGTTGGCGAACCGTAGCATGTCCGGCATACCTGCAACAATGGGCAAGGCGTTTTAATTTGCCGGTATGATCGGCATCAGCTACACCGGCCCAAAATACGGACGGGCGAACAGGCCCGGGAAAGAATCCACTAGCCTCGTTGTGCAATATCAGTGCGGGGTTTTCTGCTGCACAGTGCAGCAGAGCTTCAGCCAGATCGTCGGCATCATTTCGGCCCACATCACCATAAAATGCCAGGGTAAGATGCCAGAGATGAGGTGAGACAGCCCGCCAGTCCGATGGTTTGAAACAAATCTGTGCCGTTTGCCACCATTGCTTCAGTTCATCGACAACATCGTCAGGCAATTCAATGGCAGCAAACAATCTCATGCGGTGAGTATAATCATATTCGTTGGGTCTAAAAGTAAAAAGGAGACGCTTTTCAGCATCTCCTTATAAAACAGGGGGGGTGGTGTTCAGGCTTGCTTAGAAATTAGCACTTAGCCATTCAGGGATATCGTAGGTCACTCCGTTGATTGAAGACTGTGAAACAGCTGCGCTGTTGTCTGCCATCTTATGGAATGCTTTTTTCAGAAAGCTCATAGGATATCCCCTCGTATGATTCTATATGGTCAGGAAGCTTAAACGCTGACTTGAAATGAAGAGAAGAAGCATTCGCTTGCTGTATCTTCAAACGAGTATGCACCGCTGCATTCTCCATTCGATACATGGCAAGTTGCGCTCATAGCAGCAAGTTCCTTCTCATGCATCAGTTCGTTCATCATGTTATTAAGAAAATTCATAACATCCTCCTGTATAAGTATGCGTTCATCTGCACAACTCATATACCGAATGATAGGAAAAAATCAGGAACTGTATGTGAGTCCCATCACAAAGCCTGAAACAGTTCGATGCTTAATAAATCGTAGCTTTCAGAGGGGCATCAATCCATTCTAGGGAAGATTGGTTGCGGCTTGGCGCACTGATGCCCTGCCTGTAAAAGCCCCCACCCACCATGCAAAGCGGCAGTCATCGATTCAGCTGAGACTGTTTCGCCATGGATTTGTGACAGCATCGCGCTCATCTTGTTCGGCATAAATGGTGCCAACTGCAACGCCACCAGACGCAGCGTTTCAACCAGATGGTAGAGCACGGTAGCCAGACGCTTCTCATCACCGGCTTTTGCCAGAGCCCATGGTGCATTATCTTCAACATAACGGTTGCCGTGACGTACCACCACACTGATACGTTCCAGCGCCTGATGAAATGCCTGACGTTCCAGAGCATTGGCCACATCCATCTGCATGCCTTCAATATCTGCAATCAGGGCACGATCCATATTCCGCTCGTCATCCACAGTGCCCAATACACCGTCATTATATTTGTTCAGCATCGCCAGTGAGCGGTTGAGTAAATTGCCAACATCATTGGCAAGTTCCGAGTTATAACGCTGTTTCATGGCAGTGAAGGAAAAATCACCATCCTGACCAAACGGCACTTCGCGCAGCAGGAAGTAGCGGATCACATCAGCATCATATTCAGCCAGCAGGTCAGCCGGACGCAAAGCATTGCCCAACGACTTGCTCATCTTTTCCCCTTCCACAGTCCACCAGCCGTGTGCGTAGATACGCTTGGGTAGCGCCAAGTCCGCCGCCATGAGCATGGCTATCCAATAAACGGCGTGAAAGCGCAGGATATCCTTGCCGATCAGTTGAACGTCGGCAGGCCAGTGTTTCTGAATGTCCTGTCCGGGAAAACCGAGAGCCGATATGTAATTGGTCAGCGCATCAATCCAGACATAGATCACATGTTTTTCATCACCGGGCACAGGTACGCCCCAGGAAAAGGTGGTGCGCGACACTGAGAGGTCTCTTAAGCCACCCTCGACAAAGCTCAGCACCTCGTTTCGACGCGAAGCAGGCAGAATAAAATCCGGGTTGGCCTTGATATGTTCGATCAGGCGATCCTGAAATGCGCTTAAACGGAAGAAATAGGACTCCTCCTGAATTTTCTCCACAGCGCGTTTGCAGTCCGGACAGGATTTATTTTCCCAACGTTCTGCATCTTTGAGCTGTGTTTCAGTCCAATAACTTTCACACGGCACGCAGTACCAGTCTTCATAAAAACCTTTATAAATGGATCCGGCATTTTCAAGTCTGCGCCACATGCCCTGCACACCCTCTTTGTGACGTTCGGAACTGGTACGGATAAAATCGGTATTGGAAATGCACAACTGTGGCCACAACGCTTGGTAACGCTCGACCACCTGATTGGCCAGCTCAATAGGCTCGATACCGCGTGCTTCCGCCGCCTGTTGCACCTTCTGCCCATGCTCATCCACACCTGTCAGGAAAAACACATCTTTACCGCACTGGCGCTGGTAGCGGGCCAAAACGTCGGCGGCAATCGTCGTATAGATATGGCCGAGATGCGGCTCATCATTCACATAATAAATCGGCGTGGTGACGTAGTAGCTTTCCATGTTTGAACTTTCCATATTAAGACCGGCTCCCTAACTCATCGGTCGGAAGTGTAACCGCCTTACCGCTGAATAACAGGGTTACGAAGCGCACCGCGCAGTTCAAGCAAACAGGCCAACAATGAAGGTGCAGGTCTGATGCTCTGGCGCTGCACTTCACCAGGCCAGCGCATACAGGCATGTACGGCCTTGTGCAGCAGCTGTGTCGCGTCAAAGGCTTCCTGTCTCGGGCTTTGCAACAGAGGATATAGAGGTTGCAGTAACATACGGATGATCAAACCGTGCGGTACAGTCGCCACATTCATGCGGCACCAATGTTCCACCTTGCCGATATCTGCTTCGGTTATATCAACCACCAGCTTGGACCATGTCTGCAGCGCATCGATGATACGGCGATCATGCAGGCAGCTTACTGCACCGGGACAGCCATCAGCAAAGCCAACGGCCAGATCCAGCAACACTTCATCTGCGCCAAGCGTATCAGCAAATTCCGACTGCAATACAGTTCGCACCTCGGATTTTTCCAGCGGTGCACAATGCTGCAAGAGACAACGCGAACGCACAGTAGCAGGTAATTTCTCGGCATCCGCACAGACAATCAGCAGCAGGCTTCCCGCAGCAGGTTCTTCCAGCCCTTTAAGCAAAGCATTGGCTGCCTGGTTACTCAAGCGTTCCGCATCATCAAGAATAACCACGCGGCACTCGCTCTCGGAGCCACTGAGTGCCAGAAAACCAAGCAACTCACGCACCTGGTCAATAGAAATATCGCGTTTCTTCTCCAGCAGAGCGATACGATAAACATCCGGATGCGAGCCTGCATCCAGCATCTGGCAAGCGTGACAGCTTCCACATGCCACATGCGAATCGCATAATAGCCGCCCCGCCAGGTTCTCAGCCAGAGTGTGTTTACCTATGCCTTTTATACCGTGCAGCAGCCATGCATGATGCAGGTTGCCACGCTGTAAAGCATCAGCAAAACGCTGTTCAACAATCGGATGTCCCACTACTTTTTTCATGGCAGGGAGAAGTGCCTCTTCAGAGCTTGTTCAAGCTGCCTAAATACGCCCTCAATATCAGCCTCGGCATTAATGCGAGCGATGCGTCCCGAATCAGACTCGAACTGTTCGGTAAATGCATGAGCAACACGCTGGTGGAATGATTCTGCTTCATCATCCAGCCGTGTCGCTTTCTCTCCGGCTTCAGCGCGTTTTTTCATGCGCCCCATGGCCACTGCAACCGGCACATCAAACCACAGGGTCAATGAAGGTGTAACACCACACTCGGCAAAACGAAGCATCTCATGCAAATCACCCGCACCCTCACCCAGCTTCCGCGCTGCAAGCTGATAAGCCAGTGTGGAGTCGGTATAACGGTCGCACAACACCCAGGCACCTGAGTCAAGTGCGGGCAGTATTCTTTCACGAACATGCTGGGCGCGATCAGCCAGAAACATCAGTAGTTCCGCTTCAGGCACGGGCACAAACTCACCGGCCAACAGCAGTTGGCGAATCTCTTTGCCCAACGACGTATCACCCGGTTCGAATGTACAAACCACCTGCTCGCCGCGCCCTTTCAGCCATTCAGCGGCAAGGTTGAGCTGCGTGCTTTTGCCGCAACCGTCCACGCCCTCGAATGAAATCAATCTATTCACTGTTAACCCTACCCTCGTTCTCTAAGTGCTTAACGCTGCTGAATACCACCCATTTCGTAAACCCGTGAATTAAGGGCGTTATGAAAACCCGGAACATGCGCAGCCCCTGTCTGGTCAGACAGGAAAACCATCGTGTTCGTATTGCGTGCGGCTTATATGTATCGGTCAATGACAGAAACAGGTTCACATTTCAAAATTGGAATACGGCAATTTTATACTCTATAGTATAAGTTAAATGAAGTCGCCACGAATGAAAGTTCTATCGTTATGTTTGATCCTGTTATGTTTCAGTATTGGAGTTGCCCATGCTTCAACGCTGAAAATAGGGATACTCTCTTTTCAGTCCAAAGAGGATACGGCAAAACAGTGGACTGATCTGGAAAGCTACTTAAATAATAACACGCATACATCAGATAGCTTTCAGATCATACCCATGTATTACGATGAACTGGATGCCGCAGTTGATCAGGGTAGCATTGATTTCATTCTCACCAATACAGGGCACTACGTAAAACTTGAAAGAGAACATGGCATTTCAGCTATTGCTTCTTTGGAAAAACGATACCAGACAACACTACTAGATAAATTTGGCGGCGTAATTTTCACACGATCAGACAGAGCGGACATCAATGCGCTGAACGATTTGAGAGATGCCTCTTTCATGGCGGTCAATCCCTTGTCACTAGGTGGCTTCCTCGCCGCAGCCGGAGAGTTTCAGAACAACGGCATTGATCCGAACCGTGATTTCAGACAGCTGCTCTTTACAGGCATGCCACATAACAAAGTGGTTGAAAATGTACTTCATGGGAAAGCAGATGCAGGCACTGTACGCACCGGCGTGCTGGAATCGCTGGTAGCCAAAGGCATCATTCAAACCTCCGATTTTAAAGTCCTGAATAAAAAGAGTAACGTGAATTTTCCACTTGTTTACTCTACTGCACTTTATCCGGAATGGCCTTTTGCTGTAATGCCCCTTACAAACAGTTCAGTTGCAAACAGTGTGGCTTTAGCGCTGATCTCAGCCCCCACCGATCAGAACAGTGCTTACTCATGGAAAATTTCGAAAAACTACAAACCTGTGCATCAGCTTATGCAACAACTTGGAGTGCCTCCATACAACCTAAAAAACGGCATACTGATCGAGCTGAAAAAATATAAAACAGTAGCTTCCGCCCTCTTGATTGCCATCATCCTTATGATACTGATCTCGGTCAGACTCCATTATACAAACAAGAAGCTCTTATCGAGTCAGCAACGCGCAAAGCATACAGCCACTGCACTCGAGCATATTGCAACCAATGCTCCCCTGACCATCACGCTGAAAGGTATCCTGGCAATGATTGAGGATTCCCATCCTTCCATTTACGCATCGATATCCCTCCTGGAAAACGATACGCTGATTGTAAGCTCGCCCGGCAGGCTTCCTGAAGAGTTTATCAATGCAGTATCAGGTATTAAAATAGGCCCTGAAGCAGTCTCCTTCGCAGCTTCCGCCTTTTCAGGAGAACGCATAGTCGTCGAAGACATTTCCGCAGATCCGCATTGGGCATTATTCAAACAACTGGCCCTCCAACACGGGCTGCGTTCATGCTGGTCCGAACCTATAATCAATAGCGGTGGCATCGTTTTGGGAGTGCTTTCAATCTATTGTGACCACCCCTCAAGCCCAGGCAAAGAGCAAATGGAAGAGATGTCATCTGCAGCCTATCTTGCACGCATTGGCATTGAACGTGAACAAAGTGAAACCATGCTACGAAAATTAGCTCAGGCTGTAGAGCAGACAGGTGATGGAATCATGATCACCAATCATCATGGAGACATCGAATTTGTTAACCACGCTTTTACGCAAACGACTGGTTACAGTCTTGAGGATATACGCGGCAAAAATCCTCGCGTTTTGAACTCGGGACAACAGGGTGAAGACTTCTATAATGACATGTGGCAGGAGATTAACGATACAGGTGACTGGATTGGACGGGTATGGAATCAACGCAAAAATGGAGAGACATATCCCGAGCGACTTCATATCACTGCCGTAAAAAGTGATTCCACCACTACCCACTATGTGGGTGTGTTTTCTGACGTTACAGAACAACTCTCTGTAGAGCTACAGCTTAATCAAGCCCAGAAAATGGAAGCCATTGGCACCTTAGTCGGAGGCATCGCACATGATTTTAATAACATTTTGGCAGGCATACTTGGCAACACCTTTCTGCTAAAGGAAGAGATTCATGGCCCCGGTGAAATGTTGAATGAAGTCACTCAGATTGAAGAACTGGGTTTTAGAGCCAAAGCATTAATTTCCCAAATGCTTGCCTTTGCACGCAAAGGTATTGTGAAAAAAGCCAGTTTCAATCTTACTGATTGTGCTGAAAAAGCGATCTATCTTGTTAAAGTTGCCCTGCCAAAAGAGATTTCTTTCAAGGAGAATATCAGTGAAAAGGCATTGCCCATCTATGGCGATGATGCACTCATACAGCAGGTGATCGTCAACCTGTTAAACAATGCTCGTGACGCAGTGGAGGAAGTCTGCAACCCGATCATCAAGGTAACACTGCAACTGCAAAACAGTGATCCCATTTTTAAAGCCCACCACAACAAGGCCACAGCAGATCAGTATGCCTACCTGACAATTTCAGACAACGGCACAGGCATGAGTAAAAAATTATTAGAGCACATATTTGAACCCTTCTTCACAAGCAAAGAGGTAAACAAAGGAACCGGTTTAGGCCTGTCTATGGCTCTGGGAACCATACAAAGCCACCACGGATTTATCGATGTCGATAGTCAGATCGGCAAAGGCAGTGTCTTTCATATATACTTGCCACTCTCCAAAGTGGTAAATTCAACAACTCTTCAAGCAACTGTCCCTGAACCCGCCGAACACACAAACGCACACATTCTTATTGCTGATGATGAACCGCAAATCATTAAAACCATGGCCGCGATATTGGAAAGTGATGGATATATTGTACATTCGGCTGCTGATGGAAAAGAAGCGCTAGCAATGTTCTCAAAACATCAGAATACCATCAGGCTGGCTATTCTTGATATATCTATGCCACAATTAACAGGCATTCAGGTAGCAAAAAAGATACGAAAATCAAAACCTTTCCTCCCCATTATATTTTATAGCGGTTATGATAATACCGAGATGCCGAGTGAATTTTCTGACTGCCAATTTTGTCGTGAATTACAAAAGCCAGTGCCGGCAAATCTGCTTAAACAATCCATTCTGGAACTCTTGACCATAGCCTCCGAGAAATAAGTTAAGGTGCAGGTCTGATTCGGGTTGGTTCGGCTGTCTCACTGCCTCTCCCCGGTAAATGTCGTTCGAGAGAACAATATGATTGAATTGCCTTGGCCAATGCACCTGACCCGATCCGGATTCAATAGATGCGCACGGCTCACCCGTAATATTGCCTGCCGCTAACGCCAGCTGGCGTTACTTCTGCACAGAGAGCAAGATCCGGTTCGATTCCGGCAAGCCGAAGCTTTAGGATAACAAGAATCACAAGCGGTGATCTTGCGAACTTAATCCGGAGAATCCATTTTATGCCTATAATACTGAACAAAGTTGCAATCATTTCAGGCTCAGCGATGCCAGCCGATGGCAGTGTTTCAGTTTGTCGCACATAATACGCGACAGGCGGGTAAGCTGACCATGAGCGACTACGAACGTATTGCTAAAGCCATGAACTACATCCGAGATAATCTTCTCACCCAGCCCGGGTTGGATGAGATAGCCGCGCATGTGCATCTGAGTCCGTATCACTTCCAGCGGCTTTTCAGTCGCTGGGCCGGTGTAAGTCCAAAGCGCTTTTTACAAGTACTCACCCTGGAAAAAGCAAAGTCTATGCTGGCTGAACAAGACATATCGGTGCTCGAGGTCTCAGATGCTATTGGACTGAGCAGCGGCTCTCGCCTGTATGACCACTTTGTTCAGATTGAAGCGGTAACGCCTTCCGAGTATAAACAGGCCGGTCTGGGGCTTACAATGTATTACGGTATTCATGCCACACCCTTTGGCAATGCCTTCCTTGCAGCGACGACACGAGGCATTTATAAACTCATCTTCGTGGATACGGAAACAGAGGGTGAGCTGCGAAATAAGTTACAGCAGGAGTGGCCCCATGCAACGATACATGCGGATCAGAAAGCTACTGCAGACATCGTTGAACAAGTATTTCAGCCGGCTTTGCCTGCTACTCGCCCTTTGTCGTTATTGGTGCGTGGCACCAATTTTCAAATCAAGGTCTGGCAAGCTCTGCTGCATATCCCTCCCGGGCAGGTGGCCTCTTATGGGCAAATCGCCAAAGTAATAGGCCAACCCGGCGCAGCGCGCGCGGTTGGTTCCGCCGCTGGCGCCAACCCCCTGGCATTTATCATCCCATGTCACAGGGTGATTCGACAAAGCGGCAAGCTCGGCGGCTATCGTTGGGGCATGACACGCAAGCAAGCCATACTTGCATGGGAATCTGTCAGGCACGACTGACGCGCAGTGGCCCATACTACTGAACCTCACAGGCTGACGATTAGAGAGATTTACAACGCCTTTACACAACGTTGCAAAGCAGATGCACTTCTAAACACTCATCCACCTAGAGTCTCCCAATGAGGGAACCATCCCCCAGGAGACAGATCATGAAACGAATTATTACTGCAACACTATTAAGTACAGCACTGCTTGTCGCCCCACTGGCACAGGCTGCATCTTATCAGGATCGCACCATGGCCACGGGCGCTGTTGTCGGCGCAACCACGGGTGCCGTTGTTGGATCCGGCAGCAATCAAATGCTTGAAGGTGCCATCATCGGTGCGGTCTTCGGCACTATCGCCGGGGCAGTCATCGGCAACCAGCATCAGCCAGTATATGTCACTCACCAGTCGCATCACCAATACAAACCTGTAGCCCATCGCTATGAACGCCGTGATTACAGGCCCTCTTATTCGCGTAGCCACAACCGCCGCGATAACAGGCATGTCGAGTACCGCGGGCGTGATCGTGAATATAGCCATCGTGGTGATCGGGATTAATTCATTGCTCGGCTAACTCCCTCTCTCCCTGGACAATTAAACGACAATGGGGTGCTTCTCATGCTGATGGGAGGCACCCTTTTTTTATGTCTGAAATGATCAATTCGAAACGATGGTTTTTTAACCCGGGCTATTCATGAGTCCCCCGGAGGGGTAATCTCATACTACGCAATTCACCTGATCGTTGTGATGCTTGCGCCGGACGTTTGCTTACAACGTATCCTGAATAAGATGTGCGTAGCAGTGCATACGGACAACTGATGAAGAATGTGATGCAGGAAAGGCACAAGTTAAGGGCGCAACAGAAGTTATAAATAGTCCGGGTTAAGCGGTCTTGTTCATCAGACCGGCGATTTTGGCAACGTAGTTTACTGTCTCTTCCGGCATGCGTTCGGGATGACGTTCGAGATTACCCATGCCCCAGTTATAGGCGGCCAAAGCCAGTTTTTCATCCCCATCATAACGATCAAGAAGCTGTTTCAGGTATCTGCTTCCAGCTTGTATATTCTCTTCCGGATTGAATGCATCCGTCACCCCGAGGTCAGCTGCCGTGCCGGGCATAAGCTGCATCAGCCCTTGTGCGCCGACAGGAGAAACAGCCTGAGCATTGAAATTGCTTTCTGTCTGGATCACTGCCTCAATCAGTTTCGCATCAATTCCATTTTTCTCTGCAGCACGCTCAATGATGGGCGCGTACCGCTCTCTTGCGCTGCTCAATGATGTCACGCCCTGCTTTACCGGTTCCTGATGATTTACTGCAACGCGGTCAGGTGCATGACTCTCCTGCTCAGCAGCCATGGGCGAGATCGTATTGTTACGCATAGCCATAAACAGGTCGGTAGATAAAAAGCTGGAAGGTGCAGTTTTTGAGCTGGACTCCGTATCAAAAAACAGGGCATTCATACTGGCCCGATCCAGTGCCAGCATCAGATTGGACGCCAGCGCCCGAATCGCATCTGGCGTCATTTTCTCAGGCGAGACAGGCAAATCACGTATATCCTTATCCAGATATTGCTGGAATGAGCCACTAGGCGCATTGTTACTACCCTGCTCCGGCAACTTGAGAAGCTCCCCACCCCAGCCGCTTTTGATATCCAGATGACTGTTCATAAGCAAGCATGAGCAACAGGCATGCCAATATTTAATTCTTGAGCCAGTCGTTAGCCATGCCTGATGTTTGATTTTATACCGGCAATGCATTGATGGATTTCGAAAAATCCAGGTCGTTGTTTTGTGTTTTCTGCAAGGCAGCTATGCTGTAACTGCAGCAGTTCGCCTATCATGTCCGCATCTTTGGCAAGCGAATCCGGGGTTATGCGATGCAGCAACTCTTCCAGCAAACAGCCAAACGCCCTGACTTCAATGCGTTCTATCGCGTGGCTTAACACCGGATCCATCTCTCTGTACAGGGTCGCAGCACCAAAATCCCCAAGCAGGCAGTGTGACTGATCATTGATCAGTATGTTATGCCCGTACAAATCACCATGAGCGATGCCATCCTCATGCAGGTGTGCTGCAGCTGAAGCAATAGCATTGCTGATACTGAGCAGATCAATCAGAGCAAACGAGACATCTTCAGCATAGGTATCACGCGTACAGGAATCCAGACATGGAGGCCCCGCAAGATTTTTGAAATCATCCGCAATAAGGGAAAGCAGAAGCCCATCTTTCTGCTCAGGGTGACCAGTTATTTTTCCTATCACTTCAATCAAATGATCATGGTGTCCCGCTGCCATGGATGCCGCCATTTCATCGACTGGAAAACCATCGCTGGTGACCTCACCTTTAAACTCCTTCACGGCAACATCAAAATTATCCTGCCAGAAAGCTTTAGAGATGATACCCGAAGCTCCTTCACCCAACGGAATGCCCATCTCAAGCTCATCCCAATGGATCTCAGCCAGGGTGTGATCACGCTGTGTGTTATTCGTGCAGGGGTTCCCGGCAAACGCTAACCAGGATAATCGCGGAAGATGCAGCAACCATTCAGGCAAGACTTCAATCCGGTTGGCTGAGATCCTGAGCAGTTCAAGACTCCTGCACTGCTGCATCGTTGTCGGCAACATGGTCAGCCGGTTACCCGCCAGCATCAGCTTTTGCAGCAGCTTGAGCCTGCCTATAGAAGCAGGCAGCATTTCAAGCTGATTATCGGTCAAAATAAGCCAGCGCAGTTTTTCCGGCAATGCCCCTTCGGGAATCGCTTTGATGCGATTGGCCTTCAAGCCTATCATGTTTAGTTCAGGACATGTTGACAGTACAGCTGGCAGAACCTCGAATAAATTGTCGGATAAAAAGAGCCTGCGAAGTTTCGTGAAACGGCCCAAATCATCAGGCAGGCTACTTAGTCGATTACCCGAAAGATCGAGAGTTTCCAGGCTACCCACGAGCTCGAACAGCTCGGCTGGAAACTCAGTCAGACCACAGGAGATATCTACTCGTGTCTCACCATGACAGCGGCCAGCTTTGAGATCGGACAGGTTAAACATACAACCACCTACTACATTGTTATGGGATAAGCTGGGACGTGGTGCAATCTCTCTAAAGACCGATTCAAGTCACTATCTAATTTAGAAACGCTGATTTATTGCATGGACGCACACGTCAGTGTCTCCTTAAAATATTCTGCCTTAATTTCATTCGATATGTTGTTTATAGGGTGAGCCGTTAAGCTCACCCGACAAACAAGACTTCCTTATTTTAGCGGCAGGTAAATGTCGGTGATCAACTCATGATCGGCGACTTGCGAGCGCAAATTCAGATAGTGAAAAAAGAGATTGGCATCGCGCAACTCTTCGCCACACTCCGGCAGCCACTCCCGGTAAAGATAATAGACCTTTTCGCCGATGTGCTCATGCGGGCCGTGATGACGAACCACGGCGCAACGACCACCGGGAATCACCCCGTTCTTCACCTTCTGCGGGTTTTCCGGAACATCTGCAGCAACTTCGCCGCATAAATCGAAACGGAACCTCTCCGGATCCACGGTCGCCGGATCGTCATAGATCAGGCCAAACGTCCGGCTTGTATGGACCTGCGACAGCCCCGTGGCTTTTCGCCATTCGATAAACGTTATCACCGAGTCGTTCACTAATTCCGGCGCACCGCGATGCTCCAGCACCGCGACTTTTGTTGCTTTAAAATCTACTGTTTTCACATCCATTTTCTCAATCCTCTTTCGCTGTGGCAGGCGGAAACATTCGTTCCACGGCTGCCATTGCGGTTTTTTTCTGAATTGAGAAGGTGACTGCCCGAACTCCTGCTTAAAGGCGCGTGAAAACGATTCAGGGCTCTCGAAACCGACATCCAGAGCGATATCGATAACCCTCTCCTGTTTTCGAAGCACCAGCCAATAAGAGGCATGTCGGAGCCGAACCATACGCACATAGGCGGACACGCCTATACCAGCATAGAGCGAAAACTGGCGATGAAAATGAAATTTCGAAAAGTTAGCCACCTGACTCAACTGCTCAACACTCAAGGGTTCAGCCAGATGGAGATCGATATAATCGAACACCCGCTCAAAGCGCTGCTCATACTTCTTCGCCAAACTATTATTCACGGCAGGTCCTCCTCAATTCGGGCACAACTCTGCCGCTAGCCATTGGGTTAATCCTGACAGTTGTTGCTCAAAGCGCTGTTATTTTCTGACTCAGTAGCCCGGACTATTCATGAATCCCCCAGGGC
>JAJFLE010000042.1 GCA_021772835.1 Mariprofundus sp.
ACCGGAGGCATGTGTATCACCGGTAACAACCCATGCATTATCCCTGCTGATCAATGGACTCAAACGCGAAATTGTGGCGCTCAACATGGAATCAACACCATTAATGTTCAGAAACTGTTTTGGTAGCTGCTGCCTGGACAAAGGCCACAAGCGTGTGCCTGAACCTCCGGCCAAAATTACACCTCTGATTATTTGACTCATGTTTTACATCTCTCCCTAAACATTATTTTTTAGATTTCACTCGTGGTAAAAATGAACACACACTTAAACAAGTAACTTTACACAGCCAGCATCTTACGTCTCACGTCTGTTCAAATACCACTGAACTGTCTTTCGAATGCCGGTCTCGAAGGTCTCTGAAGGGCTCCAGTCCAGCTCCTGATTCATTTTCGTCGCATCAATGGCATAACGCCAGTCGTGGCCTGCGCGATCGGTTACAAATGAGATCAAATCACTGTGAGATGTGAGATGCCGGACGCTGGACGGAAGAGGCCTTAGTTCGTCAAGCAAACCACAGACATGGCGCACAATATTGATATTGCTCCACTCGTTGATGCCGCCGATGTTATATACCTCACCCGGCACACCTCTGCGGATCACGGCATCGATACCTGAGCAGTGATCCTCCACATAGAGCCAGTCGCGGATATTGGAGCCATCACCGTAAACAGGAATCGGGGTTCCGTTTACGCACGAACGGATAATGGTCGGAACCAATTTTTCACTGTGCTGATACGGGCCATAATTATTCGAGCAGTTGCTTGTAGTAACCGGCATACCGTAGGTATGGAAATAGGCGCGCACCAAATGGTCGGAGCCGGCCTTGGAGGCGGAGTACGGCGAGTTCGGTGCATACGCTGTGGTTTCGCTGAAGCCAGGGTCATCTTTCGACAGCGTGCCGTACACTTCATCGGTAGAGATATGGTGGAAGCGATAAGAGTCGTGACTTGTAACTTGTGACTTGTGATCAGGGCCGCCCTCCTCCAGCCAATAGTTGCGGGCTGACTCCAGCAGGGTGAATGTGCCCAGTACATTGGTTTTCACAAAAACTTCAGGGCCTGAAATGGAGTTGTCCACATGTGACTCGGCAGCGAAATGCACGATGGTATCAATCGAATGTTCGCGCAGCAGCCTGTCGATTAATTCACGATCGCAGATATCACCCTGCACAAAAACATGACGCGACTCGTACCCCAGGGCACCCTCTCTTGTTTCACAATTCACCTTGTCCGGCAGATCTTTCAGATTATCCAGTGAACCCGCATAGGTGAGCAGATCCAGATTCACGATCTTCACTGCCGGATCGGTAGCCAGCATATAACGCACATAATTGCAGCCGATAAACCCTGCACCGCCGGTTACCAGTATATTCCTTGGTTCAAACTCAGTCATCATTCTAACCCTTATAACCTCAACTAATCAGTTTGCCACGACACACGAAACACAGAAGGTGAATTGCATGCAAGAGAGACTTCCCTGAGGGACGATTTTTGTTAATCTCAATAGTATCGAGTTAACCCACTTATATTCTGCGTTATTACACCATCAAATGTACTTGGTCGCACACTTCTGGTCAGCCATCACATCAATACATTTATTTTTATAATTCGTGTGTATTCGTGGCTAGTTTTTCACCTGTTTCAATACTCCCTCAGTAATGAAATCAGGTAAGTACCATAACCGCTTTTACCCAAATCGGCAGCCAGATTTCTCAGCTTGGACTCATCAATATATTTCATGCGCCAGGCCACCTCTTCCGGACAACCGATTTTCAGTCCCTGACGGCGTTCAACCACCTCGACATAACGCGCCGCATCCATCAGTGATTCGTGTGTACCTGTGTCCAGCCACGCCACACCACGTCCGAGCGGCTCAACATGAAGTTCACCACGTTCGAGATAGATGCGATTAATGTCGGTGATTTCCAGCTCGCCACGGGGGGAAGGTTTCAGCTCTGCAGCCATATCCACTACCCTGTTGTCATAGAAATAGAGGCCGGTGACGGCCCAGTTACTTTTCGCATGTTCAGGTTTTTCTTCAATGGATATTGCGCGGAATCCTTCTTCGAATTTCACAACGCCGTAACGTTCCGGATCCTGGACCCGATAAGCAAAAACCGTTGCACCCGATGGCTGTTGTGCCGCTTTCTGCAGCTGCTGAACCATGCCGTGGCCATAGAAAATATTGTCGCCGAGAATCAGAGCAACGTTGTCATCACCTATAAAATCGCGACCGATGGTGAACGCCTGCGCCAGACCTTCCGGACTCGGCTGCTCAGCATAGGAGAGGGTCAAACCCCACTGCGAACCGTCACCCAGCAGGCGCCTGAAATTAGGCAGATCCACGGGTGTAGAGATGATCAGAATTTCACGAATACCGGCCAGCATCAGGGTGGTGAGCGGGTAGTAGATCATGGGTTTATCGTACACAGGCATCAGTTGTTTGCTGACTGACAGTGTGAGCGGATGTAGTCGTGTGCCGGAACCGCCGGCGAGGATGATGCCTTTCATTGTGTCTCCTGCTTTGGTGAAGATGTGGAGTAGATCATGGGTTGTGAACTCATACTTCCTGTATTCGTCCCTGCGGGGCGCGCTGGAAAGCGCGTCCAAATGTGCTGTCCGTGCACATTTGTGACCTCGTACATCCTGTACTCGTCCCCTGCGGGGCGTGCTAAAGCACGTCCAATTTGGATCTCCTGCCAAATTGTCGTACACAGTCATCAGTTTTGCTGACGGAGGGAGTTAACGGATGCAGACGAGTACCGGAGCCACCAGCTAAGATAATACCTTTCATTGTGAGCCTTGTTTTGCCAAAATAATCCTCTTCATTTTTCCGCCACACTGCTGTCCGGTTAAGGATTTTGCAGTAAGAAAGGAGACCTGAATTCCCAACGTTTATGGTATATTTGTAGTTAATCAGACAGCAAATTTACCGAACGGAGAACTCAGGCCATGAAGCACACTAACACGGTATTTTACCAACTTCTAAAGGTTATCCCTCGCAGTCGATTTGAGGCTGT
>JAJFLE010000043.1 GCA_021772835.1 Mariprofundus sp.
ATACATCCAGAGGTGAGAAAGGCTGTGCAGAGGGGATCAGGGCAAGTAAGCGGATGTTCATGTCAAATTTCCTGTTATTGTGTTTTTTAGAGATAATTTTTACTGAAAGTCATGACAGGTCAGTTGATTTGAGGCGGTGAATATGTACCTTCCACTTTCTTTCAGGGATGTGGATACATCTGCATAAATGCTTCATGCACTTATGCAGAAAGCAAAGAAAAAGTGAGATTTTACCTTTGCCTAGTCACGATTGCAGAAAAGCATGCTTCTAAACGTTTCAGTGCATGCATAAGCTTTTTTTTGGAGTTAAACGATGAACATCGAAGACCAGATTTCAGGATTCAGAACGCGGGCGGAAGACTATGCTAACCGTCTGGATGCCATGCGGAGGTCACTTTGACGTTGAAGCCAAAGAAGAGGACCTGCGCGAATTAAACGCACGCATCGAAGACCCGACGCTGTGGGATGATGCAGAAGCTGCGCAACGACTGATGCAGGATCGTGCGCGTGTTGAAAAAGTAATCAATGAATACAAACAAGCGCATAGTGAACTCGAAGATGCATCCATGTTGTTTGAAATGGGTGTGGAAGAGGGAGATCGTGACTCACAGATTGAAGCTGTAGAAGCTCTTGACTGTGTAAAGCCGCAGCTTGAAGGGCTCGAGTTATCTCAGATGCTGGGTGGGGAAACCGATATTGAATCGGCCTTTCTCGATATCAATTCTGGCTCAGGTGGCACCGAAGCTCAGGACTGGGCTGAAATGCTGTTGCGCATGTATCTGCGCTGGGCTGAACGCAAAGGGTTCAAAACCGAGATGATGGAGTGCACTGCAGGTGAAGAGGCAGGCATCAAATCGGCGACAGTGTCGATCAAGGGCGAATATGCTTATGGTTTTCTCAAAGCCGAAATTGGAGTGCATCGCTTGGTACGAAAGTCACCCTATGATTCCGGAAATCGGCGTCACACCTCGTTTTCATCAGTGTTTGCCTTTCCGGATATAGACCGCGATATTGACATTGATATTGATCCGTCGGATGTGCGTATCGACACGTATCGTGCAAGCGGTGCCGGTGGCCAGCATATCAATAAAACCGACTCAGCTGTACGGCTGACACATATCCCGACCAATATCGTGGTGCAGTGTCAGAATGACCGTTCGCAGCACAAGAACAAGGCAGCTGCCTGGAGCATGCTCAAGGCACGCCTGTATGAGCATGAACTCAACAAGCAGAATGCTGAAAAACAGGCGCTTGAAGATACCAAGACCGATATCGGCTGGGGCCATCAGATTCGCTCCTATGTGCTGGATCAGTCACGTATCAAGGATCTGCGCACAGGCATGGAAACAGGCAATACACAGGCTTTTCTGGATGGTGATATTGATGCCTTTATCAATGCGGAATTGATGGGAATTCGCCGAGGCGAGAACAACGATTAAATCATTTTTTTTGTACCATTTTTTTTCTGAGGACTGATGGCATGAGGTGTGCTTATATGGACTGGAACTCATTATCGGGAGAACTGATACAGATATGAACGAACATGCCAATATGCTGAAGACTGTCATGCAAAACCTGGAACATGAACTTCCGGATGTGAACTCATCAACGGTTCAACAGATTGCCCGCATGATTCTCGGTGAAAAAATTGAACAATCCATGGGTAGCCTGGCTGTATCGCTGCTGCAATCCGATGTGTCGGTGGGCCATGTTCTCTCGGCTATGCTGCGCTGTGAATGGCTTGCTGCGCAGCATCTGATCGAATCGTCTGATCCGAATGATATCAAAAATCAGGTGCATATATTTGCTGAATCCGTTGAGCAATTCAATATTTTGCAGGCTGCTATTATCGATGCAGCTGATCAGCGCTGGCAGGGTAGCCTTGATGGAGAAGTGAAGCAGAGAGTACTGGCTGAGTTAAAGTTGCATTGGAAGGAGACAGGTCTGGTTCACCTGCATAATTATTTCGATGAAATTCCTGTTTCAGCCAGAGTGGAATTCAAAGATTTTGACAAGGGATATCTCCGGGTTTCCACGTCTGCCAATCTGACAGCTGTATTTGCCGCTTCCAGGGGTTTGAGGAGCGCAATGATTTCCAGTCTGGATCGCAAACACAGTCTGATTGTCAGCGGCGTGAGTAAACATGAAGGCGTCATCCTGTTGGAAATTAGCGGGGCTGAAGTGAGCCTCAGGGAACGCAGAAAAGATGTGCGTGTAAAACTGGCCAACTCGTTGCCCGTTTCACTGAATCACCGTGGTAAGATGATTCATGCCCTCATAGATGATATCTCCTGCACTGGCATCGGGGTGACGTTGTTGGATGGGGGAGATGCAGCATTGCAGCATAATGAAAAGGTTAACGTTGCATTCAAGCTGGGCTCTGAAGTGATTAAGGGTAATGAGGCAGAGGTGTGTTGGTCCAGAAAGATCGGTTCGGATTGTCGTGTTGGTATTATGTTCAAGCCGTTAACGATTAAAAGAGAAGTGGTCTATAGATTTATCTTTGTGCAGGAGCAGGCGATTATCGGCCGCTTGAGAAAACTCGATACGCCGTCATGGATGAAAGACTCAATCAAACTTTGTGATGAGAATGAATAAAAAAAGGCGCCTCAACGAGGCGCCTTTTTTTATTACTTATGGTTTGCTTACGAAGCTTTTGGTGATGTCCGTTTGCGTTCGTTCTCTTTAAGAAAACGCTTGCGCAGGCGGATTGATTTCGGAGTGATTTCTACCAGCTCATCGTCTGCAATGAACTCGATAGCTCGCTCCAGACTTAATTTCAACGGTGGAATCAGATCAATGGACTCATCCTTCCCTGATGCACGTACGTTGGTCAGTTTCTTTTCCTTGATCGGGTTGACTGTCATGTCGGAATCACGGCTATTGATGCCGATGATCATACCTTCATACAGTTTCTCGCCGGACCCGATAAACATCTTGCCGCGTTCCTGCAGTTTCCACAGAGCAAAGGCAACGGACTCACCGTTTTCCATGGAGATCAACACGCCGTTGGTACGCCCTGGCAGGGCACCAATATGCGGACCATAGGCATGGAAGACATGATGCATGATGCCTGTGCCACGAGTATCGGTGAGGAATTCCGAGGTGTAACCGATCAGGCTACGAGTAGGGGACATGAACTCGATGCGGGTACAGCCATCTGCATTGGTCGCCATAGATGTCATTTCCGCGCCGCGTTTACCCAGCTTTTCAATAACCGAACCCTGGTATTCAGATTCTACATCAACGGTTACATGCTCGTATGGTTCCTGTTTGACGCCATCAATGGTGCGAATAATCACGGTTGGACGTGATACAGCCATCTCAAAACCTTCGCGACGCATGGTTTCCAGCAAGATTCCGATATGCAATTCGCCACGGCCCGATACCTTATAAATATCGGCTGAGTCGGTATCTTCAACACGCATGGCCACGTTGGTACGAATCTCACGCATCAGGCGGTCACGAATCTGACGGGTAGTGATGAGCTTGCCTTCAGTACCAGCCAGCGGCGATTTGTTGACGTGCAGCTCCATGGACAACGTCGGTTCATCCACATGGATAACCGGCAGTGCAATCGGGTTCTCTTTGCAGGCAATGGTTTCACCGATATTAATATGTTCGACACCGGCAATAGCGATGATATCGCCAGCCTGGGCTTCCTGAATTTCAATGCGATTCAGACCAAGGAAACCGAGCAACTTGCTTACCTTAAAGTTCTCTTTCGAGGAGTCGGCGTGTACAACGGTTATTGTTTCGCCAGTTTTGATGCGGCCATTAGCCACACGACCGATAACGATACGGCCAATGTATTCATCCCAGTCCAGCGTCGTGGCCAGCATCTGCAGTGGGGCGTCTGGATCACCTTCAGGTTCCTGAACATGCTCGATGATGGTGTCGAACAAGCAGGTCAGGTTGTCGGATTCTTCATTCAGGTCAAGCATGCCGTAACCGTTTTTGGCAGAAGCATAAACAACCGGGAACTCCAGCTGCTCATCGGTTGCACCAAGGGAAGCAAACAGGTCAAAGGTCAGGTCGACTACAGCATCAGGGTCAGAGCCTTCGCGGTCGATTTTGTTAATCACAACAATCGGTTTTAACCCCAGTGCCAGCGCTTTAGAGGTTACAAACTTGGTCTGTGGCATCGGGCCTTCACGGGCATCAACCAGCAGCACTACGCCGTCAACCATGTTCAGAACACGTTCAACTTCGCCGCCGAAATCGGCATGGCCAGGGGTGTCGATAATGTTGATGTGGGTGTCACCGTAGCGGATCGCAGTGTTCTTTGCAGTGATGGTGATGCCACGCTCTTTCTCAAGGTCATTGGAATCCATGACGCAGGTTTCCATATCAGCTCGCAGAGAGTCCATGGTACCGGACTGCTTCAGCAGTTCATCAACCAGAGTAGTTTTGCCATGGTCAACGTGGGCGATGATGGCGATATTGCGAAGTTTACGAGACATGTGGTGTACCTCTAATCTAAAGTGGCGCGCATGGTAGCGTTTTACCGCTTATTTGGAAGCAATATGATTTATAGCTTGCCACGAAGAACACAGAGGGCACGAAAAAAAATTGTAGGGTTTCCGAGACATAGATAAATATCTTGAAATTAAGATGCTATGTTTCAACCATATGTGAACACCTATGGATGTGCTGCTTCGATACCTTCGTGGTGCAGGATCCTAACTCGATGGAACGGTGAGAATTTCACAGCCGGTTTCGGTAACGACCAATGTATGTTCGAACTGGGCGGAGAGCGACTTGTCGCGTGTGACCACGGTCCAGCGGTCACCCAGCAGTTTTACTGCGGCCTTGCCAACATTCACCATCGGTTCAATGGTGAACACCATACCGGTTTTGAGCTCCAGTCCGGTTCCCGGCTTTCCGTAGTGCAATACCTGTGGATCTTCGTGGAATACGCGACCGATACCGTGACCGCAGTATTCACGTACAACAGAGCATCGTTCACCTTCGACATAAGTTTGAATGGCATGACCGATATCGCCCAGAGTCGCACCGGGTCGAACAATGCTGATGCCGATCTCCAGCGCTTTTTTGGCAACGTCGACCACCTTGCGGGCGCGCACTTTAGGTTCGCCGACAAAGAAAGTTTTGCTGGTGTCGCCATGCCAGCCATCCAGAATAGTGGTGACATCAACATTGATAATGTCGCCATCCGAGAGTTTTTTGTTGCTGGGGATACCGTGGCATACAACGTGGTTCACTGATGTACATACCGATTTTGGAAAACCGTGGTAGTTCAAGGGAGCAGGAATACCGCCTGCCTTGAGGGTGAATTCATGCACCAGATCATTGAGATCATCCGTGGTGATGCCAGCTTTAATGTAAGGTTCAATCATCACCAAAGTATCTGCGGCATGTCGGCATGCAGGTTTCATGGCCTCGATTTCTTCAGGGGTTTTGATCGTCACCATGCCTTTGCTTCTCCGGATAATACTTGAATGATGGGCGTATTGTGGCCTAATCTTCCATGAAGGTCATTATTGACTTCTCATCACTGAGCGGACGACGATCACGAAGCTGAGTCAGAATAAGGTAAATAGTAATTTGTGAGACGGCATTGGGTATTTGCATGATCGAGAGGCAGCTTGTTTTGTTCATGAGCTTTGTGTGCTTCGTGGTGACTGTTTGACAGGAGGTATTCATGCGGGTTTATCTGGTGCAGCACGGTTTGGCGAAAGATGAGAGTGAAGATGCTACACGTCCGTTGTCTGCTCAGGGCAGGGAAGACGTGACGCGTGTTGCCGGTTTTTTAAGCCTGTTTGAGAAACCCCGGCCGGCAAAGGTACTGCACAGCGGTAAATTACGTGCTCAGCAGACTGCCGAAATGTTTGCCGAAGTCTGGGGTGGTTTGCCCGTTGAAGAGGCACTTGATTTGGCCCCAAACGATGATCCTTCCACCTGGTCGGCGCATCTGGCATCCATGAACGATGATGTGATGTTGATCGGGCATCTGCCGCACATTCAGCGACTGGCTGGTTTACTGATTACCGGTGATGCAAGCCGTGAAGCAATGCATTTCCGCAATGGCGGCGTGGTCTGTCTGGAAAAACGTAAAACAGGTTGGTCCGTTCTCTGGCAGATTAACCCTACCCTTTTTTACGGTGAAGACTGAGATTCATTGATTAACTGCCTGATTGCCTTGCTCATGTCGCTCATCGCATACGGTTTACTTATAAAATGTAATTGTTCCTCTTTAGTGATAAGGTTTTGTTTGTCGTAACCAGAAACGAATAAAACCGGAAAATTGCTATCTTTGCGGATTATCTTTGCTACATCCATTCCTCCCGCATGCGGCATTACCATGTCCAGAATTGCCAGTGAGATGTGCTCTTTGTTCTCCTCGTACAGTCTGCACGCTTCTGCACCGTCAGCGGCCACTATGACGCGATAGCCGATCCCCTCAAGCACTTCTGCCAGTGTTTCACGCACATGTTCTTCATCGTCTGCAATAAGAAGTGTTTCACCATGTCCGAGCAATATTTCGCTGGACGCATCAAAGTCAAACACGCGCTGAATTTCCTGTTGTAGTGGAATATAGATATAAAATGTGCTGCCTTCACCCGGCTTGCTTTCTACATCAATGATACCATTGTGCGTCTGGATCAAACCAAACACCATTGCAAGCCCCAGACCGGTTCCTTTGCCCTCGGGTTTGGTGGTGAAAAAGGGCTCAAAAATTCGAGCCAACTGCTCTTTTCTGATGCCACAACCGTTATCGCTGACAGAGAGGCGCGCATACTTGTCTGACAGCTCATGATGCGAATGCTGCGAAATAAACCTTTCATCGGGCTCGTACGGTGATAGTGCGACATGTATCTCCGGTGATTCTGCTCCTTCAGCTGCATCACGGGCATTGTTGATCAGGTTCATAAGCATCTGCTGTAACTGTGTGACGTCCCCGTTGATCACCAGATCATTGCCTACTATGGAACAGGTAAGCCGGACATTTTCCGGCACCGCCACCCCAGCTAACTTCACTGCCTCATTGAGGAATGATGTGAACGAAAATGCGTGCATTTTCACTTTTTCTTTTCTTGCAAAGGTAAGTAACTGCCTGATCATCTCTGCAGCCCTGAAGCTAAGCTTATTTATATTATTCAGTTTCCTGGTTAACTCTGGTTGACCCTTCAGCCTGCTTTCAAGCAAATATAAATTGCCGGAAATGCCTGCCAACATATTGTTAAAGTCGTGTGCGATTCCGCCAACCAGAGTTCCCACCGCTTCCATTTTTTGCGACTGTGCGAGCTGTTCTTTGAGCAAGCTTTCAGAGGTGATGTCGCGGCTGATTCCAATCAGGCCAATCAATTCGAGAGACTCGTTATAATAAGGGGTTTTTAATGTATCGAGTAGCACCCGCTGACCGTCTGGATAGGATACCCACTGCTCACTTCGGCATGCCTTACCCTGTTCAAGCACTACTTTATCATTGCTGCGAAAGAAATCAGCCAGCTCTCGGTCAAAAAGATCGTAATCACGCTTACCAATAATTTGATCGGCTGACGCAGTGTCGAGAAATTTGCAAAAAGCCGGATTGCACCCCAGATATTTTCCTTCAATACTTTTATAAAAGATAAGATCGGGGATCGAATCGATCAGGCTTTTTAGCAGAGAGTGAGATTTCTGTAACTCTTGACGCGAAGCCCCTAGCTGATCACTCATGCTTGCAAGGCTATCGGCTAATAACATGATTTCAGATCCGGCTTGGACAGTGATTTTGGCATTGAGGTCGCCCTTTTCCAGAGTGGCGATATGGTTGATCAGCTGGTTTATCGGACGATTGATCCATTGCCTCATTAACATGATCAACAAAAAAGTAATAAACACCATTCCCGTCGATATAATGGTTAACTTCTGCTGCAGATTCAGGAGCAGATGCTTATGCTTCTGCATGAAACTGAATTCCCCGATCAGCATGCCGGTGCTCCCACCTCGCATTTTTCCATTTTTAGGAAATTCGACGGGAAAGTTGCCATCGATATGTTTTCGATCCCAGTCCACTCTATAATCGTTGAATGTCTGCAACGCTTCCGACATGATTGTTGAGTGTTGATTTTCCAGCACTTCCTTAAGCCGAAGTCCGATCCAGGCATATCGGCTGGAAGCACGAATCAGGCCATCACCATCCACCAGCAGAAGAAAATTCAGCTCGCCCTCAGCTCCTGCTACCGACAGAATTCGCTGCACGTTTTTATAATTATCGCTAAGCAGATTATGCTCCACCTCCAGTGCAATACGTGACATACGGTGTTTCAACTCATTTTTGGATGATGCGGTAAGCCCGTCTACTGCATCGGAATAGAAGGCATACATACTCATAACAACGAAAGGGAAAATTACCATAATAATTGAAAGTGGAATCATCCACCTAAGGGAGAAGTTTTCCGGCTTCATGGCGCACCTTCAGAGACAAAGCTGGAATTAATCAGATCACGCACATCAACCGCGACATCCAGTAACTCTGCTTTGGCCATGGTCCTTGCCATTTTTCGAGCAGTTACTTCCATGGGAGATGGCGAACCAGTGAGTAATATATAGTTCTCTTGCCGCCCTTGAAGCTGCAGTCCCTTATAGGATTCAAGCAACTCTTCCGCAGTAATACCCAGTCGTGGTGCCATTCGAGTCGTGGCTTGGGCAGGGCTCTGCGACAGGAAATCAATAGCCTGGAAATAACCATCGATTAACAATTGGATATTGCCTGCCGATGTATCGAGCACTTCGCTACGAACAACAAGCACATCGACAATGGAACCTGGAGCCTGGCTACTGTCAAACAGCTGGATGCCACCGTGGCGCAAAAGCTGGGTTCTGGACGGCTCAAAGGTCACCACGGCATCGACTTTGCCATTTGTGAAGGCATGCACATGTTGATCAACCGTTAACGGTACCACGTTGATATCCTGTATCTGCAAATCTGCCGCGTTAAGAATCTCATGCAGAAAAATCGCGCCAACTCCGTTTGTTTCCACACCTATACGTTTGCCTTTGATGTCGCTCAGCCCGTTAATAGTCGGGTTTCCTATCAATACATCGGCACCGTTAGAGAAGTCCATGACCAGAACAATGCGAAGATCAAGGCCGGACTCAATCGCCACCAGTGCCTCATCTAAGGTTATTGCTCCGGCATCGAGCGTGCCATTGTGTAATAAATGTATGGTTTCAGTTGCAGAGGGGAGTTCGACCAGCTTGATACGGCCTGCATCGTATTTACCCAGGCTTCGGGCCAGATAAAGTGGTTCATAACCAGGCCACTGATTTGTTCCCACCTTGAGTAGTGGCTCCGGCGTCTCGAAGATACAGCCAGAGAGCATCAAGACCATTAGCACAGCGCAGACTGTTGCAATAAGTCGTCGACTTTGCATATAGCCCTTCACCAGCGTGGAGTACATTCCATTTCGCATCGCGGATGTGAATTCCATCAGAGGTTTACGTTGCAGACTTGTCAGGCATTTCATGTAGGCCAGTCTACGCTGAATTGTTGAACCGAAAACCCATAGCAGTAAGGGTGAATTAGAAGGATAAGTAGCCAATGCAATGTAAAAGTGCCGCCACGCTTTGCCATTGCTGCTTGCACTGTGGGCTGCAGGCACATGTCAAACAGGCAAAAATAGTTCTTCCGTATGTCTGGATGCCGCCCTGTGAAAATTTTGTCGCAGCAAAGACACATATCGTTTGCCCGAGAATGGCATGTGGTATTTTCTGGAAGTCTGTAAACAATAAGTCTCCAGCGCGTTGTATTGTGTGGGGTGGAGGGGTGCCAGCGCATAAAACGAAAAGCTGCCTGCTTGAAAAAACGCAGTAACGCGAAAAGGCCTGAACAATGAGTTCAGGCCTTTTCATGAAGCATGCTACGATGGTTAAATGCGGGGGCCGCTGTTATCCGCCATCATCTTCTGTTTTGAAACAGGTTTGAGCATTGGGTTTTCTTCGGCATCGAGTCGTTTAATCAGCTTAACAGGTAAACGCAATTCCTGGCCAGCTTCTAAAGGAACCTCAATGCCCGGATTGTTGGCCCGTACCAGCTGCACCGAGGTGTTGTAGCGGTTACTGATTTCGTCAAGGCTTTCACCCTTTGCAATGGTGATTGTCATATGGCTACGTGTTGTAGATGCAATGCTCTCTTTTACTTTTTTCACACGGGATTTTGAAATGCGCAGAGTCAGTGTCTTGGGCTTACGGTCCACATACTGATTCAGTCGCAATTCAGGATTGAATCGGAAAATCTGGTTCTCGGGCAATTCGGCTTTCGCCTGCAGCGCATCGATATCGATAGGGGTTTGCACTTTGAGGGTCTCAGTTCTGAACGGTTTGGGGAAGCTGATCAGGCCATCTTCATGCAGCGCAATCAGGCCGATGATATGACGGATATATGTTTTGGTGATGGGAGGCAGTGGCATGGCACGCAGGCCGTCTGCAGGTTTCCACGGGCGACGATCCAGCCGACGCTGTACGGCCGTAGGGCCCAGGTGATAAGCGGCAAGGGCCATCTCCCAGTTGCCGAACCGGCGATATTGGCGGGTCAGGTATTTGGCTGCGGCACGAGTGCTGGTGCGGATTTCACGGCGACCATCAAAGTATTTACTGTTTTGAATGTTCAGTTCACTGGCGGTGACCGGCATCAACTGCCACAGGCCTGCAGCACCAACGGTGGAGTACGCATACGGATCGTAACTGGATTCAACCACAGGCACCATCTGCAACTCACGTGGATAGTTGTAGCGATCCAGCGTTTCGATCAGCGGCTGGCGTACATATTGTGAACGGGTGGCAACAGGTTTCCAGTGTTTGCCGTAAACATGCCATGCTTCATTCTTTAAGTTCTTAATTTCACGGTCAGTGAGGTTAACAAGAAACTGATTGCTCTGTTTCACCTGGACAGTTTTCTGCTGCACCGTTTTTTCAGCATTGACTTCTGGTTGCTGGAACTGGGCACATGAGATCAGACTCATGGTAGCCATCATAAGGGTTATTCGGAGCAGATTAGGTAGACGGAGTTTTCTAAACATGCTGCCAAGCTAGCCACATCAATCCTTGCAAACACTGATGCTGGTCACAACTTATCAGGATTGATAAGTTGGACGAGCTTTAGCTCGCCCGAAGGGTGAGGCACATGGATGTGCCGAATCACAAAAAATGCAGGATAGCCGCTTGGACGAGCTTTAGCTCGCCCGCAAGGGTAAGGGCCACGGATGCCCCGAATCACAAAAATGCAGGATAGCCGTTTGGACGAGCTTTAGCTCGCCCGAAGGGTGAGGCACATGGATGTGTCGAATCACAAAAATGCAGGGTAGCCGTTCGGGCGAGAATAGCGCCGTTGTACCTACTTTAGGTCTAACTGCGCCCAGCATCGTTATCACACAGTCAGAGGCAATTTTCGGACACTTGCATGGGCTTAGAAAATGCTGGCAGATTCAACGCTGCTTCCGATATCAACTCATCTCGGGCGTGGGCAGTCAGTTTCGTCGGCTAGCGCCGATTTAATTTCGCTTATCACTTTCCGAAGCTCACTTTCTATTTCAACGGCAAGTTCTTCATCAAGCCGGTGATTATCTCTTATTTCATGCTCGAGCCTTGTTGATACCTGATACAGTCGTTTGGCCCCGATATTACCTGCAGAGCCTTTTAAAGTGTGGATAAGGCTAGTGGCTTTATTGATATCCCCAAGTTTAAACTGTCTACGTATTTCTTCAGCCACAAACTCCTGACCTTCATAAAACCTGACAAGTATCTTGAGATAAAGCTCTTCATTATCACCGGCACGCACAATTCCTTCTTCAGTATCTATACCGGCAATATCAGGAACAGTAACATGCTCTTGTGAATGAATTTCCGAATGAACGACCACTTTATCTAGAGTGGTATTTCGGCTACCCGAAATCCATTTGTCCAATTTTATATAAAACTCCATCGGATTGATCGGTTTTGCAATATGGTCATTCATTCCGGCCTGCAAGCAGTCTCGGACGTCTTTGACAAAAGCATGAGCGGTCATTGCAATGATCGGCAACGCCTTGGCGGAATAAGACTCCCGGATGATTCTAGTAGCTTCCAGGCCATCCATCACCGGCATTCGCACATCCATCAGGATGCCATCAAACACGTTGTTCTTAAGCTTTTCAATTGCCTCTTCACCGTTGTTGGCTATTGAATAGCAGACACCGGCTTTCGCAAGCAGTCCCTCTGCAACCATCTGGTTAACATCATTATCTTCAACTACTAAAATCCGCATCCCTTCAAGGTTCTTAATTAGCTCTTCAGGCAGAATGCGTTCTTTAACACTATGAGTTATGTCATCCGGGTTTAGGCCTAAAGCAAGTGAAACGGCATTTATGAAAGAGTTATTTGAAACCGGCTTATGCAGTAATGCTGAGACTCCCGAATTAATCAGCTTGTCAGGAGTCACTTTCAAATCGTAGCTGGCAGTAAGAATAACCGGAGGAAGGTCTGATGCTTTAATGTCACAACAACTGGACATGTTTTCTCGTAACTGTTGTAAATTTTCCAAACCGCTTGTCTTTGCCATGGTCCAGTCGCAAATTACCAAGCCGAACGGAGTAGGTTTCAAATTCTTACACATCATATCTACCGCTTCATCGATAGCATTTACACTGGTCACTCTAAAGCCAAGCTTTTTGGCATACTGCGAAATTATTTTCTTGGATACGGGATTGTCGTCCACAACAAGCAAGCGCAGGCCTGCCACATATTCGGGCAGGGTCTCCGTTTTTTCCAGATCGTTTTCAATTCTGAATCGTACTGTAAAATGAAAGTTACTGCCTTCGTCCGGTTTGCTTTTCACCCAAATATGGCCATCCATCAGCTCAACAATCCGCTTGCTAATTGTTAGCCCCAAGCCCGTTCCGCCAAACAAGCGGCTGATTGAAGAGTTACCCTGGGTAAATGCTTCGAAAATATTTGAAGATTGATCCTCATTCATGCCGATGCCGGTGTCAGAAATTGAGAAGCCGATCAACATCTCTTCTTTAGACTCCTCTATCACTTCCACATTCACAGTCACGCTGCCGACATTAGTAAATTTAACGGCGTTATTCACTAAATTAAGTAACACCTGCTCCAATCGATTAGGATCCCCAATCAGGACTGGCAATGCGGGTGGAACATTAATCACCAGCTCAAGGCCTTTCTCGCCAGCCCGAACTCCACATATACTTGCCAAGTTGTGCATCACTTCAGCTAAATCGAACTCAACATTGTTGAGTTCCATCATGTTCGCCTCGATTTTCGATATATCCAGTATGTCAGTAATGATGGCCAGTAACATTTTCGAAGATTCAAGTATCTTGCTATGATACAGCTTTAATTGAGGGCCATATTCAACGTCCTGTGCCAGGTGAGTCAGCCCTATCACGGCATTAATTGGAGTCCGAATTTCGTGGCTCATGTTCGCCAGAAAGGCGCTTTTCGCTTTGGTTGCCACGTTGGCATTCTCAAGTGCTTGAGAAAGCCTGGTGTTTTGTTTCTCCAGTTTGCGCTTCGCATCCTGCAATTCCAGAGTTCGCTGGTTTATCTTCTGATGTACGTTATTAAATGCAGCGGTAAGTGTGCTTATTTCATCAAGCCCAGCCTCACCTGCGGAGTCTTTCTCTTCATCGCTTTCAATTCTGATATCATTTGCTTTTCTTTCGACTTCATCCGTCAGATCAAGGATGGGCTTAACCAGTTTCTTAACAAAGATATATGCAATAAGAAAAATAACACTGAGTATCAGAATTGCCGCTACAGCAAACGACAGCAGCAATATGCTCGTACCCCTGTCAAAACGGTCTTCTCGTTCGACCAATAGTCGCTGCTCTTCAGCTTTGAATTCATGGAGAACACCGCGAATGTCATCCATGAAATGTTTTCCAACGTTGCTTTTAACGATGGTAAGGGCTTCATCCCCCTTGTCATTTCGAGTCAACTCAATGGTGTCCCTTAATTCGTCAAACTTTTTGGTCATCAATTTCTCAATAGAGTTCAAGCGTATCTGCTGAGAGCTGTTGTCGATCGTCAGTGTTCTGAGCCTGTTTAGAGACAGTCTTGCCTGTGATATCCCGACAATATAAGGCTTTAGATAATGGTCTTGATGGGTGAGCAGAAAGCCTCGCTGACCAGTTTCCGCATCAACCATGTAGCTCAGTAATAAACCGCTTTCCTCAAGGACATCGTGAGTATGTAGAACCCAATCGTTCTGCTCGCGAGAATTCGTCCCAGCCTGTACAAGTAGCAGGAAACTGGCAGTAGTAAGCACCACTAACAGCCCAAAAAGTGCAATGACGACTTTTTTCAAACTATAGGATACCACTTCGCCTCCCGATTTTATGATCTGTAGTGACAGTTATAGCCACTGTTTTCAGAAACTGAAGTTGCTCTTCAGGATTTCTGACACCTACAAGCCACTTTTGCTCAACAGAAAACAAATGGCAATAAGGTGCTCTTTCAATACTCATGAAGTAACAACTATTGTTCTTCGTTAGGATTGATTGCCATGTCTACTACATACTCAAGCTCCCGGGTTATCTTCTCATCAAAAATATACACTGACCCGCACTGAATTGTTTGTGTAACTCCTTTGATTTCACGCTTACCATGACTAATAAATTGTAGCGCCGGGTTGTTGATTTTTGCAAAGCAGCTATGGCTCATGATGAGCTCATCGCTGTTGCCTTTTCCAGCAATTCTGAAAGCTACATTGATGGCATCACCAATTACGGTATATTCTAATCTGTCTACAGCCCCGATATTGCCAATAATTACCGGGCCCTGGTTTAAACCAACTCGAAAAGATATTTTCTCACCCTCTGCATTTAGCATACCAATCTTTTCAGTGGCCATGGTCATGGCAATGCCAGCCAGAGATGCATGGAATACATGATTGGGGTCATCATCGGGATGGTTGAATACTGCCAGTAAAGCGTCCCCGATGTATTTATCTACATGTCCTCCGTAGTAGTTAATAATTCGGTGGAAAGCTTCAAAATAGCGATTCAGAACATGAACGACTTCCTCGGTCGGCGCCGAATGTGAGTATGTCGTAAAGCCAACCATATCGGCAAATAGAGCGGTTACATGTTTCCGGTAACTGATTTCAGATACTTCACCGGTTTCAAATACATTTGCAACCACGTCAGGGTTTAAGTAGCGACCAAACGAGTTGCGTAATTTTGCCTTATGCTCAAGCGCTTCAGCCAGACTGTTAAACTGATCAAATGCATCGCCAATTTCATCATTGCGGTCTGCCTGCAGTCGAACCGTATGATCTCCTTTGACCAGTTGCTTGGTAGCACCGGACAGTATCTCGAGCGGTCTGCTTACCTGCTTGATAAGCACAATGGATATAATCCCGGCGAGGATCAGCACTACTGTTGAGACCATCAGAGAACGAGTGATCATGGAGTTTTGTATTTCTTCCCATGTCTGGTCAGTAAAATGAACTACCACATGGGCAACTAATTTGTCGGCATACATAACCCTATGAATATTCCATTCACGATGAAGGCTATCCGACCCTTTCCAAACTCTTATTTTATTGTGTAATTGTTCGTGAATATTTGATTCATGGAGATCGACATTACCGAATGACTGATCTTCATCTGCAGCATAGTGATGGATATACACACCATCAGCGCTTGGAAAATCTTCCAGAAAGTTATCAACCACACGCTCAACTTCGTGGGAACTGGTCAGAATCGGTAGTGTCAACTCTTCGGCAAGTCGATGAACTATCAGGTTCTCTAGCTGAACGTGGCTTTTCAACAAGGCATCTCTTTCAATGTTTAAAGTTAACTGGAACTGAGTAAATTGAATGATCACAAGACCAAGGATAATATATCCTGTCCATTGCCAGCGAATTGAAACCCGCGCTTTGGTGCTTCCACCAGTCATTCAAAACACCCCTTCAATTGATTTGAATAGATAGCTTGTAGCAAAGTGCTCCTCATTGTCAATGAACTGAGCTGAATCGCTACCGTATTGCTAGTCACCTAAGAGCGTGACAAATTAGCTCTATGGAGGTCACGATGAGTGGCAAGCGATATACAGAAGAATTCAAGATTGAAGCAGTAAAGCAGGTGGTTGACCGAGGCTATTCGGTTTCATCAGTTTCAAAGAGATTAGGCATAACGACGAAGAGCCTTTACGAATGGATCAACAGATTCGGGAAACCTGATTCCCAGCACAATCAACTGACCGCTCAGCAACAGGAAATACGAGCCCTGAAGAAAGAGTTGCGACGGGTAACGGACGAGCGTGATATCCTAAAAAAGGCCGCAGCGTACTTTGCCAAGGAGTCCCAGTAAGGTACGCCTTCATCAAAAACAATCAGTCGGAATATCCGGTTCGGATGCTCTGCCGAGTGATGAAGATTCATCCGAGTGGCTATTATGCATGGCTGAAACAACCTCATTCCAAAAGATATCATGAGAACCAGCGATTGCTGGGGCTGGTCAAACAATCATGGTTAGAAAGCGGCTGCGTTTATGGCTACCG
>JAJFLE010000044.1 GCA_021772835.1 Mariprofundus sp.
TCATGCCCGGCGCGTCTGAGGCCCGCGATTAACGCTTCAGCCATATTGCCGCCGCCGATAAATGAAATGGTTAATTGTTGCATGATCCGTCCTTATTTATCATTTAAACACTACGCCCTGCACCAAACAGTGTTGATCCCAGACGCACCATTGTTGAACCCTCTTGCACAGCAATTCGATAATCATTGCTCATCCCCATACACAGGATGCCAAAGCTCCCATTGAAAACCTGATCCCGCAAGTTTCGCAAGCTTCTGAATGATCCACGCAGATCACCACCTTTCGGCGCCATGCCCATCAGCCCTGCCAGCTGAAGGCCTTCAACCTGTGACAGCTCTGCTGCAAATGAAGTTAATAAATCCGGATGGATGCCCCGCTGCTCCGGATTATCGGCAATATTCACCTGAATCAACACCGGCAACAGCCTGCCCTTCACATGACTGGCTACGGCCCGTGCAGTGTCAATATCATCACAGCTATGCCACATGGCTGCAAAACGTCCTATGTACTTGGCTTTGTTCTTCTGCAAAGGGCCAATCATGTGCCAGTGACAATCCGGCCAGCGCAAAGCCCTGTCACGCAAGTTTTGTGCACGTGATTCTCCGAAATGGACCTGCCCGGCTTCGATCAGAATCTCAACCGCTTCATCCGGCGCATATTTACTCACCGCCAGCAGCTGCACATCAGATGCGTCCAGTTCACTGGCTATCGTCTGCCAGCGCTGTGTCAGAGCCTGTTGCTCATGCATCTGTTTATGAAGTAACTGCCCATGAAACACGCTGATCCAGGGCGCGGCTCAAGGTATGCTCATCAAGATATTCCAGTTCGCTGCCTTCCGGCACGCCGCGGGCAATGCGTGAAATATTCACACCCGAATCGCCATATCTGCGTGCCAGATAGTGGGCTGTTGCTTCACCATCGACAGTAGCACTGGTCGCCAGAATCAACTCTTTAATTCCCGCGCTCACTCGTCTGTCCAGGGCGGCCATATTCAATTGTTCCGGCCCCACACCATCCACCGGACTCAAACGCCCGTGCAATACATGATAAAGGCCTCTAAACCCGTGCCCGCGCTCCATCATCAGTACATCCACCGGCTGCTCGACCAGGCAAACTGTATGTGTCTCCCGTCTCAGATCAGTACAGAAGTGACAGCGTCCATGCTCGGCAAAACAACCACAGGTTTCACAAAAACCCACCTGCTCGTGCAAAACAGCCAAGGATTCAGCCAGTGCAGCGCAATCGCCAGCTGGTCGTGACAACAGGTTCAGCCCGAGTCGCAGCGCTGTTTTCGGTCCCACTCCGGGCAAACTGGCCAGCATCTCCACCACTCTCGCCAGTGGTGCGGGCATACCGAAATCGTGAATCAAAGAGAGAAGCCCGGCGGCAACGGCATCCCGGCCATCATACCCTGCTGTTTCTGCTTGGCCACTTCATCGACTTTCTGTGACGCATGATTGATTGCAGCAGCAACCAGATCTTCGATCAAACCTTTATCCTGTTCCTGCCAGAGTGAGTCATCGATACTGATACGACGCACCGAACGGTCACCGCACATAGTCACCTGCACCATGCCACCGCCAGCTTCGCCATTGATCTCCATGGAAGCCAGCTCTTCCTGCATTTTGGCCATATTTTCCTGCATTTTTTTGGCCTGCTGCATCATTTTTGCGATATTCATGTTCTGCTCTCCAAACTACAGTTTCATCTTTTATTCAGACGTCTCCGATTCAATCGTCTGATTCAACACCGGCTGGCAACACCTTCACCAGTTGCGCATCCATTTCCTGCATCAAGGCGCTGACATGTGGATCATGTTCGGCCGCCTGACGTAATCGCACAGCCTCGGCTCTGGCCTGACGGGCACGCTCCTGGGAAAGTGATTCGCCGTCATGATGCTTCTGCGATTCCCAGAACACTTCCCGGCCCAGCCACTCGGCAAAAACCAGACGATCGGCAACAGCAATCGCGCGCTCCTGATGTTTATCCAGTGCAAGGCGAACTTTATTTCCGAACTCAACACAAATCACATGTTCCAGCATAGCCGAGACACCGGGTTTCAGGGGAGAGAAGGCTTCAACCGCATCCTGCCAGTCTGAATAACGTTTGCCAGCCGGTTCAGCCTGATCATGCAATGGCAGATCCGGCTCAACCTGTTTCTCATCTCTGATCACAGGAACCGGCTCGATGGCATCCGGCACTGCTGCTGCTTTCGGCTGCACCGCTGGCATCACTGGATTTACGTTTTTTTGCACAGGCATTGGCGCTTTTGGCACTGGCGCTTTTGGCATTGGAGTTTCTGGCATTGGATGGTTTGGTATAGTAACAGCAACCGGCCGCACGGCCGAAATCGTGTTCAGGCCACACAGACGCATCAACAGCATTTCAGCGCCCATACGCTCGTCCACCACAGCCAGATCACGAATGCCGCTGATCAACACCTGATAACGCAAATCCAGTGCCTGTGACGAAAGCGCTGATGCATTGAGTTCTAACCACTGCCTATGATCAACTTCAACATCATCACCCAGCAAAGAGTTATCCACCTGCAGGCAAGTCAATTGATGCCAGAGGCGTGAGAGCTCCATCAACAGCGTGCGCGGCACAAAACCACGTCCGGTCGCTTCTCTGAGTAAAGTAACAGCGCTGGCTGCATCACCGGAAAATAGCGCGTTAGAAAGTGAACAGGTCAGCTCCGAGCCCACCATACCTAGCGCTGATTGCACATTGCTCAGGATCAGATGTTCATTACTGAATGCCAGTACCCGCTCGGCCAACGACAGGGCATCACGCACACTGCCATCGGCTGCTCTGGCAATCGCAGCAACGGCATCGCTATCAGCAACAATGGATTCGGAGCCAAACACATGTGCCAGATAGTCGCTAATCTCCAGCTGTGACAACCTCCTCAGATCAAAACGCTGACAACGCGAACGTACGGTAATCGGCAACTTATCGGATTCAGTAGTGGCCAGGATAAACATCACCCGTTCCGGCGGTTCTTCCAGTGTTTTCAGCAACGCATTAAATGCGCTTTTGGAGAGCATGTGCGCTTCATCAATAATATAAACCTTGCTCTTCAGTGTGCTCGGCGGATAACGCACGCCATCAAGAATTTCACGCACATCATCAACACCGGTATGACTGGCTGCATCCATCTCCTGCACATCGAGATTGGAACCGGTAGCAATGCTCTGGCATGCAGCACAAACACCACAGGGTTCCCCATCAACGGCTTGCTGGCAGTTCACAGCCATTGCCATCAGTCGGGCGATCGTGGTCTTGCCTACGCCGCGAATACCGCAGAGCAGATAGGCATGCGCCAAATTTCCACTGGAGAGTGCATTTTTAAGTGTTCGTACGACCACATCCTGGCCGACGAGATCGGAAAATTTCTGCGGTCGCCAGCGACGCGCTAATACCAGATATGACATGGCCACCACTCTACGGTTTGACTCATCAGGTGCAATGCCCTTCACGCATGCAGCAGGCACAAAAAAGCCCGCGATAAACGCAGGCTTAATTGATTAAAAGCTGTATCTCAGGCGTCGGAGCGGGTGCGCTCTTCCTGTTCCTGAGCAGTTTTGCACTCTATGCAGAGGGTTGTTACAGGGCGCGCATGCAGTCGTTTCACGCTGATATCGCCACCGCAAGCATCGCACTCGCCGAATTCGCCATCTTTAATGCGCTCCATCGCCTGATCAATTTTCTTGATCAGTCTGCGCTCACGATCCTTGATGCGCAGGTCGAAGTTGCGATCAGTTTCCATGCTAGCCTGATCGGTAGGATCAGGAAAAGAGGTCTGTTCCTGCTCAGTCATGGCCTGGACATTTTCACTCTGGCCGACTTCCAGCTCCGCTTTCCAGTCGGTCAGTTGCTTTTTAAAATCTTCCAATTGTATCTTGGTCAGTGCCATTTTAATCCTCCAACAAGCGGACAAACCCAAACAGGGCTGTCAAAAGGGCGCGTACATTAGCGACTCTTGTGAATGCTGTAAATAAAGGTATTACTCAGTAGGACTATAACATGCTATAGCCCAAAAGACGAGACTAAAAGCTGACATACATCAGCGCCAGACATGTCTGGCATTTCAACCTATTATACGCGCATGGCGGGAAACAATAGAGATATCGACACACTGATCATCGGACAGGGGCTGGCAGGTTCAATACTGGCCTGGCAACTGATGCAACATGGGCAATCGGTATTGGTGGTGAATCAGGAGTATGCCACCTCGGCTTCGCGCGTAGCAGCCGGTCTGTTTAATCCGGTCACCGGCCAGCGTTTTGTATTACAAGCCAAGGCAGAGGCTATCATTCCCGCAGCGCGCAGATTATACAGCCAACTTGAAAAGCAGTTCAGGCAAACACTATTTTTTGCCAAACCCATGCTACGCATCATCAGAAATGAGAAGGAGCTGGCTGCTATTCAGGAACGCAAAACCGACCCGGCATATGCAGATTACCTGGGTGATACAGTCCAGAACAAACTGCTCAATGCTCCACTTGGTGCTATTGAACAGCGACAGACAGGTTACCTTGATACCAACGCCCTGCTTGACTGCCTGAAGTCCTGCTTCGTTGAGCAACATATCTATATCACAACTCAACTTGATTACAGCGACATCACCGTAACCGAGTCTGGCATCAGCTGGAACGATCTAAATGCCAAACGCATCATCTTCTGCGAAGGTTATGTGGGCAGAAACAATCCGTGGTTCAACTGGCTACCCTTTCAACCTGCCAAAGGTGAAATTTTAACCCTGAGATCAAACTCCATATTACCTGATCAAATCATCAATGGCGGACGCTGGCTGCTGCCTGTGCATGACGGAAACTATAAAACCGGTGCCACCTATGATCATGACCTCTCATCCACCAAACCAACTGAGCATGCCAAACTGGAACTGGTCGACGCTATGCAACAGTTACTGACCGATAAACCTGATTATGAAGTCATGGATCATCAAAGCGGCGTACGCCCCAACACACTGGATAAGAACCCCTTCATCGGATTTCACCCGGAGCAGCATCAAGTCGGTATTTTCAATGGCTTCGGCTCAAAAGGTTCGATGCTGATTCCATGGTATGCCGATGAATTTGTCAAACACATAACCTGCGGCACGGATATGCCTGCTGAAGCAGATATTTCGAGAGTCAAATGAGCAGAGTTTCACTCACCCAACATGTTCACCACACCCTGTTGCCCCACTTCAGGCCCGGATGCATTGCCATTGATGCGACAGCCGGTAACGGTTTTGATACACTATTTCTTGCGCTGCATATTGGCGAGCATGGCAGCGTATTTGCCTTTGATATTCAACAGCAAGCCATAGAAAACACACGAAAACGTCTGAGTGAAGCCGGACTGATTGATCGCGTTGCTCTGATCTGCAACGGCCATGAAAGCATGGCAGAGCATATTCCGCAGCTCCTGCATGGTTTTGTTGATATCATCGTATTCAATCTCGGTTATCTGCCCAAGGCTGATAAGTCTGTCATCACTCAGGAATCCACTACGCTGCAAGCGTTGAAAATCTCACTAAAATTACTCTCCAAAGAAGGCTACATATCCATTCTTGCTTATCCCGGCCATCCGGGAGGAAGGGAAGAAACCGAATCTGTCAAAACATGGGCGAGAAGCCTGTCCAAAACCTCGTTTAACGTTTTCATACACGAGCCGGTGAACAGTGGTTGCACATCCCCGGAGTGGATCGAAATAACGTCCATGGCCACATAATCATTTTATCCCGGCTCGACTTCAGGGAAAGGCTGCTATTGCTCATCATTACGTAACAACGCATATCTCGCCAGCATCAACAGAACTGCTGCCACCGGGGCCAAAATGCAGATGTGACCGGACTCGAACAGCCAATACCAGGAGGATGCGGAATCAAAATGACCGTGGCCAGCACAGGCCATTGCCAGCGATGCAGTAATCATGGCTGCAACAAACGTTCAAACACCCTTGCCCCTCTCTGCCGATTCTCAACTCAGGCAGAAGAAACCTGACTTCGTATCATGTCAGCATGATGACACCCGGAATTCGACACTTGGAGCCAGCAGCTACAGAAGTTCACTATTCACGAATATTCTGATGAATATAGAAAAATATCCTTCCATGCTGATACAATTCGATATGCCCATGGCCGCTGTGGGTAAACGCCAGCGATGGTGTGAGGGTTACAATCAAAGCGGAGAATAACCTAGACATCTACCCCTTCCTCTTCCGTTTTGCTTTTCTTCATTCTAGCCATAAGAAGACCTGCTTCATAGAGCAGTAACATCGGAATACCGAGCAGCACCTGAGAAATGATATCCGGCGGAGTGAGGATGGCGGCGAAGATGAAAGTCCAGACAATCACATAGCGACGCTTGTCGGCCAACGACTGGACATCGGCAACACCAAGCCGGATCAGCAACATGATAACAATCGGAATCTGGAAGCTCATGCCAAAAGCAAACAACAGCTTCAATGCCAGCGACAGATACTCTTTTACAGCGGGCATGGCCTGAATGGTGTCGGTGGAAAAGCTCAGAAAGAACTCAAAAATCAACGGAAATACAATATAAAATGCAAATGCACCGCCAGCCAAAAGCAGAGTCAGGCTGCCGAAAAAATAAGCGACAAATGCGTCACGTTCATGGTGATACAGTCCCGGTGCAACAAAGGCCCAGAATTGATACAGCGTAACCGGAGCTGTGATAAACAGGCTCAATACCAGCGCGATTTTCAAATAGGTAAAAAAGACATCGGGGGCATTGAGAAAGATTAGCGGTGTGCCCGGTGGCAGCGCCGCACGTAACGGCTGGGAGATAAACTCAAAGACTGGCTCAGAAAAATTCATAAGCACCATCACACCGATGACATACACGACCACGGCAATCGTACCGCGTCGGCGCAACTCCGCCAGATGAGCCAGCACACTCAAACCGGTAGTTTGAATTTCCCCGACTTCAGCTGGCTGTTCTTCCTGGCTCACTTGTGACCCTGTTCTTTTTCATCCGGTTTTTCTGTAGCATCAGCTTTCTCCGGGAGCTCACCGCTGCCCAGTGTCTGACCATGCTGCTTCATAATCTCTTTGTTCCAGTCCGTGATATCTGTCGCGTTCAAAGCATCTTTTGCCTCAGCGACTGTGCTGCTCAATTGGGTCTCTTCATCAATCTGACGGCGAATATCGCTAATCCAGCCACGGCCTTTTTTTACGACACGGCCAACCTGCCCGAACAGCTCAGGCATGCGCTCAGGCCCCAGGATCAGAAAGGCAATGGCACCAATGAGCAGCAGTTCAAGGAAACCGATATCAGGCATGATTTATGTCCAGACGTAACTGTTACTTTTTATCCGCAGCGTCTTTTTCAGAGCTGTCATCGATTTCGGGTTCGCTCTTTTTATCATCATCGGAAATATTCGTGCGGAAACTTTTGATACCTTTGGCTAACCCTGCACCAACCAGCGGCAATCGCTTGGCTCCAAACAGCACCACAACAATAATCAGGATTAAAATAAGCTCTGTTGTTCCAAGTCCAAACATCGTAACACTCCCCAAATATTCACAGCGGACATTACGCGATTTCTCGATATCGGCAAGTATCCTGCCAATGAAATGGATAATCACGCTGTTTGCGGCAGGCTTATCTGAATAGTATCATCGCGCTCACGAAGCAAGTCAGGAGTTCGCCATTGTTTAAACGCATCCTTATCGCCAACCGTGGCGAATGTGCTATCCGCATCATCCGTTCATGCAGTGAACTGGGTATTGAGTCGGTTGCCATATACTCCGAAGCCGATGTGCATGCCCTGCATGTAAAAAAGGCCGACCGCGCAGTCATGATCGGGCCTGACCCGGTCAAGAGCTATCTGAACATCCATCGTATTGTGAATATTGCCAAAGAACACAGCTGTGATGCAGTGCATCCGGGCTACGGTTTTCTGTCTGAAAATGCCGATTTTGCCAGCGCAGTTATCGAAGCAGGCATTGCCTACATCGGCCCGTCTCCCGAAGCCATTCGTGACATGGGTAGCAAAACCAAGGCCCGGAAAACCATGATTGCCGCAGGTGTACCGGTCATCCCAGGTTCCGAGAGCTCACTGACAAGTGTGGACGAAGCGATAGAACTGGCACATGGCATGGGTTACCCTGTCATGCTCAAAGCCGCAGCCGGCGGGGGTGGACGTGGCATCCGTCGTTGCGATACCGATGCTGAATTGCGCGAAAATTACCCTATCACCCAGCGTGAGGCGGCGGCCGCATTCGGTAACGATGAACTGTTTATGGAAAAGTGCATTGTTGAGCCACACCATATCGAATTCCAAATACTGGCCGATACACATGGCCATGTCGTACATCTTTTCGAACGCGACTGCTCAATTCAGCGCCGTAATCAGAAGCTGATCGAAATCGCACCGAGTAAATTTTTAACGCCCGAACTGCGCAAACAGATGGGTGAAGTCGCCGTCAAAGCTGCTCAGGCTGTGGATTATATCAATGCCGGTACAGTCGAATTCCTCGTCGACAAACATCATAACTTCTGGTTTATGGAGATGAACACCCGCCTGCAAGTGGAACATACCATTACCGAAACGATTACGGATGTGGACATTGTAGCCCAGCAGATTGCCATTGCAGCAGGCGAAGAGCTACCGTTCACTCAGGATGAACTCAGCTTCCACGGATTTGCCATTGAGTTCCGCATCAATGCCGAAGATCCGAAAAACAACTTTCTGCCGATGCCGGGACGCATCACTCGGTACAATTCTCCGGGTGGGCCAGGCATTCGTGTCGATGGCTGCGTCTATGCCGGTTATGAAATCCCGCCATTTTACGACTCAATGTGTGCCAAACTGACAGTATTCGATAACGACTGGTCACGCACAGTCAAACGCTCACAACGTGCCCTGGCCGAGTATGACATCCGGGGCGTGCGCACAACATTGGCCCTCTACCGCTCGATTGTCGGCTCGGATGTATTCATGAGCGGTGAGTTCGATACAGGCTTTATGGACAAACACCCGGAACTGCTCGATTACAAACCATTTGCGTCACGGGAAGATATTGCCGCGGCCGTGGCCGTAGCCATTGCCACCCATGCCGGGTTGTGATTTTGTTGGTTCGGAATAATGACATCCTGTCATTATCCTCCGACGTGTTCGCAAAAACGTGGTTTTGCAAACACTCACGGCTTACGCCGTTGGCACATCCATGTGCCAAAATAGCCTCTCTTCCAAAGGATGTGAAATGACTGAGACAAAGAGAAAACTCGCCATTACCGAACTGGCCTTGCGTGACGGGCACCAGTCACTGCTAGCCACCCGCATGCGACTCGATGACATGTTACCGATCTGCGACAAGCTTGATAAGATAGGCTACTGGTCTATCGAGGCCTGGGGTGGTGCTACCTTCGATACCTGTCTGCGTTACCTGAAAGAGGGGCCGTGGGTACGCCTGCGCGAACTCAACAAAGCGTTGCCTAACACACCTATACAGATGCTGCTGCGTGGCCAAAATCTGCTCGGATACCGCCACTATGCCGACGATGTGGTACAAAAATTTGTCGATATGGCAGCGGCCAACGGTGTCGATGTTTTCCGTGTTTTCGATGCTATGAACGATGTGCGCAATCTGCGCACGGCTATCAGACAGGTGAAAGCCAACGATAAACATGCCGAAGGCACCATCTGTTACACCACCAGTCCTGTGCATACATTGGGGCACTTTGTCGATATGGCCAGAGAGCTTGAAGATATGGGTTGCGATACGCTGGCCATCAAAGACATGGCTGGCCTGCTGACGCCGGTCAGCACTCGCGAACTGGTTTCGGCGCTGAAAAAAGAAGTGTCCATCCCCTTGCATCTGCACTCGCATGCTACTGCGGGTGTGGCAGAAATGGTGCAGTGGGAAGCCGTTCATGCCGGTTGCGACATCATCGACACGGCAATTTCACCGCTTGCAGGCGGCACCTCACACCCGGCCACCGAATCGATGGTGGCAGCATTTGCCGGCACAGAGTACGACACGGGTCTGGATCTGGTCGCTCTGCAGGATGTGGCCGCCTATTTCCGTGAAATACGCAAGAAATATGCACGTTTCGAGTCCGATGCTACGCGCATGGATACACGCGTGTTTATCAACCAGATCCCTGGCGGCATGATTTCTAACTTAGCCAATCAATTGAAGGATCAGGGGGCGCTGGACAAAATGGATGCGGTATTAGAGGAGATTCCGCGTGTACGTAAAGACTTTGGCTACCCGCCTCTGGTTACACCGACCAGCCAGATCGTCGGCACACAGGCTGTACTGAACGTAATCTCCGGCAAAAAATACAAGGTCATCACCAACGAAACCAAAGCCTACCTGAGCGGCATGTATGGGCGCGCACTCGGAGAGGTTGATGCGGACGTACGCAAACTGGCCATTGGTGATGATGAACCGGTTACGGTTCGTCCGGCCGATCTTCTGCAGCCGGAGCTCGATGCACTGACTCGCGAAGTCGGCGATAGAGCCAAGTCGGTGGAAGATGTGCTCTCCTATGCTCTGTTCCCGACCATTGCTCTGGAATTTTTTGATGAACGCGAAAGTGGCAACTTTAAACCGGAACCGCTGGAAGCCATGGAAACAGCTGCGCACACTGCAGTGGTGGCCGCCCCGTCGCTGGCTCCAACTGAATTCAATATTACCATCCATGGTGAGCAGTACCACATCAAAATCGAAGGTTCCGGCCACAAGCACGAAGACATTCGACCGTTTTATGTGAAAGTGGACAACATGCTTGAAGAGGTAATGGTAGAAACGCTGACTGAAGTGGTGCCAACACAGGAAGGTAAGATTGATACTCAGAAGGCATCAAAAGGCTCACGTCGACCAAAAGCCCGCAATGATAGCGATGTCACCACCTCCATGCCCGGACGTGTGGTGACCATCGCCATAACAGTTGGTGATCAGGTTCATGCCGGAGATACTGTTTTGACTGTGGAGGCCATGAAAATGGAACATCAGGTCATGGCACCTGTCTCAGGTACGATTCAGGCCATCCACGTCACAGTAGGCGACAATGTCAATCCGGATGAGTGTCTGATGACAATAACTTGATGTTTACGTCCTAATCAGACATTCTCGTTTTTAGCTTCTGACAAAGGCTATGCAAGGATTTTGCTGAACATCTGGTTCCATTCAATGTGAGTATGCCACCTTTAACGCGTGGGTTCGATCATCTGCGAGTCGGAGAAGGGGGATGAGTGGGGCTACCTCATCATTCATTGAAGAAGGATCTCACCAAAACTGTACTGCTTTGGAGCGCCGGTTTTTTTGTGCTGCTCGGCATCGTATTCGCCCTCTCCTTCAACACTTTAGAGACTTATATGCTTAATTTAATAGCAGATGACAGACTCAACTATCAGGTCAGGGAGTTTGCCAAACATCTGGATGAAAAGGATACCTCATCCATCAGGGAAGAGAGCGATGCACTGATTCAGGATCCGCTGATATCGGCCATTCTGATAGTCGAAGCCAGCGGTAAACTGATCCATGTTTCACTAAGCGACAATCAGCATCCAAAGCTGGAATTGCATGAACCGCTCAGCATCAGCACGCTGTCTTCCCTGATCAATGATCGCAGCGACATGCACCTCTACACCCGGAATATACCCGACCACAATGCAACACTGGCACTGCTACTGGATGATCGACCAGTATCCGTCAGCATCTTCTCAACGACCGCCTGGGCCGCGTTATTGATGTTCATGCTGCTTATGATCTCCATCAAAGCATTGCACTATTCACTCAGGCGCCAGCTGGTAGATCCGGTCGAACATCTGCGGCAAGCCGTTGAAAATAAAAGCATTAGTGAAGACGCGATTCGCAGACTGGAAGAGGAGCTTCCGCAAGAGGCATCCAGAATTCTTGAATTCTTCGACCAGCTCAAACATTCCCGTGACGATTTAAGAAGCCACGTTCCCGACATGCTGGAGGCACTGCCATCATGTTTCTGGTGGTCTGAGGATGGCAATACCTATCGAAGTATATCCGGCAAAGGCTGCAACCTGTTGCAGATTCCACCAGAGCAGCTTATAGGAAAAGAACTCTGGAACTGGTGTCAGAGCTCTGAACAGATGTCCATCAACACCAGACAACTGAACAGAGCTATTGCAGAGAAAAATGAGCGGCTAGATTTTGCTTACCAGGTCAATCAGGGCAATAATATTTACTGGTTTGGCGAATCGATAACCATCTGTTATGCAAAAGATGGCACTGCCGAAACTATTTACGGCATCATCAGTGACATCAGCTCCCGCAAAAACAGGCAACAGGAAGAAGCAGAACAACTGGAGCTGATGCACCGCATGGAGGCAACCGGCACTCTGGTCACAGGCATTGCCCATGAATTCAACAACGCCCTGGCAGGCATGAACGGCAATGTGTTCCTGATCAAACAGAATACTGATGATATCGAAAATCTCAAATGCATACAGCGTATCGAACAGTTGATTGAGCACTCAGCAGCGATGATCGAACGCATGCTCGCCTTTGCACGTAAAAGCTCAATCAGGCCCAGTCCTGTCAGGCTGGTATCATTTCTAAACAACTTCCGGACCACCATTCTGCCAACGTTGCCGGACAACACCCGCCTCACCCTTCATGTCGCAGAACATGTTAAAACAACTGACCCAACAATTCTTGCTGACCAAGAGCTGCTTCTGGAGTTGCTGATACAACTGGTTGAAAATGCTGATTTTGCAACCCGTGAAGTCAGTATGCCGAGCATTAATATCAGTCTGGATCTGTTCGATGCCGATGATGATTTTCTACGCAAATACCCAAACCTTTCCTCCAGAGAGAACGTGTATCTGAAACTGCACGACAATGGATGTGGCATTCCCGGAGATATAAAAGAGCGTATTTTTGAACCCTTTTTCACGACACGCGAAGTCGGTAAAGGTACAGGTCTTGGGCTATCCATGGTATATGGTTACGTCAATCAACTTGGCGGCGCTATTGATGTGGAAAGTAGCCCTGGAAACGGCAGCACGTTTCACATTTACCTGGCCAACACAAAAGCCCGGCAAGTAAATAACCACGAAGACAAGCTGTTATGCGGCAGCGGAGAAACAATTCTGGTCGTGGATGACGACAAAGTATCTCGCGAATCCACATGCGAAGTACTTGCTCGTATGGGTTACAAAACCATTGTTGCACATAATGGTACAGAAGCTGTTCAACGCTATGAACAACACAGAGAAGAAATTCATCTGATTCTCACGGACATCCTGATGCCCGGCCTGACCGGCATTCAGGCAGCGCGCCGCATTCGTAAAATTGACCCCTATATTCGCATTATATTCCTGACTGCATATAACCGTACCCAGCCACTGGAGCCTGAGATTTACGATGACCGTTCCGAATTGATCAACAAACCATTCCGAATATCGGTACTCAGTCAGGCCATTCAAAAAGCTCTGAAAGAGGCAACTGCGGACAAGTCAAATAAAATGAATTAATTTCTTCAATTGGCAGGACCCTTGCTCATCCATTGAACATGAACCCGTTAAACATGAACTGTGCGATAAAAACCACTGCATTAAAGGCTGCCAACGATAGCCCTGCCCTTGACGCATCATGAGGGCTGATGCAACTCTGATGAATTCTCCACTGATGGGCAAAGGAGCTCTGCAATCATTGCAGATACTCTCCGGGCAAACCTCCAGGCTTGTTATTGGTGATATCATGAAGGCTACGATCCAGAAAGGAGAACAGCCAGGCAGTTTCAGAATTGTGTTGAATGGTGAACCTTTCAACATCAAAGGTTTGCCCGCTAATCTGGCCGGTAAAGAGGCTTCGTTCATCGTGCAAAAAGGTATTGGCGGCAAGACCGAGCTGGCATGGCTTGGCAGTGCAACAAACCGCAACACAGTATCGGGTCAGACACAAACCAGCACCACATCCGAAAAATCTGCAACACATCATGCTAAAGCCGCAGTGCAGAACAGTTCAGGAAAGGCTGTGCAAACCACTCTGCTTTCGGCTCTTCCAACCGGTGTCAAAACCGGCAAAGTTATGGCTGCACGAATCGATTCGATTCAGGCGGGAAAAATGACCATGACGCTGGTGCAGGGTGATGCTAAGCCGGGAACGCAAGTCACAACTGCAAAGCAGCAAATCATCACCACTCCCACGATGGGATTGAAAGCAGGACAACAAGTCTCTATCAACATCACAGGCAAAACTGCAGAGGGAAAAGCAGTTGTTGAAATCAAAACGCAAGCGCAGACACAAGCAGGTGCAAACATAGCCAAAGCAGAAGCCCAGCAGCTTGCTCTCGGCAAGCTCAATCTGGCAGCAGGTGACTCGGCTCTGGCAGTAGTTCAGAAGCGGCTATCCAATGGCAACGTTCAGATCAATATCAAAGGAATCAACCTGGAAACTCCCGCTCCTGCACAAGTCAAAGCTGGCGATGCGCTGGAAATCAAACTGATCAAAGCGCCATCCGAGTTTCAGGTTGTGCAACTGCATAAGAATGTTTCGCAAAAAGCGTTATCACTGATTCGCCAAAATCTGGCGACTAGCCAGACACCGATTGCTCAGAACCTGAGTGGCATCCGCAATGTCTTGCCAAACATCGACAACAGTGTGCTATCGGGCATGAAGGGCCTGCCGCAGCTGGAATCCATGCTCAAGAGTACGGATAGCAGTCGCGATTACCCGATCAATGGGGACAGGCTGGCACAGGTCATACGCGATTCAGGTAGCAACCTTGAGAGTAAGTTGCAGGCGCTGATCAGCAAAGGTGGCCCGTCTCAATCCATCCAGCAGGATTTGAAAGCCATACTGCTGCAAATCTCCGGTGATCAGAACACAGGCAAAATCCAGAATGCAGAGGTGCTACGCCTGATCACTGAACTCAGTCAGCACAGTGCAAGTCGTATCGAAGTTGGCCAGGCACTGAATGTTCTGGCCAATATACAGGGGGAAGCTGTCCGCATTGAGTTCCCTATGCTGGTCGGGCAACAGTTGATCAATGTGCAGTTAGCTGTGCAGCACGAACAGCACACGAATCAGAATGATGCTTCCGGTTCTGACGATCAGTCATTCAGTGTGTTGTTTGCGCTCGAGTTAAGCGGCCTGGGCCCCATGCGCGTGGATGCCAATATTTCTGACAAGACGGTGTATGCACGCATCTACAATGATCATGCCGATGCTTGCGGATTTATTCAGGATAATATCGGAAAACTCGAGGAACGATTACAAAGCCTGGGATTTGACAAGGTTTATCTATCAGCGTCTGCAAACAAACCCGAACCTGAAAAACAGCAACGTTTTGACGAATTAACCAGCATGCGTCCTACATCCTTCAGCCTTCTGGATCTGCTGGTATGAAAAAGCAACAGGCCATCGCCCTGCAATGGGACCCCTACCTCGACAAGGCACCGAAGCTGGCCGCCAAAGGTAAAGGTTTACTGGCTGATGAGATTATCCGCGTGGCACGCGAGAACAACATCCCGATTCGCGAAGATCACGATCTGGTACAGATATTCTCACTACTGGATATCGGCGAATCCATTCCGCCGGAAGTGCATACCGCCATTGCCGAAATTCTCGCTTTTATCTACTGGAGCAATCAGCAATACGTCGAAATTTTCGATAGTACCAGAGACTGACCTACAACTGCCGGGTTTCGGTTTTATGCCCTCAAATGTAGCCTTCTGAATAGAATCAACAGAATCAAAGCCAGGCATGCTGCTGCAATAGCCAGCGGAAATAACAGCGTGGTTAGCGAGTAGTTCTCAAGCGCGATAGCAGCGACAACATTTCTCACCGCAAAGATTCCGTAAAACCCGGTGTGCTCTTCAAAGGGCGACCGATAAGCTTTGGACAGCGTAGGTCCAAAACCAGCCAGATCCACCAGCGTAAGAATCACCACAGCCCATAATGGATCGGATGTCAGATACCAGAGAGGCAACGAGCTCAATGCAAAGAACAGGAAAAGCCAGTCGCTGCTTCTGATGCTTGTATCACCCTTGTGACGCCATGCCAGCCATGTCACATACAGGGTAATTATCCCGGATAGGCCAATCGGCCATGCTCCCACCCCGCCCTTATCAGTAAGCTGCGCCAGAAACACTACAAAAGTCGTGGTGCCCCAAATAAGCCAGGAAAACAGGTGTGGTTTTGTTTCACCTTTCAGTATCGAACGTATGTAAGGGAAAAATCCGACCAGCGTCAGGATGATGGCTATACCGCTAAGCAGTTCGTGATACATCATGGCAAATCAGAAATATAAAATAGTTAACTCTGGCCTGCAGTTGCATGAGCTATTCTACGCAGGGCGGGGACTTCCAACTCTGCTTCGTCAGCAAACATAAGCGCGCGGGTCAAACGAGCAGGTGCTGAGCGTCCCATGCAACCATGTTCAGGATCACCATCAAAGGCTCTGAGCATGCCTTCAATCAGGGCCGTCCTGTCCAATTCTTCACCGGTCAAATATTCCTGAATATCAAGCACATCACCGGCTACTTCACAGGCAAGATTGTTATGCTCTGCCCATAGCTGGTGCACATTACCGCCAGCTTCAAGTCCGGCGATATTCGTGGTCAGGATATACAGGTTTTTCAACACCAGTTCGAACAGCAGTGCTGCTTCGCTCTCTACGACAGCTACCGGAATATCCAGTGAGCCCAGTGCCTCTTTGAGCAGTTCGGCGAATGGACCAAAAGCCGGAGAAATAATCACCACCTTGGAATCCATGCCTTTTTTCTTTTCGAACCATACCGAGATCACCGTCGGATTTTTCAGGCCATGCGCCTGCCAATCACGCGGCAGCAGTTCATTTTGTAGCAGCACCAGCTTATCAGACCAGACATCCGGCATAGCCGCCAGTGTCGCCTGCAGGTCTTTTTCAGCCACGGCAACCACAACCATTTCAGGATCGGCCACATCGGCTGCAACCAGCCCCATATCCATGTCACGCGTTACCGGCACAATCGGGTAACCGAGCCTCATAAAACCACGCGCAAATACCGAACCGATTTCACCAATGCCAATGACAACTACAGCTTTATCCATAAACAACTCCAATAAAATCTTTCACCACTGGGGACGCAGAGGAAAACATATAAACAAAGTCTTCTGAAGCTGCCCCCGCTTCCGGACTACAAAGTAAACTCGCGCGCAAAAAAATCCGGGCTATTTGTATGTTAAGGTTTCCTCTGCGTACTCTGCGGTGCAGCTTTTAAACCAGTTTTTTGTATTTCATGCGATGCGGCTGGGTTGCATCTTCACCGAGGCGACGTTTCTTGTCGGCTTCGTACTCTTCGAAGTTGCCTTCGAACCACTCCACATGACCTTCACCCTCAAAAGCCAGCATATGGGTTGCCACACGGTCGAGGAACCAGCGGTCATGTGAGATGACAATCGCACATCCGGCAAAATCAAGCAGCGCTTCTTCCAACGCGCGCAGCGTTTCAACATCGAGATCGTTGGTCGGCTCATCAAGCATCAACACATTGCCGCCCTCTTTCAGCATCTTCGCCAGATGCACACGATTGCGTTCACCACCGGAGAGTTGACCGATCTTCTTCTGCTGATCGCCGCCCTTGAAATTGAAACGGCCACAATAGGCACGGCTTGGAACCTCAACTTTACCCAGATACATTGAATCAGAACCACCGGAAATTTCTTCCCAGACAGTCTTGCTGTCATCGAGCGAATCACGCGACTGATCGACATAAGAGGCCTTTACGGTTTCACCAACAATCAGTTCACCGGAATCGGGTTTTTCCTGACCGGTGAGCATGCGGAAAAGGGTTGTTTTACCCGCACCATTGGCACCGATGATGCCGACGATACCACCGCGTGGCAGATCGAAGTTCAGGTCTTCCACCAGCAGACGGTCAGCAAAACCTTTGCTGACATTCTTTGCCTGAAAGACAATATCACCCAGACGTTCGCCAGACGGAATAAAGATCTGCTTGGTAGCATTACGCTCCTGCATCTCACGGCTTGAGAGATTATCAAAGGCCTTCAGACGTGCCTTGGACTTGGCGTGGCGCCCCTTGGTGCCGGCTCGAACCCACTCCAGCTCCTGCTTCATGGCTTTCTGGCGTGATGATTCCTGTTTCTCTTCCACAGACAAGCGCTTCTCTTTCTGCTCCAGCCATCCGGAGTAGTTGCCTTCAAACGGAATTCCCCTTCCTCTGTCCAACTCAAGAATCCAGCCCGCTACATTATCGAGGAAATAACGGTCATGGGTGACCGCCACAACGGTTCCCGGATAGTCGTGCAGGAAGCGCTCCAGCCATGCCACGGACTCAGCATCCAGATGATTTGTTGGCTCATCCAGCAGCAGCATATCGGGATTCGAAAGCAGCAGGCGGCACAGTGCAACACGACGACGTTCACCACCGGAGAGTTTAGTCACGTCCGCATCCCACTCCGGCAATCGTAGTGCATCGGCTGCAACATCAAGCTTACGATCCAGGTTGTGGCCGTCACCGGACTCAATAAAGGCCTCCAGCTTCGCCTGCTTGACTGCAATGGCATCAAAATCTGCATCGGGCTCAGCATAAGCTGCATAAACGGCATCAAGCTCGGCCAGTGCATCCTTCATCGGCTGCACAGCCTCCTCAACATTGCCGCGCACATCCTTGGCTGGATCTAGCTCAGGCTCCTGAGAGAGGTAACCGATACGGATGCCGGGAGCCGGCCTTGCTTCACCGAGAATTTCGGTATCAATACCGGCCATAATACGTAGCAGTGTTGATTTACCTGAGCCGTTCAGACCCAGCACACCGATTTTGGCGCCTGGCAAAAACGAGAGGTAGATATCCTTGAGGATCTCTTTTTTATTGGCAACAACCTTGCCAACGCCTTCCATAGAATAGATATACTGATAATCGGCCATGAGCCACCTCTGTGAAAAAATGTCGGCGAAGCATAACAGTTGTTTGCCCTACTGAAAGCAGCAGCCAATAAGCGATGTTTTTTGAAGTTCAAGGGATTATAACAAATCAATCCTGCATGCATTGATGATGGTTTTCTGGAAGATTACAAACGTAGACTGAGATGCGGGTCGTCCACTTGCTCAATCAATGCCCAAAGTCGAATAATGATGCCAATGCATTGGCATCATGAAGTTCTACCTGTCCCCGTTTGGTTACAACCCAGCCTTTGCCCGAAAATTCACCCAGAAGCTTGGCTACAACTTCTCGGGTGGTACCAATATGCGCAGCAATTTCCTGCTGTGTTTTTGAAACGATCCCGGCACCGGAAGCCCGTGCAAGCAGAAAACCTGCCACGCGCTGATCCAGCTTTTTCCCATGCACCTGCTCCAACTCATCCATCAAACGAAACACAGCTGTGGACAACGCCTGAACAGTTAAATTCTGGATACCCACTTCATGGCTAAACAAAGAACGATAAATATTCCCTGGCAATACGCCTGTAACGGTTTCACATTCCGCCTCCACCCATGCGGGGTAAAGGATATTGTTAAACATACTGTTCAGTGCCAATACACAGGTTTCACCGGGTTTTATCGTGTAGAGTGTCGCTTCTTTCCCCGTTGGCGTATAGGTATAAACACGCAACTGGCCATGCAATACAAAATATGCACCTGAAACGTTATCTCCCTTTTTAAGAAGAACACGTCCCTTGGGGAAGCTATGGCGTACCAGGCGCTCCTCAAAAAGTTTTTTCCCTTGTGCAGAAAGCTGAATGAAATAATCAGAATTTTTCATGACCTATCCTTTATCGCCACCTTTCATAAATAAATAGTGTTTATATAACCACAGCCATATTCATTTTGAAAGGCTGCAATAAAGGATAGGCCTGATCAATTCCGTTTATTATCGAACGTTGAACTTCTTCGCCAGTTTTTTGGTTTCAGCCAGATGATGCTCAAATCCGGGTAGCACCTTTTGCAGCAAGGTTTTGAACTTTGGGTTTTTAATCGCAGGAAGCAATGTGCCCTTAATCGCTGCAATCACTCCCGAATGAAAATCAACTTCATGCCGCAAATAGGCTCTGTCAAATGCTGAGCCATCAAGCGCCTCCAGTTTGGCAAGATCTACAGCCAACTGAGAAACGGAAGTATCGTTATCAGGTGGTGTGCCGACATATCCCAACTCGATGGCCATGTCTCGGCCCATCTGTTGTACTGCAGAGTGATCACTCACCACCATCTTAGCCAGGTTTCTGACCTCTTTTGCATGTGCTTTTTTCCAACCCAGTCGACCTGTTGAAATATCCGCCATATTGGCCTGGTCAAAGATCGCATAAATAGTTTCATCATTCAGGCTTGTTCCCGCCTGCGCAACAGGTGCTGCAACAGCAAGTATGCCTAAAGCTATAATTCCTGAAATGTAAGTTTTAAGTGTATGTTTCATCATCATCCTCCTATTAATTAAACAGACTTAAGCGGCTTGCGATTGACGGCGAAAAAATGTGTCGCCTGGCGTTGCCGTCTTTACTTCAGTGATTGAATCAAACGGCAAATTAACCCGCTCATGTGCACGACGAACGGCATCAACATCCGGTGCCATGGTCAGACAAAATGCACGACCATCTTCGTACCCCACATGAACGCGCATTGAAATGACGCCTTCAGCCAGGCATGCCTGCTCATACTCTTCAAAAAATCCCTCAAATTGCTCAGGGGTCAGGTTTTCAGGAAAGGTTTCCGTATTCTTATCATGTGTATCGATAAACATTTTCATAGCTTGCATATTTCATCTCCTTATCTGCATTAAACTTGATGCAAGATAGAAATCAGAGATTCAATGGTCTGTATCAAAAGATACACAAACCCATATTTTTTAATGGTGATCTTACAATCGCTCTAAAAACGTATGTGAGTCATGACGGAATTGGATGATAATTTTCATGGCCTTTGCGGTAATGAATCAGGCAAACCAATCAGGTAACTTGTTTTAACGATCCTTAACCTCGCGTGGTTACAATCCAGCCTTTGCCTAAAAATTAATTATCGATACTGCAACATAGTGAGAATCTATTGCCATTCATAACAAACATTCCCGAGAATGCAGCCCCTACCGCGCGTTAAACAAAGGAAAGTGCTGTTTTATCCACCACGCGACGCAATACAAAGCTGGAGTGCACACCACTGACACCATCAATGCTGGTGATTTTATTGAGCAACAAACTTTGATACGCATCCATATCACGCACAACCACCTTTAATTGGTAATCTGCATCGTGTCCGGTAATCAATAAACACTCCATCACTTCCGGCAGCTTTGTCACTTTCGCTTCAAAAGCAGCAAATCGATCTGGTGTATGTTTATCCATAGAAATATGAATCAGTGCCATCAAGCTTAAACCCAGTTGTTGCGCATCCAGCATAGCGCGATAACCACTGATGATACCCGATTCTTCCAAAGCCCTGACGCGGCGCAAACAAGGTGACGGCGACAATCCAATGCGCTCAGCCAATTCCTGATTACTCAGCCTGCCCTCTTGTTGCAACACTTCTAAAATGCGCTGGTCATAACTATTAAATTCCATACATTCTCCATTTTATGGTGTGTTGTGCTTATATTTATCCAACAACAGCTATAATATTGCCATATTAGTGCACATCCAACACATCATCGCAAGAACATTTCGTTTGCGCTGTTATAGACTTGCCCCATCCCCAAACAGGGAAACTTCGCAAAGCTGTTACGTCAGGTTGCCTCAAAATAAAGGCACAAGCTTTTGCGAAGTATCAAACGGAGCAATTGAGCATGAAAACATTTGACCATCATAAGTATCAACCCATTCCACGCTTGGCTATGCCTCAGCGGTCGTGGCCAAACAATATCACCACCAAGGCACCGCGTTGGGTCAGTGTAGACTTGCGCGATGGCAACCAAGCCCTACTTGAACCCATGAACATCCAGCAAAAACAACAGATGTGGGCATTGTTGATTAAGCTTGGTTTTAAAGAAATTGAAGTTGGTTTCCCTTCGGCAAGCCAGCCCGACTACGATTTTGTGCGTTGGTTGATTGAAGAAAAACAAATTCCTCAAGATGTGAGCATTCAAGTGTTGGTGCCTGCTCGAGAAACATTGATAACACGCACCTTTGAAGCTTTAGATGATGTTCATCAAGCTGTGGTTCACCTTTATAATTCAACGTCACCAGTGCAGCGGCAGCGGGTTTTTAATCTTGATCGTCAGGGTATTACCGCCATCGCCTGCCAAGGTGCAGCGTGGGTGAAACGCGAAGCTGATGCTCATCCGCAAACCCAATGGACATTGGAATATAGCCCTGAGAGTTTTTCCAGCACGGAGATGGACTATGCTGTAGAAATCTGTGATGCCGTGCTTGATGTTTGGCAACCCACGCCAAGTCATCCATGCATCATCAATTTGCCTACCACGGTAGAGGTGAGCACTGCCAATGTCTTTGCCGACCAAGTGGAATACTTCTCTAGCCATATCAGCCGACGCGATAGTGTTGTGTTGTCGGTACACACCCACAACGACCGAGGTGGTGCCGTCTCTTCGGCTGAATTGGCGATGCTGGCAGGTGCGCAACGTGTTGAAGGCACCTTATTTGGTAATGGCGAACGCACGGGTAATATGGATATCTTAACCATGGCGATGAACCTTTACAGCCAAGGCATTGACCCAGCATTGGATTTGTCCAACCCAACTGAAATCATGCACGTTTACAATGCATGCACAGGTTTGGACATTCATCCCCGCCACCCTTGGTTTGGTGAACTTGTTTACACTGCCTTTTCAGGCAGTCATCAAGATGCCATTCGCAAATGTTTGCAGCAGCAAAAGGTGAACGAACCTTGGCAGGTTGCCTACTTACCCATAGATCCACGTGATATTGGCCGTGATTATCAGGCCGTTATTCGGGTAAACAGTCAGTCGGGG
>JAJFLE010000045.1 GCA_021772835.1 Mariprofundus sp.
CTCTACTCATCGATATAGGTGGCGGCAGCGTGGAAGTCACCCTGTGCGATGACAGCGAGATTGTTGCCTCACAAAGCTTCCGCATCGGCACCGTCAGGCTGCTCGAAATGCTCGGTACAGGCGGTAACTTCAACCTGCTGCTGCGTGAATACATCGAAGGCATGCGCAGTAAATTGCGTAGCCAGATCGGCAGGCGCAAGGTGGATGTGTGCATCGGCACCGGCGGCAACTGCGTCTCCATCGGCGAATTGGGCATGCAACTTGGCCTCAGCGAAAGCAGCACTGAAATCAGCCGTAAGAGCCTGAAAAAACTCATCAAATGCCTGAGTAAGCTCTCGGTTGAGGAACGCATTCGCGAGCTTGGCCTGCGCCCGGACCGCGCCGATGTGATTCTCCCCGCCGCCATGGTATTGCAGGAAATCATGAGCGTGGGCAAGGCCTCGAGCTTGCGTACCCCCGATGCAGGGCTGCTTGACGGCATACTGCTCGATATGGTTGCACCTGAACGCAATCTGCAGCATTCGCGGCGCATCAGCCTGCTCGGCTGGGCCAGAAGTGCAAAAAAGAAATACCAGGTGGACCATAGCCATGCGCTGGCGGTCACCCGGCTGGCTCTGGATCTGTTCGGGCAAACCGAGGCCCTGCATGGCTTCGGTGAAGATGAAAAATTATTGCTGGAGATTGCTGCACGTGTGCATGAAATCGGCATGTATGTGCGTGTCGGTCGCTATCATCGCCACGCTGCTTACCTGATCATGGCGGCGCCTCTGCTCGGTCTTTCCGTGCAAGAGAGGACTATTCTGGCGGAGACTGTGCATTATCAGCGCAAGTCATTTCCTTCGGATGCCCACGAAGCCTTTGCAGGTCTTGGTGATGTGGCAAAGCAGAAGGTGTGGAAAATGAGCGCCCTGCTGCGACTGTCCATCGCTCTGAACAAGGACAGGCGCGATCGGGTACGTAATATCATGGTTGACTACGATGACAAGACACTGACCCTGCATCTTGAGGGAGCCGGAGACCTGTTACTGGAGCGCTGGGCGGTATTGCAGGTTGCCGACTACATCAAGCAAGCCTTCGGTCTCAATCTGCAGATCGACCTTAATCTTCCGAAGGAACAAGCAGAACCCCCTCTATAGTCGGCTCGGCTTCTCCGGCAGTGATTGTTGCACACGATTTCACTCATTTCATGTACACCACACTTCAATGACAAGGGGGGCGAAATAGGGCCACAGATATGAAATGCGATCAGCTATTTTCGACGATGGCTTCCAGACGGGTCAGGGCAAGCAACAGACGCATGCGCCGTGATTCGGCGCGGCGCGGTTCTGCCTGTGTTGGCGCGGTTTCATTTGTCGTTTCACTGTGACTGGCGAGAAACGGCTCAATTTCCGGCCATAGCCTGTGTCCATGCCAGAGTTTCTGGCCAGCCTGTGTGTAGTCCTTGTCCGGCTGAACGAGTAGCTGGGTAATGGCTCTGTTTTTCAACATGGTCAGGCGATTCAGCCATTCACGTCTGAGGTTATGCGCATCGTCATCGCCCCAGTCCGGAGAACGAAGCGGCGCTTCAAGGTGTTCGATGGGCAATAATTTCAGACAGGTCTGGCTGGCTTTCAGGCATTGCTTGAGTGACTTTTTGGTGACGGTGGCCAGGTGCAGGGCGCAGGCCGACTGGGAAAGCACAGGTATGGCAGCCATATGCAAAGCATGCTGCTGATCCAGCTCGGAGATTGAGATGCTGTCCATCAGTTCGCTATAACTGCCGCCAGCCAGCATGCCGAGCCCCATATGACTGATGTCGTGGCGGAACCGGGCCAGTCCTTTCTGCTGCGTTTTAATCCAGTGCGTGTCCAGATGGTGTATGGCGCTGAGCCTCAGCAGGTCTTCGGCAAACAGCATTAGCTTCTCCTGCAGTAAACGTTGCAGATAGAGAATGATTTCCATGTCGCTACCACTGCTCCATATGGCCTCACGAAGACTGGCTGCATCAGTGACTGCTTCGGCAATCAACAGAGCTTCAATGATATCGCTGACCGGGACATCCAACATGCTTTGCACATGATGGACTGCGGTCATACCAAAGTGATTCACGGCATAGTTGGCCGCCTGCGTGCAGATGATCTCATTGGCCAGCGGGTGAGAATTGTATGTTGAAGCATGGCTGTGGTGCAGGGACTCGGGGAAATACTGTTTGAGCAGCAGTTCACTAAATGAGCTGTTCTGGTCAAAAGCCTGTTTGGAGAGTAACTCGTGTATGCGGTTCTTTTCCTGGCCGAGCAGAATGGAAAGTTGCGGACGCAGGCCGAGTAATTCATTTTCCATGATGCGCGGTGCCACTGAATCATCCAGCCAGCCCTGTTCTCGCAGGGTGGCACGCAGGCGTTGCAGGCGTGGCGGATGCTGTGCGCCATCCAATTCTGCCAAGGTTAATACACGTGACTGCAGACGGTTATCGGCCAGGCACAAGTCGGTCACTTCATCGGTCAGACTTTTTAATAACTGGTTACGCCTGTCGAATGATAGTTTTTTGCCCGATACTGATGCGAATAAAATTTTCAGGTTCACCTCATGGTCGGACATGTCCACGCCAGCCGAATTGTCCATGGCATCGGTATTGATGATGCCGCCGGATGCCGCGTATTCGATACGGGCCTTCTGGGTGAAACCGAGATTGCCACCTTCGCTGACTACCTTGCAGCGCAGCTGATCGGCATTGACTCGAACGGCATTGTTGGACGGATCACGCACCTGACTATGGGTTTCGGAGCTGGCTTTGACATAGGTACCAATGCCACCGTTATAAAGCAGGTCGACAGGAGCTGCGAGTATGGCCCGGATCAGAGCCTCACCTGAGAGTTCATCATCAGCGATGTTCAGCACCTTGCGCACATTGGCTGAAAGTCCAATGCGTTTGCTATTACGCTCAAAGATACCGCCGCCCGGACTGATGACCTTTTTGTTGTAAGCTTCCCAGCCGGCAACAGCGGCAAACAGCCGCCTGCGTTCGGCAAAAGATTTGGCGGTATCCGGTTCCGGGTCGAGGAAGATATGACGGTGGTTAAAGGCGGCAACCAATTGCAATTGAGGGTTTAACAGCATGCCATTACCAAACACGTCGCCACCCATATCGCCAATACCGACGCAGGAGATCGGGTCGTTGTATGCATCTACTGCGGATTTAGCGAAATGATGGGCTGCACAGATCCACGCGCCTCGCGCAGTGATACCGACTACTTTGTGGTCATAACCAAAGCGGCCACCGCTGGCAAAAGCATCACCCAGCCAGAAGCCTGCGCTTTGTGCCTCATCATTCGCATCATCAGAAAAACGGGCAGTTCCCTTATCGGCGGCTACAACAAGATAGGGGTCATTCACATCCATATCCGGAATACGGATGCCAGCAGGGGGAGTGATCTCATCGTTTTTCCTGTTATCGGTCAGAGCCAGTAAGGTGCGGATAAATGCGCGGTACTGTTCCAGAACAAAGGCAGGGCCTGAGCCTGTACGTACAACAAAACCACCTTTGGAACCGGTTGGTACGATCTGGCCGTTTTTGACAACCTGTGTACTCATCAGCTCCAGCACTTCTGTGCGAAAATCAGCGGGCCTATCTGAATAACGCAGGCCGCCACGGGCAATCGGGCCAGCGCGCAGATGTACACCTTCCATGTGTACGCCATGCACGAATATCTCCCTGTACGGGGACGGTTGAGGTACGAAGCTCAGTTTTTTCGGGTTGATTTTGATGCCGATAGGAGCGCCCTGTTCGCGTATAAAAGCATTGGTTCTCAGCGATGCCAGTGCAAGTTCGGCAAGCGCTCTGAACCAGCGGTCATCGGCAAGACTTTCCACGTTCGTTAGCGCTTCCTGAAATGCCTCGCTGGCTTCGGCCATGAAAGATTCTGGCATGGCGAGAAGATGCTGGGCCGTAAAGAGTTTATGCAGTGCTGCACTCGCTTTGGGATGGCGCAACATCATGTCGGAGAGCGGTAATCTGGCGGCATCCGGCATCAGCTGGATCAGGTGATTGCGCAGCGTAATCAGGATGGCTGTCTCATCAATATCCAAGCCTGCATGAATCAGCAGTGCATTGACCTGATCATGATCGGCTTCATCATTGAGTACCAGAGTCAGGCCACGCTCGAGACGCATGGCATCTTCAGTATCCAGGTGGCGGGGGGCTTTACAGGTCAGTGATGAGATATGAATGCAGCCACAGCCAGGCTCTACCGATTGAGAGCCCTTGCCGAAGGGGACAACTGCCTCCTGTACAGGATCAAGTCCGAAGGCCCGAATGAAATCAACCAGATCGCCCAGCGATGGCTGATTGAGTGAGTAGATATGCAACTCCACCTCATCACCGGTTGCCTTCGATTTAGGCGAGACATAAACACGTGTACGTCCATTTTGAAGCACACGGTCACGCATCTGCAGGTCGCGGGTGAACTGGGCTGGAGGAAATAGCTCCTGGTAAAGCGGTGGAACCGTTTCCAGCTCTTTTAGCGTGGCAGGAATATCGAAGATATCTGCATGCCTGAGCACTTCTGTGCGGGCAAGGTCTTTCCAGAATACGATACAGTGGCGAATCAGCTCATCGAGCTGCTGTTGTTCAATGGCAGGGCTGGCCCTGTCAATGCCAATGAGAATGATCCTGTGCGGGCCGATGCCGAATGAGTCGCTGCCATGCGCGATCTGCCCCGCTTCATCAAGGCTCTGCAGTATATGATGCATGACGCCTGGTCCGTAACGCTTGGCCGTGATGGCAATCAGCAGGGTGTCCATGTTTCCCGCAACAGATGGGATCAGCTGGGCAACCAGTTGCATGGGGCCGGCCAGATCGATGATCGCTTTCAGCGGCTCCAGCCAGTCGAGAGGATTGCTTGCCATCAGAATGCGTTTGGGCATGCGGTCAAACAGGGTGCGGATTTCGCGTCTGTAAAATGCTGAATGCTGCAGAAGATCATCGGCGGCAAGTTTGCGCCAATGGCTGGACATTACGGGCAGATAACTGGCATTGGCAAAGCGGGCGCTGCGAGAGAAGTGGCCGATAACGATAGCTTCGTCAATGTTGCCATCGAGACTACGCCAGCCGATGTGCAGCACCTCAATGTTGGCGGCACTATACAGATAATTTTCGCTGGCGCTTAAATTCAGCCAGGTCAGGCCGACTTCGGCAGCAGGACGATTGCTCTCGATCTGCTCTGCAAGAAGTGGAGCGATGCGGCCCAGTACCCGCTTGTTGCGAGTCAGTCCGAGTCGTTTATTGCCGTGCTGGAGTCCAAAAAAGAGAAAATGGTTATCATTCATCCAGTCCAGTAGTGCGGCAGCATCACTGTTATCAGGCATAAGCATTGCAACACGCTGAGCAATAAACTGGCGCATTGGCACATAATCCTGAACAGAGAGGTCAACAGCCTGCAGAATGGCATGAACATCTTTGGTGAGCTGGGTTGGATCCGGCGTAATGGTGGCGGAAATGTGCAGGGCGATAAACATGAAGTTGTTTTCATCGTGCATATCCGGTTTACGCAGCTCCAGTAGACAGCCTTCCTCATCGCATTCCATTTTTGCCACCATGGTCTGCTGGCCAATGGGCTGAATATCGCTATGGAGAAAGTAGCCTCTTATGGCATCAAGATAAAAGGCCTGGTCGGGACAGCGGATAGTGATGATGTGCCGGTGCAGGTTGCCATGCGTAAGTGTCCTTGAGCGCATATCTACCGGGGTGCCTTTTCCCTTTGGCAGCAGGGTAAGGAAATCCTGTACCAGTACGGCGAGCAGCCTCGCAGGCACAGTCTCCATGCGGTGTTGATGACGTGCCTGATCAAGGAGCTCTATAAGCTGATGGCGAAGGTGACGCATGGTCATAGTGTAGCGCCTTTTTTGTCGGGCTGTCGATGATCTGTGTGTTATTGAATAAAACGGATGCCGGTTTGACGTGTCGGGAAAGCTTTGCTTACATATAGGAATATGATGGATGAGAGTGTTAACGGACATCGCCAGCGTTTAAGACTGCGTTTTTCAGAACATGGTTTTTCCGGCTTTCACGATTATGAGGTGGTCGAGTTATTGCTTACATATGTGATTCCACGTGTGGATGTGAAACCGATTGCTAAACGACTGCTGGATCAGTTCGGTACGTTAGCGGGTATTTTCGATGCCAATGTGACGGAATTGTCGCAGGTGAAAGGTGTGGGCGAAAAAGGAGCTCTGTTTTTAAGCTTGATACGTCAGGTGGAAATTCGCTACCTGGCTTCTGCTTTGCCGGGGAAAAATGTCTATGATCGGCCTGAGAAAGTGAAAGCGTATCTGCGCATGCAGATGCAGGGGCGCGGCATGGAATGCTTCGGCGCTATTTTTACCGATCAGCAGCATCGTCACATCGCCAGCCAGATCCTTTTTGAAGGTACGGTAGACCGGACTGCAGTTTACCCGCGAAACCTGGTAAAACGGGCATTGGAGCTGGATGCCAAGGGGCTGATTCTGTTTCACAATCATCCGGGCGGAACACCTCGTGCCAGTGAAGAGGACATTGCCTTGACCCGTCGCATGGTGGAGGCCTGCACAGCGCTGGATATCAAAATTCTCGATCATTTTCTTATTGCCGGAACGCAGGTGTTATCGTTCAAGGAAAATGGTTGGTATTGATACGTTTGCAGTCAGCGAACCTTGCTCAATGTTCAATGGCTATGACAGGTCTATGGTCCTTATAACCAGGAGTGATTTGACCGAGGGGCAGATAAATACAACGTGATGCCTATAAGGAAGCATTCAGGTTATTCACGGGTGGCTGAAAAGTTTTCGGATTCACGGATATAGGTGGCAAGACGTTTTCGCCAACCTGGCAGCCAGCGCGATTCGTTTCGTGCTGGCGGCGACAGTGCTACACGGCGAGTGAGCATGCGATCTGCAGATGCCGCAAAGGCTTTGATCGCATCCAGACCCGGGTGTTCGCCGGACATGTTTTCCAGTACCTGCAGCAAACCCCAGCCGTTGCCCTGATAACGCTCTTTTGGGCTGGTGCCTTCTCCTTTGAAATTCACATAATCCATCAGCACATACATACCCATGGGAGAGGTTGATACCCGCTCGAATTGAGCGGAGATATGCGTTTGTCGGGCTTCATTCAGCCTGCTTAAAAGTTTAGGCAGGGATGCCCTTAAGCGTAACTCCATAAATTCAGCCTGCCACGGTTTTGTCGCTATCAGAAACTGGCGCAGCTCCTTCATTGTCTGTGAGTCATATGCAGATAGAAACTGATCAAGACTGCTCCACGGGTTGGGTTGCAGCGGATTCATAGCCAACCAACCAGGCAAAGCTACACCCTTGAGAATCATGAACTGCATCAGGGCGGGAAAGCTCTCTTCAAAGGTCTTTTTCACGCCTGCCGGGTACCAAATGAAATGACCGATACCGAGCGAGGCAAATTCCTCGCCCTGATTCCACGAAGTCAGGCAGCTGTCTTTGGATGCGCATTCATTGTGGAAGATCAGCCCTGCAATCTGCTCAAGCTCAGGCTGAGATATGTCTCTAGCCTGCACTGGCGCTGCTGAGATCAGCAGCGCCAGAGATAGAATTAAGCGTTTAACCATTCATCCAACACTTCCAGCGCACGGTCAGAAACCGAGCGGCGGCGTTCAGCTCTTGAGAAACGACGTTTTCCGTCGCGTTTTTTGCCTGCCGGCAACAAACCAAAATTGATATTCATAGGCTGAAAATCGGAGGTTCTGGTTTGCGAAATATGCGCCAGAAGCGCGCCATGTGCAGTGTTCTCGGGCGGCGCTTGAGGTTCTTCACCGTGTGCCAGAGCGGCAAGAAATCGTCCTGCCATCAGCCCCATGGAGGCTGATTCAACATAACCTTCCACGCCTGTAATCTGACCAGCAAAGAGAACACGCGGATCGGATTTCAGGCGCAGTGTTCCATCCAGCAGATCGGGTGACTTGATAAAGGTGTTGCGATGCAGGGAACCGAGTCGGAAAAACTCTGCATGCTCAAGTCCTGGAATCATGGTGAATACACGCTTTTGCTCGCCATACGTCATCTTGGTCTGAAAACCGACCATGTTTAAGAGCGAGCCCATGCGATTGTCGCGGCGCAGTTGCACCACGGCATAAGCCTTTTCACCGGTTTCCGGATGATCCAGCCCTACAGGTTTCATCGGCCCGAAACGTGGGGTATCTTCACCACGCTCAGCCATCTCCTCGATGGGCATGCAGCCTTCGAAGAAGGGGATGTCTTCAAAATCCTTGAAAGCCACTTTTTCTGCATCAACCAGCTCTTTGATGAAAGCCTTGTACTGCTCTGCAGTCATCGGGCAATTGAGGTAGTCGCCAGCTTCGCCCTCTTCGATATTCTTATCGTAGCGGTTTTTCCAGTAGCAGACATCCATATTGATCGATTCGGCATCAAGCACTGGTGCAATGGCATCAAAAAAGCAGAGACGATCCTCGCCGGTAAGCTTTTTAATCTGCTCATACAGCGTATCGGAAGTGAGTGGACCTGAGGCGATTAAGACCAGCCCCTTCGTTGGAATTTCGGTGACTTCACCTTCAACGAACTCGATCAGTGGCTCGGCTTTCAATGCAGCAGTCACCATCTCGGAAAACTGTTCGCGATCCACCGCCAGCGCTGTACCGGCAGGAATACGTGCCTGATCACCGCAGGTCATAATCAGCGAGTCCATGCGGCGCATCTCTTCGTGCAGCAAACCTACCGCATTTTCCAGGTGGTCGGCCCGGAAGGTGTTGGAGCAGACCAGTTCCGCGCAATTGGCAGTGTTGTGGGCAGGCGTCATTTTGACCGGCCGCATTTCATGCAGGCGAACAGGTACACCGCGTTTGGCCAGTTGCCATGCGGCTTCAGAACCGGCAAGGCCAGCCCCGATAATGGTTACAGTTTGAATATCACTCATGGCGGGAATCTAGGGGAACCCCTGAAAAACTGCATCCTGCAATTTTTCAGGTCGCAAGAGCAAAAGCGCGGTTTTGCTCTTGCTCACAAATCAGTCAGGCTCCTGATTTGCTACCCGTCCGTGGGCTGCAGGGATACTCTGAGTATTTCAAAGTACTCCTAGTTGTCTGCCAGGCTATATAACAATTGAATTTCTTCCGGCCAGATTGTTTCATCGATGGTCTCTAATACCATCGGGATATCGTTGAAGTGGTCGCTGTTCATGATAAAGCGGAACACATCCAGCCCCAGCTCACCTTGTGTGAGTGAATGGTGACGATCCACACGCGATGCAAAAGCTGCTTTTGAGCCATTCAGGTGCATGGCGCGCAGGTATTGGAATCCAACCACCGCATCGAACTCACCGAAGGTTGATTCACAATCGGCAGCTGTGCGCAGATCGTAACCGGCAGTAAACGTGTGGCAGGTATCGAGGCAAACACCAACGCGTGATTTGTCTTCGACCTCTTCAATAATCGCAGCCAGATGTTCAAAGCGGAAGCCCAGGTTGCTACCCTGTCCGCTGGTGTTTTCAATGACAGCGGTTACACCGTTGCTCTGATCCAGCGTCCAGTTGATCGATTCGGCAACACGTTTCAGGCAATCGGCTTCAGATATCTGTTTCAGATGTGAACCCGGATGAAAGTTCAGCAGTGGCAAACCCAGTTGCTCACAGCGTTGCATCTCATCAAGAAAGGCGTTGCGCGATTTGCTCAAAGCTTCTTCATCCGGGTGACCGAGATTGATCAGGTAGCTGTCATGCGGCAGTACATGTTCCGCTTTGATATCTGCCTTTTTAAGGTTGGCTTTAAATGCTTCAATGCTCTCTGCGGACAACGGTCTGGCATTCCACTGTCGTTGATTTTTGGTGAACAGTGCAAACGCACGCGCTCCGATCTCCATTGCGCGCAATGGTGCCTGATCAACGCCGCCTGCCGCACTGGTGTGTGCTCCTACATATTTCAATCTGGACTCCTCATGAAAAACTGCACGCACCCTAACGTTCTCATCAAGCAATCAAAGACCCTGTTGTGCCGTTTCAAGAGGTGCGATCAGGCCCTTGTGACGATAACGATCCAGCATTGTTGCATTGCCGATCAGACCACCACTGTGAATATAAAGCATGGCACCTTCGAGAGCGTCGATATGCTGCAGCAGTGTATGCCACATATGCGCACCATAGATCAAATCGAATTCAATGCCTGCATCTTTCAGTTCACGATAGATGTCGAACAACTCCGCATACGGTTTCGCGAAGTGATGTTTCTTTTCGTTTTCGAGGATGCGCAGGTTTTTCGGAAAGTCTCCCAAAGCTTCGATTTGAGACTCCAGATATGCTTTGCCTCCCACGCAAGCGGTAGTTAGCACATTCATGCAGGGCAGGGCTGTAGCGAGATAACAGGCTGTCGTGCCGGTTCCTGAGGGCGTGACAACATTGAGCTTTTCAATCCCGTTTTCCTGCCACCACTGATAAATCTCCCTCGCCAGTACATTGATACCTGACTGTGCCAATGGGTCAGCGCCCCCCTGAGGTACGTACAGAGTTGAATCGTTCCTTTGCAATTTCAGCTGCAGAGTTTTCTGTTCATAATCATCCGGAGTCACTTCATGCAATTGCATACCCATCTCCAATGCCAGCTTCAGGTTGCCGGTTGGGCGCTGCTTCAGATGTTCGGGCACGGGTTTTGAGGTATAGTGAAAACTCCACCCCTTTTGATGGCATAGGGCTGCAATGGAGAGCATGGCATTGGATTGCGTGCCACCGTAGGAGACTATGGTGTTGTATTGATCTTCAGGAGTCTTGATCAGGCTATAAAGTTTGCGGTATTTGTTGCCACTGAGCAGCGGATCAATCAGATCATCACGTTTTACGTAGAAAACACGGTCATGAAACACCAGCCGCTCAACTCTTGAAGGCGCATTCGCTTCTTTATTCATTAACGTGTCAGCAGCTTGATCACGCGCTGATGCTGCGGAAACAGTGCGAGCATCTTATCACGATCAGGCATTTCAAAGTCGGCAAAATCGAATCCGGGCGCAACGGTGCAGCCAACCAGTGCGTAAGCTCCGGACGGGATGCTGGCTCCGAACCAGTCGCCAGCCTCTACCACCTGTTGGAATGACTCTCCATTGTCCGGATTTCGCCCCAGTTTTTTCTCACAATAGTTGCCAGCATTATCGATCACATGGACGCACAAAGTATCGCCGTCATAGAAGTGCCATAATTCATCCTGTTTGATGCGATGAAATGCGGAGAACTCATTGCCATTGAGCAGGAAATAGATACTGGTGCAGAATGAACGTTGACCATCAAATCGTGCTGGCAACCCGGCCTGAGCAATGCTCTCTTTCGAGCGGTACAGCTCTTTGTACCAGCCACCTTCCGGGTGTTTCTGCAATTCTAACGCTTGAATCAAAGTCTCAGCCCGATTCATCAGTTTTCAACCTTGTGACTCAGTTTAGCCTCATCACCGGTGATGCCACGAAAACCCCAGCAAAGTGGCGATTGTTCATGAAGCATCATCTCAATTGTAGGTATACCCCGTTGTGTTTCGACCTCGCTGAACAGAGGCTTCACCAGGGCTTTCTGAGTTTCCTGCTTTCGCCCCTGCATCCTATTGAATGCTGCCACCGGGATTATTGAAATTACCTTGATACAATGGGATAAAACGATGCGCACGTTTATCTTCAGGCATGCTTGGAGCCTCCCGCATTCATCCATGACTGACATTCGACAGTTTACTTTTTCTGATGAACTTTTCTTTGCTTCCATAAACTACAACCATAACGTCTCCGGGTGTGCTTGTGTCAATGTTAAACTTGGGTAGCCGTATGTTCAAACAGTCATAGGAATTTTTCCACCTTGCCGATTCACCTATACTGTTTCATAGTCACATTATGCGATACTTACTTGTTTTATCTCTACTGTTTCTTAATCCTGCGATAGCGCAAGCCGAAGGCAATCAAGCAAACGGCACGCGCATTAACTTGTCTGCCACAGCCGAAGCGGAGTTGCCCAACGATGAAGTGGTCATCTCATTCCGGATTGAAAAAGAAGGCAAAAATACCGATGAGATACGCAAGCACGTGAATAAAATTACAGGTTTAATCAAGAAGCGACTGAGCAGTGAAAAGGGGCTTCAATACAAAACAACCAGCCGAAATATGCAGCCGGTATGGCAGTATCCGAAAAATAGCCCGCGTCTTCGCTCGTCCTGGAAAATGACGCAAACAGGCCAGATCACCAGCAATAATCTGGATGCTGTACCAAACTGGCTGGATGCCATTGAGGCTGAGGGTGCAAATCTTACCAATCTTCAGTTTCGTATCAGCAGCGCTGCATCGAAAAAGGCGCAGGCGCAATTGAGGCTTGATGCCATCATGTCCTTCCGCAATAAAGCGGCTGTGGCTGCAAAAGGTTTGAGTGCCAAAAGTTTTCGAATCATTCGCTTGAATGCCAGTGGCCAAACACCACAGCCTGTGATGTACCGGGCTGAAATGGCGATGATGGCTAAATCTGCCGATGCATCTGCTCCATCCCTGTCAGCCGGAGAAGCCTCTGTGCGCGTGACAGTGAATGGAGAGATTGAAGTCCCATTTACAGATTTTCCTGTTCAATAAAAAAACGGGGCGACTCCGAAAGAGCGCCCCGTCTGATAAGCCGTTAAAGTCGATTAGCTCCGGCCGGTGACTTCCAGCAGGTGGTATCCGAACTGGGTCTGAACCGGCCCCTGTACGGCTCCAACTTCAGCAGAGAATACTACTTTATCGAATTCAGGAACCATCATGCCAGGGCCAAACTCACCCAGATCACCACCATTCTGACCGGATGGGCAGCTTGAGTTGTTGCGTGCGATTTCTGCGAAATCTTCACCGCCTTCAATGGCTGTTTTCAGTTCCAGACATTTTTCTTCACTGTCCACCAGTATATGGCGCGCTGTTGCTAGAGTCATAAGACACTCCTTAAGTTGAGTATGAGGCTGAATCAGTGCTTCCATGCACGTATTTAGCAAGCAAAGGGAAAAGTGTGTCATTTCCCCTTTGTGTTACAAAATCAAACACTCATCGTAGATGATCTTGATTTCGGGCACGCTAACAGTTTAAAAGCCACGTTCAAATTTGAGCAGTTTCTTTTTCCACTCAAGGCCACAGGCAAAGCCACCCAGGCCATCGGCTGCTATCACACGGTGGCAGGGAATAAGAATTGGCAAAGGGTTGGCACCGAGTGCCTGCCCCATGGCTCGCGGCGAGGTATGCAGAACCTTGGCGATTTCACCATAAGTGCGCACTTCTCCTGCAGGGATATTCAACAAACCCCCACGCATAACTGTCTGGAAGGGCGTGGCGGGCTCTGCCAGGGGGGGCAGAGGTCTCTTCCCTGCATTGAAATAAGCATCAAACCATTGTGAGACCGGGTTTTCATCGTTGTTTTCTGCAGCTTCATGTTTATCGAGCCAGACATGCTGGCATGTTTCCCCATCCCACTCATATGAGATCGGACCAAGCGGGGAATCGTAGAAATAGATCATGCGAGGAATCTATCATACTGCGTGCTGTTTTATGACATGCTTATTAGTGTGGGTTGCATGGATTGGGCACTTTTCTTTTCAGCACTTGTTTCCTCGACCCTGTTTCCCGGGGGTTCTGAGGTTTTGTTGCTACTCCGTCTTAATGACGGTGGAGATGTTGTGAGGCTGGTGTTGATTGCTACAGTCGGCAATGTTTTTGGCAGCCTTATTACTTACGGCATGGGGCGGCTTGGAAATGAAGCTGTTCACAAGAAGTGGCTGAGGATTTCCGAAGATCGGACGGGAAGGGCTGAGAAATGGTTTGAAAAATACGGTAAACCCTCATTGTTGTTTGCCTGGTTACCTGTAATTGGCGACCCGTTATGTCTGGCAGCAGGCCTGTTGCGTTGTGGGCTGGTGACATTTCTGTTGCTGGTTTCTATAGGCAAGCTGGCACGCTACTCTGTGCTCGCCCTGCCGTTTGTTTGAACCACTCATGAAAAAACGCTACTGCCATAAATGCGAAAAAGTCACTCAACACAAGCCGAAGCCTGGTATAGGTTCCTGGGTGCTTATCATGTTGACACTGGGCCTGTGGCTGATTGTGGTGAAGTTATTTTATTCGAAACGCTGTTCAGGCTGTGGGTTGACCAGGAGACAAGCAAATAGAATCGCTTACCCCGCAGAGTATTGGGCTCCGGCAGTTCTTCTAATATGCGTGCTGTTCTTTATCGTCGTTTTGTGGAGCTCTTTATCCTGATCGGAGTCAGGCTCTATGATATCTGAGCTATTTTCTAACTGTGTTGAATATAAATGTGGATAGGGGGCGCTGGAAGACGCGATTGAACAGATCTTGACGAAGAGGCTTTGCAGATAGTGTTGTTTAAACGGTGAAATAGGATCATATTTGGGTGTTGTTGGGTGTTGTTGGGTGTTGTTGGGTGTTGTTGGGTGTTGTTGGGTGAGGGCATTCGGGCCTCTTCTGGCTTAAGCGCTATTACATACCTCACCAGCTTGCAGACCATGGATTATGTGCTATAAGTATCTACTCAGGCGCATAGAGATGAGCGGGGGCTCATTGAAAAGGGGAGAGGGATGATGTTTGGCCGATTGTTGAAGCTTCAAATGCTGGCTTTATTGCTGTTGTCGGCACCGTTGACTGTGCTTGCTGCGAATCATGCTGTTTTGTATGTGGTTGATTCATCGGGGAGCATGTGGAGTAAAGTCGAGAGTACCGAAAAAGTTTATATGGCCAGAGATGTCTTATCTGCATCCATTTCCAGATTGCCTTCGAATATTGATGTCGGCCTGATTACCTATGGGCACAGGAAGAAGGGTGATTGTAACGATGTTGAATTGCTTGCTCCACTGGGCTCACAGCGAACATCGATTATTAAAAAGATTCATTCGTTTACTCCAAAGGGGATGACACCGTTAAGTAGCAGTATTGATCTTGCAATCAATCAGCTCAAGTCCCGTGATGGAAAAGGGACTGTTGTATTCTTGAGTGATGGGGCCGAAAGCTGCAAACGTGATCCTTGTAAGGCTGCTCTGACGGCCGGGAAAGATATTCGCATCCATGTGGTGGGTTTTGGCGTGAAATCATATGATGTTTCTCAGCTGAACTGTGTCGCCAGTAATGGTGGTGGCAAGTATTTCTCTGCCAATAGTGAAAGCTCACTGAAAGCCGCATTCGCCTCGGTAGCACGGGAGATTGCAAGTGATGATCAGGGTTCTGTAAAGGCGGCAACGACAGGCGCAGAAGCATCGAGCACTCTGGCAGTCGCTGCGGTAGCAGTGAATACTGGCGCGGCAAACAAGGCTAGTGTTGCGTTAGCAGCATCAGGAAAGGCGGCGGTAGAGAAGGTAGCAGCAGAGAAGGTAGCAGCAGAGAAGGCAGCAGCAGAGAAGGCAGCAGCAGAGAAGGCAGCAGCAGGGAAGGCAGCAGCAGGGAAGGCAGCGGCAGAGAAAGCAGCGGCAGCGAAGGCGGCAGCAGCGAAGGCGGAAGCTGAGAAAGTGGCAGCAGAGAAGGCAGCAGCAGAGAAAGCAGCAGCAGAGAAGGCGGCAGCAGAGAAAGCAGCAGCAGAGAAAGCAGCAGCAGAGAAAGCAGCGGCAGAGAAAGCAGCGGCAGAGAAAGCAGCGGCAGAGAAAGCAGCGGCAGAGAAAGCAGCGGCAGAGAAAGCAGCGGCAGCGAAAGCGGAAGCTGAGAAAGATGCAGCT
>JAJFLE010000046.1 GCA_021772835.1 Mariprofundus sp.
CCCTTCAGCCATAGCAGCCTGAATCCCCTTATCAACAGATGAGCGAAACGCTGCATCGATAACACCAGCATGAATTTTATCAACAAACTCATAACCTTGGCCGCGTCCCAGTGGTTCCATATCGATAACCACGCGGCCGAATTGACCGGCACCACCGGATTGTTTTTTATGTGTGTATTCAATGCGGCTGATTTTATCGGTAATTGTTTCCATGTAGGGCACTTGAGGTGTTGACGTTTCTACATTCACTTTGTAACGGCGTTTTAGCTTATTCAGGATCAATTGCAGGTGTATCTCAGACATGCCGCTGATAATGAGGTCGTGCGTCTGAGTATCAGACTGCACATGGAAGGTGCGGTCATCCGTTTCAAGTTCATGCAGTGCAGTGCTCAGTTTCTGCTCATCTTTATTGGTTTTAGGGCGTACCGCCATCGAAACCATGGGTTTCGGGAAACTCATTTCATCCAGCGTAATGTCAGTGCTTTCATCAGTAATGACGTCACAGGCTTGCATGTCGGCAATCCTGGGTATGGCAATCAGGTCACCGGCAGACACTTTGCCGGTATCCTGTTGATCTTTACCAATAATCCGGAACAGATGAGTAACCTTTTCACGTTTTCCCGAACGGCGGTTGAGAACGTTATCGTGAACCGAAATGGAACCGGAGAGTATGCGTGCATAGGAGATGCGACCGACAAACTCATCGGATGTGGTACGATAGATATAGGCCGAGAAACCGCTCAGCTTAGCAAGCGAAACCGGTTCGCCCTGTTGATAGGCAAAACGTTCAATCTCTTCCGGGGCAGGAGCCAGATGGCAGAGCGTGTTGAGTAATTCAGTGGTGCCGATTTCATTTTCACCTGCAGTAGGGATGACAGGGAAGAGAGAGCCATGCAGCAGGGCATTTTTCAGGGCAGCAAGCAGCTGCTTTTCGCTGATCTCAATTCCTTCCAGATAGGCCTGCATCAAAAGGTCATCGGTTTCGACAATAGCTTCGACAATCTGCTCATATGCCCGGGGGCCTTGGTCTACAGCATCGTTGTCATGCAGTATCGAATGCACTGATTTGAATGAAGAAGCGCTGGCATTGGGTAGATAAAGCGGAATACAGCGGTTACCGAACTCCGCTTTGATAGCTGCCAGTGCTGTCCAGAAATCAGCATTATCGGCATCCAGTTTGGTTATGGCGATAAAGCGGGGAATGCCGCGCTGGGCAGCTAAGCGCCACATGCGTCTTGTGTTAACCTTGATGCCATCGGTGGCATCAATGCAGATCAGGGCTGCTTCAGTCGCATGCAGGGCAGTCATCGCATCAGCAATCGAATCAGCGCAGCCCGGTACATCGAGACAGTTAAACAGTATGCCTTTGTAGGAAAAGCTGACAGTAGAACAGTAGAGTGACTTCTCAAGCTCTTTTTCATCCAGGTCAAAATCACTGATCGTATTATGACTATCAATATGCCCCATGCGACTGATTGTGCCGGCAATGTGTATCATGGATTCCAGCAGTGTGGTTTCCCCGGCTCCTTCATGATCAAGCAGAGCGATGTTTCTAATGTGGGAAGTGAAAGCCTGATCCAAGTGCTCCTCCAGTTTCATATCAGGAAATATCTGAAGGATTCAGCATATCCTGAGTTAAGGGCGCTCTGAAACATTCAGAGTATCCTTGCAGGCTATGGATGGCCTGCCAAAACCAGGGACGTAAGTCATTGGTTTTGTAAGTAAAAGAAAAAGTCGCACTTTTTTCCTTCGTTCCGAAAAAAATGCGGGGAGCACTTTTTCAGAATTTCTTTAATCAGATAACCGGAGCCTGCAGTTGGCAGGGGATCCTTAGTGGACGAAAATATTCCGATTACCCGTGTCATGATAGAAAAATCATACTGAAAGCAGAGACATCCGTCCATGTTGATTGACCATGTATAATAGCCATTGTTTTATTGAGGTGGACGAATCTGTTTGAACTTCTCATGCTTTCTATCCCATGACATGGGTGAAAAAGAAGCAGCTGATTGAGAACCTTGCGGAAATCCTTCCGACAAGCTCGATTCTTTCCACTGAGGAAGAACTCAAACCTTACGAATGTGATGGGTTGTCGGTTTACCGACAGGTTCCGGCATTGGTGGTGTTGCCCGAAACGGTGCAGCAGGTGCAGGAAATATTAAAACTCTGTTTTGCAGAATCAGTTGAGGTTGTTGCCCGCGGCGCAGGTACCGGGCTTTCAGGCGGTGCCATGCCGTTGGAAAATGCAGTGGTTTTGTCTCTGGCTAAATTTAATCATATTCTGCAGATCAATGAATTAGGACGCACAGCTGTGGTTGAACCCGGAGTACGTAATCTGGCTATTTCACAGGCAGTGGATCACCTGGGGCTGTACTATGCGCCCGATCCGTCATCCCAAATTGCCTGTACAATTGGCGGCAATGTGGCTGAGAACTCCGGCGGTGTACATTGTCTGAAATACGGATTAACGGTGCATAATGTGCTGGGGTTGAAGATGCTCAGCATGGAAGGTGAGCTGATTGAATTGGGTGGAGCAGCACTTGATGCCGAGGGTTACGATCTGCTTGCCCTGATGCATGGCTCGGAAGGGCTGCTCGGCGTGATTGTCGAGATTACCGTTAAGCTGTTGCCCAAACCGGAATTGGCGCAGGTGGTCATGGCGGCATTCGATGACGTTGAAAAGGCAGGGCAGGCAGTCGCTGATATTATTGCTGCAGGCATTGTTCCGGCAGGGCTGGAGATGATGGATCATTTGGCGATCAGGGCCGCAGAAGCATTTGTCCATGCCGGGTACCCCACTGGTGCACAGGCGATCATACTGTGTGAAATCGACGGCACGACAGAAGGGGTGGGCGATTATATTGTTGCAGTAGAACAGGTGCTCAACCAGGCCGGTGCAACCGAGCTCAGAATATCGGGCAATGAAGCCGAGCGATTACAGTTATGGGCCGGGCGAAAGGCTGCATTTCCGGCGGTGGGACGTTTGGCGCCGGATTATTATTGTATGGATGGAACCATTCCCAAAGCGGCTTTGCCCTCTGTACTGAGGCAAATTACGCAGTGGTCCAAGGAGTATGAACTGCCTGTTGCCAATGTGTTTCATGCCGGTGACGGCAATATGCATCCATTGATACTTTATGATGCCAATAAAGCCGGTGAACTGGAGCGAACAGAAGAGTTTGGCGCCAGAATTCTTGAACTTTGTGTGCAGTCCGGCGGCAGTATTACCGGCGAACATGGTGTGGGCATAGAGAAACTTGATTCGATGTGTCTGCAGTTTGGAGCTATGGAATTGCAGCATTTTTTTGCCGTTAAAAATGCCTTTGACCCGGCAGGCCTGCTTAATCCGGGTAAAGCGGTGCCGAGCTTGCATCGCTGTGCCGAGCTTGGCCGTATGCATGTGCATAACGGGGAACTGCCGCACCCGGAACTGGAGCGCTTCTGATGCATGAATCGATACTCCGACAGCAAGTTGAAGATGCTTATAAGATGGGGGCGGCTCTGAACATTGTCGGCGGCGACAGCAAATCATGGTATGGCCGCGAGGTTGCCGGAGAGCCGCTGCATGTTGATGGGAACACAGGCATCATCTCCTATGAGCCGACCGAACTGGTGATCACAGCCAGAGCAGGCACGAAACTTTCAGAATTAACGGCAGCACTGGATGAACAGAGGCAGCGGTTGCCATTTGATCCACCTTGTTTTGGTGAAAGCGCGACACTAGGTGGCACGGTTTCCTGCGGGTTTTCGGGGCCGAGAAGACCGTATGCCGGTTCCTGCCGTGATTTTGTTTTGGGGTGCCGCATGATCAATGGTAAAGGCGAGGTTTTGTCTTTTGGCGGACAGGTGATGAAAAATGTTGCCGGATTCGATGTGTCTCGTCTGATGGCAGGTAGCCTTGGCACGCTGGGTCTGTTGCTCGAAGTATCCCTGAAAGTGCTGCCGCACCGTCAGGCAGAGCAGACGCTGGTGGTTGAAGCGGACTTTGCTGAAGCAGTAACCATGATGAATCACTGGGCCGGGACACCGTTGCCGGTGACTGCCATGGCCGCTGACGGGGAGCTTGTCTATTTCCGCATCTGCGGAACACACTCATCCGTGAAAAAGTCTGCAGCGCAGATCGGTGGCACCATATATGTGGATGGATTGAATTTATGGAAGGATATCCGTGAGCATCAGCTGCCATTTTTCAATGATGGACGGCCCCTGTGGCGGCTCTCTCTGCCATCGGATGCTGCGCATGCCGCACTGGCGGATGCGGTCATGTCGGATAAAACCGACTGGTTTATAGGTTGGGGTGGGGCACAGCGCTGGCTGAAATCTGACCTGCCCGCTGAGCAGATCTTTGCGCTGGCCAAGAGAGCCGGAGGGCATGCTGCGCTGTTTCGTGGTGGAGACCGATCAGCGGAAGTCTTCTCTGCTTTACCCGAGGCACAGATGTTATTGCACAAACGGCTGAAAGAAGCTTTTGACCCCAAAGGCATTTTTAATCCCGGTCGCATGTACAGAGGGCTGTAATGCAGACAATAATTCCTCAACACGTGATGGAAACTGAAACGGGCAAGGAAGCCGATCGCATCCTGCGCTCCTGTGTACACTGCGGTTTTTGCACAGCCACATGTCCGACTTATCAGCTGCTTGGTGATGAGCTCGATGGTCCGCGCGGTCGCATCTACCAGATTAAAGAGATGCTTGAAGGGGCACCGGTATCTGAAAAGACGCTTGGCCACCTTGATCGTTGTCTGTCGTGCCGTGGTTGTGAAAGTACCTGCCCATCGGGTGTCGAATATGGTCATCTTCTGGATATAGGGCGCGAGGTAGCAGAAGAGAGAGTCAAACGGCCTATGCGCACGCGCCTTATGCGAAACATGCTTGCTTCAGTAGTGCCGAATCGTGACTCTTTTTCCCTGCTGCTCAAAACAGCAGGTCTGTTCAGGCCGCTGCTGCCATCCCGTTTTAAAGATGTATTGCCGACTATATCAACACCAGCTCTGGATTGGCCTGAAATCCGCCATGCACGGCGTGTGCTGCTGATAGAAGGTTGTGTGCAGCCCGTTATTGCAGCCGATATTGACCGGGCTGCAGCCCACGTGCTTGATCGGCTCTCTATTTCTACGCATAGAGTTGGTGTGGCACAGTGTTGCGGGGCGCTTGAACACCATCTGAATAAGTCTGAAGCTGCGCTAAACCGAATGCGGGCCAATATCGATAGCTGGTGGCCGCTGCTGGAGCAGGGTGTTGAAGCCATTGTATCCACGGCCAGTGCCTGCTCACTGGAGCTGAAAGAATATGGCTATCTGTTGCGCTTTGATACGCTGTATGCCGAAAAAGCTAAGTCTATTGCAGCACTGAGCCGTGATATTTCAGAAGTAGTGGCTGCAGAAGACCTCACACTGCTGCAATCAACGAGAGAAGAACGCGTGGCATTTCATCCGTCCTGTACCTTACAGCATGGGCAGAAACTGACCGGTGTGGTCGAAGATATACTCACGCAGGTTGGTTTTGATCTGATGCCGGTGAAAGATGCACATATCTGCTGCGGTGCGGCTGGTACCTATGCCCTGACGCAGCCGGAGATCAGTCTGGAATTACGCGAGATGAAGCTTGCGGCACTGCAGACACTGAATCCACAGTTGATTGCTTCGGCTAACATCGGTTGTCTGAAACATCTGGATGCCGGCTCGGGTGTGCCGGTTGTCCACTGGATAGAACTGCTTGCCGGCTTGCATGCAAATTCTTCGCAAACAAAACCGCAATAACTGTGAGGGTGATTAACAAGCGGTTTTTTTCTAGTTTACTGTCACGAAACATGAATTATTTGAGAGGTAAGGTATGACCAGTTCATTTTATCCACCACAGCGAACGTTGATGGGGCCGGGACCGTCGGATGTGAATCCGCGTATCAGCCTGGCTATGGCCAGACCGACCATAGGGCATCTCGATCCACTGTTTGTTGGCATGATGGATGAGATGAAGGGGCTGCTCCAGTACGCCCTGCAGACTAAAAATGAACTGACGATCCCGGTGTCGGCTCCGGGTTCGGCGGGCATGGAGACCTGTTTCGTTAATCTGGTAGAACCGGGAGATACAGTGATTGTCTGCCAGAACGGCGTGTTCGGCGGACGCATGAAAGAAAATGTGGAGCGTTGTGGTGCCACGGCTGTCATGGTGATGGACGAGTGGGGCCGGGCAGTCGATGCCAATAAACTTGAAGATGCGTTGCAGGCACATCCACAAGCCAAAGTTGTGGCCTTTGTACATGCTGAAACCTCAACGGGAGCATCATCGGATGTAAAAACGCTGGTGGAGCTCGCGCACCGCTATGATTGCCTGAGCATTGTCGATGCTGTCACGTCACTCGGCGGTACAGAATTGCGCGTAGATCAGTGGGGCGTCGATGCCATCTACTCAGGGACTCAAAAATGCCTTTCCTGTGTGCCGGGTCTGTCACCTGTTTCATTCAGCGAACGTGCAATTGAGGTGATCAAAGGGCGTACACATCCTGTTCAGAGTTGGTTTCTCGATTTGAATCTGGTTATGGGTTACTGGGGGGCCGGGGCCAAGCGTGCCTACCACCACACAGCACCGGTCAACACGCTGTATGCCCTGCATGAATCACTGGTAATTCTGGAAGAAGAGGGCTTGGAGAGCTCGTGGGCCCGTCACCGCACTCAGCATAATGCTTTGAAAGCAGGTCTGGAAGCGATGGGACTCTCATTCGTGGTGCCGGAAGCCGAGAGGCTGCCGCAGCTCAATGCTGTAACGATTCCGGAAGGCGTGGATGATGCTGCCGTGCGCTCTGCACTGCTGCATGACTACAATCTGGAAATCGGTGCAGGGCTTGGCCCTATGGCTGGCAAGGTGTGGCGCATTGGTCTGATGGGTTATGCCGCACGTAAGGATAATGTGCTTCTATGTCTGGCTGCCCTTGATGAGGTTCTGGGACGTATGAATGCGCCGATTAATCATGGCACGGCAGTCGCCGCTGCACTGGCAACATATTCAAAATGATCCCAAGGAGAGAGTTGCCGTAAGATGAGGTAACTCTTTCCTCCTTCATGGTGTAAGTGTGTGATGCACAGATAAATGAAAGGACTTTTGACCCGAGTGGTGCTAACTTAAACCTTTCTCCTGAATAAATCAGATGCAGCTTGCAAGTCGGAGATGGCACCCGACCTTGTCGGTGTAAGGCGACACGTATGCTATAAGGTTTAAGCAACAGTGTTGCAGGCAATCACAGGGAAAAGTGATGAAGGAAGTGATGCGTGACAGGGAGGGCTGGATTGACTGCATACAATAAAGATCACGATCAATGGCAGGGTGAGCACAGAGCCTGGATGGAGGAGCTGAGTCATTGGATTGTTAGCGAGCGTAGGGTGGTGGGTATTATCTATGAGCTGGAAGCAGCTTTGCCCGTTTATCGTACAAGGCTCAACCGATTCCGTGAAATGGTAAAGGAGCACGAAGTTTTCCTTGAGCGCAACGCCCGCAATATCGGTTCTCTCCGCCCGGCCCCTGTTGATGAACAGTGCGAGACAAACCTGAAGGACCTGCGCAACTTCGGTATATCCCCATGTCAGGATTGCGAGCCGCAGTGTGTGGATGGAGCAGAAGAGAGTCACAGTCAGGCTGCGGCCCGCCATGAGTCGATGAAGCAGGAACAGGCCCGTTTGAAAATCGAATATGAATCGGCTCTGAAACAATTGCAGGAGCTGGCGAAAGGGCTGCAGGCTTGCCTGGATAAGGGATAGCAGGCGACTACACTTTGCCGTGATGCATATCCATCGAATCCGATGGCGTGGCATGTTTTGGTGCATTGCGGATTAGCGAGAAGGTTTTGGACGGGAGAGCCCCGCTAGCAGTCTCGAAGCACAATCAGAATTGACTTAGCAAAGTATGGGAGTACCCGCTGGGTTAATCAGGGGCAAGCATGCTGCGAATTATTTGACTGAGTTTTTCAAAGGAAAAGGGTTTGCTGATAATGATACTTTGATCAACCTGATCCTCAGCAGACATCGCCTGACCCTTATCATAGCCGGTAGCAAAAATAATTGGTGTATCATCAAGCTTCCGAAGTGATTTAGCCAATTCGACACCCCCTACCTTTGGCATTACGATATCCGTGATCACCAGACTAATATCATTCTGATGGGCTCTGAATACCTGCAGAGCTTCCTCACCATTACCTGCACTTATTACCTTATAACCCAGGCTTGCCAGAACCTCTTCCGTAGTGGTTCGCATGCTCTCTTCATCATCCACCAGGAGAATCGTTTCGCCATGACCATGGACAATGGTACTGTCATCTTTTTCCACATTCTCTGTACCTTCCTTCAGCGGCAAATATACACAAAAAGCAGTGCCTTCACCGGGTACACTTTTGGCTTCAATCATGCCCCCATGTGACTGGATAGCACCATACACCATCGCTAGTCCCAATCCTGTTCCTTCACCAACACCTTTGGTGGTAAAAAACGGTTCGAATATCTTATCCATGAGCTCGTGTGAGATGCCGCTTCCGTTGTCTCGAATGATAAGTTCGGCAAATCGTACACCATTCAGGTCAGGGTGGTTCGTATGAAATTCGTCAGTGGGAATAAATGCGCTGAGACGACAGCATATTTTGGGATGTTTCTCATCCGAGACAGCATCACGTGCATTGTTCAGCAGGTTCATCAGAGCCTGTTGAAGCTGTGTGGCATCGCCATTAATGATTAAATCTTCCTGGCATGTGTCGCAAACGAGTTCGATATTCTCAGGGATAGCCGCTTGGGCCAGCTTGTATGCTTCCTTGATAAAGGGTTTGAGTGCTAATGCATGCATCTCTACCCGGTCTTTTCGGGCAAATGTAAGCAACTGCTTGACCATATCTGCAGCACGAATATCAAGCAGTTCGATATTATCCAGTTTCTCAATGACTTCCGGCTGATCCTTCAATTTTAGTCTGGAGAGATAAACATTGCCCTGAATAGCAGCCAGCATATTATTAGTTTTCGGCTACATTAGTTGTTGTTTTCTGCGATAGATATAGAAAGCAGCATATTCAGGAGCCTTAGCCATGCAGAAAGCCTATTCATATGTTCGATTTTCCACCCCGCAACAGTTGAAGGGGGATAGTTTGCGGCGGCAGTTGGAAGCAAGCCGTGCCTATGCGAAACAGCAGAACCTCGTTTTGGATGAATCACTTCGGGATATCGGCGTCTCTGCGTTCAAAGGAAAGAATGCCACCGAAGGAGCACTTAGGCGTTTCATTGAACTGGTCGAGGCTGGCCGTGTGGAAAAAGGTTCCATCCTGATACTGGAAAGCCTTGATCGCCTTTCACGGCAACAGGTGTTTTCAGCTCTTGGCCTGTTCTCATCCATCCTAACGGCAGGGGTTGAAATCGTTACTCTTGCCGATGGCCAGCACTACACTGCTGAGTCAATCAACGAAGTGGGCCAATTGATGTATTCGCTAATGTCGCTCTCGCGCTCCCATGAAGAGTCTGCCATGAAATCAAAGCGCCTTTCATCCTCTTGGGAGAATAAGAGACGGCAGGCGGTGGAATCCGGCAAGCCTATGACGCGCCAGTGCCCGAAGTGGTTGCGGGTATCAAAAGACAGGCAGCGCTTCGAGGTGATTGAAGAGCGTGCGGAGATTGTGCGTCGCATCTTTGATATGAGCATTGCCGGAACCGGCCAGCGCAAGATTGCAGAGCAATTCAACAAGGAAGGCATTGCGCCTTTTGCCAGAGGTGACATGTGGCATGCCTCCTATATCCGCAAGGTGCTGAACAGCAAGGCTGTGATTGGTGAGTTTCAGCCCATGAAGGATAAAGAGCCGATAGGCGACCCGATTCCTGACTACTATCCCGCCATCATATCCGAAGAGCTTTACTACAAGGCCAAGGCCGCCCAGAAGCAACGGAGAACCGACACATCATCGGCAGGCCGGAAAGGTGAGACCTATAGCAACCTGTTCACCGGCATGTGTAAATGCCTCTCCTGTGGCTCCACGTTCCGACTGATCAAGAATGGTCGTTCCCATATGTTCCGTTGCAACAGCAACTATATGAATGCCGGTTGCACTTGTGATAAGCGGTGGTCATATCGTGAAATTGAGGATGCAGCCCTTGTGGCCCTCAGTGAAAAGGTGGACTGGTATTCGGCTCTCGGCGGTCACATCAGCAGCAAACAGAAACTTGAATCTGAAATGAAGTCCCTGAGCGGTAAACTTGCCGACTGCATGAAACAGGTCGAGCGGTTCGGTGAGCTGGTAGCAACTGCCGAAGGTTCTATGTTTGCCGATGCCAGAGAGCGTTACACCAAAGCCATGCATCAGGCCGATGAACTCCAACAGGCTATTGATGAGAAAAAAGCAGAGCTGAAAATATTCTCGCCTGTGCAGGAGAAGGTGGATCGTTTGTCGGCCGCCATCTTCGATCTGCGATTCACGAAGAAACCAGCCGATGAGCTGTATCAGCTTCGCGCCCATATTAACGCCAGCCTGCGAGAAGCCGGTTTACTGCTGCACTTCTTTGATCTCGGGGTTATCTATGAAATCACCGGCACCGGCAAAGCCGGTGTGGTGATCACTGAGCAACTCAAGGAAGAGCAGGCCCTTCTCGCCAGAGCCGAGATTGCCAACCTTGGATTGAAGGGGCTGAAAGAGAAGCTGTTGCAGTTGTCACATCCGTAATGACAAGTGCAGGTCATTGTCATGCTGCCTTTGCAACTTCGGCTGTGGCAAGGCCCTACGGCATGACTCGACCTCTCGTTTTGCTGATCGCAGCTCTGATTCCAGTTCGGCCTTGCGGGCAATATATGCATGATATTCCTTTGCCTGTTGAGCGTACTCCTTGCTTGCCTGACTTCGGGCAAAAGGA
>JAJFLE010000047.1 GCA_021772835.1 Mariprofundus sp.
CTGCCGAGTGATGAAGATTCATCCGAGTGGCTATTATGCATGGCTGAAACAACCTCATTCCAAAAGATATCATGAGAACCAGCGATTGCTGGGGCTGGTCAAACAATCATGGTTAGAAAGCGGCTGCGTTTATGGCTACCGTAAGATTTACCATGATATGAAAGACTTGGGTGAATCCTGCGGCTCCAACCGAGTTGGGCGCTTGATGAAGGGAGCTGGTCTAAGAGCGCAGATTGGTTATGGCAGGAAGCCAGGCCTTAAAGGTGGTAAACCTTCAGTGGTGGCTCCAAATCAGCTTCAGCGGCAGTTTGATCAGCAGCAACCTAATCAGCAGGCTTGGGTTACGGATATCACATACATTAGAACCCACGAAGGCTGGCTATTCCTGGCTGCTGTATGGCGGCGTAAGCCAACCGGCAAGGTGATTGTACATTCTGATCAGGGAAGCCAGTACAGCAGCTATGACTGGCAGGATTTTCTCAAGATCCACAATCTCGAAGCAAGCATGAGTCGCAGGGGCAACTGCCATGACAATGCATTCTTTCAGCTACTCAAACGGGAAAGAATTAAGAGGAAAACCTATCCGACAAGAGATGCTTCAAGACAGGATATCTTCGACTACATCGAAATGTTCTACAATTCAGTCAGGCAACATGGTTATAATGGCAACTTGTCGCCAATCGAGTTTGAACGGCGATATTATGAAGAGCTCAGAAGTGTCTAGGGAAACGGTAGCGATTCACATGTCAGTTGCTACCCATGTGAGGCCAGACAAGGCGAGAGGTATGTATTTTATTTTCCTGCTTTTATATCCGGCCTGACCAGCCAGAACAGAATCAGAGATGTGACGGCACCCAGTGTGTCGGCCAGCATATCTTTTTGCGCATCCCAGATATCACCCTGAGAGCCCAGAAATTCGATGCCCGCATCACCACCTTCAAGCACAGCATACCACCATTCGATGATTTCATATCCGGCAGCCACACTCATAATGAAAAAAAGACTGAACGACATAGCCAATTTCAGGCTGCATAGCCTGTTGCGCATCAGCCATTCGGCCATGGCAAAGGCGTAAAAGCCGACAACAAAGTGGCCAACACGGTCAAAATGGTTGCGGCCATTACTGCCTGGCAGCGACTGCAGCCATTCGAACGGTACGTTGGCAAATGTGTAGTGACCGCCAATGGTGTGCCAGAATAGCCAGATCGCCATCAACGTATAAGCGGTAAAACTAAAGCAGAATGTTCGATACGTGGCTACGAGAAACAGAAAAATAAGTATTACAGGAATGACCTCGGCAATCCACACATCGCGCGATACCGGATCAATCGCCAACACGATAAAGAAGGCGGTGAAAACAGCAGCAAGCAGATGAGGATAATGCTTGCTTATCATGCGGCCGGCTTAATCACTGCGGCCATATTTTTGATTCAGCGCTTTAGCACGCATCCAACAGCTACTTCCAGTTTCAGGCATGTAATTCATGCGCCAGCACCAGTTGTTATCCAGTGTTCCCGGCGTATTGAACTTTGCTTCCGTACCCAGTTCGAGCAGGTCCTGCATTGGAATTACGGCCATCTTCGCAGATGATGCCATGGCGCATTCGATCAGCGCCCATGGCATATCATGCTCGTTGGCCTGTAATACGGTCAGAACATGGTTGCGCACATGAGGTTCGGCCTGATTGAACCATCCGAGCGTAGTGTCGTTATCATGCGTGCCGGTATATACCACACTGTTCTGCCCATGATTTTCCGGCAAATAGGGGTTGTCATCATCACCGCCGAAAGCAAATAGCAGAATTTTCATGCCTGGCAGTTCGAATTTCTCGCGCAGGGCGGTTACCTCATCAGTAATGATGCCAAGATCTTCTGCAATAAGCGGCAACTTGCCCAGTTGATCTGTCAGTGTTTGCAACAGCGCTTCACCTGGCGCTTTGCGCCACTCACCTACGATGCCATCTTCGCTTTCACCGGGAATGACCCAGAAGGATTCCAGGGCTCGGAAGTGGTCGATGCGTAACATGTGCATGCGCTCGAGCTGCCGTTGTACTCGCTGAACCCACCATCTGAAGCCGTCAGCTTGCAGTTGATCCCAGTGATATAGCGGGTTACCCCAGCGTTGGCCGGTTTCAGAGAAATAATCAGGAGGGACACCGGCAACCTCATCGCACAGGCCCAGTTTGTTGATCGTGAAGTATTCGCGGTTGGCCCAGACATCGGCAGAGTCATGCGCAACATAAATCGGCAGGTCGCCAAACAGTTGCACAGCATGTGATTCTGCAAATTCTTTCAGTTCCTGCCACTGGCAGTCAAACAGATATTGCTCAAAAACAGCTTGTTTGATCTGTTTGATATGTTCCAGACCGGCACTTTTCAATGCTTTTCGTTTCCTGTCGCGAAGCTCCTGAGGCCATTGCCACCAGGCACGGTCACGGAATACGCACTTCAGCGCAAAGAACAAAGCATAATCTTCCAGCCAGTAGCTGTTTTTCTTGCTGAAATCATCAACCTTTTCAGCTAAGGCTGCATTGACTTCCACTTGCTGCCAAAACTGGTTGCCCGCGTTATAGCGCAAGGCTTCATGCAATTGTGCTGTGTCGCAACTGCTTAAATCGTTTTCGCTTAACCAGCCTCGTTCTACGCACTCCCTGAGATCAAGCAGGTCCGGGTTGCCGGCAAAGGAAGAGAGTGACTCATACGGTGAGCCGTGCCCGTGTGTCGGACCTAATGGAAGGAACTGCCAGGTACGGAATCCGGATTCGCTGAGATGCTTGATGAATGAACGGGCTTCAAGGCCCAGTACACCCTTGTGAAACGGTCCGGGTAGCGATGTGATGTGAAGTAGAACTGCCGACGTTCGGCGATTCAGCCATGCATTCATGAACAATCCTTTATATCTGGCTGAGCTGAAATGCTAGCAACCGAGTTAGTCATTTCCACCACCGCGGCGCATAGTGCCTCCGCCTTCAGCATCACCGCCACCTTGAGAAATGCTTTCATCCAGGGATACAGGGACCGGGCTGTTGATCAGCAAGTATAACTTTTTCAGGTGCCTGCGATAAAGATTGTCGAAATCACGAACGGCAGCACCGGGATTATAATCACCGAACCACCAACACCAGTCGGAGCCTTCACAGATACGCAACTGTTCGGTTGCAGCTTCCTGTTGTTCATCGGTGAGAGAATCGAGCTGTGCATCAAACGCCTTTTTCGCCTCGATCAGCAATTCCCATGCGCGGGTTTTGGCTCTGTCACCGATCCAGGTGGAGAGATTGCCGTATACCCAGGAACCTGCAGTGAGTTTGTTCAGCTTTTCCGTGGCCGGATGTTTGTCCAGGTATTCACTGAATGTAGTCAGCTCATAGTCATCATGTTCGGCAATACTTTGATACAGCTTGGTCAAAAATGGCAGGGCATTCTCATGGTAATGCTCCCATGCGTTTTCACCGTCCATAATAATAGCTACAATCGGTGCATCCATGCCCTTGGTTCTATGGTGAATGCCTGCCAGCTCATGCATGAAGTTGTTGATTGCATCGTTTGTATTCCAGCGGCTGTACTCAAAGCCCAGCAGGTCGGAAAGGCGGTCATCACGGAAGAAGCAGGTGATTTGTTCTTCATCGTCACCAACCAGCCATGGATGATACAGGTCGCGGTTACCCTGCTGCTCTCGCAGGTTGTATTTCAGCGAGTGATGCAATACCGATTCACCGGTAGCACACCACTGAAACCCTGACTGGCCAAGCAGTGCCAGCGTTTCATCGGAGACTGCACCTTCAGCTGGCCAGCAGCCACTGGCGGGATGGCCGAATGTCTGTTCATGTGACTTCTGACCCAATGCGATATGGTCGAGTGCGCGCTCGCGGCCACCGGGATAGGGCTCACTGGGGAGCAGAGCATCAGGTACAGTTTCGCGTGCCGTATTGAAGTCGAGCATAAGTGGGATGATGGGATGTGCATAAGGCGTTGTGGTCAGCTCAATCTTGCCGGATTCCACCAGTTGCCTGTGCGTGGCCGGAATTTCAGATAGCAGGGATGCAATCAGGGTCAGCAGGTCGCGGCGATCCTGAAAGGAGAAGTCCCGGGCTTTTTCAATCAGTCGGCGGGCAACAAAATTGCGTTGACGAACTGTTTCGCCCAGCCAGGCAAGATGATACCAGGTGACAAGATCGGTAAAGAAACTGTCGCCGAGATAAGCCAGGCCATCATGACTTTTGGCATGTTCAGCCATATTCCACAAACGCGAGAAAGCAGGGTAACGGTGCAGGTTGCGCTCATGATTGAGGCGGAAGCAGCTTTCCAGCAGGTAATCGCGTTCGGTTGTATTGAACTGGCCGGACTTTTCGGCCAGAGCTGCCAGCAGCGGGTCATTCAGTTCAGTGGCCGTGCCATCGAGGAACTCGCGCAAGTGACTTGCGTAATCTTCAATCTGGGCTGTGAGTGAGGGCACATAATTGATCACCGCTTTGGCACGCGGCAGTTGTGAAAGAATCTCAGCCATGTCGGTGTAATCTTTCATGGCATGCAGATAAACCCAGGGCAGGTGATAGCGACCTGTATCAGCCTCACAGTAAAAAGGCTGGTGCATATGCCAGTAAAATACGACGGATAACGGTTTAGGCATGGATATATCTCCTGATTCAATTTTGTTTAGGGATACGATGAGATATTCAGTGTATTCCTGCAGCCCTCCATGGGCTGCCAAAATGTGTTAATAAGCTAAGCGTTTTTTGTGCCATGCATGCACGGCACAATGTTAAGAGTGTCGCCAGGACGCTCTGGGAAATAAGATTGTCCGGGCAGACTATGCTTGTTTGCAGCCCGTTGATCATCAACCATGCTTGCAAAAGGGAAGACCGGACAGGCCTTTAGACCTGTCCGTCGACTGTGTTAGGTGTTGTGCATATTCTGGCCCAGCATTTCCGGCGTCACCAGTACAATGCCGCCTTCCGAGACATAAAAACGTTTGGCATCGTCTTCGGGGTTTTCACCGATGATTGTGCCTTCAGGGATGACCGTGCCTTTATCAATAACACAGCGGCTGATGCGGCAGTTATGTCTGATTTCCACATCCGGCAGAATGACAGAATCTTCCACCACAGAGTAGGAGTGAACACGCACGTTGGAGAACAGTACGGAGTGGCGAACGGTGGAACCGGTAATCAGGCAGCCTCCGGAAACCAATGAATCCACAGCCATGCCGCGACGGTCTTCACTGTCAAAGGCAAATTTTGCCGGTGGCAATTGATCCTGATAGGTCCAGATCGGCCAGTTCTGGTCATACAGATTCAGATCAGGCTCGATTTCCGCCAGATTGATGTTGGCTTCCCAGTAGGAATCCACAGTTCCGACATCACGCCAGTAGCCGGAGGCACCGGTATTACCATCCATGAACGGGAATGCGAAAATATTGGCATTATCAATAGCATGAGGAATCAGGTCGTGGCCGAAGTCATGCGTGGATGAATCATCATTGGAATCCTCCTTGAGCCGCTCGCGTAGATAATTGGCGGAAAAGACATAAATCCCCATCGAGGCCAGCGCTTTATTATCATCACCGGGCATGGGTTTAGGGGTTTCTGATTTTTCGGCAAATTCAACGATACGTGATTCTGCATCGATCGCCATGACGCCAAATGCCTTGGCTTCTTTCAGTGGTACAGGGATACAGCCGACGGTGATGTCTGCACCTTTTTCAACGTGGTCAGCGAGCATTTTGCCATAATCCATCTTGTAGATATGGTCGCCAGCCAGAACGACAACATATTCAGGGTCATAATGACGGATGATGTCCAGGTTTTGATAAACTGCATCGGCCGTGCCGACATACCAGCCTTCACCCATGCGTTGCTGGGCAGGTAAAACTTCAACAAACTCGCCGAACTGACCGGACATGAATGACCAGCCGCGTTGCAGATGGCGTTGCAACGAGTGTGATTTGTACTGAGTAATCACAGAAATACGACGGATGCCCGAGTTGATGCAGTTGGACATAGGGAAATCAATAATTCTGAACTTGCCTCCGAATGGCACGGCAGGCTTCGCGCGCCAGTCTGTCAGTGCTTTCAGGCGAGAGCCTCTGCCGCCTGCCAGGACCAGTGCGACAGTGTTTGCTGTCAGCTTACTGATGTTGCGCTCCATATGTGGACCCAAATGATCCTCATTGCGTGGAACCATAACAACTTCCCCCCTTATTCTCTGTGTGTGTTGAGACGTATCCTAGCAGTTTGTATGGCTGTTTGCCATGTGGTTTAACGACTTCCATTCCGTTAGTATCTCGGCAGCTAGGGACGCTTTATAGTAAGAACGCGCATGCATGTTTTTTCAGCATACGCAATCAAGTCGTAAGGCCAGGCAGGCACCAGTTTGGATAGTCTGCCCCTGTTTTTTGGATGCGCTGACTGTTCAGAGCAGATAGATGGGAGTTTTAAACATGCAGATGAAGACCGTTTCAACCCAGCCTTTTGAGGGGCAGCGTCCGGGAACATCAGGGCTGCGTAAAAAGGTGAAGGTGTTCCAGCAAGAGCATTATCTGGAAAATTTTGTTCAGTCGGTATTCGACAGTATTGGCGACTACAGCGGCCATACGCTGGTGGTTGGCGGCGATGGTCGTTTCTATAATCTTGAGGCGACCCAGACTATTCTGAAAATGGCAGCAGCCAGTGGTTTCTCCAGGGTGTTGGTCGGTCAGAACGGGATACTCTCGACTCCGGCTGCATCATGCGTGATTCGCAAGTACAATGCTTACGGCGGGCTGATCCTATCTGCCAGCCATAACCCGGCGGGTCCGGATGAAGATTTCGGTATCAAATACAACATTGGTAGTGGCGGCCCTGCACCGGAATCGGTAACCGAAGCAGTATTTAAACAGACAGAAAAGATTGAGTGGTATCAGATCTGTGATTGCGATGACACAGATCTGTCCCGCATCGGCACATACGAACTTGCAGGAATGACGGTAGAGGTGATTGATTCGGTAGCTGATTATGCTCAACTGATGCAGTCGCTGTTTGATTTTGATGCTATACGCGATTTGTTGGCTGGCGATTTTTCTATGGCCTTTGATGCCATGCATGCGGTAACCGGCCCGTATGGTACAACTATTTTTGAAGATATGCTGGGTGCTGCAAAAGGTACGGTGATGAATGGCGTGCCCAAGCTGGACTTTGGTGGAGGTCATCCCGATCCCAATCTGACGTATGCTCATGAACTGGTGGATGTGTTGTATGGTGAAGGCGCACCGGATTTTGGTGCAGCCTCTGATGGTGACGGTGACCGCAATATGATTCTGGGTAAGCATTTCTTTGTCACACCTAGTGATTCTCTGGCCGTGATTGCCGCCAATGCTGAGCTGATCCCGGGTTATAAAGGGGGCATTGCCGGTATCGCACGCTCCATGCCGACATCGGGTGCTGCTGATCGTGTAGCTGAGGCCATGGGGCTAGCCTGTTATGAAACACCAACCGGCTGGAAATTTTTCGGCAACCTCATGGACGATGGTAAAGTCACGATGTGCGGCGAAGAATCGTTTGGCACAGGCTCAAACCATGTGCGCGAAAAAGATGGCCTGTGGGCTGTGCTGTGCTGGTTGAATATTCTGGCAGCACGCAAAGTTTCTGTAGAAACGATAGTTACCGAGCACTGGGCTAAGTTCGGACGCAATTATTATTCACGTCACGACTATGAAGGTGTGGATTCCTCTGCAGCAACACAGGTTTTACAGAATGTGCGTGATCAGTTTGTATCACTAAGGGGCACGAAGCTGGCAGGCCGTACGGTGGCCAGTTGTGATGATTTCGCCTATACCGACCCGGTGGATGGCAGCATCAGTGAAAATCAGGGTATACGCATACTGTTTGAGGATGGTTCGCGCATTATCTTCCGCTTATCCGGCACAGGCACCAGCGGGGCGACGGTTCGTATCTACCTGGAATCGTTTGAAGCAGATGCGAGCAAACAGGGTATGGATGCTCAGGATGCGCTGGCTGACTTGATTGCTGCTGCTGATGACATTTCACAACTGCGTCAACTAACCGGCCGCGACAAGCCGACCGTTATCACCTGATGGTTTGCCTAAAGCGGCTTGCCCTGATTGTTATCAAGTTTAATGTACAGCGTATCACCAAGCGAGGAATTGCATGAAACGTCCTATCCTACCACCTGAAGCATGGGCTATTGTGGAAGCCCGCAGCCACGATCCGTTCGGCTGGCTGGGCAGGCACTATCATGCTGACAGTGGCGTAATGATTCGCGCATTCAAGGCTCGCGCCGAGAAACTGTGGTTGCTGCCTGAAGGTGGAGATCCGATGATTATGCCCAGGATTGCAGGTAGTGATATCTTCGAACTGCACTGGCTGGATGGAGACTTTGAGAGCAATTACCGTTTTCGCATTGAAAACGCCGAAGGCCATAGCTGGGAAGAAGAAGATGTTTACCGCTTTGGTCCGATTCTGGGTGAGATGGATCTGCATCTGATCGGTGAAGGAAATCATTTCGAAAAGTACAATATCATGGGTGCGCATGTACGCGAACATGAGGGCGTCCATGGTGTTGGTTTTGCCGTATGGGCACCATCAGCGACGCGTGTCAGTGTGGTAGGCAACTTTAACCACTGGGATGGGCGTGAACATCAGATGCGTATGCGTGGTTCCTCCGGTATCTGGGAGGTCTTTGCGCCGGATCTGTGTGAAGGTGAGGTGTACAAGTTTGAAATCCGTACGCAAAGCGGCGCTGTTCTTGAAAAAACCGACCCTTATGCACAGCAGATGGAATTGCGTCCGAATACCGCCAGTGTGGTGCACAATCCGCGCAAATATCAGTGGAACGATGCAGCCTGGGTGAAAGCGCTGCCGAAGACACAGGCTGCAGATAAAGCGATGAATATTTACGAGGTGCATCCGGGCTCCTGGCGCAGGGCAGGAACCGATTACCTCAATTATCGCGATCTGGCTCATCAGATGGTCGAGTATTGCCAGTGGATGGGTTACACCCATATCGAACTGATGCCGGTCACCGAGCACCCGTTTGACGGCTCCTGGGGCTATCAGACGGTCGGTTACTTTGCGCCGACCAGCCGTTTTGGCGCACCGGATGATTTCCGTTATTTTGTCGATTACTGCCATCAGAACAATATCGGCGTCTTCCTTGACTGGGTGCCGGCTCATTTTCCCAAGGATTCACATGGATTGGCCCGTTTCGACGGCACGGCGCTGTATGAGCATGAGGATCCGCAACTAGGCGAGCATAAGGACTGGGGTACATACATCTTCAACTTCGGCCGCAATGAAGTGCGTAACTTCCTTACCGCTTCGGCTCTGTTCTGGCTCGATCAATTCCATATTGACGGCCTGCGCGTGGATGCGGTGGCCTCCATGCTCTACCTCGATTATTCGCGCGAAGCTGGTGAGTGGACGCCCAACAAGTATGGCGGCCGCGAGAATCTTGAGGCCGTTGAATTTCTCAAGCAGTTCAACTGCCTTGTGCATGAACGTTTCCCGGGTACTGTTACCATGGCGGAGGAATCTACCTCCTGGCCTATGGTCAGCCGTCCGACCTATCTGGGTGGGCTGGGCTTCACCATGAAATGGAATATGGGTTGGATGAATGACACGCTTTCCTATTTTGAGAACGACCCTGTACACCGCTCCTATCACCATCACGCGCTGACTTTCTCCATGGTTTATGCCTTTACAGAAAATTTCATTCTGCCGTTTTCACATGATGAAGTGGTGCATGGTAAAGGTTCGATGCCGGAAAAAATGCCAGGTGATGACTGGCAGAAGTTTGCCAATCTGCGCCTGCTGTATGCTTATATGTATTCACATCCGGGCAAAAAACTGCAGTTCATGGGGTTGGAGTTCGGGCAATGGCCGGAGTGGAACTTCGACAGTTCACTATCGTGGGATCAGGCCAATTTTATGCCGCATCGTGGTTTGCAGCTGATGCAGCGTGATATGAACCATCTGTATAAGGATGTGCCTGCTCTGCATGAAGTAGATTTTGAGGGTGGTGGGTTCGAATGGCTGGATTGCAATGATGCAGACAGATCTTTGCTCTCCTTTGTACGGCGTGACAAAAATGGCGGCATTGTCGTGGTGGCTATGAACCTGACACCGGTGCCGCGTCACGATTATAAAGTTGGGGTGCCGAAACCCGGCATGTATCGCGAGATTCTGAATACAGATTCGGAAATTTATGGTGGCACTAACATTGGTAATGCTGGCGGTGTAGCTGCGGATGATCAAAGCTGGATGAATCAGCCTCATTCAGTCTTGCTGACGCTGCCACCTTTATCATGTGTGATTCTGCGACCTGAGGTCTGAGTCTGGTTTATAATGGCAATTCGCGAATGCTATAAAGTGGTTTGTCCCGATGCGTGCTTTGCAATGCGAACTTGCGCTACGTGATTGAAAAGCTTCGACCGGTAGGGCGCTTTGTTGGCGATGAATGCAATAGGGGTAAACGTGTCTGATCAGAGAGGGCCAAATGCTTTGTTGCGCGCTATATGCAGGCTGTTTTGTCGGGGTTGGCATCGCCTGTCTAAAGAGGAAATCAAACTGCCGGACGGGCCACTTATACTAGTAGGCAACCATATCTGCGGTCTGGACCCTTTGCTGATTCAGGCAGCAGTGAGTCGTCCGCTCTGCTTTTTGATGTCCCGCGAATATTATCAGAGCATGTGGTACGTGCGCTGGGGCTTTGATCTGGTCGGAGCAATTCCGGTTAGTCCGGGTGGTGCAAACCGGCAGGCCCTGCAGAAAGCCATTGAAGCCGTGGAGCAGGGTAATGTGCTCTGCATATTTCCGGAAGGGGCGGCCAATCCACCGATACCGTTGCACAAAATACTTCCCGGCGCAGCGATGATCTCTCGTGCATCAGCTGCGCCTATCATGGCATTTCGCATTTCAGGGGTATGGCCGTTTGATCATGTCCACATGTGGCGCCCATTCTATCGTCGCAGTCGTGCCAACGTTGTGTTGGGCGAGGTTGTGGAGATGCCTTCCGGGGCAGGGGGGAAACAGGGTCTGCGCAATGATACACAGGTGATTCGTCATGCCATTCGTAATCTGAGTCGTTTTGATATCAGACCGGATATCAAGCCTGAAACGTGATCAGTCATGCCCCATTCGAATGGCAAAATCTTCCGGGAATACAGCATTCACAACAGCCTCTTCATAATTGATCAGATCATTTTCCACCAGCGTCTGAAGATGTTGATCAAAGCTCTGTGAGCCATACAGGTTATAGCCTTCTTCCATAGCTCGGGGGATTTCATTCCAATGCTTCTGATCGAGAATGAAATGTTTGATAACCGAATTCTTGATCATGATTTCCAGTACAACAATACGCCCTTTACCGTTTTTCAGTGGCAGCAACTTCTGCACAATAATGGCGCGCAGATTTTCAGCCAATCTCTCACGAATGCCAGCCTGTTCATCTTTGCCGAATGCAGCCATGACCCGTTGCATGGTGCCGATGGCCGTGGTGGCATGAACGGTGGCCATAACCAGATGGCCTGTTTCACTGGCCTCAATAGCCAGCTGAATCTCTGCACGGCCGCGAGCTTCTCCTGCGACAATGATATTGGGGGTTTCACGCATGGCATCGATAAGGCCCTGTTTGTAGCTTTCTACATCCATGCCGATTTCACGCTGGCTGACTGTGCCTTTGTGCTCTGTGCTGTAGCGAAATTCAACAGGATCTTCCAGCGTCACGGCGTGCACAGGGCGTTGACGAATAATGTGATTGAGCATGGAAGCCAGTGATGTGCTTTTGCCGGAGCCTGCGGCTCCAGCCATCAGAATGATGCCATTGCGATATCGAATGATATCGTTGAATACGTCAGGCAGGCGCAACGCATTAAATTCCGGTATCTGCTGTGGAATCAGTCTGGCTACGATGCCGAAGTTATTGTTGGTGCGCATAATGTGAATGCGGAAATGCGAAATGTTGGCCAGCGAATAGTGAAAGTCGAAGCTGTTCAGCACCTCAATATTCGGTTTATGGGGCAGCTCGCGCAACAGGTGTCCAATCATATCCACAGCCTGAATCGGGGAAATTTCGGGGATGCGCTCTGGAGATACCGTTACAATGTCGCCGTTGATGCGCATGCGCACGCGATCATGCGTGCGTATAATCAGATCCGAAGCGCTGTTTTTATTGGCAACAAGCAGTAATTCGTCGATCAGATGCCTGTTTGCCATCAGATGTTCAGCTCCCTGGAGCCCATGCCGGAAAGCTGGTCCAGATCGTGCGCATCACCGCCATGACCTTTCAAATTCACCATTTTGATCTGCAGGCGCAGGTTATTTACTGAATCAGCATGGCGCAGTGCTTCATCCTCGGTGATAGAACCTGCCATCCACAATTCAAGCAGACTCTGGTCGAAGGTCTGCATGCCGTAGTTTTTGCCCGCAGCCATGGTTTCTTTAATTTCAGCAATGGCCCATTTGCCAATCAGATCAGTAATACGCGGCGTGTTGATAAGGATCTCAATGGCAGGCAGGCGTTTACCTTCCGGTGATTTGACCAGCCGCTGATACAGATTAGCTTTCATATTCAACGCCAGGTTCAGGCTTACCTGAGGGTGAAGCTCTTCCGGAAAAAAGTTGATGATGCGCTCTAGCGCCTGATTGGCGTTGTTGGCATGCAGGGTGGCCATGCAGAGGTGACCGGTTTCGGCAAAGGTAAGCGCATGCTCCATCGTTTCCCGATCACGGATTTCACCAATGAGGATAACATCGGGAGCCTGCCTGAGCGTATTCTTCAAGGCCGTTTGATATTGCAGGGTGTCAGTACCGAGCTCACGTTGCGTGATAACAGACTTTTTATGTTCGTGTATGAATTCTATCGGGTCTTCAATGGTGATGATGTGACCAGCCTGATGACTGTTTCGGTGGTCGATCATGGCAGCAAGTGAGGTGGATTTACCACAGCCGGTAGCACCGACCATCAAAACCAGACCTCGAGCCGACATGGAGATATCCTTAAAAATATCGGGCAGCCTCAGGCTATCAATGCTTGGCACACCAGTTTTGACTTTGCGAATGACCATGCCGACGTGACCGCGCTGGCGGAATATGTTGACGCGATAGCGACCGATATCCGCATACGACAGTGCCAGATTCATTTCGTATTCGGCAGCAAAAGCAGCGCGTTGCCGTTCATTCATGCATGAATTGGCCAGCCTTTCACAATGGGAGGCAGAGAGCGGAGTTTGCTTGGTCGAATGAACAACACTGTTGATGCGATAGGAGGGTGGCATGCCAGCAGTAATATACAGATCCGAGGCTTTATTTTTATCCATCACCATTAACAGCTGTTTGATGCTTAGATGTGGCACTTCACTCATACCTTGATCTCCTGAAATTGAAACCCGTGGTGAAAAATTAAATTGCTCCGCCGCCAAATAACTTCTTGTTGTTGGCCTTTTCCAACGCTGCCTGCTGGGTGATTTTGCGCTGGCCGACCATTTTCTGAAGATCGGAATCCAAAGTCTGCATACCATCGCGTTGTGAGGTCTGCATGACAGAAACCATTTGGGCAATTTTGTTTTCACGAATCAGGTTACGTATGGCAGGTGTGCCGATCATGATCTCATGCGCTGCTACACGCCCCATGCCATCAGCGGTTTTAATCAGCGTCTGTGATATCACTGCGCGAATGGATTCGGAGAGCATGGAGCGCACCATCTCTTTTTCACCTGCTGGAAACACATCGATGATACGGTCGATGGTTTTAGGTGCAGATGAGGTGTGCAGGGTGCCAAACACCATGTGGCCTGTTTCAGCAGCAGTCAGGGCGAGTCTGATGGTTTCCAGATCACGCAACTCGCCCACGAGAATGACATCCGGATCTTCACGCAGGGAACTGCGCAAGGCATTGGCGAAAGAGTGGGTGTGCGGCCCGAGTTCGCGTTGGGTAATAAGGCTTGCTTTGGATTTGTGCACAAACTCGATGGGGTCTTCGATAGTCAGGATATGGCCTTTTTCGATCTCATTGCGGTGATTTACCATGGCGGCAAGCGTGGTGGATTTACCCGAACCTGTAGGGCCAGTAACTAAGCATATGCCACGCGGAGTCATGGAAATATCCTTGAAAATTTCAGGGCACTTGAGTTGTTCCAGCGTTAGTACCTCATTCGGGATCACGCGGAATACGGCTGCCATGCCACGACGCTGTTCGAACACGTTAACACGGAAGCGGGCAATGTCGCCAAGAGAGAAGGAGAAGTCGAGTTCCATGTGCTCTTCGAAGGCTTTGCGCTGCGTATCGCTCATGATGTCATACACCATGGATTGCACTTCACGGCGGTCGATATCGGGCATTTTAATGCGTGTCATGTCGCCATTGATACGGATCATGGGTGGCTCACCGGATGAAAGATGCAGATCCGATGCGTTATTTTTTACGGTAAATGCCAGTAATTCTGATACTTCCATGTAGCGCCTCCCAGGTGTCCCTCCGACTTTCGGAGTGTATAGCAGAGCATAAGAGTGAGGGTAAGTTGCCGCAAGTCCACCTCCTATGACGCTTATGCAAGGTGTACGCAAATTCGTTGCCATTATGATTGTTGGGTCTGGCCTCAACCGGGAATGTGCCAAAATGGCTGTTGCTAAAAACGCTTAGGACTATTTGCTTTGCTGGCTTATATGGTTTGATTTGGGGCTGCCCAGCTGGGTTTGGAAAAGAGGATGCTGGTTGTAGGGCAAGATGGAAACGATAAATTGTTTCTCACTACCGAGATGATCTAATGAAACTGAAAAGGCGATTGTTGGGGTATAGAAGCGATGAATCACTTCTTCCTATCGCGCCATATAATGATTATTAATCATCGGGTTTGTTTGGACTATCGCGCCATATAATGATTATTAATCATTGTATGGCTTGCTGGTACCTGAGGCCGGAGTCGAACCGGCACGCCTGTGAAGGCACGGGATTTTGAATCCCGGGTGTCTACCAATTCCACCACTCAGGCATTGCATCGTGAACTATTCGTAAGACGGCGCGAAGCATTGTCATCAGCTGCTGAACTGTCAAGAAATTAGACAGGTGTTTTTATATCACACATCTGGGACGTTCTAATAACGCTGATAAGTATCTACCAATCCCTTAACAGCATGATCATGTGTCATACACCTCCTACGCGTTGGTGCTGTTGCAGAAGTTGATGGTCGTACAAAAATACTGTCGACCGGTAATCGAATACATCAGACCTTTTTGACGATGGTTGCTTGATAGTATTGTGCTATGGTTGCCGATGAAATGCTATTATGAGTGCAAAAGGCCGAGTCTTGTTTCATAAACCCGGGGGGGTAAGCGAATGACAGATCAGGATCAGGATCAGGATCAGCCCAGCTCGGGCAATGATTTGCGTATCCTTTATGTTGAGGATGATGCGGGCCTTGCTGGTCTGCTGTGCCTTCAGATACAGCAGCGAAGTGGATATACCATTGATATAGCTGCAGATGGTGAACAGGGATTTCAGGCTCTTCAGGAGCAGAGCTACGATCTGGCCATCGTGGATTACAATCTCCCTGTTCTTAATGGCTTGCAACTGATAAGAATGCTTAAAAATAATGGCGTCCAAACACCGGTGATCATGTTGACGGGTGAAGGTGATGAAGAGCTTGCATCTGAAGCGATGAGAGCAGGCGCTGTGGATTATCTGGTGAAAGATAGTCGCGGCGCACATGTTGATAAGCTATGTGATGCCATACAGCGGGTTAGACTGGAACAAAAAGCGAAACTAAAAAAACAGAAGAACCAGTTTAACAAGACACGACTGGCTGAAACAGTTTTTGATGTGATTAAAGAGGGCATCCTGGTAACAGATGCAGATAAAATTATTGAAACGGTAAACCCTGCTTTTACTGTTATTACAGGTTACACGAACGATGACGCCATGGGCCAAGCTATAGGCTTTATGAAATCAGACCGGCGTGATGAACAACTTTACAAACGTATGTGGGAATCACTTGAAGAGAACGACTGTTGGGAAGGTGAGGTTTGGAACAGGAGAAAATCAGGTGAGATATATCTGGCCTGGCTGGTGATCAATGCGATTCGTGATGCCAGTGGAGCTATTCATCGCTATGTGGGTGCTTTTTCCGATATCACTAAACGCAAAAAAGATGAAGAAAAAATATGGCATCAGGCCAACTTCGACCCGCTCACCGACCTGCCCAACCGGGCCCTGTTGGTTGATCGTGCATCCGAAGCCATGCGCCTGGCGAAACGCGAGAATACGTCACTGGCGTTGCTGTTTATTGATCTGGATCGTTTCAAACATATTAATGACTGTTACGGCCATGCGGCAGGTGATGAGTTCCTGATCGAAGTGGGTAAGCGAATTGCCGCATCGCTCAGGCAGAGTGATACAGTAATCAGGCTTTCCGGCGATGAGTTTATTGCCCTGATGCCGCTGATCCACCATGTCGAAGATGCCAGTCGGGTGGCTGAGAAGATCATTGCCGCCATCTCCCAGGCCTATGAATTCAACGGGCGTAAAGCCTATGTCTCGGCATCTGCCGGTATCGCGGTGTATCCGGGTGACGGTGACAGTGTCGAGCAGTTGCTGGCTCACGCAGATATGGCCATGTACAAGGCCAAGGCTAAAGGTCGTAACCAGTACGTTTTCTTTGATCATGAAATGAATGAAGAGGCTGCAAGAAAGGCCATCATCGAGCAGGAGTTGCTGCAGGCAATCACTGAAAATCAACTTGTTATGCATTTTCAGCCGGTGATTGATTTGCGCCGCAACAGGATCACCCATGCCGAAGCATTGATTCGCTGGAATCATCCGGAAAAGGGACTGATCATGCCGGATGATTTTATTCCCATCGCCGAGGAATCCGGGCTGATTATCCCGCTGGGCGGGTGGGTGATCGATGCGGTTTACGACCAGCTGGCAGAGTGGTCTGATAAGCTGGATGAGCCGCTGCAGATCTGCCTGAATGTTTCACCCATCCAGATTGTGCATACGAATCTGGAGCAGCAGTTACAAACAGCTATAGATCGTTCTAAGCCTCCCCGTGGCAGTGTTATTATTGAAATCACTGAAAATGTCATGATCGAAGGGCCGGAGCGCATCAAACAGAAATTAGATGCTATGAAAGAACTGGGCATGAGCTTTCTAATTGATGACTTTGGCACGGGCTTCTCCTCAATGCGCTTTCTTAAAAAGCTACCGTTTGACGGACTTAAAATTGATCGTGGTTTTGTCTCTCACGTAGATACTGACAGTGACAAGGCTGTTCTTGTCAAAGCTATGATTGATATGGCACACAACCTGAATTTGAAAGTGATTGCTGAAGGCGTGGAGCGAGAAGGTGAGCTGGAATTCCTGCGTGTCCATGAATGCGATTATGTACAGGGCTATCTTTTTGGCCGACCAGTGCCGGCTGATGAGTTTCTTCAGCTTGTCCGCAATCAATCTGTAAATAATATTTCCTGGACGAATATACACTAGATTTTGACCTGCTTGGCTTGCAATCCGAATTCAAGCGGCAAGGATAGTGCGGATATTATCCGGGAAGGGGTGGTTATTCGGTGAAAGGCAACGATTTTGATGTAGTCATTGTAGGTGGTGGTGCTGTTGGCATTACGCTGGCGTTGGAACTTGATCGCCTTGAGTATCGAGTCGCAGTGATTGAGCGCTTTGAAGCTTCATTTTCCTCTTCTAATCCTGAACGTGTGGTTGCCCTGAACTACGGTTCTCGCGGCCATTTGGAGCGGCTCGGAATCTGGCCGGGCGTGGCTGCACAGGGAACCGGTGATATCCGCCATATTGTGGTGAGCGAACCGGGCAACAGAGGACGGGTCGATCTGGATGCAGCTGATGGACTTGGCTTCGCTCCGGATATGCAGGAACTCGGTTATGTGGTGGAGATGGGCAAGTTGCTGGAGCCTATGTATGCGCTGCTTGAAGTTTCTTCGGTACAACTGTTTTCCGGTGCCATGCTACAACAGTTCAACATCTCGGATGACGGGGTAGACATCGACCTGCAATCAGCCGGTCAAAACATTCACTTGAAAGCATCCCTGTTGGTCGGAGCAGACGGTACACATAGCCAGATCAGGCAGATGGCCGGGATAGGTTTATATGGCTGGGATTACAACCGCTTCGCGCTGGTCGCATCCGTATCTTGCGAAAATGGCCACAATGATACGGCGCATGAGTGTTTTCGGAAATCAGGCCCGCTGGCATTTTTGCCCTTAGCGGATGGTCGTTATTCCATAGTCTGGGCGGCAGCTCCTGCAGAAGCAACACAGCTCTTATCCATGTCTGATGAGGTATTTATATCTGCGCTGCAACGAGCAGCCGGGGAGACAACCATAAGCCGGATCGGATCAATTACCGGTACGTGCAAACGTGCCAGTTATCCGCTTGAATTGTCTGTGGCCAAACAGTTTTCCAAACCGCGTATTGCTCTGGTTGGCAATGCCGCACACACGATTCACCCGGTGGCTGGGCAAGGCATGAATCTCGGTTTCCGTGATGTAGTATCACTGGTTGAAATGCTTGATGGCGAACTGGCTCATCGAGATCCGGGGCAATCGATCATCATGCAGGGTTATGCGGAAAAACGCAGATTGGATGTGATGGCAGTCGCGGGCTTTACTGAGTCCATGTCACATATCTTTGGCAGCGAAGTGCCCGGTGCTAAATGGCTGCGTGCTTTGGGATTAGGCAAACTGCCGGTTGCGCCAAGTCTTTCAGGGCTGTTGCTGAAACAGGCATCAGGTGTTGCTCAGTTGGGAGGTTCGCAATGACATTTTTTCAAGAGCAAGTAGCTGTACTCCGGTTACGCGATAGGGGTTTCTTAAAAATTGCACGCGCATCAGCGAGCCCATCGGGTGACGCACATGGAGGTGCGCAATGAGCTTACATTACGATCATGCTGATGTGATTATTGTTGGTGGCGGCATGGTAGGGCTTACGCTTGCCTGTGCGCTGAAAGATACAGGCCTGCAGATTGTCATTATAGAGCGCGGTGAGGCGCCGGTGCGCAAATCACTGGATCGAGATTGCCGTGTTTCCGCTATTGTCATGGGTAATGTGAAATTACTGCAGGGTTTAGGTGTATGGAAATATCTTGAGCAGGACGCCTGCCCCATGCGCAGCATGCGCATCTGGGATAATCAGGAACAGGGTGGTATCCGCTTTGATGCCTGCGAGATTGGTGAAGATGCTCTGGGTTATCTGATTGAAAACTCATGCACCCAGCGTGCGATGCACAAGACATTGCTGGAAAGTGATACAGTTGAGTTCTGTTCGCCAGCCGAGATTAGCGAAGTCATCTGGCTGGATGATAAAGTCGAAGTGAAACTGGCCGATGGGCGTCTGCTTTCCACGCCTTTGATTGTCGGTGCCGATGGCGGCCGCTCATGGATTCGCGAGCAGGCAGGGATAGGCGTCTGGCAACGCGACTACAAACAGAAGGCTATTGTCGCAACTGTACGCCCTGAGCGTGGTCACAACGGTGTTGCTTTCCAGCGTTTTCTACCGACAGGTCCTCTGGCCATGCTACCGATGAGCGATGGTCTCTGCTCCATAGTCTGGAGTGCTGAGAATAGTGAAGCCGAGCGACTGATGGCCATGGATGCCAAAACCTTTCTTGAAGCGCTGAATGTTACTTTCGGCCCGGTTCTGGGTCGAATATCCGAAGCCGGAGATCGCTCAGCATTTCCATTGATAGGCCGGTTGGCCAAACACTTTGTGCGCGAACGTGTGGCATTGATTGGCGATGCGGCGCATTGCATCCATCCGCTGGCCGGACTCGGTGTGAATCTGGGCCTGCGCGATGCCATGGTGCTGGCGCAGGAGATTGTTGATGCCAGACGCTATGAGGAGGACTGGGGAGAACCATCAGTGCTTGATCGTTATATGAAGCAGCGTCTGCCCGATGTGTTATCCATTATGGGTTCGATGGAAGGCATGCATCAGATATTCACCAGCTCTATTCCTGGCCTGAAAGAGGTTCGCGGGCTTGGTATGCGACTGATGGGTAATAGCGGAGCAATCAAACAACTGTTGATGCGCAACTCTACCGGTGTATCGCTGCCCGTTCCAAAGCAGATCAGTTAATTCTTACTTTGACGCAGATACCCCAGGTACCCTCTCTTGCGCAAGCGTAATTCACCTTGTTTACGCAGATGAACATGGGTATGAAACGTTGGTTTTCTCCGACACACAACGCTTGCAAGAAACGGTACGGCTTGCTGCGTAATGATAATCTTTATCATACAAACAATCTGCGTTTATCTGTGTCTAAAATATGACTGTACTGTATTATATTCATGATCCGATGTGCAGCTGGTGCTGGGCGTTCCGGCCGGTCTGGGACAAGTTGCGCGCGCAATTGCCTGCGTCGATTGCTGTGAGATACTTGCTGGGAGGATTGGCTGCCGATTCCGATCTGCCCATGTCAGCAGAAACGCAGCTCATGATTCGCCACCACTGGCAGACCATAGAAAAAAGGGTGCCCGGCACCCGGTTTAATTATGATTTCTGGACGAGATGTTTACCAAGACGCTCAACATACCCTGCATGTAGGGCCGTGATTGCGGCAACAAGGCAGAACCCTCAGCTCGAAGATGCAATGATACAAGCCATTCAATATACCTATTATCTGCAGGCACGGAATCCATCCGATGATGAAGTGCTGATTGATCTGGCTTCAAATCTTTCTCTTGATGTCAGTCGCTTCTGCGACGATCTGAACGGTGCTGAAACTCAGGCCGAACTGCTGTCTGAAATTCACACCTCCCGAAACATGGGCGCGACAGGATTTCCCAGTCTGATTCTAGAGGATGATAACGGCTTTTGTCGGCATATCCGTATTGATTATAATAATACAGAGCCAATGTTGCAGCAGTTCAGCGGTGGACAGGAGAAGTAATGCGCAGTGCCATGGCAAAACATATTCTGGTAAAAACCAAGGATGAAGCTGAGCAGCTGAAACAGCGCCTGGCCAGAGGGGAGCCGTTTGCCAGGCTGGCGAAAAGATATTCACTATGTCCTTCAAAAAAACGGGACGGTGATCTGGGTGAGATTTTCCCTGGTCAGCTGGTGAAACCAATTGAACAAGTTATTTTCAATAAAGAGCTTCTGAAAGTGCACGGGCCTATCAAGACGCAGTTCGGTTATCATCTTGTGGTGGTCTATTTCAGGAACTGAGTATTGGCAGAGGCGGAGCTTCGGTCAGATCAGTCTTATCTGTCGTAAACCTTTTTCATGGCAAGATTGCGCAGGTGATCCGCGAAATCAGGATTTTCGGCGCAAAGCTTATCGATGACTCTCATCGGGAATGTGACTGTTTCGACATCACCGTCTGCGACCACATTTGCGACCGGCGGACTGATGTGAGACATGGAAATTTCACCGATGGTTTCACCGGCTTGTTGGCTGCCGACTTCGGTGTTGTTGATGATGATTTTCACCCGTCCATGGGTGATCAGATAGAGCGATTCATTTTTACTGTTCTCTTCGATTAACCGTTGGCCGGATGCGAATGTTTCAATCTTGCTGTGATTCACCAGTTCGGCGAAAGCTGTTTCCGGAAGCGATTCGAACAGTGAATTGCCTCTCATCCATGCGATGGTTGTTGTCTTATGGGCCATCCCACACCTCCCTTGACCGGAAAGGAACCCAGTATAGACCTGTTTTGAATTGATTGCTGCACTTGTTGATTGCAAGGGTGGATTGTTGGGGCTAAAGCACGCAGATTTGCGCCAGATTCATTTGCAAGGAGTTTCACCATTTTTGTTTTACCTGTTTCCATCCATTTATGAGCACTGAACAGCTGATTCATATCCTCACACCGCAGGTGGCCAACCAGATTGCCGCAGGTGAAGTGGTGGAGCGTCCGGCGTCCGCTGTGAAAGAGCTGATGGAGAACTCGCTTGATGCAGGTGCAGGCAAAGTGATCGTTCGCATCATTGGGGCAGGTAAAAAGTCCATTGTCATTGAAGATGACGGTTGCGGCATGTCGGCCTCCGATGCCGAGCTTTCCCTGCAACGCCATGCCACCAGTAAAATAGAAACGTCCGACGATTTGCATCGCATTGCCAGCCACGGCTTTCGCGGCGAAGCGCTGCCTTCTATTGCCTCAGTATCGCGTTTTCGTATGCAGACCGGACTTGCCGGAAACCACGAAAGTATTGAGGTACGTGTGGATGGTGGAGCAGAAACCCAAACGCGTCCGGCACCGCCAAGGCATGGTACGCGCATCGAAATCCTTGATCTGTTTCTGAATACACCGGCACGCTTGAATTTTATGCGTACAGATAAAACTGAAGATGCTGCCATTGTCGAGGTATTCAGGGCTCTGGCTCTGGCCAACCCTCATGTTGCCATGCTGCTGGAATTGGACGGGCGCAAACGTTTGGACTTTGTGCCTCAGGCTGAGCGTGCGCGTGTGCTGGCAATTATGGGAAAGGATTTTGCCGACAATAGTATCGAAATGATGATTAAGCATGAGGGAATGCAGGTGTCGGGTCATCTGGGTTTGCCGACTTTCCACCATCGCGACTCCACGCGTATGCTGTTTATGGTTAACGGGCGTGTGATTCGAGACAAGCAACTGCTCGCGGCTGTGCGTGCAGGTTACCGCGATGTGATGTTTCATGATCGCTATCCTGTCGCGGTGATCAAAATTGAGATCGATCCGGCCGATGTGGATGTGAATGTGCATCCTTCCAAGCGTGAGGTGCGCTTTAAATCTCCGCAGGCTGTACGGGCGGGTGTGATATCCTGCATACGGGCGGCGATTGATCAGATGGGGCAGGCTGTTTCGTCAACAACGACAGATCAGGCTATGCGCTCCATGCAATACGGTGGCTCAGGCGCTTCATCACCTTCATTGGGTCATGGTGGCATGCCGCGATTCTCTTCCGGTGATTTCAGGGTCTCGCCATCATCTTCGACTTCAGTGCCCGGAGATGTTCAACACATGCTCTTCTCACAACCCGGGGTTGGTGAACCGGCAGCAAAGTACGAGGCAGGACAATCCCCGAATCTTGGTCACCCTCTGGCGCAGATTCATCGCTGTTATATTCTGGCTCAGACAGAATCCGGTGTGATACTGGTTGATCAGCATGCGGCACATGAGCGTATGACCTACGAAAAGCTGAAAAACCAGTTGGCCAACAAACAGGTTTCAAGCCAGAAGCTGTTGACCCCCGAAACATTACACTTAAGCGGTGAAACGGCGGCCTGGCTGCACGATTTTCATGAGCAGTTGCACCCTTTCGGGGTGGAACTCGAGATTACCGGTGAAGAAACCTTCCGGGTGTGTGCTGTGCCTGCAATGTTGGTAAGGGAGGCTGCAGCTGAGCTGGTGACCGAACTGGTGGAGAGTTGCATGCTGATGGGGGCACACACCGAAGCTGACGGTCGCGGTCTGGGCCGCATTCTCGAGCGCTGGCTGGGTAATCGTGCCTGCAAGGGCTCGATCAAGTCAGGACGGCTGTTGTCACATGAAGAGCAGGAGGCCCTGCTGCGTAAAATGGAGACCACCCCCAATATTGCCCAGTGTAATCATGGTCGTCCTACCTATGTGTCGCTGTCTCTGAATGATCTGGATCGCTTGTTCGGAAGGACAGAATAATGCATCTCGATCCGGTGATCCTGGTGATTACCATCGTACTGTTTTTTTCTATGTTAATGGCTTATGCAGCTATGCGTTTCAAGTTGCCGATTGTGGTGGCTTATATTCTTACAGGAGTATTGCTTGGCTCGTCCGGTTTGGCCGTTATTGAGGATCATACGCTGGTTACGCGAATTGGTGAAATTGGTGTGATCATGCTGCTCTTTTTTGTCGGCATGGAGGTTTCCATTCCGCGCCTGGTGCAAGGATGGAAGGTTGCTTTTGTCGGCACCAATATCCAGATCGCCATCAGTGTCGCCGCCTGTGTAGCTTTGGCGATGTTGTTTGATATGAATTGGCAGCAGGGGGTGCTGTTCGGGTTTATTATCAGTCTGTCGAGCACCGCAGTGGTGTTGAAAATGCTCAAGGATTCCGGTGAGCTGGAGCTTCCCATGGGGCAGAACGCACTGGGTGTGCTGCTGGTACAGGATATGGCCATTATCCCGATGATGGTGATCCTGAGTATGCTTGGCGGTGTTGAGGCTACAGCTTCGGATATTTCGATGCAGGTGGTCGGCGGTATCGCGGTACTGGTTTTTGTCACCTGGCTGATGCGCAGCAAACGCTTTCATATTCCCTCCTCGCTGATCGGTGGCACGGATCAGCGTATGATGCTCGGGCTGCTGCTCTGTCTGGGCTCGGCCTCGCTGACCGGCTGGCTGGGACTCTCTCCCGGTTTAGGGGCATTTCTTGCCGGTGTGCTGCTTGCTTCCTCGGACAAGGCTGAATGGGTGCATGAACATCTGGGGCCGGTACACCTCATCTTTATGGCGCTCTTTTTTATGTCGGTCGGCATGCTGGTTGAGATTGATTATCTGCTGGCGCATCTCGATATAGTGATCGGTGTGACACTGCTGGTTTTTCTGTTCAATGCGGGCACCAATGTGTTTGTGATGCGCGCGCTAGGTGAGGACTGGGAGACATCGCTGTTAACCGCAGGTCTGCTCAGCCAGATTGGCGAGTTCTCCTTTTTGCTGGCGGCAGTTGGTTTGCATGTGATGTTGATTGATGAGTCGTTGCATTCGATGACAGTGCTGGTGATTGCCCTGACACTGATACTCAGTCCTATGTGGCATGCGCTGATTAAACGTTTTGCCCGGCGTCAGGGTGTGGTGGTGGATCGTACATGAGTTTGAATACAGATAAATTACGTGCAGTTGCACTGATGGGCGCGACAGGTACCGGTAAATCGGCGCTGGCCATGCAGCTTGCCGGAGAAGCGCAGAGCTCAATCATCTGTTGCGATTCCATGCAACTCTATCGAGGGCTGGATGTCGGCACGGCCAAACCTAGCGCCGATGATCGGGCCCGAGTGGCTCATTTCCTCGTCGATTGCTGCGAGTTGCCCGATCACTATTCGGCAGCGCGCTGGGCAGAGGAGGCGAGGGTTGTGATCGCTGCTGAAAATGAACAGGGACGTGTTCCGTTCATTGTCGGTGGTACAGGGCTTTATCTCAAAGCATTGTTAGAAGGTTTTGCCGACATCCCGGATGAGAAGCCTGAGATACGTGGCAAGTTCGAAACGTTACAGTGGGTGGAAGGGGTCGAAGGTCTGTTCCGATACCTGCAAGAGCATGATGCGGTTATGGCAGAGCGCTTAAAACCCAATGACAGTCAGCGCATTATGCGTGCGCTGTGTGTGCTGGAGAGTACGGGACGCTCACTGGCCGATTGGCAGGCAGAGGCCTCGAGTCAGGTGGGAGAGATTGATTGTCCCGTAGCTGTGCTCGATGTGGAACGTGAACTGTTGCGCGAACGGCTCGCGACACGTTGCCAGGCCATGATGGAGAGCGGTTGGTTGGATGAAGTTCGCTGGCTGTCCACGTTGAACCTGCCTGCTACACATCCTGCGATGCGGGCAGTGGGTTACAGGCAACTACTGGATCATTTGCAGGGCGAATTGAGTTTGGAAAAAGCAATCAGTGATAGCATTACGGCCACACGCAGATATGCCAAGCGTCAGGTAACCTGGTTTCAACACCAGACGCCGGATGCCGTGCACGGCACTGTAGCTGATTTGAAAAAGAAGATGATGGGGTTGCTGTCTTGAGTATTGAATTATATCAAACCGATGATGGACCGGACATTGTTATCAGTGTGCATCCGGAGTTTCCAACCCAACGTCTTGGTGCTTACGCATGGTCATCGCGTGCTGAAGAGTTCAACAAGCTTGTAGAAACGAGTAATTGCACGCTGGTTAAATCCCTGAAATTTAATGTGCGCAAGATTATGGCCAATACGCTGCTGGGTAGAGGGCAGGTTGAAGAAATACGCTTGCTGGCTGAAGAGCTGGAAGCAGCAGTCGTATTTATAGACCATCCGTTAACTCCGATACAGCAGCGTAACCTTGAGGAGGTGCTCGGTGCGAAGGTGGTGGATCGCACGGGTCTTATCCTGAATATATTTGCAGCACGTGCGAGAACCCGGGAAGGTATCTTGCAGGTGGAGCTGGCCAGCCTGAATTACCAAATGGGGCGTTTGGTTAGAAGCTGGACGCATCTGGAGCGCCAGCGTGGCGGCTTTGGTTTCATGGGCGGGCCTGGTGAGCGCCAGATTGAGCTCGATCGCCGTATGCTCAGGGACAAGATTCTTGCCATGGAAAAAGACCTCAATAAGGTTCGTCAGATGCGTGCTACCCAGCGCTCGGGCCGCAAGCGTAAGGCAATTCCAACCGTGGCACTGGTGGGTTATACCAATGCAGGTAAATCGACGCTGTTTAATCTGCTGACCAACTCCGGTGTATATGTTGCCGATCAGCTGTTTGCTACGCTTGATCCTACACTGCGCAAGCTGGAGCTGCCCGGGGGACTGCAACTGATGCTCTCCGATACGGTGGGTTTTGTGCAGGAGTTACCGCACGAACTGGTTGACGCCTTTCGTGCTACGCTCGAGGAAGTGATAGAAGCTGACCTGATTATTCACGTGCGTGATGCCGCCGACCCTATGCTGGCAGTGCATGGCAAGGTGGTGCATGAAACACTGGAACAGCTTGGTCTGGTCGGTGACTTTGCACCGCCAATGATTGAAGTGATGAATAAAATGGATCTGGCACCGGGGGTAGAGACGTTCCGCGGCGAAACGATTTCCGGCAGCCGCATGGCACTTTCTGCTGTAAGCGGGGAGGGCGTGGATGAACTGATAGCACTGCTCAATGAATGGCTGGCTAATGAGATGCATGAAATGCATCTGAAGCTGGAGCATTCAGACGGGCGAACGCTGGCATTTTGTCATCAGCACGGTACTGTCATTTCTACGCACACCGGCGATGAATATGTTGATCTCATTGTTCTGATGAACCCTGCTGATGTGGGCCGATTCAAAGAGGAAGATGGCGTGCACAGGCTACGTTAGTAGCTCTGCCATCGGGCTCCTGTCCCCCTCTATTGGAGCAAGTGCGCCAGTCATTGAAATCAAAGATGACGTAGCTACTTGATTTCGACATAATGCGCCGCCCGAGACTACAGGTTTCGGATTTACCAGATGCAGGCGCCGGAAGTCGGCGCTTTTTATCAATCAGGAGTTTTCATGTCTGATCGTAGTCAGTTTTTTAATGCACCGCTTGCCGATACGGTAGTGAAGGATGCCATTGCTGCCGAGCTTGGTCGCCAGCAGCACACACTCGAGCTTATCGCCAGTGAGAATATTGTCTCGCGTGCAGTCATGGAAGCTCAGGGCTCGGTGATGACCAACAAGTATGCTGAAGGATATCCTGGGCGCCGTTATTACGGCGGCTGTGAGCATGTGGACAAGGTTGAAGCGTTGGCGCAGGAGCGCGCCTGTGAGATTTTCGGTGTAAAACACGCCAATGTGCAGCCACACTCCGGTTCGCAAGCCAATATGGCCGTATATATGGCTGTGATTAATCCGGGTGATACCATCATGGGTATGGACCTGTCACACGGTGGCCACCTGACCCACGGCTCTCCGGTGAACTTTTCCGGACGCCTGTACAATGTGGTCGCTTATGGCGTGCGCAAGAACAATGAACTGATTGATTATGATATCATGCAAAAGATGGCCGAGATTCACCGTCCTAAGATGATTATCGGCGGTGCCTCCGCATACGAACGCGGTATTGATTTCGCGCGCATGCGCCAGATTGCTGATTCCATTGGTGCGGTTCTGATGGTGGATATGGCGCATTATGCAGGCCTGATTGCTGCCGGTGTTTACCCATCTCCTGTAGGGCACGCACATGTGATCACAACAACTACACATAAAACCCTGCGTGGCCCGCGCGGAGGCATGATTCTGACCGACGATGATGAGATCTATAAGAAGATCAACTCGCGCATTTTCCCGGGTATCCAGGGTGGCCCGCTGATGCACGTAATTGCTGCCAAAGCTGTTGCTTTTGGCGAAGCACTCGGTGAGCAGTTCAAGCAAGATCAGAAACAGGTGATCGCCAATGCCCGTGCGTTGGCTAAGACTTTGACGAAAGGCGGCTTGCGTGTGGTTTCCGGTGGTACCGATTGTCACATGTTCCGTGTGGATGTGCGCCCGCAGGGCATTACCGGCAAGGTTGCTGAAGAGGCGCTGGAAGCAGCAGGTATTACGACCAATAAAAATACTATTCCATTTGATCCGGAATCCCCGTTTGTGACGTCAGGCATTCGTATCGGCACATCCGTGATTACTGCGCGTGGTATGCAAGAAGCTGAAGCTTGCCTGAGTGGTGAGATGATTCTGCAGGTGCTCAATGCCCCTGAAGATAGTGCCGTTCACGCAGCTGTGCATGAAGAAGTGCGTAAATTGACCGGGCGCTTCCCGATTTACGACTATTGATTTTTAGTCCGGGTTGATCTGAATGCATTGTCCATTTTGTGCCAATGACGATACGCGCGTAGTGGATTCACGTGTGGTGGAAGATGGCGTTGCGGTGCGCAGACGTCGCGAATGTGAGGCGTGCGGTAAACGTTTTTCCTCCTATGAACGTGCTGAATTGAGAATGCCGCTGGTGGTGAAAAAAGGCGGTACTCGCCAGGCATTTTATGGCGAAAAAATCCGTTCAGGCATGCAAAAGGCTTTAGAGAAGAGACCTGTCTCGGCAGAGCAGCTGGAGAAGGGTGTACATGCTGTTTTGCGTGCTGTGCAGGAGTTGGGTACAGCTGAAATTGCAGCTGAGGATCTCGGTGAATTTGTCATGGAGCAGTTGCGTAATCTCGATGGAGTGGCTTATGTGCGTTTTGCCTCCGTATATAGAGAGTTTAAGGATGTGGATGATTTCCTGGCCGCGGTGAAAACTGTTGTAGGAAAAAAGGAGTAGATATGTCTGTAAAGATTGCAGTATTGCCCGGTGATGGCATTGGTAGAGAGATTGTTGATGAAGCCCTGAAGGTGCTTGATGTACTGAATAAACATTTCGATCTGAATGCTGAATGGGAAGAGGCCGCTATTGGCGGTGCCGGGTACGATGAATCCGGTGATCCTTACCCTGAAGCTACCCGCAAGCTGTGCAGAGATTCCGATGCGGTACTGCTTGGTGCCGTTGGAGGCCCGAAATGGGAGCCGCTGGACAAGCCGTTGCGTCCGGAAGCAGGGCTGTTGCGAATTCGCGAAGATTTGGGGCTGTTTGCCAATTATCGTCCGGCCAAAGTGCATGAGCAGTTGATTCATGCATCCACGCTCAAGCCTGAAGTGATTCAGGGTGTAGATATTCTGGTGGTTCGTGAACTGGTGTCCGGTATCTACTTCGGCCAGCCACGTGGCATAGAAACCTTGCCTAACGGTGAAAAACGTGGATTTAATACACTGGCATACAAAACCTCCGAGATTGAACGCATAGCCCGCAAGGCATTCGAAGCGGCACGGCTGCGCAGGAACAAAGTATGCTCGATTGATAAGGCCAATGTGCTCGAGTCGACCGAATATTGGCGTGAAGTGGTTACGGCCCTGCATGCAGCAGAATATTCCGATGTTGAACTTTCCCACATGTATGTGGATAACGCAGCCATGCAGTTGATTCGAAACCCGAAACAGTTTGATGTGATTGTCACCACCAACATGTTCGGCGACATCTTGTCTGACGAGGCATCCATGTTGACTGGTTCGATTGGTATGCTGCCGTCGGCATCCATTGGTGAAGTGTTTGCCATGTATGAACCGATTCATGGTTCAGCACCTGATATTGCTGGTCAGAATTTGGCCAATCCGCTGGCAACCATTTTGTCGGTTTCCATGCTGCTGCGCTTCTCGCTGGATCGTGCAGATCTTGCTGACAAGGTTGAGCAGGCCGTTGAAAACACACTCAATGCAGGTGTTCGCACTGTAGATTTGGCCGATGGCGGAGTTTCTGTATCCTGCTCCGGCATGGGTGATGCTGTATGTAAAGAACTAGAGGCTCTGGCGTAAAATGACTGATGCATTTCTTCCAAAAAAAGATGGTTATGTCATTGCTGTAGTTGGCGCAACCGGTGCGGTGGGTCAGACCATACTGGAGATTCTGGCTGAACGTAATTTCCCTGTTGCTGAGCTGATTCCTGTGGCATCAAGCCGCAGCGCCGGTTCTGCCGTCACCTACAAGAAGAAGGAGTATATTGTTCAGGATCTGGAAACGTTTGATCCCAGCGGTGTTGATATCGCCCTGTTTTCAGCAGGCGGGGATACTTCAAAGGAGCATGCTCCGCGTTTTGCGGCAGCAGGCTGTTATGTGGTGGATAATTCCAGCGCCTGGCGCATGGATGAGAATATCTGTCTGGTGGTGCCGGAAGTAAACCCACATGCATTGGAAATGGCGCGTGAAAACAAAATCATTGCCAATCCGAACTGCTCAACCATACAGCTGGTGGTGGCTTTGAAACCACTGCATGACGCCGTGCCGATTGAACGCGTGGTAGTATCCACCTATCAGGCGGTATCTGGCGCCGGTGGTAAAGCCATGGATGAACTGGCCAAGCAGACCGGACAATTGCTCAACGTTCAGAGTGTTGATGTGAATGTTTTTCCTGCCCGTATTGCTTTTAACGTGATTCCGCATATCGATGTCTTTATGGACGATGGATATACCAAGGAAGAGCGCAAGATGATGGACGAGACACGCAAGATTATGGACGCAGATATTGCCGTAACAGCCACTGCCGTACGTGTGCCGGTGTTCTATGGTCATTCAGAGTCAGTCAACATCACCTTTGATGGGCCGATGAACGCGGAAAACGCGCGCAAGTTGCTGGCAGAAGCCGAGGGTGTCTGTGTCGTAGATGATCCGAGTTCTGAGGATTACCCGATGCCTAGTGAAGCTGCCGGAACCGATCCGGTTTGGGTTGGTAGAATTCGTGACGATTATTCCTGTGCGAACTCTTTGCATTTATGGGTTGTTGCCGATAATGTCCGTAAAGGTGCGGCTCTAAATGCTGTGCAGATTGCGGAAATTTTGATTTCCCAGTCGTAGGGAAAAAATCCTGCGGGATTCAGATGGAGGCAGCATGTTGAAACGGGTAAGGCATTGGGTTGCGTTTGCTTGCTTTACTGCGGCTCTGTTTTCATCGGCTGCTGTGTATGCAGCATCGCTGGAAAAGATAGAGGTAGGCTCGCAACTGGGGGAGCCATTTTATGCTGAAGTTCCGCTTAAACTGGAAGCCGATGAGTCGGTTACCCGTCTGTTTGTTGAAATTGCAGCACCTGCTGATTACAAGATTTTCGAGGTATATCGTGATCCGGTACTAAGTACGATACGTGCCGATATAACCAGCGACAAACGTGGTGCACGTGTCAAACTTTCATCCCGAAGCAGTATCCATGCACCATTTTTCAACCTTGTTCTCAAGGTTCGCTATGGTCGTGTAGCGCATTTCAAAAAGTATGCTGTATTTCTTGAACCTGCAAAGTCGATTCAGACTGCTGCACAGAAAACACCACAACCGACTATTGAGGTGGGTGAGACGGGCGCACAGGGCAGTGGCGTTGAGACTGCTCCGCTCTCAGATGCAGAATCTGAAGCGTCTGCGGCAACTGAACAAAGGATATCTGTTGAAGGCTGGGCCAGAACCGACCGCTATGGGCCTATTGTTTATGGCGATATGTTGTCTACCGTGGCAGAACGCCTGCGCGCTGATAAGCGCTATAAACCTACTCAGGTCATGGCTGCCCTGTTTGAAAAGAACAAGAGCAAGTTTGACAGTGATAATATGAATATGCTCAAGGCAGGCAGTTTCCTTGACGTGCCAACGGCAGCTGAAGTTGAACAGCGTTCTGCAAAAGATGCCTATGAGTTGTTTGCAAAGCATGAAAAACAGTGGAAAGAACTGACCCGGAAACCGCGTTATGCGGTTATCGCTGAAGCTCAACGCACTCGCTATAGCAAACGGGTAAGCATTGGTGGTCAGGCCAAAGGCTCTGCCGCCGCCCCGGTTATGACTCCAGCTATTGCGAATGCACAGGATTCATCGGCTGATTCAACAATGACTGCAAGTCAGGGTGATATAGATGTCGGTTCCGCTGCAGTATCCGCGACCGAGAGTGAACCATTAACCGTAACCGCTGCAGATAAGCAGCAGGCTGCAGTTGACATTGCACAAGCCAATCCACTGTTGGCTGAGCTACAGGTGAAGAATGAAGCTTTGCAGCAGCAGTTGCTTGCAAATCAGCAGAGCATTGAAGCAATGAATGCGAAGTTGGATGGTGTTGCCACTGCAGCAGCTGCTGCATCAACTGCACGTATTGAAAAACTGGAAGTTCTGCTGGTTCGTCTGCAGGCAGAGCTTGAGCGATCTAATAAACAGGCAAGTGTACAGCAGCAGGGCCCGGACTGGATTATCTGGCTGCTTGTTGCACTTGTAGTCATTCTACTTGGTGCAGTCGGCGTTTTGATGCGCAGGGAGCCAGCACATCCTGCTGATACAGCTGAGGTTAAACATGAGCTGGAAGAAACCGTTGTAGGTGATTCAGTACCTGTTGATAATGAGGCACTCGTTGCACCGACGATTGAAGAGACAGAAGAGGATGTGTTCGATTCTATATCCAGTTTTGCCGATGATCTGACTGACACCGATACGGCTGAGATGGAGCCTTTCGATGTTTCGCTTCTGGACGAGGATCCTGATCCAAATATTGACTATCTGTCTGAAGCCGATGTTTATGTTCGTTACGGTATGGATGATGAGGCACTGCACCAGCTGAACCTTGCGCTTCGTTTACAGCCGCAGAACCCTGTCGCCCATATCAAAAAAGCGCAACTCTTACGCCGTACAGGAGAACTGACAGCTTTTCATGAAGCCAAGGTGGAAGCTGGCAGCGTACTGGAGAGCGCAGATCTTGAACAGTTTAATGCAGCCCTGCATGAGGCTAGCAGCGATACGCAAGTGGAGTCCTTAGAGCTACCTTCAGAAGTCGGGCAGCAGCATGAAGAGGGTGATGCTACTGTTCTGCTACTTGATTCAACAGAAAATGAAGTAAGTGATAAACTTGCAGATTCAAGCGAAGACGATGGTATTGATTTTGACCTCTCTGATATAGAAGTGCTTGACCACCAGCATGTGGTTTCGCAAGAACCTGCAATGGAAGAGATGGACTGGTTGCATGATGACTCATTTGAACCAGTGTCCGAATCAACCGATGCATCTACCGCTCTGATACCTGAATCTGTGACTGAATCAGGCGAAAGCATGGATGCTGATGAAAATGGCGTCACTCAGATGTTCGATAATCTGATGGATGAGTTTTCCGATGATGATCAGAATATGTCATTGGCTGATTCTGCTGTTAATACACTTGAGTCCGGGCAACCGGAAGTAAGCACTGAGGACATGCTCGATCTGACATCGGCTGGTGCAAGCCGGGAATTAGATGGTTTGCTGAGCGAATTCACGGATCAGGATGAAGCATCGTTAGATACTGCGCTCAGCGATCCGAGTCCGGTGAGCTCGGATCGTACACTGGTGATTGATGATGCGTTGGCAGACATCGATGATCTGGATCATCTGTTAGGTGACTTTGCAGATGATGATGATGTTTTTAATTTTGCTGCTGAAAGCAACGAGTTGGATGCTTCTGTCTTTAAACAGGCAGAAACCGCAGTCAGTCAACAGGAAGAAGATGAAATCGCATTCGGTGCCACCGAGCATCTCGACATTCTGATGAGTGAATTTACTGAGAAGGAAGATGCTGATTTTGAAAATATCGGTTTGGATAATGATCTCTTCGAACAGCCAGGCCATGCTTACTCGGATGCCATTGCGATTGAAGAAAATCAGGATGCTACTCATGAGTTGAATCACCTGTTAAGTGAGTTTGCAGAAGATGAGGCTGAAGTCGGTTCTTCAGAAGGTAAGCCATTTGATGTCGGGTATGATGGATCCACTACCATTGAGATGGATGATGATGCGGCTCAGGAGCTGGACAATCTGCTAAGCGCATTTGCAGAGGATGAAGACGACGACAGACCTGTAGAGAACACGGCTGACGTCCACAAAGAGATCGCCGTTGATGCTAATCACGGCGCAACTCAGGAGTTGGATCAATTGCTTAGCGAGTTTTCTGATGAAGAAGAGGACGATAGCAGCAAAAAAGGTTGAGTATAAACGCTTGAGCTATGATGCTGACATCTAAACAACATCCAGTGACCTTCTCAGATCAGTTTTATGCCAGCAATTCATTGCTGCGTTTGTTGGCTTGCTCCGGACTTCTTCTGTTAAGCATTTCAACGCATGATATGGTTGCAAGTCTTTACCTGGTTGTCATGGCGGCTATGCTGATTAGAGGAATTGATGGCCGATGGCAAAAGCTTAAATATATGCTGCAACTTCTGCGTTGGTTCGTGCTACCTATTCTGCTGCTTCACCTGTTTTTTTCGCATGGTCAATTGATATTTCCGGACAGTGGGTTGCCCTTTACATGGAAGGGTTTAGAGCAAGGTTTTTGGCTCTCCTTGCATCTGATTTGTATCTTCATGTCAGCCATGTTGATGTTTCGTGCTTTAAACATGGCTGAATGGAACAGATTCTTGTTATCGCTGCCGTTTGTCGGCAGGTATGTCGCTGTGTATCTGATGATGATCACACCGATGAGGCAGCAGATAAGCCACGGTTTGTTTCATTTGAAACAACAGTGGATGCTGCGCCGGGACTGGTCAAGTTTTCCGCTTTTTGTGCTGACATCATTTCGATTCGCTTTGTCATCATCTGTTGATCAGGTTGCACAGCTCTGGCTGCGCTGGCCTGTTGCATTCAATCAACCGCTCACGTCTGTAACTTATGCAACAACAGGAGGACGACTTGCAATGAATTTTTGCTGTCTGGTTATTGGTATAATGGCGTATCTCATGGTATTCGTATGATGGATCTGGCGCTACAGCGTATTGTCATGGTTGTGGAGTTTGATGGCAGTGCCTTTCATGGCTGGCAGAAGCAGAATAACGCGCTCACTGTTCAGGAGGCTCTTGAAGATGTGTTGCACAAAATCGAAGGCAAAGCGGTTGTAACATTTGCTGCAGGCAGGACAGATACCGGTGTACATGCTGAAGCCATGCTGGTGCATTGTGATGTGTCCAGTAAGCGCTGGCTTCGTTCGCATTCGGCCTATTTGCACGGCTGTAACCGCTTGTTGCCCGATAGTGTTCGTGTCGTGGGTGTACTGGCGGTTGCGGATGATTTTCATGCCCGTTTTGATTGCAGGAGGCGTGTTTATCGTTATCAGATATGGAACAGGAACACAGCATCAGCCTTGCAGCAATGGCGGCACTGGTGGATGCCACGCACGCTTGATCTGGAGCTTATGCAGCAGGCCGGTGCCCTGTGTTTGGGAACCCAGGATTTCAGTGCCTTAAGAGCAGCTGGTTGTCAGGCCGCTCATGCGACCCGGACCATTCACCAGCTGAAAATAGAGCGCTTTGACCACTGCATCAGCATTCATGTTGCGGCGGATGCATTTATTTATCATATGGTACGCAATCTGGTTGGCAATCTGGTTGAGGTAGGTTTGTCTAAACGGACACCTGATGAGTTCAAGTCATTGTTGGAAGGGCGCGATCGCTCGAAGGGGGCTGCAACGGCTCCCGCACATGGCCTGTATTTCGTTGACGCGCACTACGATGAATTCAGATCCAGAGCGTTAATCGGAAGCTGTTAATTCACCCTTATGCTGCAGGTTTACCTGCTGTGCACTCTGCAATGGTATCTCTGAACTTATCCATGGTCACAGGTTTGTTCATCAAAAGAACCTGGTATTGGCCAACCTGCTGCAACTGTTCATCTTCACCAAAGGCAGTAACCATCAGAATTGGTATTCTCGATCCAATTCTACGCAGCTCCTGTACCAGCTCCAGCCCATTCATGGCTGGCATGCGGAAATCGGTAATGACAAGATCAAAATCGTGTTCTTTATTGAGAAACAGTTCCAGCGCCTGTTTACCTGATTCGGCTGCTGTGCTGCTGTGCCCCATGCGTGAGAGCATAGCTTGATGAGTTTTAAGGATGTCCGGGGCATCATCGACCAGCAGGATGCGATAGGTCGATGTGAGGTCAAAGCCACCGTGTTTCTTTTTCGGGGCATGTAAATTATACGCCGCTGAATCGTGCTCCTGGTTGCTGTTGTCGCTATCAATGTATGGAGGGAAATGAATGGTGAAGCAGGTCTTCTCACCTGGATCGGATTCAATTTCAATGTCACCTTGATGCAGTTTAACTATGCGCTGCACCATGGTCAGGCCAAGTCCTGATCCACCCTGCGAGTTTCTTGAGGTCCAGAAGGCTTTGAATACATTGTGCAGATCATTTTTTTCAATGCCTATGCCATTATCAATGACTTTGATGCACAAGGCAGGGTGACCGGGTTTGGCAAGCACATGATGACTGTCCATGGCGATCTCGATCTTGATAAAGCCGCAGTCTTTGATGGCCTGGGCAGAATTGTTAACCAGATTAAGCAGGATTTGTTCGATCTCGATGATACTGATTGCTACATCGTTTAAGGGTTCGGAGATTTGGCTGATTAACTTGATATTTTGAGGTAGTTGCATGCGTGTGAGCCCGATGATGTTCTCTAGCGGTTGTACCAGATTGTCGGCTTTTGTGAAGCTGCGAACATGGTTCTCTGCATTATTATTTTTACTTAATTTCAGCAGATGGGTAATCAGGTCGGATCCACGTTCGCCCGCTGCGATGATCTCATTGATCTGGCCTTTTTCAAGGTCGTTGCTACTGCCCATATGCAAAACTTCTGCATAACCGATCATATTGGTTAAGACATTCCTGAAATCGTGAACAATACCGGCAACCAATGTGGACATGTACCCTTGCCTGTGCATTGTTTCCAGTTGTTCCTGCAGTGTTTCGCGCTGGGTGATATCAAGCATGAAACAGACGCCCACCCAGCGGTCGCGCAAGTGCATGCGCATGGCTGATATCATCAACTTGATGATATCACCGGAGCTGTTTTTACCTCTGATGTAGATGATGTGCGGCGTGTGCTGGGCTTGGTCACCATCTTCAAAGAAGGCAGTGCGACAGAAGTCGAGCATCTCCTGAGTATCCTCTTCAAGGGTGAGTGCATAAGCCGGTTTCCCTACGAAAAAATCATGTTTGTTCTGGAACAGATGTTGAACGGCTGCATTGCTATAGAGGATGCGTGGTATGCGCTTCTCGTCCAGCTCGTAACTGAATACGGGCAGAGGCCCTTTATCAAGCAATTGAAAGGATGCCTCTTCTGCAGTGTTTTTCTGCTTTATCGCATTTTCGAGCTTTACACCAATCAGATAAACGTAACATGGTACGGCGATAAGCGTGAATACTTGCCAGAGGAGCAAGGTGATATCGATTGGCAGTTCCAGGGTGTAGTGGCCATAGACGGTCATGAAAAGCATGCCGATCAGGCACGAAACCTGTGCAAAGACCAGCAGTGGGTTGCCGAATCGCAGTCCATTGCCGATAATGATCGGCAGAAGCATAAAGTAGACGCCGCTTGAATGACCTCCGTCGATAAGCATGCCGAAGGTAACAATTCCAACATCGAGCAGAGGGTAGAAGAGAGAGCCAAAGATGGAGAGGGGGCGCCGACGAAGGATGACCAGTGCCGCTGCATTGGCAATAAAATAAAAGACTGTAACAACCAGCGCCTCTAGCATGAAGTACTCGAAATATTCGGCATGCAGCATCACATAGGTAAGACTGGCTATCGTGAGCAGTATGCGCGCCTTGGTCTGCTGCAGCTGTGCCTCGGCAAGGGCTTTGTCGCTGGTATAGGTATGGTTATGCAGCCATTTTTTGAGGTTGATCATATTTGAGATGAGCCTTCCACCCATGCTTATAGATTTGAAGAAGAAACAGATGGGGTCTGTCTCTGGATAATGAGTGTAGTTCTATTTCAGCGTGCTGCAAGGTGTACGGTTAAGGCCTGTATGATTGAAATCAATTTTGGCGTACTTTTCCGATGATCCTGTGATATGGTTCGCAAACTGACCGGTGTACAATCAAATGATCGGTGATTTCAGGAGTGAAACGTGTTATATGTAGCTGTTCGGGCCGCGAGAAGGGCCGGAGATGTGATTGCCCGGGCATTTGATGAACGTGATGATCTGAAGGTTCATCAAAAAACTGATAGGGATTATGTGACTGAAATCGACCAGAAAGCCGAGTCACTGATTTTAAGGGAAATTAGAAAACACTATCCTGAGCACGGCATCGTTGCTGAAGAGCAGGGTGAACGTCTGAATCCGGATGCATCAATGCAGTGGTATGTCGACCCGCTTGATGGTACCACCAACTTTATTCATGGCTATCCGCATTTCGCGGTATCCATTTCTGCCTGGAAAGATGGCAAACCATTTCTGGCTGTAGTTCATGATCCGATTCGTGATGAAACATTTGAAGCAAAAAATGGCGGCGGCGCGTTTTTGAATCGACGCAGATTGCGTGTGTCCAATGAAAAACGACTGGACCACGCACTGTTCGCCTCCGGAATTCCTTCTTATCAGCGCGACACAATGGATGTTTTTCAGCAGCGCATGGATGTTTGCATGCGAGCTATGGATGGCTATCGCAGGGGTGGTTCGGCCGCTCTGGATCTGGCTTATGTGGCCGCAGGCCGCCTTGATGTTTATTGGGAAGCTGGCCTGAAGCCCTGGGATATTGCAGCGGGCTACCTGCTGATTCAGGAAGCTGGCGGTATCGCCACTGACTTGAGCGGTGGAAAAGTGGATCTGGAAAAAGGTGATATTCTGGCAGCGAACCCAGCATTGCATCCACAGGTCACCAAGCTACTCAAGGTGTGATGCTTACGGGCAATCGGTTTTGATCCAGAGCGCAACCTGCGTCATCTTAAAGTGCACGAAGGCCACGAAGAAATAAAGCAAGGCGGAATATTATCCTGTAGGTGGGCTGGTCTGGAAGAGTGTGTTCTTTTCGGTGCTCGTCGTGGTGAGTGTTTTAATCAGATCAGTGGCCTTCTCGCTTCAACAGTAAAAACAGAGCAAGTCCACCAAAGCTTATGCTGGGTAACCAGGCTGCGTAGGCAGCTGAAATACGTTCACTGTTCGCTAACAGGTGGCCTGCATTACCTGCAACATAAAATATCAGTCCGAGTGATATCGCGGCCATAATGCCCCATGATGTTTTACCGCTGCGGCTGCCGGTATGCAGGCAAAGCGCGGCAGCCAGTATGACCATAAGCAGGCAGGCCAGAGGTGCAGAGAATTTCCTGTGCAGCGCATAGGTATAAGAGCTGCTGCTCAAGCCTGCGTGTTTGAGGTTATTGATATATCGATACAACTCGGCCACTTGCATATGGCGTGGTTCGGGAGGCTCAGCAGTTTCAGGGCCGACGGATGAGCTTATTTTCATCTCATCCAGATGCTCAAGTAACATGCCTTGCTCATCGGAGGGGCTACTGATGTGGGCATCTTTAAGGTGCCACTGACCCCGTGAATACGTTGCGCTGGCTGCATCGATGCGTTTTAACCATGCACCCTGTTTGCTGGTTTCAAGCATCATCAGGGTAAAATGATGATTTGCCAACGGTGTAAGGCGGAAAAAACGCTGTTCATCTTTCAGCCATTGGGTGCCGTGGTTGCTGTTTTCTTTTTTCTGAATGTGTACCCGTTCGATAGTGTCCAGTCTCTGGTTGGTCACAGGCGTGATCCATTCACCTATGATGAAGCTGAACAGGGCTGCCAGCAGTGCGACTGCGATCAAAGGCGTGAGGATTTTGTTGATGCCAAGGCCCGCTGCCCTGATGGCGACCATTTCGTGATGACGAGACAGTTCAATCAGGTAAACGCTGGCTCCGATCAAGACAATAATGGGCATAAATTCGGACATCAAAAAGGGTGCTTTCAGTAACAGGTATTCAATGAGCATCTGGCTGGTCAGGCCATGACCGAGATATCGGGCTTTATCAAATGATTCGATAATGACGAAAATAGCCAGCAGAGCAGCCATGGTAACGACTGAGCGGCTGATGCAACCGGCAAATATCCATCGGAAGATAACTGGCATATGGGCAACACTAGGCGGCGACTGCAGAGAGGGAAAGCATCTGCTTTTTTGTTATTGGTTGTCATGCATAAATGACTTGTAGTGAGCCGGACAAGTGAGCCTTTTGATAAATATATTGAAGAACGCATGGCTTGATTCATTGAATATGTATGCATTGGCCCGAAATATGCTGATAGGCCATACATTGCTAACGTAGGGAAGGGATAATGCATGATGTAACCCACGTGATCATATGACCGGATAGGTGTTATTGCATGAGTGTATTACAAAATCAATCCATACTGAGCAAGGTTTTGGTTGCAGCGGTTGCAGGCGCTTTGATCCTGGCATTTGTGGCCCATTATTCACTCCGCCAGCAACAGGATCGCGAGCTTCAGATGCACCTGGATGACAGTTTTTCCATGTTGACCAGCGAGATTACATCCAGCATTCAGCTTCGCAGCAAGTGGATGGAGACATCGTTATTGTTTTTTCAGCATGCAAAAAATGCCGGAGATTTTTCACTGGCCTTGCGGCAAGGAGATCGTCAACAGCTGTATTTTCTGAGTGAGAGTTTTTATCTGGATATGCAGCAAAACAACCACATTACCCACATGTACTTTTTGGATCAGCAGCGTCGCGTGTTGATGCGTATGCATCAGCCTGATCGTTTTGGTGACGTCGTGGATCGCTTTACAGCTGTTCAGGCCGAGTTGCTGGGGGTGGCGGCCTCCGGTGTGGAACTTGGGCCTTTAGGTACAATCACGTTGCGTGTGGTGAGCCCCTGGATCGTTGACGGACAGCGCCTTGGCTACCTTGAGCTGGGTATTGAGCTGGATGATATCCTTAAAACAATAGATCACGATAGCCAGTTCAGCGTTATGCTGGCATTGCATAAAAAACTGTTGAACAAGCAACACTGGCAGCTTGGGCAGGAGATGCTCAATAGAGCGTTGGACTGGGATCTGCTTGATCAATATGTCATTGCTTTTCCTCCTGCGGGTAACAGAGCAGTGGCTGAAGTGATCGGTGGCTTATTGAATGATTCTGCTTCCCCATCCGGGATGGTTGAAATTGATGGCCGCAGCCATGGCTTAAGGTATGAGCCATTTACAGATGTGACCGGGCAAGAGGTCGGGCAAGTGGTGATGTTGCTCGATGTTTCTCAGAAAAACAGAGGTTTGAAAAGTGCTTTGTATGCGACCATGGTTCTGTTTTTCATCATTGTTGTCGCTACCATGCTGTTGCTCTATCTGATTATCAGCAGAACAGAAAAAGCGCGTGAGCTAGCTGAAAGCAAACTGAAACTGGCCAGTGAAGCTATCGCCAATACCGTGGAGGGGGTTATCATCACGGATAGCCATGGCGTGATGATTGATGTGAATGCCGCTTTTGAGAAGGTCACCGGTTACAGCCGTGAGGAAGCACTGGGCAACAATCCCGAAATGCTGAAATCAGGCAGTCATGATGAACAGTTTTACGTTAACATGTGGAATTCAATCAATGAGAAAGGCCAGTGGAAGGGGCGTGTGGTTAATCGCAGGAAAAACGGAGAGATCTACCCGGAACATCTTTCGATTACTGCGATTTACGATGAGCAGGGAGGCGTGAAGAATTATATCGGTGTGTTTTCCGATGTTTCAAAGCAGGAGGTTTTGCAGCAACAGCTTCATCAGGACCAACGCATGGAGTCGCTAGGCACGCTGGTTGGTGGAATTGCACATGAATTCAATAACATTCTGGCTGGTATGACAGGTAACCTGTATCTGGCTAAAGATGAGGTTAAACAGCTTCCCGAGACTCTTAAGAAGCTGCAAACCGTTGAGAAGTTGTTATTCGATGCGGCTGCAATGATCAAAAAGCTGCTGGCATATGCCAGAAAAGGTGTGACACAAAAAGAGAAATTTGCGGCTCAGGATTTTGTTCAGGCCGTGATGGATTTGTGTCGCTCAACAGTGCCTGAACATATACAGCTTCATTATAAACCATTGCATGAAACATTGATTCTCGAAGCTGATAAAACGCAGTCTCAGCAAATAATCTTAATTCTGATCGATAATGCAGTAGATGCTCTGCAAGACGTTGTTAATCCTGAAATAACTGTGATATGCAGTTCATTTACTGCCGATGATGCCTTCCATAGCAGGCATGAAGATGTAAAGGGCGAGCGTTTTTTACGTATTTCGGTTGCGGATAACGGCTGTGGGATTTCCGATGAGAATCTCGAAAATATTTTTGAGCCGTTTTATACCACCAAAGAGGTTGGGGAAGGGGCTGGGCTGGGTTTGCCGATGGTTATCGGAACCGTGAAAACCCATGGGGGTGCTGTTGAAGTTGAAAGTACGCCGGGGCAGAGGACTATGTTTGTAATTTACTACCCTCTTTGTGAAGCTGAAGATCCCGTGCGGATGCAAACATTCCCGGATATCAGTGGGAAGGGTAAAAGCATTCTGCTTGTCGATGATGATTTAATCATTATCGATACAGTCAGTAAGATACTTATCAAACTCGGTTACAGGGTATTTACGGCCACAAATGGCAGGAAGGCGTTTGAATTATACCGGCAACAACATGCAGAAATTGATCTGGTGATGCTGGATGTAATGATGCCTGAACTTGGTGGTGTCGATGCAGCGCGACTTATGCGAGAAATAAATCCGGCTGTAAAAATCATCTTTGCAACGGGTTATGATGCGAGCGACACATTGCAGAGTCGAGTGGATCAAAGTAAAGAAGTTCTGCTTCATAAGCCATACAGCATCAATCAGCTGAGCCTGGCACTACACAATATTCAACATTGATCTTCGATTTTGAAGTAAGCAGTTCGCTGTATTTATTGCGATTCCTGGTGAATCATTTCGTGACTGAATAATGATTGCATAACTAAATACAGGTGTAAGGTTCAGTGTGAGCGGGGAAACTGTTACACTCCCGCAAAATTTTGTGGGCTGGCACTATTGCTGCAATGCTGCCCGACTCAAGGATATAAAACATGACCGAAAATGAAATTCTGGCAATGTATGAAGATGCAGGGGCACTGCTTAATGGCCATTTTGTTCTTTCCAGCGGGCGCCACTCGTCCCGATATCTTCAGTCTGCACTGGTGTTGATGAATATCAACCATGCAACGGCACTCGCCGCTGAATTGATTAAGAACGTCAGCGATGACGAAATTGATATGGTGGTTGCACCTGCTATTGGTGGTCTGGTGATCGGTCAGGAGGTCGCACGACTGTTGAATAAACCGTTTATCTTTACCGAGCGTAAAGAAGGTGAAATGCAGTTGCGCCGTGGCTTTTCTATCCCTGAAGGTACGCGTCTTCTGGTTGTTGAAGATGTTATTACTACCGGTGGCTCAGTTCGTGAATGTATGGTGGTTGTACGCGAACATGGTGGTATACCGATTAAAATGCTGGCGGTTGTTGATCGTGCGCCGGATGCTGAAGGCCGTTTTGATGTGCCATTTGCCACGGCCATCAGTTTGAGCGTGGAAACCCATGATCCTGCGAAGTGCCCATTGTGCAGGGAAGGCGTGTTACCCGCGATCAAGCCCGGTAGCAGAGGCGCTGCCTGAATCATGGCTGATGTGACAGAGACCACGGCTATACTGTCCTCAATGGTTATATTAACTGCCGGAGCCAATGTCCCTGTGACAAGGAGTTTGAATGCATAAGCCTGTACTTCGCTGTTTCCCCTTTGGGGGAGTAGGAGAATTCGGAAAAAATATGATGGTGTATGCCATTGACGATGATGCTGTCATTGTCGATTGTGGTATGGGTTTTCCGGAACCGGGCCAGCACGGTGTAGATATTGTTGTTCCCGATATTTCAGCGCTTGATGAACTGGGTTTGAATATTCATGCACTGCTGTTAACCCATGGCCATGAAGATCATATCGGTGGTTTGCCGCACCTGCTGCCAAAGCTTGCTTTGCCGACCTATGGCACCGAAGTGACGCTGGCTTTGGTGAAAGCCAAACTCACCGAACGAGGGATTAAAGGCGATCTGCACGTACTGCCTGAGGATGGCACGACCATCGATGTCGGGCCTTTCAAGGTTGAAGGCGTGCCTGTTACGCATTCGATTATGGACGCTGTGTCGGTTGCCATTCACACGATTCTGGGTGTGATTATCCATACCGGTGACTTCAAGCTCGATCCGGCACCGATTGACGGGCGCACGACCGCTATTCACCGCTTCTCCCAGTTGGGTGATCAGGGTGTGGTTCTGCTGGCTTCAGACTCTACCAATGCCACGCGTTCCGGCTCAGGCCCGTCCGAGCGTGTCGTGGGTCCTGCGCTTAAACAGGCCACCATGCAATGCAAAGGTAAAGTCATTGTGACCACGTTTGCGTCAAATATGTTCCGTATTCAGCAGATTATCGATGCGGCAGTGGCCTGTGGACGCAGAGTAGCTGTGGCAGGACGTAGCCTGGAACGTAATATGGGCATCACCGAAACACTGGGCCGATTGAATGTGCCAGCTGGTACTATGGTGGATATCAAACAGACCGCAGGCATTGCCGCGGACAAGCTGCTGATTATCGCTACAGGTTCGCAGGGTGAGTCGAGAGCCGCATTGGCGCGTTTGGCGCAGGATAGATTTACCGGTGTTCGTCTTGAAGTCGGTGACCTGGTGATTTTTTCCTCCAGTAATATTCCGGGCAATGAACGTGTGATTGCCGGATTGTATAATCATATCTACCGCCGTGGTGCACGTATTAAACATGCAGGCCAGGCTCCACTGCACGTTTCAGGCCATGCACAGGCGCATGAGTTGAAAATGATGATGCAACTGACCCGTCCAAAATATTTTTACCCGGTACATGGTGAATACAGGAACCTGATTGAACACCGCGACCTGGCTTTGGCTATTGGCATACCGTTTGATCATACGATCATCGCTGAAAACGGTCACAGTGTCGTGGCTGATGAATCAGGCATTGGGCCAGGTCCCGAGTTTCACGCCGGAGCCGTATTCGTTGATGGCGACAGCCGTGATGAGATTGATGGTTTTGTGCTGCGTGATCGACGTGCCCTGGCTGAAGATGGCATGATCTCTGCGACCGTTTTGCTTTCCCAGCATGAGGGTAGACTGCTTTCTGATCCGGAACTGGTTGCCCGAGGCGTGCTGCATGATGACGTCAGTGAAGATGTGCTGGCAGCCGCTGCACATGCGTTGCGCAGTTATCTGGAGAATATGGATAAGGAATTACTTTCCGATCAGGATGCAGCCAAGGAAGAGGTTCGTCTGTTCTTAAGGCGCTGGTGCAAGAAAAACATAGGTCGCAGGCCCATGGTTCTGCCGATGATTGTGGCGGTATAAACCTTTATGGATGTTCGACTCATAGCGCGTGAATCGCTGGCTCTGCTGCTTGCCGGTTTTGTTATCGTGCTGGCTCTGTCCCTGTTTAGCTTTTCTCCGGCTGACCCATCCCTGAATCATGAAACGGACGGCGCAGTTCAGAATCTTATCGGTTCGGCAGGGGCATATATCTCGGACTTTCTTTACCAGTTGTTTGGTTATGCCAGCTGGTTGTGGATGGCATTGATTTCGACGCTGGCTGTACGCATGGCCTGGGGAAAACAACCCTACTGGGGAAGCTGGAGTTCGTTATTCTGGTTGCCCGTGATTCTGGCATTTGCGGCTTTGATGCAGGCGCATCTTGGGAGCGGAACTGCTGCCGACCCGTTGGCACTACCCGCCGGTACCGGGGGAGCTTTGGGTGCCATGCTGGAGGCCGCACTGAACCAGCCTCTCGGCGCTCTGGGGCGTGATATCCTTTTAACTACATTGATTCTGAGCGGACTTGTAGCGGCTTCCCGCCGCTCGTTTCTTACGCTGCTGAACAAGCTTTACACATGGTTGATGCTGGCTGTCGTTTATATGGCAGGTGTGCTTAAAAACCTGTTTAACAAAGCTGCAGATCGAAAGGATCGCATGGAAGCCAAAGAGGTGCGCAAAGAAATTCGTAAAACGCGCCCGGAACATATTGCCAAATCCAAAGCCGAAGTTGCTCAGCCCGTGAAAGTAAAAGTTTCACGGCGTGCACAAAAGGAGCAACAGACCGAACTTGCATTCAATGAGCCTTCCTCATCGGGTTTCAGGCTGCCGTCATTAAACCTGTTTGGTCGTGGTCAGGGAATACAGAAGGAGCATCAACCGCAGGCATTGCAGGCGGTTGCCCGCATGCTGGAGAAGAAACTGCTGGATTATCGGGTTGAAGGTCAGGTGGTGGCGGTGCACCCGGGTCCTGTGGTGACTCAGTTTGAACTCGAACCATCTCCCGGAACCAAAGTAAATAGAATCGTCGCTTTGCAGGACGATCTGGCACGATCCATGGCAGCTATCAGTGTGCGAGTGGCGGGCAACATTCCGGGCAAGAGCGTGATAGGTATTGAAATCCCTAATGAAGAACGTGAAGGCGTGGTTGTGCATCAGGTGTTTTCCAGCAAGGAATTTGCTGACAAACGCCATATTCTGCCAATGGCACTGGGCGTCGATATCGGCGGTCAGCCTATCGTTACGGATCTTGCCAAGATGCCGCATCTGCTGGTGGCCGGTACAACAGGTTCGGGTAAATCGGTAGCTATCAATGCCATGATCTGCTCGCTGCTGATGACCAAGACGCCGAAGGAACTACGCATGATTATGGTGGATCCGAAGATGCTGGAGTTATCCGTTTACGATGATATTCCACATCTTCTGGTGCCGGTTGTGACCAATCCGCACAAGGCCTCCAAGGCGTTGGCCTGGGCGGTGTATGAGATGGAGCGACGTTACCATCTGATGAGCGAAGCCAAGGTGCGCAATATCGACGGTTATAACAAAGCGGCAGACAAGCTGGAAGACGGAGAACGGCTGCCGTACATCGTTATTGTTATTGATGAACTGGCAGATTTGATGATGGTGGCGGGTAAGGAAGTTGAACAAGCCATTTGTCGAATTGCCCAGAAAGCGAGGGCGGCAGGCCTGCATCTGATTCTGGCGACCCAGCGACCCAGTGTGGATGTCATTACCGGTCTGATTAAAGCCAACCTGCCAAGCCGATTATCATTCCAGGTGTCATCTAAAATTGATTCGCGCACGATTCTCGATCAGATGGGTGCCGAGCAGTTGTTGGGCATGGGCGACAGCCTGTTTCTCAGTGGTGGTCGCGATCTCAAACGCGTGCATGGTGCATTTGTATCGGATCGGGAAGTGATTGATCTTGTTGAACACCTGAAAGGGCAGGGCGAACCGGATTACCGCGAAGAGGTGTTCGAAGTACCAGCTGCCGCTGATGGTGATAAGGGTGCAGGGCCGGGTGGCGCTGATCAGGATGATAAATATGATGAAGCCGCTGAACTGGTAATCGAAAAAGGACAGTGTTCGGTCTCCATGGTGCAGCGTTACCTGCGTATCGGCTATAACCGTGCCAGCCGTCTGGTCGAGCAGATGGAGCGTGAAGGACTGGTCACGGCACCGGGCTCCGGCGGCATTCGCAAGGTGAATGTCAGATCTTCCGAAAATGGCGGAGGTGTCATCGAATGATGTCGCGTTTCATGATGTTGATGGTTTCACTGGTTGTGGCGCTTGGCTGTGTCCACGCTGCCGAGGTTGAGCAGGTGTGGCAGTTAGATGGTCCTGAAAGCGAGCAGGGTGATTTTTTTAAGAAGAGCATCAATCGCATGGCTGCACTGCCCGGCTTTCAGTGCCACTTTGATCAGATGATGGTGTTTACCGATGGTGGTGGGCAACGTTATTCCGGTGATCTGGCAGTGCTCAAACCCAAACGTTTTCGCTGGCAGTACGAGCAACCCTATGAACAGTTTTATATCAGCGACGGGTCCGGCATATGGCACTATGAACCGGATCTGATGCAGGCCGAGCGGCTCGATAATCTTGAAGCAGTTGATCCAGCAGTCATGAAGTTACTTGATGGCCGTATTTCACCAGCTGATTTGCAGGTATTGAAGCAGGAGACTGATGGCAAGCCAGGACTAAGGCGTTATCAGGTCAGCATTAAAGGCTCTGATCCTGTATGGCTGGGCTTTTCCAAATCCGGTGATCTGATTCTTATCGAACGCGAAGATTTGCTGGGTAATCGAAATCGCATGAATCTGTCAGAATGTTCTTACATTGCGCCGACGGAAAATCTATTTAGTTTTACGCCACCTGACGGTGTGGACGTGCTCGATATGCGTTCTAGTAAGTGAATCAAGGATAAAACATGAAACGTTTTTTGAGCATTACCATCAGCATGTTGCTGACATCCACGACTGCCTATGCAGGCGGTTTCGAGCTACCGAATCAGTCTGCATCTGCGCTGGGCGTGTCCAACGCCTTTGTTGCTACAGCTAATGATGCATCGGCGATCGCTTATAATCCGTCCGGCATAGCATGGCAGTCCGGTCTGTCTGTGCAGGTAGGGCTCGCCACACCGTATCGAGACTCCTCCGTGAAGGTGGCAGGCGGTATAGGGCCGAATATGGGTACGGAAGCTATGGTGGGCTCGATTTATGCAGGTTGGGCACCGCTGGACAGTGCATGGGCGGTTGGTTTCGGCTTTTCTCCGTTATATCAGATTAATAATGAGTGGAGTCAGGCCTTTGGTGCCGCTGCAGGCGCAACAAAGGTGACTATTGACCATGCCAGCCTTGATGCTGTTTATGCTATAAATAGTGATTTGGCTGTCGGACTCGGTGGTGACTGGTATCTGACCCGCGCCGACCTGACACAAGGGGGGAAGGCATTCAAGGGACATGACTGGGCCAGTTTCGGCGGTCATGCTTCACTGAAGTGGAAGTTCATGCCAGCCTGGAGTGCGGGCCTGATGCTGCGCTCTGGCAGTAAGATCAGCATGTCCGGCGCTGCCAATGATCAGTTGTCGTTCAAGTTACCGGATCAGGTCAGTGCCGGTATCGCCCACGATTTTGCCGATGTATGGCGTGTGGAAGTCGATGCTAAATGGACACGCTGGTCCAGCCTGAAGAATTTTAATGTGACGGGTGTTTCTGCTCAGAGCAATCCATTGAGTCTGAAGGATACCTTCAGCATCATGACCGGTTTAACCTGGACATGGCGTCCGAACACCCAGTTCCGCATTGGTTATGCATATGATCAGGGCGCCAACAAAGCCGCTGGATTTAATCCGCTTATGGCTGATCAGGACGGACATCAGGCCAGTCTGGGTGCTGGTGGCGACTTAATCGGCATGCATTTCGATCTTGCCTACAGTTATACCTATTTTACCAAGCGCACGGCTACAGGCACGTTTGCAGGCACCTATCGTGACCGCAGGCAGGTCTTTGCACTGTCTGTTAGCAAGCACTTTGACTAGCTAACCCGGGTGGCAAGGCAAGTTTCCTTCCTTGAAGAGAGCGTGAGTGAGATAAGTGCGCCGCTTGCACATCGCATGCGGCCGAAAGTTTTACAGGATGTGGCCGGACAATCTGAATTAACCGACAAAAATTCCTGGTTTGCCGCCATGATGGGCGAAGGCAGAGCCATTTCGTGTATATTCTGGGGCCCTCCCGGAGTGGGTAAAACCACGCTGGCGACTATGATGGCCGATGCGGCCGGTTTACCATTCACCCATCTCTCAGCCGTTTCAGCAGGCAAGGCCGAAGTTCAGGCCGTAGTGAAGCAGGCCAAACAGCAGGGCCAGACCTGGCTGCTGTTTCTTGATGAGATTCATCGTTTTAACAAAGCCCAGCAGGATGTGCTACTACCCTATGTCGAGGATGGCACACTGGTGCTTGTCGGGGCAACCACAGAGAATCCCTCCTTTTCACTGAACAATGCACTGCTGTCCCGTTGCCGGATGATTGTGCTTAAGGCGCTTGAAAGCACGGATATCGAGTCCATTCTCAAACGTGCATGTCAGCACCTTCAACAACAGTCTTCTGTCTTTGGGGTTGATGCTGATGCGTTGAGCTGGCTGGCAGACAACTGTGACGGCGATGCGCGTTATGCCTTGAATGCACTGGAATCGATCTTTGAATCGGATGCCAATAAACGCTGGTCTCAGGCTGATGTTGAAAAGCAGAGCTTGCGTCGGGCAGCCCGTTATGATCGTGATGGCGATGCCCATTATGACCTGATATCGGCGCTGCATAAATGTATCAGAGATTCCGATGCCGATGCCGCGATCTATTGGCTTGCGCGTATGCTTGAAGCCGGGGAGCAGCCTCTGTATATCTTGCGCCGCCTTATTCGCATGGCTACAGAAGATATCGGTCTTGCCGATCCCAAAGCGCTGAATATTGCTCTCGATGCTCATCGCATGTATGAAATTTTGGGATCTCCTGAAGGAGAGCAGGGTATGTTTGAAGCGGCGATCTATCTGGCGCTGGCACCGAAGAGCAATGCCGCCTATATGGCTGAGAAAGGCGCCAGAAGACTGGCCAGAGAGACGCAGCAGACGGATGTACCTATTCACTTGAAAAATGCACCGACGAAGCTGATGAAACAGCTTGGTCATGGCGCGGGTTACCAGTATGCGCATAATGCAGTGGACGCAGTGGTCAATCAGCAGCATCTTCCCGATGGTGTGAATGCAGAACTGTATCAGCCTGTGGATCGTGGTTTTGAGCGTACGCTCAAAGAGCGTTTGGTTTGGCTAAAGGATAGAACATTAAGGGGTGGAAAGACGTGACGGGGCAATTGATTGCAGTGGCTATCGGAGGAGCAAGCGGTGCAGTGATGCGCTGGTTGATGGCATCCGGTATCCAGAAGATGGCCGGTGGCGCATTTCCCTGGGGCACCTTTGCCGTGAATGCCGTTGGTAGCTTTTTGCTTGGTTTTCTCTTTGTCTGGTTGATAGAGCGCTCCACTGCCAGTGAATTGGTTCGCCTTGCGGTCACTGTAGGCTTTCTTGGTGCTTTCACTACCTTTTCCACCTACTCACTGGAATCAATCCGCCTCTTGCAGGAGGGAGCCCTGGCGCTCGCCTTCGGCAATGTGATCGGTCAGGTCGTTGTTTGTCTTGCCCTGACCTGGCTGGGTATTCAGTTGGCCCGGACGATCTGAAAAAAGTAAGGATACCTTTGGGTCAATTCTTGCGTTGCAAATCTTGACCCGATTTCTTCAGTAAGGGAATAAATGAGAGAATCTTTTAAACATAAAATTATTGAAGTGTGTAATAAAAAAAATTGAACTTAAAGGTTTAAACGTAGGTTTATCGTTCTATGCTTTTTTTGCAAACAAAAATGATGATCCAGAGTTATTAATGGAAGTTGCAAAATGGTGGATTTTAACAAATAAGTTAGATCATTTTGAAAAAGCTATAAAAATAAAAAATATGGTTGAACAACATCAAATACACAAGACTTTGGAGAGAAACAGTTAGGTAAGTAAGAGCATGATTGAAATTAAACATCCACAAGAGCTGGCGCGTTTACGCCGCCTGGCCCTGGCTGCACAAGGTTTGCTGCAGACTCAGCCCTTTGGGCGTGCTTTGGCGGGCGCGCGCAAAGCGATTAATCACATCGGTTATGTACAGATCGACACCATATCGGTGGTGGAGCGCGCCCACCATCATGTTCTTCACGCCAGAGTGCCTGCTTTCGAACCAGCCATGACAAATCAAATGTTGCTCGATAGAGACATCTTTGAGTATTGGACACACGCGGCAGCTTTTCTACCCATTGCTGATTTTCGTTTCTCCTTACCCTACAAGCAGGCCATTAAAAGCGGCCAAAGTCATTGGTGTAAAACGCCGGACAGGAAGCTCATGGGCGAACTGTTGGCACGCATACGTTCAGATGGCCCGATACGATCCCGGGATCTGGATTCTAACAGTGCAAAACGTGCAGGTTGGTGGGACTGGAAACCAGCCAAAAAAGCACTCGAACAGATGTATATGGAAGGCGATCTCATGGTCAGTGATCGCGAAGGTTTCCAAAAAACATATGATATAACCGAGCGGGTACTGCCATCCCATGTCGATGCACAAATGCCCGGCATGGAAGAATTTGCGGCGCACATTGTCGATCAACAGTTGCGCTGCCATGGGCTTGTTTCACTCAAAGGGCTGACCTACCAGCGCCGAAATCCTGAGCTTCGCAAAGCTGTAAAAACCTTGCTCAACGAAAGGTTGGAACAGCGTACTTTAGAACAGGTGCGCGTAAGCAGTGGCGAAATATTCATATTGGAAACCGGTGCGCTCGAACGCCCAATTCCCCGATTGAACAACCGCATGTTGATACTTTCGCCGTTCGACAACTGTGTTATTCAGCGCGAACGGCTCAAATCACTGTTTCAATACGATTATCAAATAGAATGTTATGTACCCGCAGCTAAACGACAGTATGGCTACTTTTGCCTGCCGTTACTTTACCGTGATGGATTTATTGGGCGGATGGATTGTAAAGCGCATCGAAAATCCAGCCATTTAGAGATCAAGTTACTACAGTTGGAACACCATACAGTTGATGAAGATTTGGTCATTTCTGCATTTGCTGACGCCATAACACGATTCTGTCATTTTCAAAAATGTGCCACAGTGTCTTTGACTAAAGCCCAGCCCAAACATCTAAGCCAACGTTTGCACCGTGCGTTAAAGCTTCTTGGCTGAGACTATTGCTTTATTTCTCAGCTAATGGCGCATTTACCGGTTGATTCGTCGCCGTTGTCGGTATCGACACGGTTGGATTCGTTGTGATTCAATGACAGGCGTGACTGATTCAGCTTAACCAGACAATTGCTTGTATGCTGATAACCTGGGGGATGGGCGAGGCCCGATCTTGTTTCCTGGACTTCGACTGTAAATACTTAATCAAAAATATTCTCCAACTGCAGTGGCTGTTATCAATGATGTCTCACATGTTCTACTGCCATGTTTGAGCGATGCGTTGTTTGTGGCACTGTGAAAATTAGCGGCTTGACATATAATTATATTATAATACATTCACGCCATAATTTAATGATGAACTATGTATGAGTCAGGGGTCAAAAGGAGGAGACATGTCTCGAATTGTAATTTTAGGTGCAGGCATTTCAGGCCATACTGCCGCGAGATATCTTGATAAATGGTTAGGCAAAAAACATGAGATCATCGTTGTTTCTCCTAATGCCAAATGGAACTGGATTCCATCCAATATCTGGGTAGGTGTTGGTCAGATGACTGAAGAAGAGGTTACTTTTGACCTTGCTGAAGTTTATAAAAAAAGCAACGTGAAGTTTTTTCAGGCGAAAGGGCTGTCCATCAATCCGGAAGGTAGTGCCGACAGTGATAAGCCCTTTATCAGTATCGAGTACACGTTGCCGGCGAAAGCCGGTGAGCAGGAACAGATTGAGTATGATTACCTGATCAATGCAACAGGTCCAAAATTGAATTTTGCAGCGACAGAAGGTTTAGGGCCGGATCATGGTTTTACCGTTTCGGTTTGTACCGCAGGCCACGCACTGGAAGCCAATGAGAAGTTGCAGGCAGTTGTCGAGCGCATGCGCACCGGAGAACACTGTACCCTGGTTGTGGGCACAGGCCATGGCATGTGTACCTGTCAGGGTGCTGCTTTTGAATATATCTATAACGTCGATCACATTCTGCGCGAAGCAGGCGTGCGCGATATGGCTCGCATCGTCTGGATCAGTAATGAGTATGAGCTGGGTGATTTTGGTATGGGAGGCGTGCATATCAAACGTGGTGGTTATGTCACCAACGGCAAAACTTTCGCTGAGTCTCTGATGGTTGAACGTGATATTGAGTGGATTACCCGTGCTCACGTGAAGAAAGTTGAGGCTGGCCTGATTCACTATGAAACACTGGATGGGGAATTCCACGAACAGGAATTCGATTTTTCCATGTTGATTCCACCATTTGCCGGTGTTGGCCTGAAGGCTTACGACAAGGCCGGTGAAGACATTACCAGTGATGTTTTTGCGCCCAACGGTTTCATGAAGGTGGATGCTGATTATACGCCTCGAGCTTTTGCGGAATGGAGTGCCAGGGATTGGCCGAGGAACTACCAGACTCCGAAGTATAAAAACGTTTTTGCAGTCGGCATTGCTTTTGCACCACCACACCCGATCAGTAAACCGATGCAGAGTGCCAATGGCACAGCAATCAATCCGACACCACCACGAACGGGCATGCCATCAGCTACCATGGCAAAGGCTGTGGCCATGAGTATCCGTGACATGGTCAATGGTGCAGAGAATCCAACGCATACGGCATCCATGGCCGAAATGGGTGCGGCATGTGTCGCATCTACAGGATCGCATGTATTTAAGGGTACAGCTGCAACGATGACAGTGTTCCCGGTTGTACCGGATTTTGAGAGGTATCCTGAACATGGACGTGACCTTGAGTTGACGACTGGTGAAATCGGTTTGGCAGGCCACTGGATGAAGTATATTCTGCATCATACATTCATCTATCAGGCGAAAATGAAACCGGGCTGGTCAGTGCTTCCGGATTAATCATAGTGAACATCAATAGCGATATTCTTTTTAGGAGCAACGACATGGCAGTTAAAATTACCAACAAGGAACCTTACCAGCAGGCTTATTATCCACCGGCCCCCACCGGTTGGACCCGTTATATGCGTACATCCCTGATCTGGCAGGGTATCCGCTTTATCGTCATCAACCTGAAAATGCTAAAATTGATGTCGAAATCGCACCATTAATTTTCAGGTACGCAAATACCTGCCGATAAATCGAAGCCCTCTGCGAAAGCAGGGGGCTTTTTTAGGTTTATCGCGGAAGTCCGGGAAGCATCCTGATGGAAAGCGCTTGTAATCATTGCAGGTAGTTATTAAGTATATGAATACACTTGTCCTTTCTTGCTGCCCAAAAAAGAACGAAAGAAAGTACACCCCGAAACCAGCCTGCTCTTCGGGTTCCCGGTCCTGTATGATCAAAATCGGCTGCTGCCCTGCAGCTTTCCCCGATTTTGATCATTCGTCCCGGCATCTTGCTAGCGGAGGATCAATAACTAGGACTTAATGAGCAGTTGTAGTGAATGGCTCGTATGAGGAGCAACCGGTACTGTCCCACCGCGCGATAGATTCATAATTGAATGTTATGATTCGGCACATCCATGCCTCACCCTGCGGGCGGCTATACAGCCGTTCAACTCTACTATCTTGTAGATTTGTGACCGCCCCGCACTGTTTTCCTTTGTAAATATGGACAATTAACAAGTATTTTTTCTTTATCATTATAACCAGTAGCGGAACAGTTAAATAAACACTTTAGTATTTAAGGTTGTTTACTTTCGTTAACTAGGAAAATTGATTTGAGATCTTAGCGTAGCGAAAGATTTTGAAGTCAATATTCTAGGTTCCCAATACCACAGGGTCAGGCTACCTCCTGTCTTTTTTTGCACTTTCAAAAAAATATGCCCTTAATGTTTTTTATGGAGAAATAGAATGAACGACAAACTGTCTAAGAAAATCCAAATGTCGGTTATGTTTGGCTTAATCATTATCACACTAATCGTAATAGATTCACTGTAAATCACCTGTTTCATTAAACATCTAAATTCTACTCAATTTGAAGAGGAATAAATTTTGAAACATTTTTTATTTATGATTGTCTCGGTAATTGTTTTTTCGACGAATTCTTTTGCATTTGACTCTCAACATTTATCAAAAGCAATGGCAACAAAGATTTGTGAAAATTGCGATCTATCTGGGGCTGACTTATCTAACTTAGATTTGTCAGGTGCCCAATTTAACGAATCCGATTTATCAGGCACAAAGCTTAATAACACTAATCTATCTTCGGCCAGTTTGTTCTATGCAAATTTAAACGGCGCTGAATTAGAAAATGCTAACATTTCTGGAGCACACCTTCTTGGAGCATCTATGAGAAATGCATTGATGAAGGGTGCCGAGTTATCGGCGACTTATTTATTAAAAACAGACATGAGAGGTTCTGATTTATCATCAGCCAATTTATCCGGAACATTTCTAAATGAAGATTGCCTATCGGGGGCTAAATTATCAGATACAATTTTTATCGGCTCACACATAAAAGATTACCCTATTTGTAATCAACAGAAGATGACTTTTGCTGAAGTAACCTCACTCTGAGCCCTTGATAGGGCGTCCGTCCGCTATTCTTTTTACTGTCAAAACATAAGTTATTGCACTAACGAGTTTAATTAGTGAGTAACTACTATTACTAATATGAGAGAGATTAATTTATGAAGTTACCTATGGTTGTTCTAGTAATTATGTCGGTGCTAATGGCATGTAAGACTACAGTAGTTGGGTTGCAGCAAGACCCTTCTTTTTCTTATATAGAGACTATACAGAACCAGTTTGTAGTTGCTGGAGTCACTTCATCTGTAGAGAAGCTAGATGATATCACACGCGTTCGTTTTGGAGACCAGCTTGCCCGGCAGTTTCATGAAGAAAGGCCTGAAATAAACATAATTCGGTCTGGTTTATTAGCCAAAGAAGTTGGTAGCGCTTCTCTGATGTCTTTGCTTGATAGTTACCGAATGACAGGTGCGATCAACAGCCAGGATGTTGATAGTATTCGCCATAGCGTTCCATTGGCGCGTTTCCTTATTTTGTCTCGGATTGAGAAAAACCACATTAGCCAGAAAAACAAGCAGAGTGAAACTGATGTAGCAGACTCTGAAGAAGACAGGCAAAAGGGTGAATATGAACAAGTGCGCGTGGATATATCATTGGAGACAACGCGCGAGATGGGAGCGACGCTGATCATTTATGATCTACAACAGAATTTGCAGGTCTGGACAGGTTACGTGAGCCACGCAGAAACCAACAGCAACGAATCATCGCGCACATTCAGTAAAGATAAGCGTTGGCGAGAGGAGTTGGTGGATGTGTTTGTAGATAATTTGATAGGCTTAGACCATAGCGGTTATCCTGAACCACCTACGCAAACTGAAGTGCTGGATAATATTTTCAAAGGTTATGCTGAAAACATGCCAGAGTCCACGAAAAGATAGTTTTTCAAAATAGTGAAGTCCGCAACTGGCAGGAAACAGTCATTTATTATTTTGCTAATTCGAAGCATAGAATGTGAGAAAGGGTTTTTGGAAGATAACAACGTCTACTGAAATGCGGGTAGTCCAAAGGGGAGAGGGAGGAGAAAGTTGCATCACGACGAATCAGAGAACCAGGAAAATAAAGAGGCGCTCAAGCGCTTCAAGGATAGGCATAAAGCCTTGAAGGAACATCTGGGCGAGTTCGATAAGCTGGAATCTCAGCATTTTCATAGAGGGTGTAAGAAATTTTGTGTAAACGGCTTTGGTTTACTGCCTTGGCATCCTGTCGTCGAATTGAATGCTAAAGCGGTTTAGTGCTGCTTTCCAATCTCTGATAGGCATCGTCCACTTTTTGCTGATGTTTTTCAACGC